>JBGUPS010000033.1:0-25949 GCA_045130395.1 Candidatus Cryptobacteroides sp.
TCAATCATTTTGTAAATGCTTGATTTAGAGTGTCCTAAATAGAAAAGTCAAAAATAATTAGCCTATTATTTGGATTTCAACTGGGAATGTGAATTTATAAGGCATGACCTCCTGAGACCTTTATGACCTGTCCCGTAAGCATTCCTGCCTGTTCGCTCGCCAGAAACAGAATCGTATCGGCAATATCTTCCGGTTGAATCAGTTTGCCCATCGGAATGATCGTAACAACATGCTTCTCAAACTCAGAATCAATCCATCCTGTTTGAGTAGGCCCAGGGGCAACACAGTTCACTGTAATACCATACTTCGCTACTTCAAGGGCAACACTGCGAGTAAGTGCTTCCAGTGCTGCCTTACTTGATCCGTAAGAAATCTGTCCCTCAAAGACCTGAGCTGCGTCTGTAGAGATATTGATAATTCTGCCGTAATCTCCACGGTGGATAATGAATTCCCGTGTCATCAGGATGCTTCCCCTAACATTGACAGCGAAGGTATCGTCAATCACATTCTGAGTGATTTTCTCGATGGTATCCAATCCATCCATATCGCCATCAGCTGCATTGTTGACAAGAATGTCAACTTTTCCGTATTGTTCAAGTGTTCTCGAATAGATATCCTTGACATCATTCTCATTGGAAATGTCGCTTTTGATAATCAGATAGTCGGCATTTATCTCCTTGAGCTTACGCTCAACAATGCTCGCATCCCCGGCGTTTGCCTTGAAATACTTGTCAGTGCCGTTCCTTTCAGTCTTTGTCTCGTCATATGGCCTTTGCAATCTTTTATAGACCAAGACCACCTTTGCCCCTTCGCGAGCAAAAGTTAATGCCGTAGTTGCTCCAATGCCCTGTGGATTATTAGCACCAGTAATCAGGGCAACTTTATCCTTCAATCCGTAGTTAACCATTTTAGCTTCTCTATAAATTTCTATTTATCTGCCTAAAGATAGAAGATTTTGAGGATTTTCCCAAACAAGGGCAAGCGCAGAAAAGCAGAAAGTCAACCTTAATTGGTTGACTTTCAATTACTTCGTAGACCAAACACTCCGAATCTCGAACCTTTCGTTCCTGGAAGGACTGCTCCAAATGCAATCATTTATTGATGGGCTTGCCGATTATTCTGAGTATTTTTGCTAATCCCATCGACTGCTTTCAAATCCTTCTTCGTATATTAGTGTCCTGAATTACCCCGTCATTACGAAGAATAATCCTTATGCTACTACTCGAGTCCGATCTCTTCCAAGCCACGATGCCAAACCTCTTCCAACTCGGAGGTGTTGTTCCCATGTCCGTTGTAACCTTTCTTTTGGCTGCTCTTTTTATTGCAGCCTGGAAGGCTCCAGGTTGCGTAAAAGAAATCGGCCTTTTCACTCTTGCTCTCGGATTCTTGTGGATGGCTATAGGATTAATCAGACATGCTGATCTCATGCAGGAAGACGATATCATAAGTCCTCCCAACGTCGTTTGGGGAGGCTTGAAACGCTGGTTGATTCCATTTGCCTACAGCATCATCGTTTATATCATCTCACTGATCATCTGCAGCATCAGGAAGCAATCAAATCATTCAGTTCGTCGCTGGGTAAAGGGGATTGGCCTCCTTGCCCTTGGTTTTGGGCTATTATGCATACCTGTCGGGCTGATTCGGAACACTGACCTTATGCAAGCTACGGGTGACGCAACCCTTGGCGCCATATGGCTTGGTGTAAAACGCAGCTTGATCCCATTCGCTTGTAGCCTTATCGTTTATCTCATCTCCATAATTGTACGCATCGTCACGAATCCCCGCAATTGCTAGATCCGCGTCGACAGAAAAACGGCCTTCTACGCACTTCTGGTTATCGACGTGGCAACGATTTTTGACAAAAGGGCCGATTCTGTTACCGCGTCGACAAGAAATCGCCCTCTCAGGCCCTTCTGGCTGTCAATGCGGCAAGGTCACGGCATTCCGGAGCGGAGCGACAGGGCCTGCAGGCCCGCAAGGCGGCTTCTGCCGCCAGCCCCTTCCCCCAAAGTCCCTCCCCAAGGGAGGGGTTGGGTAATGTGGAATAAGTTGCAAAGGGTGGCATCGTGCGATAGCGCAACTTATCAAGGGGTTTGGGGATGGGGTAACGTGAGCGCCGTCCAGCCCCGCTACAAAGCAATTTCGGAGCGAAGCGACAGGGCCTGCAGGCCCGCACCGCCGCTTCTGCGGCGGAGCCCCTTCCCCGAGGGAAGGGGTTTGGGGATGGGGTAACGTGAGCGCCGTCCAGCCCCGCTACTAACGCAGAAAGTCAGCCTATTTGGCTGACTTTCAAGTGCTTAGTAGCGGAGGCTGGACTCGAACCAACGACCTCCGGGTTATGAGCCCGACGAGCTACCGACTGCTCTACTCCGCGATGTGGAGTGCAAAGGTAGGGACTTTTTCCGGAAAAACCAAATTTTATTTCAGGAATTGCAGGATTTCCTGAAGTGCGGTGGCTTTAAATGCTTGCTGCTCACCGCTTTGCAGGTTTTTCAGATTTACGGTGCCGGCTTCCATTTCGGAGGAACCGTTGATGGAGATGAAAGGAATGCCTTTCCGCTCGGCGTACTCAAACTGCTTGCGGAGTTTTACGGCATCCGGGTATACTTCCACCGCCACGCCGGCGGCACGGAGGTCCTTGGCGATGGGCAGAATGTACTTCAATTCATCGGCCCCCATCACGGCAAACAGGAGCGTAGTGGCCTGCGTCAACGCTGCCGGGAAGAGCTCCAGGCCCGTGAGGACATCGTAGATGCGGTCTGCGCCGAAGGAGATGCCCACGCCGGAGAGGTCCGGAAGGCCGAAGATGCCGGTGAGGTTGTCGTATCGACCCCCACCGCAAATGCTGCCGATTTCCCAATCCAGCGCCTTTACCTCGAAGATGGCGCCGGTGTAGTAATTCAGGCCGCGCGCGAGGGACAGGTCCAGTTCCACGGGAGCTTTAATGCCCACAGCGTCGATGAGGCCGAAGAGTTCTTCCACCTCTGCCAGGCCCTTCAGACCCGTCTCCGAGCTGATGCCGGAGGCGCTGCCGCCCTGGAACAACTGCCTCATGGCGGCAAGTTTATCGGCAAAACTGCCTTCCAGCGAAAGAATTTGTCCGATAACGTCGATGCCCTGGCCGGAAAGGCCCTTTTCCGCCATTTCTTCCTTCACCTTTTCCAGGCCGATTTTATCCAGCTTGTCGATGGCGACGGTGATGTCCACCACCTTGTCGGGAGCGCCGGCAATCTCCGCGAAGCCCGTGAGTACCTTGCGGTTGTTGATGTGGATGCCCACACGCACACCGAGCTTCCCGAAGACATCGTCCACCATCTGCACCAGTTCCAGCTCATTCACCTGCGAACGCGTGCCGATGACATCGACATCGCACTGGTAAAACTCGCGGTAGCGGCCCTTCTGGGGACGATCCGCCCGCCAGACCGGCTGAATCTGGAAGCGCTTGAACGGGAAGGAAATCTCGTTCTGGTGCTGCACGACAAAGCGGGCAAAAGGAACTGTGAGGTCATAGCGGAGGCCTTTTTCCGGAGCCAGCGCCGCCTTTTCGCCGCTGTTCTGGATGCGGAAAAGCAGTTTGTCGCCTTCCTCACCGTATTTGCCCAGCAGGGTGGAGAGGTTCTCCATGGCCGGCGTTTCTATCTGCTGATAGCCGTATGCGCGGAAAACGCTGCGGATGGTATCGAAAATATAATTGCGGCGGGCCATCTCGATTTGGCCGAAGTCACGGGTGCCTTTAGGTATGGATGGTTTCTGGATTGACATCGTTTAAAATTTTTACAAAATTAAGAATTTTTCTGTATATTTGCATTCGCTTTGCGAGATTAGCTCAGTTGGTAGAGCGTTGGCTTCCCAAGCCGAAGGTCGCGAGTTCGAGCCTCGTATCTCGCTCAAAAAACCAGCCCCTAAAAAGGCTGGTTTTTGTGTTTAAACCGGAACTGATATGGCAAAGAAAGAAGAACTCGAAGCCCAAGGGTACAAGACCTACGAAAACGATGACATTCAGGTGTTTTGGAAGCCCCGGCTGTATGAATTGCTGAATCCCATTTCCATCGTCTTTGAAGAAGAATTGGACCGCAGCGCCGCTTATGACAGGGGCAAAATGATTGGAGAATGCGAATTCGACGTTTTGGACGATAAATGGGTTATCACTCACACCGGCGTCCGTGAGGCTTACGAGGGCAAAGGCATTGCCCGGAAACTGGTTCTGAAGGTCATTGAAGCCGCCCGCGCAAAAGGCGTGAAAATCCTCCCGGTATGCTCCTACGCCAAACGTCTGATGACCGGCAAGGAAGAGTTCCAGGATGTTCTGCAATAATGGGAAGGAGATCCCGGATTATGAAAGACATTCCCAACATAATAACTGCCCTCAGATTCCTTGGGGCCCTCTGTCTGTTGTTCTGTAATCCGGCAGAGGCGGTTTTCTGGATAATCTATGGCCTGTGCGGCGTCAGCGATATGGTCGATGGATACTTGGCGCGGAGACTGTATGCCGAAAGCAATACCGGTGCTGTGCTGGACAGTATTGCGGACATCTGCTTCGTGGCGTGTTGCGCGATACGGTTATTGCCCGTCCTTCCGATTCCGACGTGGTTGTGGTTCTGGGCCGGGGGAATTATTGTGATTAAACTTGTCAATCAAGTCTCAGCACTGATTGTCTGCAAACACTTCTGTTTCCCTCACACAATAGCGAACAAACTGACTGGTCTATTGCTCTTCCTCTCTGTTCCTACAGTGTTTTGGTCCGTTGTCCCCATAGCATTTGTGGCCGGTGTAGCTACATTCGCAGCCGTGCAAGAAGGGCATTTCATAAGGACTGGACGAGTTGAACCGTAACTACCAATTTATCGGTCAAGCCTGTCGATAAAGACCAGTATCTGGCGCAGGTCAGTTTTTGTGTAGGTGACCGGCGCCGCGAATCGGCCACTCATGCTTTCTAGTGGCGCCGGTCAGGGCACTTTCAGCGGACCTGCGCCATGTGGGCAAGACGGGAATGAGGATTTTTTCAGGATAATTGTTAACTTTGTAATTATACCACCATCGATTATGTTCAAAAGTTACATCCTTTCCATCTTGGGCATGCTGCTGGGAGTAGGTGCCGTGGCCTTCATTTATATCTACAGGGATAAGTTGGAGCCGGAGAATACCAAATACAACTGCGCATTCAATTCGGCCACCCTTGAGAGCAAGATTATCGGCCTTAAACTGGACGATGTGTCGGAGAAGTATCTGGCGCCTGCGTCCGTGAAGACCGTCAAGAAAAAGGGCGGAAAGAAAGACATTCTTGCCCATTATGAGGATGTAAAGATCTTCACCCGCGGGGAAAAGACGGTTGTGCGGGAAATGGACGTGACGTATCAAGACAGCGTCGCCACCACCATTACCCTGGGAGAGCCTCATGCAACCAAGGATGCCAGCATTGCCAACTTCTCTCCCCTAGCCTTCACCCTGATCGATGCGGAAATCTTCACCAGGACCAAGGAGACTGTGAATACAGCAAAGGCCCAGAAGTGGCAGGTAGTCCTTTTGATTCTCTGGCTCATCGTCATGGCCAACCTCCCCTTCTTCCTCACCTGGCCTCTGGCAACCTGGGCGGCCAAGAAACTTGACACCCCCTGGGGCGCGCTGCTGATGATTCCGCTGTGGCTGGTCCTGTACTGGATTTATTTCGGCATCGCGTCTTACGCCATCGGGACGGCCATGCTGTTCGTGGTTCTGGGCATCATCTGGTTACTGATTGCCATGAGCGCCTTCAGCAAGGCCACGCACCCGGTTCCGGAACCCACCTTTAGTCCTACCTACCAATCCGGAAGCAGCAATACCGCCAGCAGAAATACCATCAACCCCACCAGAAGGCAGCAGGATTACTACTGCCACATCCAAAATCTGGCAATGATATCGGCCGCTGCTTCCTTCGCAAAGAATGAATCGGAGGCAAGGTCCCAATTCATCGTCGATATAGCCATGCGGGAAGAACTTGAACTGGAGCGGTTCAAACAGGCCATCAACAGTCCCACCATCAATGCCTATCAGCCCTCGAATCCGGCCCTCAGGCAGGAATTCATCGACAATATTGCCAAAATCCTCCTTTGTGACGACACCTTCAGCACCATACAATTGGGCATAGCCAAGACGCTTACCGAGGGCCTGGGGGTCTCCGATGACGATTTCCGCAACCTCGTCAAAAGGATAGCATCCAACGTTTATCACCGGGAGTTTAGCAGTTACAACATTCTGCAAGTGGAGATAAAGGAGGATTGACGCGGGGGCTTGCCTAATCGGGGAAGAATGGGTATATTTGTAGTCCTAACCACATAGACATGAACAAACTCATTGAACTCAACCCCAACGAAGTGGTGTCTTTCCTGGAAAAAATGCCCCAGGACTTCACCCGCGAAGACATGCTGCACTTCATCTGCGAGAAGAACATCCGCATGATCGACTTCATGTATCCCGCAGAGGACGGCCGTGTAAAAACGCTCAATTTCACCATAAACAGCCTGGCCTATGCCGAAACCATCCTCACGGAAGGTGAACGCGTAGACGGTTCCAGCCTCTTCCCTTCCTTCATCGAGGCCGGCAACAGCGACCTTTACGTCATCCCCCGCTACCGGACTGCCTTTGTGGATCCGTTCAACCAGATTCCCACCCTGTGCTTCCTCTGCGGTTTCTTCGACAAGAACGGCGACCCATTCGACTGCGCCCCGCACGCCACGCTCATGCGCGCGGAAGCAGCCTTCGAAAAATCTACCGGCATGCAGTTCGAGGCCATGGGAGAACTGGAATACTACGTCATTTGTGACGAAGATAAACTGTTCCCCGCCACGGACCAGAAGGGCTATCACGAGAGCGAACCTTTCGCCAAACTGAACGATTTCCGCCGCGAATGTATGGACCACGTGGCCAAAACCGGCGGCCAGATCAAATACGGCCACAGCGAAGTGGGCAACTTCACCCTGGACGGCAAGGTGTACGAGCAAAACGAGATAGAGTTCCTCCCCTGCCCGCTGGAAACCGCCGCAGACCAGCTTCTGCTGGCCAAATGGGTGATCCGCAACCTGGCCTACCGCTATGGGCTCGATGTCAGCTTCGCCCCTAAGATCACTACCGGCAAGGCCGGCTCCGGCATGCACATCCACATGCGCCTGATGAAGGACGGCAAAAACGCCACCCTCGGCAAAGACGGCAAGCTCTCGGAAGAGGCACGCGCCGCCATCGCCGGTCTGATGACCCTGGCACCGTCCATCACTGCCTTCGGCAACAAGAATCCTACCTCCTACTTCCGTCTGGTCCCGCACCAGGAAGCCCCTACCAATGTTTGCTGGGGAGACTGCAACCGCAGCGCCCTGGTCCGCGTCCCGCTGGGCTGGAGCGCCGGAACGGACATGTGCTCCAAGGCCAATCCTAACGAAAAGGCCGCCGCAATGGACACCACCGCCAAGCAAACCTTCGAGATGCGCAGCCCGGATTGCAGTGCCGATATTTACCAGCTCATGGCCGGTTTGTGCGTCGCCACCCGCATCGGTCTGGAGATGCCGCGCGAAAAAGCACTCAAGATTGCGGCCGATACCTACGTGGACATGGACATCCACAAGAGCGAGAATGCAGCCCGTCTGGCCACCCTTGAACAGCTGCCGACCTGCTGCACGGAAAGTGCAAACTGCCTGGAAAAGGTCCGTGCTACCTACGAGGCCGCCGATGTCTTCCGTCCGCGCATGATCGATGGCATCCTGAAGGCCCTAAGGGCTCATAATGACACCCAGCTGCACCGGGAAGCCCGGAACGATACCAAACTTATGAGGAGACTCGTTGAACAGTACTTCTACTGCGGTTAGGACTTTTACGGACTAAAAGACCTCCTAAAAAATTCACCGGCCCCTCGCACTCACTGCGAAGGGCCGGTTACTTAACCTAAACTTAAACTATGAAAAACTTCGGTACAAAAATAAGAATAAGAAATGATTATCACAAGTTTTTGTGCCTTATTTTTGCAAATTTTAGCAAAAGAAGTTTTTCACCGTACTTTTCAAATAGGATTTTTGCTTTCAAATCTGGAACTTGTCCGCTGATTTCAAGGACTTTTCCTGCCCCGAAACGGTTGTGTTCAATCTGGTCTCCCACCTTGAAGGAAGACATGGGTTCCGGGACAAAATCCGGGTCGATGAGCGGCGGGCGCTCCGGCTCAGGTTGGCGGGAGGGACTGGACGCGACGGGACGAGATGCCCGGTCGGGGCCGGGCATGACGGAACGGGAGGAGCCGGGCATGACGCTGCGGGAAGTGCTACCCGTCATGGCCGGCTTGACCGGCCATCTGTTGCGGCCGGCACCGGCAGACCAGCGGAAACCGCCTTCCGAACTGCCACCGCCACCAAAGCGGGGACGCTCCTCCTCCATCGACGAGCCAGCCACCATCTCCTCCCGGCGGAGCGGATTGTCCACATACTGCGGCGCCAACTCCTTGAGGAAGCGGCTGGGGGCATTGGATTCATGCTTTCCGTTGCGCATGCGCGTTTGGGCAAAGGAAACAGACACAGCCTGCTTAGCCCGCGTGAGCGCCACATAGAACAGCCGGCGCTCCTCCTCCAAGTCCGAGGGAGTGATCATCCAGCCACCGGACGGGAACAGATTCTCCTCCATGCCGGCGACAAACACAAACGGGAACTCCAGGCCCTTGGCAGTGTGCACCGTCATGAGCGCCACTTTGTTGTTGGTCTCGTCCTCCGCCACATCGACATTGGAAAGGAGCGATACATTCTCCAGATAATCGGCCATGGTCACGCGAGGCAGTTCCGAATCCGGCACCAGGGAGGCATCTTGAACGACGCCATCTTCCACCAGCGAATTCCGGTAATCGCCATGCTGGTCCTCTACATAGCCCTTGACGCTGTTGAGCAGTTCTTCCACGTTGGCGAAGCGGGACTGTCCCTCCACGGAAGTATCGGCCTTGTAAAACAAGTAAATTCCGCTTTCCGAAGCCAGGGACATGGCCACGTCATAGGCGTCCCCCTGCGCAGCCTCCGCCGCAGCTTTGGCCATCATCGTGCAGAACGCCTGGATTTTGCTGACAGCGGCGCCTTTGAGTCCGAAGGTATCCAAATTGGGCAGCGAGGCCGCCTGGAAAAGGGAGGTCCTGGCAGCCTGCGCGGCGGCCATAAGGGCGTTCATCGACGTATCGCCGATGCCTCTCGTAGGTTTATTGACGATGCGCTTAAATGATTCATCGTCATTAAGATTCACCGCTAACTTAAAGTAAGCCATTAAGTCCTTGACCTCCGCCCGTTCGAAGAAGGAATTGCCCGAATAAATCATGTACGGGATGTTGCGGCGACGCAGCTGCTCTTCCAGCGCACGGGACTGCGAATTGGTCCGGTAAAGGATGGCGAAGTCCGAATATTCCGCATGTTCCATCCGCATGCGGGTGAGGATGGACGAGGCGATTTGCATAGCCTCCTCCTGCTCCGTAAACGAGCGCACCAGATGGATGGGCTCCCCTTTTTCGCCCATGGAGACGCACTCCTTGGGGATGCGGCCCTCGTTGTGGGCGATGAGGGAATTGGCGGCGTTTACGATGGTTTGGGTGGAACGGTAATTCCGCTCCAGGCGGAACACCTTGGCCCCCGGAAAGTCCTCGCGGAATTTGAGGATGTTCCGGATTTGGGCGCCGCGGAACCCGTAGATGGACTGGGAATCGTCCCCCACCACGCAAATGTTCTTATGACCGGCCGCCAGCTTCTTGAGAATGAAGTACTGGGCCAGGTTGGTATCCTGATACTCGTCCACCAGAATGTGGCTGAAGCGGTTGGCAATGGCCTCCAGGGCCTCCGGGCTGCGTTTGAACAGGATGTTCAGGTACAGGAGGATATCGTCGAAATCCATGACGCCGGACTGGCGGCACAACTCGCAGTAGCGGGCGTAGATGCGGTAAATTTCCGGCTTTTTGTGTCGATTGTCGTCCTCCCGGAAACCACCCTCTCCGTTCATGTAGGGCGTGGGCGTGACCAAATCGTTCTTGGCCTTGGAGATGCGCGAGAGCACCTCCTTGGGCTTGTAAATCTTATCGTCCAGTTCCAGCTGCTTGACGCAGGTCTTGACGGCGCTCACGGAATCCGTGGTGTCGTAAATGGTGAAGGTGGGCGGAAAGCCGATAAGGGAAGCGTACTCCCGCAGGAAACGGATGAAGATGGAGTGGAAGGTGCCCATCCAGATTCTACGGGCCTGCCTTTCCCCTACCATAAGGGCGATACGTTCCTTCATCTCCCCCGCCGCCTTTTTGGTAAAAGTGAGCGCGAGAATCCGTTCGGCTGGAATCCCGTTTTCTATCAAATATGCTATTCTGGAAGTCAATACGCGGGTTTTCCCCGACCCTGCTCCCGCCACAATCAACATCGGCCCGTCAATACACTCAACGGCCTTCTTCTGCTCCGGATTCAAATCCTTCAATACTTCGCTCATATCGGCCCTATTTTATAGGGCGAAATTACTAAATTTTTTGTAACTTCGCACAGTATTTAATGCAAATACACAAAACTGTATCAATAATGTCAAACAATCTCGCTTTGAAAAAGGGTCTGGACGTTCCCATTAAGGGAGCCGCCAAGCCCGAGGTCATCAAAACCGTGAGCCCGGACATTGTTGCCGTCAAACCTACCGATTTCCACGGCCTGGTTCCCAGGCTGCTGGTCAAGGAAGGCGACGCGGTAAAGGCCGGCTCCCCCGTGATGGCTGACAAACAGCGCCCGGAGATCCTCCTCACCTCGCCCGTCAGTGGCACCGTGCAGCAGATCGTCCGCGGCGAAAAGAGAAAATTGCTGGCAGTTCTGGTAAAGGCAGACGCTAAACAGGACTATGTGGACTTCGGCGCCAAAGCTCCGGCTTCGGCAGCAGAGACCAAGGAACTCCTCCTGAAGAGCGGTCTGTGGGTTTCCCTCATCCAGCGCCCCTACGGCGTAATGGCAAGCCCGGAACTCACCCCCAAGGCAATTTTCGTATCCTCCTTCAGCACGGCTCCGCTTGCCGCAGACAGCGAATTCGTTCTGGCCGATGCCCTCAAGGACATCCAGGCCGGTATCGACGCGCTTGCCAAGCTGGCACCCGTGCATGTATCCGTGCGCAAGGGTTCCTGCTTCGCCCAGGTGAAGAACGCCACCCTGCACGAAGTCTCCGGTCCCCATCCGGCCGGCAACGTAGGTGTCCAGATCAGCCACATCGCCCCCATCCAGAAGGGTGAGACCGTGTGGACCATCTCCCTGCTGCTGCTTGCCGCCCTGGGCCATGTTGTGAACACCGGCAAGCTGGAACTCACCCGCAAAGTGGCCGTCACCGGCCCTAAGGCGGAGAAGACCGGCTATGTGGAGTGCCTCCCCGGTACGCCCGTCAAGGACATCACCTCCGTCGCAGAAGGTGTGCGCGTTGTGGGCGGCGACGCCCTCAGCGGCGAATGCCTGGGCGCAGAAGGTTACCTCGGCCTTTTCGACAACCAGCTCACCCTCCTGAAAGAAGGTGTGGAACGCGAATGGTTCGGCTGGGCCAAGGTATTCCGTCCTTCCGTATTCAGCTCCTCCTGGTGCTACTTCTCCTGGCTCACGCCCAAAAAGAAGTACAACATGGACACCAACCTGCACGGCGGTCCCCGCGCCTTCGTGGAAACCAAATGCTTCGAGGATGTCACCCCTATGGACATCTTCCCCATCTACCTCATCAAGGCCTGCCTGGCCGGTGACATCGAGAAGATGGAAAAATTCGGCATCTATGAAGTGCTTCCGGAAGACCTCGCCCTGTGCGACTTTGTAGACCCTTCCAAGAACGAGATCCAGGCCATTATCCAAAAGGGTATCGACCTCATGATCAAAGAAATGGCATAAGACTATGGCAGAAGAGAAAAAACCCTGGTGGCATTCCACCTATGACGCTTTTGATACCTTCCTGCGTGTTCCGGGTACGGTAACCCGCAAGGGCGCCCACGTGCGCGACGGTATCGACCTCAAGCGTGTGATGATCATGGTTGTGGTCGCACTGGTTCCCGCTGCCTTGTTCGGCATGTACAACGTGGGTCTCCAGACTTCCACCGTTTACGGACTGGAGTGGGGCTTCTGGCAGATGTTCTTCTATGGACTGCTCCGGATGCTTCCCCTGTTCGTGGTTTCCTATGCAGTGGGTCTTGCCATTGAGTTCGCAAGTGCCCAGATCCGTGACGAAGAAGTGAACGAGGGCTACCTCGTCACCGGCTTCCTCATTCCCCTGATTGTTCCCGTGGACGTTCCCCTGTGGATGCTCGCCCTGGCCGTTGCTTTCTCCGTCCTCTTCGTAAAAGAAGTGTTCGGCGGCACCGGCATGAACATCTGGAATCCGGCCCTGGTGGCGCGCGCCTTCCTGTTCTTCTCCTATCCTTCCAGCATGTCCGGCTCCAGCGTGTGGGTCTCCAAGACCTGGGTCCCCGCCCTCAAGGACGTAGATGCCATCAGCGCAGCTACTCCGCTGGCCATCGCCCATGACGGCGCCTTCGACGCCGCCACCGGTGCTGTTGGACAGTATTCCTTCATGGACATGGTCTGGGGCTTCATCCCCGGTTCCACCGGTGAAACCAGCGTAATCGCCATCCTGCTGGGTGGTATCCTCCTGGTTTGGAGCGGTGTCGCTTCCTGGAAGATCATGGTCAGCTCCGTGGCCGGCGGCCTCCTGGTAGGCTGGCTGGGCCAGTTGGCCGGTGCCACCGCCGTTCCCTGCTACTATCAGCTGGTGATGGGCGGCTTCCTGTTCGGCTCCATCTTCATGGCCACCGACCCTGTCACCGCCGCCCAGACCGAAACCGGCAAGTGGATCTACGGCTTCCTCGTAGGTGCCCTGGCCGTGGTTGTCCGTCTGTGGAACCCCGGTTACATGGAAGGCATGATGCTCGCCATCCTGCTCATGAACACCTTTGCTCCGCTCATCGACCACTGCGTGGTGTCCGTGCACACCAGCCGCAGGGCCAAGAAAGCTGTAAACGCCTAAAGGAATTGCGCTATGAATACAAATAATAATGTATATACCGTCATCTACACCACCGTTATCGTGGTGCTGGTAGCAGCGCTCCTTGCGTTTGTTTCCCAGAGCCTCAAGGCCAAGCAGGAGGCAAACGAGAAGGCCGATACCATCTCCCAGATGCTCACCGCCGCCGGTTACGCCACCAAGGCCGACCTGGAGAAGCTGGGCAACACGGCCGTCCTGGCCAAGTACGACGAGGAGATCGAAGAAGCTTTCGTAATCGACCTGAACGGCCAGAAGCTCCGCGAACTGGAAGGCAACGATGTCTTCAGTCCCAAGCAGCTCAAACGCCAGAATTACAACATCAAGGGCGGTCCCAACAAGACCGGTGAACCGGAAATTCCCGTGTTCATCTTCAAGAACGGCCGCACCGTGGTTCCCATCTATGGCGCCGGCCTGTGGGGTCCCATCTGGGGCTACATCTCCTTCAATCCGGATCATGAGACCATGGGTGGTGCCTACTTCGACCATGAGTCCGAGACCGCCGGCCTGGGTGCAAAAATCAAGGACGACCCTGCCTTCCAGGCCGAGTTCATTGGCGAAAAGGCTCATTTTGCCGATGCCAACGTCATCGAGATCGTGAAGGGCGGTGCTCCCAAGGATGCACAGGGCAAGTCCCTGGTCGACAACAAGATCGACGCCATCACCGGTGCAACCATGACCTCCAACGGTCTGGACGCCGCCATCGACACCTGGCTCGCCGCTTATGCGAAGTATTTCCTGGGATTAACTAAATGTGAATGTGAGGAGGACTAAGCCATGGATGCAAAACTGAAAGAAACCATTCTGAACCCCATTTTCAAGGGGAACCCCATTACCGTCCTGGTGCTGGGCATTTGCTCCTCCCTGGCGGTTACCGTTACGCTGAAAGGCGCTTTGGTCATGACCCTCTCCGTGATTGTGGTCTGCGGCATCTCCAGCCTCATCCTGTCGCTGCTGCGCAATACCATTCCCGGCCGCGTACGTATCATCGTACAGCTGGTGGTGGTGGCCATGATGGTGATCCTGGTAGACCAGGTGCTAAAATCCTTTGAAGCCACCTACGCCATCGACAAGCAACTGTCCGTCTATATCGGCCTTATCATTACCAACTGTATCGTGATGGGCCGTATTGAGGCGTTCGCCCTGGGCAACAAGCCCTGGCCTTCCTTCCTGGACGGTGTTGCCAACGGTGCCGGTTACGGCCTTATCCTCCTTATCGTGGCCTTCTTCCGCGAGCTCCTGGGCAGCGGAACCCTCTTCGGCTTCGATGTCCTGAACCGCTTCGGTTATGTTCCCAACAACCTGGTCATCCTGCCACCCTTCGCCCTCATCCTCCTGGGATGCATCGTGTGGGTGCAGCGCGGAATCCAGAAAGACCTGCAGGAAAAATAAAGTACATGCCCTATGGAATATCTTAGCTTATTCGTAAAGTCCATCTTTGTGGACAACATGATTTTCGCTTACTTCCTGGGAATGTGCTCGTTCCTGGCGGTATCGAAAAACGTGAAGACCGCTGCCGGCCTGGGCCTCGCAGTTATCTTCGTGCTCCTGGTTACGCTTCCTATCAACTATCTCCTGAACACCTACGTGCTGGCACCCGACGCCCTCATCGAAGGGGTGGACCTGAGCTTCCTCAGCTTCATCATCTTCATCGCCGTCATCGCCGCCATCGTGCAGATTGTGGAAATGGTGGTAGAGAAGTTCTCTCCCGAACTCTACTCCGCGCTGGGTATCTTCCTGCCGCTGATCGCCGTGAACTGCGCCATCCTGGGCGGTTCCCTGTTCATGCAGCAGAAAGACTTCCTGAACATTGGCGAGGCTGTTGTATACTCCCTGGGTTCCGGCCTTGGCTGGTTCCTGGCCATCGTATCCCTGGCCGCCATCCGCGAGAAGATGACTTACTCCAACGTTCCGGCCGCCCTCAAGGGCCTGGGTATCACCTTTATCACCGTGGGTCTGATGGGTATCGCCTTCATGACCTTCATGGGCATTGCACTGTAGGAGGATAGCATTATGGGTAATACAATTATCTACTCCATCATCGTCATTACAGTAGTGACCCTGATTCTGGTGGCCCTCCTCCTGTGGATCAAGACCGCCCTCACCCCCTCCGGTACCGTTAAGATCAACATCAACAACGGCACCAAGGAGCTGGACGTGACCCCCGGCGGCGACGTGATGCACACCCTGGCGGACCACGGCATCTTCCTCCCTTCTGCCTGCGGCGGTAAGGCCAACTGCGGCCAGTGCAAACTGCAGGTGCTGGAAGGCGGCGGCACCATCCTTCCTACGGAAACGGGCTTCTTCTCCCGCAAGCAGATCAAGGAAGGCTGGCGTCTGGGCTGCCAGGTGAAGGTAAAGGACAACATCCAGATCGCCGTTCCGGAAAGCGCCCTGAGCGTGAAAAAGCTGGAATGCGAAGTGATCTCCAACGAGAACGTCGCCACCTTCATCAAGGAATTCACCGTCAAGCTCCCGGAAGGCGAGCATATCGACTTCAAGTCCGGTGAATACATCCAGATCGACATTCCCGAATATGAGGCCGACTTTGCCGATATGGGCGTGGCCGATATCTATAAGGGCGACTGGGAGAAGTACGGTATCACTTCCCTGAAGTTCAAGAACACCGTGCCCACCATCCGCGCTTACTCGATGGCCTCGTATCCCGCCGAGAAGGACCTCATCAAGCTGAACGTGCGTATCGCAACGCCTCCGTTCGACCGCACCCAGCCCAAGGGCGTGTTCAAGTTCGTGCCCGGTGTTCCTCCGGGAATCGCCTCCACCTATGTGTTCTCCCGCAAGCCGGGCGACAAGGTGATGATTTCCGGTCCTTACGGTGAGTTCCTGCTCCCGAAGGACGATCCGGACAGCCAGGAATACGTATTCGTAGGCGGCGGCGCCGGTATGGCCCCTCTCCGCAGCCACATCATGCACCTGTTCAAGACCCTCAAGACCAAGAAGGAAGTGCACTTCTTCTATGGCGCCCGCGCCCTGGTGGAAGCCTTCTACCTGGAGGATTTCGCCGAAATCGAGAAGGATTTCCCGAACTTCCACTTCCACCTGGCCCTGGACCGTCCGGACCCGGCAGCAGATGCAGCAGGCGTGAAGTACACCGCCGGTTTCGTGCACAACGTGATGAACGAAACCTACCTGAAGGACCACGAAGCCCCCGAGGATATCAAGTACTTCATGTGCGGCCCGCCCATGATGACCAAGTGCGTATGCGACCTCCTGGACAGCCTTGGCGTTGCCCCCGAGAGCATCCTCTTCGATAACTTCGGCGGTTAACAGGCCCCGAAAAATCGGTAGAAAAAGATTTTTTTCAACCGATTCGCATACAGAAAAAGTGTTGTTTCACGAAAAAACATGTGAAACAACACTTTCTTTTTTACGATGCTTGGAAGTGTGGTCTGGCCTGCTGTAGCTTTGCCGGTGACATAAAACAACACGTCATCATGACACGAAGCGAAAAAACAGGCCGGATTCTTAATCGACACTACCTTTCTTCTTTCCTGCGCCCTTCCGCGTGCCGCGCCTCTGCGACAATGCTGGCTGCCGTCCTGCAGCTCCCGGCCTTTTTTTCTTCGTGTACCCCGCAAGCCCATACGCCTGACAAGGCACCCGTATATACTACTTTACAATGGACCAAAACGCCGGCTCCCGAGGCCGTGGACCTTTTCTTCTTTGAAACCCAGGGCAGCCAACTCCTGGATGCGTATCAACAGGTTGTGCAGTTGGACAGTGAGACACCAGTGTACGGGATGTGCGCCCTGGGGGCCAAACGCCTGGTGGCGCTCTCGGGAGCGGCCGGGGAGACCGCCCGCTGGGCCGATATCCGCACCTACGGGAACCTGCAGAAGCACGTTTTCTCGCTGGCGGAGGAATCGGCCCGGACTCCCCTTCTCTATGGAGAGGTGGAACTGGAAGCGGGAGCCTCCCGGCGCTGCGTCCTGGACCTGAATCCGCTGCTTAGCGCCATCCGGCTGCGCTCCGTCTCCTGCGACTTCCTGGGACGGCCGTATTTTGGCAAAACCTTTTATCTTACCGATATCTTTCTTACATACGCCGGTTCGGAATACCGGCCGCTGGAAGGAGGAGACGGAGAGCCGGTGTCGTGGGTGAACCCTGGTTACCTGGACACCTTGGCCCTACGGGCATTCAAGGAGCCCTCCATGCTGTGGCAGAAGGGTCCCGGAGAAGTGAGTTGGGACCCGGTGTACACCCGGCAGACCTTTTACTGTTATCCCGGCAGCCGGACGCGCCTGGTGCTGGAGGCCCGCTACGACACCCTCACCTGCTACTACCCTATTCCCCTGCCCCAGTTGGTGGCCAACACCTGCCTGGAGATGGACGTCACCCTCACGCGGCTGGGGGCGTCGGACCCGGATTTCCCTACGGTCAGCGGGGCCGTTTCCCTTAATACCCAACGGATTCCCTGGGACATGCGGGACCCGGCCATCGTCACTTATTAAGTCATGAAGAAATACCTTTTATATCTATTCTCTGTATTGTTAGTTCCGGTCGGATGCACGCGCACGGAGACCCCAACCGTCTTAGTCAGCTTTTCCTTGTTTACATCGGGCAATCCCCGCACGCGTGCAAACGATCCGGACGAAGACCGGATTGCGGACTACAACCTGTTCATTTTCAACGCCTACGGCTTGCTGGAGGAGAAGGCCTACGTTTCCTCCCGGCAAATGCAAACGGAGAACGGCGTGGTAGTCCATCATACGCGGCTGATGCAAAATGTGCCCTATACCATTCTGGCGGCGGCCAACCTGGGATACGAGCTCCCCTGCCGCACCCTGGCGGAAGCCAAGGCCTACCGCTATTACATGGCCTATCCGGACGAGTTCACGCCGGGCGTTCCCATGGCTACGGTGCTGGACAACGTACGGGTGGGCGCGGAGGGGCAGTATCCCCTTCCCCTGAAACGGCTGATGGCCCGTGTGGACCTGCAGATAGACCGGACGGCCCTGGACCCGGATGTGCATTTCACCGTGCGCAGCGTGCAGATTGGCGGCTGTCCATCTTCCGTCCAACTGTTCAACGCAAGCAGCAAAGCGGAATCCCGGGAACACATCTTCCGGGAAGGGTTTATGAAAAGCTGGCGGGAGGTAGATGCACTGAACAAAGAAACCAGCCTGGGCGTCAGCGGAATCTGTCGCTTTTACCTCCTGGAAAACTGCCAAGGGGACCTGCTGGAGAACGTCACCACCGACCAAGGGAAGGTATTCGACAACAGTCTTTACCAGGAAGTATGCTCCTACATAGAAATCAAGGCCGATTACCGTTCCCCCCTCTGGAACAGCCGGAGCGACAGTTTCCTCATTTACCGCTTCTACCTGGGCGAAAACCTGAACAACTTTGACGTACAGCGGAACACGTGCTACCAGGTGACCGTACGGCCGGAAGGAGACGGACTCAAGGAAGACAGCTGGCGGGTCGATAAAAGCGGCCTGGAGCCTGCTGACAAGGCCTTTATCCTGCATCCGGCGGCCTACAACGAGTGCGCCAGCGGCGAGGATTTCCATCTCTGGTGCGAAGTGCGGCCTGCCGGCACCCCCATGACCATCGACCCGCTAGCCTATGACACGGATCCGCGGGTACGGGAAATCTTCGACTATACTATCGACACTGACGGCTATGGACTTACTTTGCACACCAAGAAAGGCGGCTCGGCCGTGGTGTATTTCAAAGCTGGTCCTCCCGTGAACCGGGACACGCTGGCGATGGTGGTTGTAGACCCTTAAAATGCCTCTCAGGCTTGCTATATCCGAAAAAATAAAGTACTTTTGCACCGTTATGCCTATAGTTGCAATCATCAATAAAGGATTCCCAGAAGGGGGCGTAGCCAGGGTAACCATGGATATCGCCCGCTACTGTAAAGCGCATGCTCCTGAGTTTAAATTAGTTATACTCGGAAAAAGAGTAGGAGCCATTCCGGAAGACTTAAAAGATGTCATCATCGGGGCATATCCCGGTTTAAATACCTATTCCAAGGCGTTGAAGGCCCATGCCGACCTGGTTCTTGCCTGTTCTACTCGCTTTCGTGGCGCCGCTAAGGCCCGCAAAAGAGGAATCAAGGTCATCCATGCCAACCATGGGGAGGCTTTTCATGAGAAATATGCCATCATCAGCCACCGCATGCGGAACAAAGTCCTATGGCATCTTTTCTATAAAAGAAAATTTGCCGATGGCTCCCTGGCCCTGAAAATGGCTCAGGAAAGGGTCATCTGGAACTACCAGAACAGTGACGCATATGTGGTGCTCTGCGAAGGATACAAGCAAGAATCCTTGGCCATCCTTCCCCCGGAAGAGGGTCCGCGCCATATCGTGGCCATCAATAATCCGGAGCATCCCGTAAAGAACCCAAATTTGCAAAAAGAAAAAGTGATTCTTTTCAGCGGCCGGCTCAACGACTATGACAAAGCCCCCGACCGGCTTATGAGAATTTGGGCAAAAGTCCAGGACCGGCTCCCGGACTACCGGCTGGAAATTGTGGGTGATGGCCCGGAAAGGTCCAACCTGGAAGCGCAGGCCGCGCAACTGGGCCTCAAGAACATCTCTTTTGAAGGCTGGCAAACCAATCTATCGCCCTGGTATGAGAAGGCCGATATCCTGTGCCTGGTTTCCCGCACAGAAGGCTGGGGCCTGTGCATCTCCGAGGGCCTTGCCCACGGCGTCATCCCCATTGCCTTCAACTGCTCCGCCGGCGTGCATGAACTCGTAGACGGGACCGGATTTCCTATCCCGCCCGCCGATGAAGACTGCTTTGCAGAAACGCTGGTCAAACTGGCCCGCCTTCCGGAAGAAGAGAAGCTGGCACTCAGAAAAAAAGGCATCGCCAAGGTTCAGTCGCTGGACCCGGACATCCTTTGCGGCAAATGGATCAGCCTATTCCGAGAAGTGCTTTCAAAATAAGCTGCCGGTGCAGTTTCAGGGCACAGTCCCACTGAAGCGGGAAAGTTCTTGCCAAGGCTTTCAGATACGGCCGTTCCGTAAAGATGGTATTGTCTTCCTTAAAAGCCATCCAGGTGCTTCTAAGAATAAAATCGGCTTCAAAACCTTTCACGGGGGAATCGTCCCGGTCTTTCCAGTATTCATACAGGTCCAGGAAGTTGCGGGCGCTCTGTCCCCTTCGCACGCTGGTCTTCACCCTTGTAGCAGAGTCGGGATTGTCTCTCCTGTACATATACAGGGGCTCCTTGATCAGGACCAGGCTCTTTGCGCCGGCCAAAAGCTGACCGCTCAGGACCATATCCTCATGCATATTGTACCTGGGATAGAAAATCTCCCGGGAATATAGGCTCCGCTTCATGAGTTTATTGCACATGAAGCCATGTGAGTGAAAGCGCAGCATCTGGTTCTGATACAGCAGCGGGTCCCTATAGTCCTTGTCCTTGGAAATATGGTAACGGCCGTTCGCCTTTACCTTTTTCACATAATAATGAATGACGTCGGCATCGGTGTCGATAGCTGTCCGTGCCAGTTTCTCAACAGCACCGGGCGCAATCCAATCGTCCGAATCCACATGCATGATATAGTCGCCCGTAGCCTTCTCGATGCCGCTTTTCCGTGCTTGCGGAAGCCCTCCGTTCTGCTTGTTCACGATGATTACCTGCTCCTTTCTGGAGGGGTAATCGCTCAAAACCGCAGCAAGGACCTCCATGCTTTTGTCCGGCGTGCCGTCGTTCACAAACACAAACTCGATGTCCTTCCAACTTTGGGACAGCAAGGAGCGGGCGCACTGTTCAATGTAAGCCTCAACGCCATAAATCGGGACGATAATGGAAATGGTCATACGATATCTTTAAAACGGTCGGGAATACGGACAACTATCTTCAGGCCCAGCATACCGGGTTTGTTCCAGGCGTAGGGCGGCCGGAAGAGGGCTTGCGCCACACGGGCCAGGCGGGTCCAGTGGGTAAAATCCCGCGCTGGCAAGGACGAAACCTGGCGCACGGTACGGGAACGCTTCTTCAAATGCCGTTCCCAGCCCTGCTCCAGACGGGAAGGGTCTGCAAAACGCATCTGGATACGGTCCATGTCAAAATATCCCGCATGGAACAAGTATAAATCCTTGGCAATATGGAAGTTATGGCCCTTCACACGGTGAAAGCCACTGCCCCAGGCAAGCGGCTCCGCCAGAATGGAAGCCTTGGTATAGCGCGTGCCAAGCACGGCATACTGCCGTTGTGAAAGGAAAGGTTTTTCCGGGTCGATGGCCGCCTCCTCCCCCAACTTCTGCCCCAAATCCAGTCCCAACGGGCTCAGGCTGCCATGAACAGGCAGTTCACTCAGATAAGCCGCTAGCGACACGCCCAGCTTAGGATCCACCACAATGTATTCATCGGCATCCGTGCCGATAACCAGCTGATACCCGGAAGCAAAGAGTTCCGCCGCCTTCTGGCTCATCACCTGTACGCGGCCCTTGTCATTGGATACCACATCGGTGCCGATTTTGGCGCGTTTCTCCGTATGCGTCCCTTCGCAGAACGCAGGGATTTCCTGGTCCTCGCCGTCGAAAAAGATATAGAGGTTTTCCCGCCCCAACTCCCGGCCGTAGTATTCCACCCACTTGCGCAGGTAGAAATCGTCGTTACGGACCATGGTGATAGCGGCTATCTTTTTCATGTGCGTAAGTATTTGGCTGTAAATGTTTTGCCGTTGGCGACAAGGTCTTCCGGCGTACCGGCGAACACCACTTCCCCGCCTCGGTCACCGGCATCCGGTCCCAGGTCTATCACCCAGTCCGCGCTGCGGATTACGTCCAGGTTGTGCTCCACCACAATGACGGTATGGCCCTTGCCGATGAGCACGTCGAATGCCTTCAGGAGTTTTTCCACATCGTAGAAATGCAGGCCCGTGGTGGGCTCGTCAAAGATGAAGAGGATGCGCTCCCGGCCGCCTTCGGCCAGCGAGAGGAAATAGGCCAGTTTGATGCGCTGGCTCTCTCCGCCGGAAAGCGTGCTGGAAGGCTGGCCCAGTTTGATATAGCCCAGGCCGACATCGACCAGTGTTTGTAACTTGGCGACGATACTTTGGGCGGCAGCTTCCTTTTGGGCGCCGAAGAAGTCGATGGCTTCCTCTACGCTCATGTTCAGGATGTCGTCCACGTTCTTGCCCTGGTATTTCACTTCCAGGATTTCCGGCTTGAAGCGCTTGCCGCCGCAGCTTTCGCACACCATGGTGACATCGGCCATAAACTGCATGCCGATCCTTACGAAACCGTCTCCCTGGCACTCCGGACAGCGACCGCCGTCCTGGTTGAAGGAGAAGTACGACGGCGTGAAACCGTTGATTTTGGCGTATTGCTGCTCGCTCAGGAGCTTGCGGATATCGTCATAGATTTTCAGGTAGGTGACGGCATTGGAACGGCTGCTTTTGCCGATGGGGTTCTGGTCCACGTATTCCACGCGCGTGATGCGGTTGAGGTCGCCCGCCAGGCCCTTGAAGGTGCCGGGAAGGTCGCCAGTCTCGTTGATGCGCCGGTGCATGGCCGGGTACAGGATGTCCCCCACCAGCGAACTTTTGCCGCTGCCGGAAACGCCCGTCACCACCGTAAAGGCATTCAGCGGGAACTGCACGTCGATGTCCTTGAGGTTGTTCTGCATAGCCCCCTGCACCGTAATGGAATAGTGCCAAGGGTTCTTCTCCCGCACATACGGTTTGCGGATGCCCGCCAGGTATTGCAGGGTGAGCGAAGCGTTTGTCATCCCGAGCGAAGCGTTTGTCATCCCGAGCGAAGTCGAGGGATCTCCTTGGAAGACCACCTCACCGCCATTCACGCCGGCGCGGGGCCCCAGGTCGATCAGGCAGTCCGCCGCCCGGATAATCTCCGGGTCATGCTCCACTACCACCACCGTGTTCCCAATGTCCCGCAGGCGCTTGAGGACGGCGATCAGGCGGTCCGTGTCCCGCGGATGCAGGCCGATGGAAGGCTCGTCCAGAATGTACATGGAGCCCACCAGAGAGCTCCCCAGGGCCGTTACCAGATTCACCCGCTGGCTCTCACCGCCAGAGAGCGTATTCATCGTGCGGCTAAGCGTAAGATACCCCAGCCCCACATCCTGTATACACTGCAACCGGTATTGGATCTCCTCGATGGCCTTGCCCGCTATGTCCAGTTCATACTCCGTGAGATGAGATTTCTCGACTTCGCTCGAAATGACAGGGTCGTTTGTCATTTCGACCAAGGCCGCAGGCCGCGCGGAGAAATCTAACCACTTCAACAGGTCCTCCACGGTCATGCTCAGCAGCTCATGAATCGTTTTCCCGGCCACCTTTACATAGAGGGCCTCCTTCCTTAACCGACTGCCGCCACAGGCATGGCAAGTCGTCCGGCCGGAATAGCGGCTGAGCATGTATTTATACTGTATCTTATAGCGGTTGGATTCCACCCACTCGAAGAACTCATTGATACCCACGATGGTACTTTCATCGCCCATCGTGGAGCGCGCATCCCACAGCGTGCGTTTTTGCGCGTCCGTGAGCTTGCAGTAAGGCTCAAAAATGGGGATATCGTATTTTTCTGCGTTTTTGACCACCTGGTCCTTGAACCAGCCCATCTTTTCTCCCCGCCAGCAAGCGATGGCACCGTCGTAAATGCTCTTGGTCTTGTCCGGGACCACCAGGTCCTCGCTCACGCCCACAATCTTACCCAAACCACCGCACACGGGACATGCCCCCAGCGGCGAGTTAAAACTGAACAAGTACTCATCCGGCCTCCGGAACGTTATCCCGTCCCGCTCGAACCGCGAGCAGAAACGTCGAAGAGATGGCCGATCGGAGTCGGCCATGACGCCTTTCCCGTCATGCCCGGCTTGACCGGGCATCTCCCATAGCGCCATGTCCCCATTCCCCTTGTCAAAAGCGGTTTGAATGGAGGCATTCAGGCGTGTGCGGAGGTCATCGTCCAATTCGCCCCTTACCTTGACACGGTCCACCAGGAGCCACAATCCTTCCGGGTAGCGGCCGTCCAGCTTCATCACGTCCTCGATGGCGTACAAGGTATTATCGACAGGAGAAAACAATCGTCCGAAACCTTCTTCCTTGAGCTCGAGCATGAGCTCCACCTTATCCGGCCGGCTGTCCCAATGGATATCGGCCAGAATGAACCAGGCACCCTCCGTGAGGGCCTCCAACACGTCTTTTACGCCGTGCGCCTTGACCTCTTCCCCGCTTACGGGCGAATAAGTTCTGCCGATGCGAGCAAACAGGATGCGCAGGTAGTCGTAGATTTCCGTCGTGGTGGCAACCGTGGAGCGAGGGTTGCGGATATTCACTTTTTGTTCGATGGCGATGGCCGGCGGGATGCCTTCAATGGCATCGACATCAGGCTTTACCATTCGACCCAAAAACTGCCGGGCGTAGGAGGAAAGGCTTTCTGCGAAGCGACGCTGGCCCTCCGCGAAGAGGGTGTCGAAGGCCAGGGAACTTTTTCCGCTGCCGCTCACGCCGGTAATCACAACCAGCCGGTTACGGGGAATCTCCACCGTAATATTTTTCAGGTTGTTGACCCGGGCGTTTTTAATGATGATGTTTCCTTCTACCGGCATATCGGTACAAAGGTACTAAATTTTCTCCAGATTCTGCGGAGGAATATAGGTGGTGGCCACGGCGATAATGCCCTCTATCACCACCAGCAGACGGCGGTCCCGGCGGATGCGCTTGATGTAGCCCTCAGCACCCTTGAGCGGGCCTTCTTTCACCCGGACGCGGTCGCCGTTGGCATAGCGGGAGATGTCGTCATCGGCAAAGAATTCCAAGCCCTTGGAGCCTTCGTCTACCACCAGCTGGAAAGCGGCCATTTCCTTGTCCTTGACCACGGCGTACTCTTTGTCCGGCGTCTTGTAAATGTACCCGCGTACGTTGTCGTTGGCATCGCGCTCCTTCAGGTACAGTTCCACCTCCTGCAGCTGCTCTACCGTGCAATGGACGAAGAGAAGCGAGTTGACAAGCGGTTTACGCTGGAAAATCTGGGCCCCTACCACGATATAACGGGGATCCCGCTGTTCCGGCGCCTTTGCCAGCCTTTTCCGCGCCAACAAATGGGCCACGCCTTTGAGCAATACTTTTTGAACGGGAATATAAGTGTCGATGCCCCGGCCGTCCAGATATTCCTCTACGTCGAAGAGCTTGTTGAAGAAAATCTTCAACGCGTACCATTTCATCTGCGGAACATCTTCCATGTGGCTGGGTCTTAAGGAATGCAAAGATACCACTTTTTTTCAGTTGGCAAGTTGTCGAATAAAATTATTCTAAAAATTTTGGTAAACCCCTTGCAAATCCAAAAATTGTTTGTACCTTTGCAATCCCGAAAGGGAAGTTCACTGAAAACTTGGTGCGGTAGTTCAGTCGGTTTAGAATACCGGCCTGTCACGCCGGGGGTCGCGAGTTCGAGCCTCGTCCGCACCGCAAGCAGCTCTTCTAGATACCTAGAGGGGCTGCTTTTTTTATGTTTTCTCACCATCTAAGACGGAGACTGCTTCCCGGCGCACGCTGCCAGCACCAGCAAAGCCATAAGGATGGGCACAATTCTTTTCATACACTAAAGATAAGAACATTCGCGCAAACGGCAATGGATAATCTGCATTCTTGGCGAGGCTGGGCGCGCTTGCCGGTCTTGCCACGCTTGCCGTGTTGACAGCCAGAACATCCCTGTTGCCGCTTTTCCGTCAACGCGGCCGGAAAAACCTCCCATTCCAAGGAAATCCCTGCCACGTTGACAACCAGAACACCCCTGTTGCCGCTTTTCCGTCAACGCAGCCGCCCCTATCTCCCAGATTAGGGCGCTCCGCTCCGTGGCTGCCTTCGGCACCGTGGGCGCCTTAGGCACTGTAGGCTCCTCCCTCCCGGACAATCAAATCCTTAAATCTATATGCTTATGAACAAACAATTGGAGTACTTAACTCCCGAAGTAAACGTCTTCACAGTACAAACTG
>JBGUPS010000034.1:0-3497 GCA_045130395.1 Candidatus Cryptobacteroides sp.
GTAGCCCTGCAGGCCGGCTTCATCGCCCACATACACAAATTTACCGTCCTTTACCACCAGGGCCGATGCCATGGGCTGGTTTTTATCCGAGGTAAAAATCTTGGCATTCTTAATGATTTTGTCTGCTTTCATGGTCGTTTTAATTATTAATTATACGCAATAATACTTGGTAAGGAAGTAGGTCCGTTCCCAATCCACGAGCTTCCGCTCGGATTCCCTCTCCGGATGAATATTGAATTCGTCAAAGACCATCACCTGCTTGTTCTCCAGATCATACAGCGGCCATTCCCTGGCCTTGCCGTCGGGAGACTGGGCGGCGCTGAGCGACGGGTTGCCGGTCCTGACAAACTGCACCCACATTTTGCGCAAGGTCTTGGAGAAGGTCGGGTCGAACTGCCTTCCGGTGACAAGGGTGTCCTCCGGATGGTTGAACACGGTGGAGAGCTCCACCGCATGTCCGCTTTTCAGGAGAGGCAGGCTGGACTCCGGCGTGAAGAAATAGGTGTAGGATTTGCCGCCGGCCCGGGTCTGGTTCTCCGAGAGCCGGAAGAGCGGGGCCAGGAACACGATCTGGTCAAACAGACGGTCGGTGGCGGTATATTCCGGGGTCGCCCCCCTGACATCCTTGCAATAGTCCTGTACAAGTGCTTTCTCCCGGTCCGTCAGCTGAGCCAGTTTCCTGGCCGTGCGGCCGGCGGCCCAGTCGGTATAATACGCAAGACCGAAGCCGAAGATGAAATAACCTACTTCGTCCTTGTTGCAGCCTTGAAGGATATCGATATCCGCTACGGCACCCTTGGCATACGCCTCATACGGGTCCAGCGGCAGGAAGTTACCGTCCCGCTCCGCCCAGACGCGAAGGGCCAGTACGGCCGAGTTCTGCACCAGGGTCCGGGCATCCAGCTTCAGAAGCTCCGCCACCGTCTTGCAACCCAGGAGCTCCATCACCTCATCGGTGCAGCCCGCAGCCTGTTCCGTGCTCCGGGTAAAGACGGGAGAACCGCTCTCGGCAATAATGCGCCGGAAATATGCGTGGGAGCCTTTCACCAGCGGAAGCAGGGTTACGCTTCCCGCGCCGGCCGACTCGCCCCAGATGGTCACGTTTTCCGGGTCTCCGCCAAAGGCGGCAATATTCTCATGCACCCACTTGAGGGCCATCATCTGGTCCATGAGGCCCAGGTTCTGCGCATCCGGATAGTCCTTGCCGTCCGGCAGGTGGGACAGGTGGAAAAAGCCAAAAACGCCCAGCCGGTATTCGATGGCAACCACAATGACCTCCGGATTCTCCTCCACAAAACTGTGGCAGTCACCCCCCGGATCCACGGTGCCGCCCATTTCGAAAGCACCTCCATGAATCCATACCATGACCGGCTTTTTCCGGTCCGATGCTTCATCGGCCTTCCAGATGTCCAGATACAGGCAGTCCTCCCCCTGGACGTACAGGGAGCCTCTTTCGCTGATGTTTTCCGCCTGGCAGGGGCTCTTTCCGTTGTAATATGCCTCGTAGACACCGGCATCGGGGACATAGTCCACCGGCGCCTTCCAACGATACTGCCCGACCGGCTGCGCACCCACAAACGGGATGCCCTTGAAGGCAACGATGCCGTCTTCTTTCCGTCCCACGAAAGTGCCGTTTATGCACTTGACAGCCAGTGACTTGTCGTAGTCGTCACCGGTAATGCGCCTGTTCTCGCCCCATTGGGCTCTGATTTGTGCTCTTGCCTGCTCCAGCAGGTCGGTGTCCATATAGCTCATCGATTCTTTTATGTTAGGTGTGTCAGACTATTTACAAATATAGAAAAACATTAGCAAAAAAGAAAAACCGCCAACCCGGAATTGAGTTGGCGGTATGCAGACGGGGTCACTATTACTGGCGGCGGGCCGCCAGGGCCGGTCAGTTCACTTTCTTTCCGCAGAAGTAAACATCCTGCGGCAGGTTGTGGCTGAAGCCTTCGTGCTCCGCAGTAAGAAGATCGTTCTCGAACACCAGGAAGTCCGCGTCCTTGCCGGCCTCGATGGAACCCTTCCGGTCCTCGATGCCCAGCTGGACGGCTCCGTTGATCGTATATCCCAGAAGCATTTCTTCGATGTTCATCCGTTCGTTGAGCGGAGCAAGCACCGCGGGCGTTATTTTGAATGCGTAGTTCTTGGTCTTTTTGGTGTTCTGCCGCGTCATTCCGACTTCCATGCCGAGGTAGGGGTTCCAGGAGGTGAAATCCAGGAAGGCAATCGTGTCGCTCGACCAGGTCACCAGAGCGCCGGTGTCCCACACCGTTTTGCAGCGATACATCTTCAAGGCGCGCTCCTTGCCCAACAAAGGCATCAGGGGCTCGGGATTGTCGGCGTGCCATTGCGGCGTATAATTGGCGAAGACGCCCAGTTTGGCAAAACGGTCCAGATCCGCGTCGTGCTGGGTGATCAGATGGGCGCAGGTCACCTTCACCCGGTAGGCGTCGCCCAGTTCTTTTTTGACCATTTCTACGGCATCCAGGGCCACGCGGGACGCAGCCTCGCCGCCACAATGCAGGTGCAGGTCCAGTCCTGCCTCGTTGAGCTTGAAAAGGAGATCTGCAAGCTCGTCCTTATTGAAGGCCGTAACGCCGGTGGTTCCGGTGTCCTGATAAGGCGTAACCTGAGCCGCGGTATGGATGGTCTGTGTGCCGTCCATGAAAATTTTCATGGTATGGATCTTCAGGTGCTCCGAATTGTACTCCTGCCGGAAACGCTTCAGTTCCCGTAAGCCTTCCTCCGCCTCCCAATGCGCCGCGATCACATAGCATCCATCGATATAAACCGGCAGTTTTCCCTGCAAGTCCAGATCAAGCAGACGCTTGTAAACCCGCTCGTGGAATTCGGGATAGCCCGGGATGCCGGAATCAAAGACACAGCCCACGCCCACCGATACGGAATAATCGATCCACCGCTGAAGCGCCGCGTCAATCTGCTCATCGGTCAAATCCATGGCGCTGTCGAGCACGATCGGAATTTCCGCCGACCCTTCAAATACATTTCCGGTGATATGTCCATCCTTGCGGACATAGTAGCTCAAGCCCGGCACGGGATCCGGGGTGTCGTCCGTAATGCCGTGCCGCTCAAGGATCTTGCTGTTCACCCAGATGCTGTGTCCCTCCGCTTCCTGAATCTGGAGCTCGCCATCGGGACATAGTGCATCGAGATCTTCTTTTGTGACTTCTTCCCCCTCGTACAGGTACTTTCTGTCGAACAAGAATCTGTAACGTTTCTCGCCGGGGTGCTTTGCAATATAGTTGGCCATACTGTCCAGAAGCCCCTGCTTGCCCCGGCACAAAATCTGTTCGCCGATCTCCGCATATTCGAATCCGACGGGCAGGGTCACGTGCACATGGCTGTCAATGATGCCGGGCATGATGAACTTGCCGCCCAGGTCCTCCACCTCGCCTTCGTAGCCCTGCAGGCCGGCTTCATCGCCCACATACACAAATTTACCGTCCTTTACCACCAGGGCCGATGCCATGGGC
>JBGUPS010000035.1:0-2984 GCA_045130395.1 Candidatus Cryptobacteroides sp.
TACAGTCTTGTAGCCAAGCATGGCCACCATCATGATGCCATCCGTTTCGTTCGTCACTAAATTGAAGGTACCGTCTTCTTGGGTCACCACTCCGCATACAACGGTAGAATCGGCCTTCGAGATCACGGCCACGTTGGCGTAAGGGACCGGCTCGCCCTTCTCATCCACAACCTTTCCCTTCCAGTCGCCCTTCGCCAAGGCAGGAAGCACAGCTACTGCGAGCAATAATAATACAATCAGTCGTTTCATCGTTTGTCCATGTTTTTACGGATGCAAAGTTAGTGTATCCAGCGTTCCGAAATAAAAAACAATATGGACAATCATGTGGACAATTACGCATTTCCCCCAAAATCTTATTGGACAATCCCGCCCCTTTGTTTACTTTTGTGCAGAACTGATACGGAACATCGATTATGGCAAGACCGGTTACTGTCACAAAAGAAAGAATCCTTTCCGCAGCCATTGACCTGGTGCGCTCCGGAGGTCCTTCGGCCCTTACGGCCCGCAGCCTCTGCACGCGCCTTGACTGCGGCGCCAATGCCATCTTCTCCTCTTTCGGATCCATTCAAGGAGTCAGGGATGCTGTCCGGGAGGAAGCCCGGAAACTGTATCGGAAACGGGTGGGCGATGGCTTTGCGCTTAATCCTCCTTTCAAAGGCTTTGGCGTAGCCTTTATCTGGTTCGCCATGGACGAGCCGCGTCTATTCTCCATGATTATGGAATCCCGGACGCAACCTGCTTCCTACAAGGACTACATTGATTCCCACGTAGGTTTCAAGGCGGAGAGCCTTTCTGCGATAGCGGGCACCTTCGGCCTGCATGGCGAAGATGCAGAAACGCTCTATTATCAACTCATTTTGGTGGCTATGGGCCTTGCATCGACCTGTACCAACGGAAAAAGTCCGCTCACCATCCCACAAGCCAGCGAAATCCTCGGCAAAAATGTCAGGGCCTTTTTGATGGTTATCCGCGCCGGAATCGACGAGCGGGAAAGGTTCGTTCCGAGCCTTGGCGAAGGCCCAGGCGGTGAAGTCGATTCCTATGTGTTGATGCAAGCGCTCGTCGGGCAGAATCACCTGCTGCAGGAACTCCAAGCTCGTCCCCGCTATATTTTGGATGAAGAATGGACCGAATTGGAACGGATGCTCCGGAATTCAGGCGACCTTACTCCCGAATCTCTCAGGGAAGCGCACCCTGACCTGACAAAGGGCGATATCCGCACCTATATTCTCTCACATCTGCAGTTTTCCGTATCTGAGCAAGCCATCCTGCTTGGGATCTCCCCTGCCTCTGTCACCAAAGCACGCCAGCGGCTTAAAGCAAAACTGTTACCGTGATTCAGTAAAGAACTTCTTCCATTTCAGGAGCCATTTTTCCCGTTTCAGCCATCATGTTCTTTCGTGCGTGCGGGTAAAACGGTGTCTGCCATCCCCCTACTAGGAAACGGTAATGAATAATCCATGATCCGTGTAGTAGCCGGTTGCTTTCAGAGCATCACTCTCTTGGGCAGGAGCAAGTCCCGAAAGACAGTTTGGTAGCAGATTATTTACGAGTTTTGCGTACCACACTCCTGCCATGCTGGATTTACTTGCCGCCCCTCTCAGCCCAGGTATTGGCAAGGAGAATCGTTTGCTGACGACCAGGGCTGATACCTGGTTCACAATCTTGACGAATACAATCACCCCGGCCCAGATCCACAGCCAAACAGGTATCTCCACCACCGGCAGCAGCCGGGCTGCGCAGCATACCACGAATATGATGTCGGCCACACTATCCAGGACGGCTCCTGTCTTGCTTTCCGATTGGAGTTTTCTAGCCATCCATCTAACATATCGCTGAGCCCGCATAGCGTATAGAGTGTCCAGAACGGCCAGCCCTTCACATCGCAAAACAGCAGGCTGACGGAGCCTGCCATCCTCAGAATGGATATGACATTAGGCAAGTGTTTCATACCTCCAGATCGTCGGCCATAACAGTTATATACTCGTTCAGCAAATTCAGTTTAATCCAAACAAATGTACGGATTATCCTGGAGACTCAGGATTAATACAAATCATTAACTTTGCATTATCATGTCGATCAAGCGAAAACAAGAAGAAGTACGCCGCCCGGTAGTCAGGGACCAGGAAGGTATGCTGCGCCTTATCAAAGAGTACCGGCTCATACCTTTTTTCACCAATCATATCCCCGGATATTCAATCGAAGAGCATACGCCCAGCGACCTTTGGTTCACGGAAGAAAACCTGGGCCCATGGGACTGGAAGATCGAGTGCATCCAAAGCGGGGAAATCGCATACGGGAAGTTCCTTTGCGGCGGCAAAGCAGCCTTCGCCACAGTTGACGTTTACCGGGAAATCATCAACTGGCGACGTGCGCAGACAAAGTACCAGCCCTCTTCCGAGCAGATGAAGGTGCTGGAATATCTGGATGAGCACGGAACAGTTTCAGTCCCTGAGGTGCGTAAACTTCTCGGAATGAAGAAATCCGGCGCAGATGCATTGCTGGCCAAGTTGCAGATGCAGGCCCGCCTTATTACCGGTGACATATCAAGGGTTTACCGTGGAGCAGACCTAAAGTACAGCGGATGGCAAAGGAGCAGTTTCTGCACCCCGGAGGCATTGTTCGAGGAAATGGATTTCCCTTTCCCCGGCTACAAGCCCCGGACGCTGAAATCGTCACTGACACCTGCCGAGTCGCTGGAATACCTGAAGGAAACCATAACGAAGGTATGCGGTGATTTGCCTGACAAGGTGCTCATGAAGGTCCTTGGCTGATGCGATGATAATAACCGGATTGGACAGCTACACGCTTTCCCCAAGACCGAATGCCTCTTCCAGCTTGGCGCTGCCGGATATTTCTCGTGGATCGTTGACACCGCCACAGAAGAGATGGCCCTTGAGCTCAGCTTTCTCGAAGCAGTCAATCCAACCTTGCAAGCCGCTCTCAGCCCGCTTCGGCGTATGCTCTTCATCCTCGGCAGCAGT
>JBGUPS010000036.1:0-43441 GCA_045130395.1 Candidatus Cryptobacteroides sp.
TGCAGGCAAAGAGGTTGGCGGCCTGGCCGGAGGAGGTGAGGATGGCACCCACACCGCCTTCCAAAGCGCAAATCTGCGCCGCCACGGCATCTACCGTCGGGTTCTGCAAACGGGTATAGAAATAACCGGATTCTTCCAGGTCGAACAGGCGGCCCATCTGGTCCGATGTCTCATATTTAAAGGTAGTGCTCTGGATGATGGGGAGCTGCCGCGGTTCGCCCTTCTTGGGGCTGTATCCGGCGTGTACGCATAATGTGTCAATCTTTGCCATAGTCTAGTTGTGTTATCCGAAGGGGGTATAGGTTCCCAAACCGTCGCTTCGCGACCCCTCCCAAAATTCGTTTTTGTGGCAGCTTCGCTTTGCCCCAAAACTTTAGTGGGCCCCTCCCTCTTACACGGCCGAGGGTGGCCATGGGTTTGGGAACCTACACCCCCTTCGGATTGCAAAGATATGGGGAATGGAAAAAACGTACAAGAGTTTATGAAAAATCGGAAAAATATTCCTATATTTGCTGTAAATATTGGAATAAATAGAAAATTTATACTAGTTTTTGGGGTTTTATTAGAATATTATTCTTATGAGTGAAGTGCTATTGGATGCGGTGGATTTGCAAATCCTGCGGGCTTTGCAGGAAAACGCCAGACTTACTACCAAAGAGCTGGCTGCCCGCGTGAACCTTTCCACCACGCCCGTTTTCGAGCGCATGAAGCGACTGGAAAAGGGCGGCTTTATCAAAAAGTATGTTGCGGTGCTGGATGCGGAAAAGCTGGGTAGGGGATTCACCGTATTCTGCTCCGTGAAGCTTAAGCAGATGAACCGCGCCGTAGCCCGGGACTTCATCTCCGTAATCCGTGACATCCCCCAGGTAGTGGAATGCTACAACATTTCCGGCGAATACGACTATCTGTTAAAGATTTACGCGCCCGACATGAAGTACTACAACGAATTCATCATCAACGTCCTGGGCAACATCAGCGCCATCGGCTCCATCCTCTCCTCCTTCGTAATGGACGAAATCAAAAACACCCACGCGCTATATTTGTAATTTTTTTGTATTGCGCAATGGTTTGGCGCAAGGTGGGTGTATCTTTGCACCAGAAACTTAAAAGAACAGTACCATGCGCAACACAGATTTCAACATCGACGCTCTCGGAAACATGATTTCTTCCAGCACTTCTTTCCAGGCCCTGAAGGATATTATCTGCGATCTGGATCTGGAATTCGAGCAGGCTGCCAGCCTTTAGTGGGTTTTACTCCGCCTTCAGGTCCACTACGGTGGATTCCTTGTCCGGAGACAGGCTCACGCGGAGGGTACGCACGGCGTTGCTGCCTTTCTGCCTGGCCACAAGGATGCGGTCTCCAATGATGAATTCGGACACAGGATCTTCCACGTAGCGCATCACAGCCCGTTTCAGCGGACGGGCGCCGTAGGCCGGGTCATAGCCAGCATCGGCAATAAAACGCTTGGCGGAAGGCGTGATGGTGAGCTTGTAACCGGCTTCCAACGCACGCGCCCGCAGGTCCTTGAGTTCAATGTCGATAATGGACTCGATGGATTCCTTGGTCAGGGAGTTAAAGTACACCTGATCATCCACACGGTTGATGAATTCCGGCGGAAATGCCTTCTTCACCGCTTTTTCTACCACGGAACGCCGGTCAATCTCCACATTCTTGCCCGCTGTGGCAAAACCAATTCCGTTTCCATATTCCTCCATCTCGCGACTGCCCACGTTGGAAGTCATGATGACAATGGTGTTTTTAAAGTCCACCGTGCGGCCGTAACTGTCTGTCAATCGGCCTTCATCCATCACCTGTAACAGCAGGTTGAAGATGTCCGGATGTGCTTTTTCAATCTCGTCCAGCAGCACCACGCAATAGGGTTTGCGGCGCACGCGTTCGCTCAACTGGCCGCCCTCTTCATAACCCACATAGCCCGGAGGCGCACCAATCAGACGCGAAACGCTGAATTTCTCCATGTATTCGCTCATGTCGATACGCACCAGATTGTCCTCGCTGTCGAACAGGTATTCCGCCAGCGAACGGGCCAGCTGCGTTTTTCCAACGCCAGTTGGACCAAAGAACAGGAACGTGCCGATGGGTCGGTGCGGGTCCTTGAGGCCGGCGCGGTTGCGCTGGATAGCGCGGACCACCTTTTCCACGGCTTCGTCCTGGCCGATGATGCGCTGCTTGAGGCGTTCGCGCATTTTCACCAGGCGGTTGCCTTCGCTCTCGGCCACCTTATTAACCGGAATGCCCGTCATTTTAGAGACCACGGAGGCGATGTCCTCGGCCTCTACTACGTTGCTGCGGCCTTTCTTCTTGGCCAGCGACAGGCGGACCATGGAACCGGCTTCGTCCAGGGCGTCGATAGCCTTGTCCGGCAGCGACTTGTCCGTAATATAGCGGTCTGTGAGGCGTACGGCCGCGTCAATGGCATCGTCCGTATAGGTAATGCCATGGAACTCCTCGTATTTGGGTTTGAGTTGCTGCAAGATAGCGATGGACTGCGGAACGTCCGTCGATTCCACTACAATTTTCTGGAAACGGCGGTCCAATGCTCCGTCTTTCTCGACAATCTTGGTAAATTCGTCCAGCGTGGTGGCGCCGATGCACTGGAATTCTCCACGGGCCAGCGCCGGCTTCAGCATGTTGGCGGCATCCAGGCTTCCGGAAGCGCCGCCGGCTCCCACGATGGTGTGGAACTCGTCAATGAACAAGATGAGGTCCGGGTTTTCCGAGGCCTCTTTGATGATGCTCTTGAGGCGTTTTTCAAAATCGCCACGATATTTGGTTCCGGCGACAACGGAAGCGATATCCAGAGAGAGAATGCGTTTTTTGGCCAGCGCAGCGGAGATGTCTCCCGTGGCGATGCGCTGGGCGATGCCTTCCACAATGGCACTCTTGCCCACGCCAGGGTCGCCGATGAGCATGGGGTTGTTCTTTTTCCGTCGACCCAGAATCTCGATGACGCGGGCAATTTCCGTATCGCGGCCTACTACCGGGTCCAGCTTGCCCTCGCGCGCGGCGCGGGTAAGGTCATAGGCGAACTCCTCAATGTCCAGTTTTTTCTCTTCCGAAGCTTCCTCTTCCGGGCCCTGGGAGGGCTGCTTGGGCGTTTCTTCTTCCCCTTCCGGCTGCTGGGGGCGCAGGAGACCTTCGTCCTCCATATAGGCCAGCAGACGGCCATAGTCGATACCGTGCGAACGCAGGTACACCTGCCCGTAGCTTTCCGTGGTGCGGCACAAGGCCAAGAGCAAATGCTGCGGGGCGGCCGCCGGACTCTTGAGCCGGGTGGCTTCCATTACGGTGATACTGAGCACGTTCTGCGCCTGGCGCGAGAAATTGATGTTCTCAATTTGCTCGTACGGGATGGTCTCGTTGGTGAAAATGCGCTGGTCGATGAAGGTTTTCAGGTCGGCCGGCTCGATGCCCAAATCCTGCAGCGCCTTGAACGCCGGATTTTCCTCGTGGCGGATGATGCCCAAAAAGAGGTGATCCGGGCCGATACCATAACTGCCGGTGCGCATAGCTTCCTCCCGCGCATATTTAATGACCAGATTGAGGTCTTCGGTAACTTTCAATTGCATGAATACAAAATTAATCAATTTCCCCTTATCAACAATCGCGCCCGCAGCAGGAAACTGACAAAATGTCAAATTCGCGCGGGCATTGTTTTTGCAGCAAATAGTCCTTGCTATGAAGAAAATCCTTACATTTGCGCTGCTTCTCTGCGGTATTGCTGCAGGAGCACAGAACCTGGAAGGCACATTTACCCAGGCTAAAACACTGAAAGTTTCCGGCCGCGTCATCAAGAGCGAGGGCACCATTTCTTTCACTGCCCCCGACCAGCTGGCCATGCTTTATACCAAACCGGACGGCGACTACTTCATTATCGACGGTCCCTACCTGCGTATGGATTTACGCGGTGTGGCGATGGATATCAACCGGGAGAATAACAAGTCCATCAAGGTAGAAAGCAACGCTATTGTCTATGGTCTTGCCGGAAAATACAAGGAAATTGCGGAGGAACTGGATGCAGACTGCACCGTTTCGGACAATAAGGACGGCGGCAAGCACGTGGTCATCAAGGTCCGCAAGGTTAAACCCAAGGGCTATTCCGGCATGGAGTTGGATTACAAGAAAAACGGCCAGCTTTCGCGAATGGTGCTGGAAGAATTCGGAGGCATCTCCACGGAATACCTAATCAAAGCTAAATAAAAAATGCGGGTCCTGAGGCCCGCATTTTTTTATCCGTTGTATTTCTTCCAGGGGAAGAACCGGGGAACTGACTGGCAGTAATTCGCGTATTCCGGATATTTCCCGGAGCTGATTTCCTCGGCCAGGGCGGAACTGCCCATGAAGAGTACAATCAGCAGGAGTGCACCAATGATGCTCCAATTGAAGATGCCCACGCCGGCGGCGACGGAGAAGAGATACAGTGCGCACCAGGTGCCCTGCTCACCCAGGTAGTTGGGGTGACGGCTGCGGCTCCAGAGGCCGTGCGTATTAAATCCCTTGTTATACGGAGCCGGCAGCTCTTCCAGCTTCTGACCCGCGTTGATCATCTTCCACTTGGTGGTCTGGAAGGCCCACTGCTGCTCATCGGCAATGGTCTCATGCAGAATGAAGTAGAACATGAGAGCGGCGGCGATGACGTCCATCCAGCCGAAAGGAACGGTGGAGTTCATGCTCACCAGGGCCGGGAAGGTGGTCATCAGGACCAGCGCATTCTAGTAAATGGAAATGAAGAAAAGGTCGAAGAGACCCCACGCCAGGCGGTTGTTGTTAAACGGAGCGCCGCTGCGCACCACGCTCCAGCGATAGTCTTCCTCTCCCTCCCAGAACTTGAGTTTGTAAGCACCCTTACGGGCGAAGTTCATGGTGAGCCGGCAGCCCCAGAGAGTGGCAAGGATGGCAATCACAACCAGACGAAACTGCAGGCCGCCATTGATGGCGATAATCCAGGTATAGGCGATGGGCAGCAGGCTCCAAAGCTTGTCCATTTGGGAATTGTTGCCGGTAAGCTCACCCACGACAAAGCAATAGAGGGCACTGCAGGCGCAAATTATGCCCAGGGTTTTAAGGGTAGAGAGCTGCACCTCATCCAGCGCAGGACCCACGTAGAGGTACATGATGGGACACACAATCAGGGACAGACCCAGTAAAGTGGCCATCAGGGGAATGTTCATTTTCATATCAAACAGGTTCAGTTATAGTACATTATGCTGCAAAGGTAGGAAAAAATTTGGATGCCCCCAAAAAGCCTGTCGTGGAATGCATTTTTGCGCTCCAGACCTTACCAAATGGCGGAAGACGAACTTTCTGCCGTGCTTTGCAGGTCCTGGGGAACGTTGGCGAAGAAGTCCCAGCCGGAGCGCTGCTCGATGGCGTCGATGCTGGTGAGCCCCTGGGAGTACTTGCCGCTGTGGGCCTCGTTGGTGAACAGATAGGCACAGCCCTTCGCGGCGGTCATGCTGCCGTCGGCCGCAAAGCTGCACTGCATGAGGCACTTGTAGAAGTGGCTGGGAACGGTAGCTTTGACCCCCTGATTGGTGTCGATGATTAACGGATCGCCTTCGTACAGGACGCCTATCACAACATACAGCGAGTCGCTACCGCTGGGGGCCTTGGAAGAAACGTCCCCCTCCAGGCTGCTCCAGATACCGCTGTTGAAGCTGTTTTGCCACTGGAGGGCCTGGTTGGTATAATAGAAGGTCTGCGAATTGGCATCGATGCTATTCTGCCGATAATCGGAGGCGACAAAGTGTCCGCGGCTATATTGCGAGCTGGCAACACTCCGCTGCCAGTCATCCGGAACGGCGGGATCGGGTGTCCATCTGTCGTATCGACCTATACTGGTTTTGGGATAAACATCCTTGTTCATGACACAAGCAATCCACAGCGGTCCTTGTTTGTCCTTGTCGATAAGGCCGGTCCAGTTGCGGACGCGTTTGCCGTCGGCCTGGAAGGTATGGGTAACCACCACCTGATTCTCATTCTCGGTGTAGCTCTTGAACCAGACATTGTCCTGGTTTTCGCCGATGAAAGCACCCTCGTAGCTGGTGGCCGGAGTCTCCTGGCCGGACACCCAGGCCACGCCCTCCTTAAAGTTGATGGCGGGGACTTCATAGCCAAGATGATAGTCCAAAATGCTGACGCCGATGGCGGGTGCTTCCGTGATGAAGGACTTCACGACGCTTTCTACATCTACGTACTTATTTTCCGCGGCATCGAGAACCGTTACATAAGCTTTATAATAGTATACGGTTTCCGGCTCCAAGGCTGTCAGGGTTACGGTAAAGGATCCGCCTGTTGCAGGGTCGCTGTTCAGGCCTACCTGTTCCGTGAGTGCATTCTTGGATGTGCCATAGTATATACCGCGGTCCCGTACACCTTCGGTGGGGGCTTTGGTATAGCTGCATTCGATTACTGCAGAAGCGTTTGTGATGTCCGTAGCATCTCCGACATACACCCTGGTCTCTAAGGCGGCGGGCTGTGACGGCTGTGACGGCTGCGACGGTTGGGAAGAGGGCGTCGTGCCGGAGGGGATGAGCGGCGCCGTCGGCTGCGTGCCGGGCGTACAGGCTACAAAAGCCAGCACGCACCCCAAAAGAAGAAAATGCTTTTTCATGATCAATAGCGGTTCAAGGGCCTTTCGGCAGTCATGGTGTGGACCTGGCGTTTGACCTCGTCCAGAATAAGTTTGTGGGCGATACGCTCTGCCGTCTGGGCCTCCGTGGGCTCCTTGGCGGAAAGGGCGTCGAAGTGTTTGTTGGCCGATTCCAGCACGCGGTCGATCAGTTCCACGATCTGCAGCATATCCTTCTCCTCAAAGCCGCGCGAAGTGATGGCGGGCGTGCCGATACGAAGGCCGGAAGTAGCAAAAGCGCTGCGGCTGTCAAAGGGCACCATGTTCTTGTTCACGGTGATGTCTGCGCGAACCAGTTCCTTCTCCGCAACGCGACCCGTGAGAACCGGGAATTTAGTGCGCAAGTCGATGAGCATGAGGTGGTTGTCCGTACCACCGGAAATAATCTTGTAACCCTTGTCCAGGAAGGCCTGACACATGGCGGCGGCGTTGGCCACCACCTGTTTCTGGTATGCCTTGTATTCCGGTTGTGCGGCCTCCCAGAAAGCCACGGCCTTGGCGGCAATCACATGCTCCAGCGGTCCGCCCTGGATGCCGGGGAATACGGCGGAGTTCAGGATGGCGCTCATCTTCTTAATCTCACCCTTGGGCGTGGTGAGGCCCCACGGGTTGTCGAAGTCCTTGCCCATGAGGATGATACCGCCGCGCGGTCCGCGAAGCGTCTTATGGGTGGTGGAAGTGACGATATGGGCGTATTTCACCGGATTCTTCAGCAGACCCGCAGCGATGAGGCCGGCGGTATGGGCCATGTCTATCCACAGGATGGCGCCTACCTTGTCTGCGATGGCGCGCATGCGCTCATAGTCCCATTCGCGGGAGTAGGCCGATGCACCGCCGATGATGAGCTTGGGCTTGCACTCGAGGGCTTTCTGCTCCATCTGGTCATAGTCCACACGGCCGGTTTCCGGGTTGAGCCCGTAAGCCACCGGATGATACAGGATGCCGGAAGCGTTGACGGGGGAGCCGTGCGTAAGGTGGCCGCCCATGGAAAGGTCCAGACCCATGAAGGTGTCTCCGGGTTTGAGGACGGCCATGGTGACGGCCATGTTGGCCTGCGCACCGGAGTGCGGCTGCACGTTGGCATATTCTGCATCGTACAGGGCGCACAGACGGTCGATGGCCAGCTGCTCGATCTGGTCCACTACCTCGCAGCCGCCATAATAGCGCTTGCCGGGGTAGCCCTCTGCGTATTTGTTGGTGCACACGGAGCCCATGGCTTCCAGCACCTCGTTGGTGACATAATTCTCAGATGCAATAAGTTCCAGACCGGCGGCCTGGCGCTGCTGTTCCTTGTTGATAAGGTCAAAAAGCTGGGTATCGCGTTTCATATGCTGTGGTTAGTATTTAACGTGTGTGATATTTCTACAAATTTACGAGAAAACCTTTACCTTTGCAATACGCGCGACGGAAAACAGGCAACGATAATGCCGATTCTTGGAATTCCGGACAAACAGCGCTCAACTGACCTTGGAAAAACGGACAAAAAGCGCTATCTTTGCCTTGGAAAAACGGACATATTATGCTGGCTAGAAAAATAGACACAGTCATTGATAACTTCTATGACAATACAAAAATGGCCCTGATGCTAACGGGAGCGCGCCAAGTGGGAAAAACCAACGCATTCCGTCGTCTTGCTCAGAGGAAGTATGAGCGTTACGTGGAAATCAACTTTATTGAAACCCCCGCCGCCAAACAGATCTTCCAGGGCGCCCAGAATGCGAAAGAGATCCTCCTTCGCCTGTCTGCCTTTGCGGATGGCCCGCTTGTTCCCGGCAAAACACTCATCCTCTTCGACGAGGTACAGAAATGCCCGGAATGCGTCACCCAAATCAAATTCCTTGTCGATGAAGGCAGTTACCGCTACGCCCTCACGGGTTCCTTGCTGGGCGTAGAATTGGAAGACCTGCAGGAAAAAGCACAGGTCAAAGGCTTTAACGCCGAGGCGTCAGAGCCAGTGGGCTACATGGACATCAAGACTATGTTCCCCTTGGACTTTGAAGAGTTTGCCCAGGCAGTGGGCGTAGCTCCGAACCTCATCGACCACATCCGGGATTGCTTTGACAATGCTACGCCTGTAGATCCGGTCATACATGAGCAGATGATGAAAGTATTCAGGCTCTATCTCATCGTCGGCGGGCTTCCGGCTCCCGTATGGGCTTATGTCCAAACCAACAACATCCAGAACGTCGCCCTCCAGCAGTTGGCCGTCCTTAACCTTTATAAGAAAGATATCTCCCAGTACGATAAGGACAAGAAACTCCTTCTTGACGAAATATTCGATCTCATTCCGTCTGAACTCAACGCCAAGAACAAGCGTTTCATTTTCAAGGAACTTAACCGGAACTTGAAATTCCAGCGTTATGAAAATAGCTTTCTCTGGATGAAGAAAGCCGGTGTTGCCATCCCCGTCTACAATGTAGAAGAGCCGCGTATCCCACTCAAGCTGAACCAGCAACGAAATTTGTTCAAACTATTTCAGAACGACGTGGGCTTGCTGGCCTATCAATATGCAAATGGCATCCAATTTCGTATTCTAAGTGGCGAAGTGAGTATCAATTTTGGCGCCATCTATGAAAATGTCGTGACGCAGGAACTCCTGGCCCAGGGGTTCGGGCAACTCTACTACTTCAATAGCAAGACACAAGGGGAGGTGGATTTTATCATCGAAGCCGGCGACGGCACAGTGCTTCCCATTGAAGTCAAGTCCGGCAAGGATTACGAGCGTCACAATGCCCTTGCTAATATCCTGGATAACGTTGAGTATAACCTGGACAAGGCCATTATTCTTTGCAACGATAATGTCTCCGTTCAAGGAAAGAAAATCTACCTGCCCATTTACATGACCACCTTCATCCGTAAGAAACAAGTAGTGCTCGGTATTTATAAGCTCGATCTTTAGTGTTATGAAAGACAGAAAACTTCTCAATATTGAGTTGGGTCGATTGACGGCCGAGCAATACCGCCACCGGGAGGAACGAGGCCTGGTGCTGGTGCTGGACAATATCCGCAGCGCGCACAACGTGGGCAGCGCTTTCCGTACGTCGGATGCCTTCGGCGTGGATAAAATCTATCTGGGCGGTATCTGTCCCGTCCCGCCGTCCCCGGAACTCCACAAAGTGGCCCTGGGCGCAGAAGAATCCGTGCCCTCGGAGCATGTGGAAGATGTGGTTGCTCTTGTGAAACAGTTGCAGGAGGAAGGTTACACCGTGGTGGCCGTGGAGCAAACCGTCCATTCCGTTAAACTGGATCAATTCCGGCGGGAGCCCGGCCGCAAGTACGCCCTGGTCTTCGGAAACGAAGTCAGCGGCGTACAACAGGAAGTCGTAGACGCCGCTGACTTTTCACTCGAAATCCCTCAGCAGGGAACCAAGCATTCACTAAATGTAAGCGTGAGTATTGGTGTGGTACTCTGGGATTTAATCCGCCAGACTGTGGATCGCTAAACCGCTGCGGAGCTTGGGCTCGAACCAGGTGGTCTTGGGCGGCATGATGTTGCCGGTATCGGCAATGTTGATGAGCTGGTCCATGGATACCGGATACAGGGCGAAGGCCACTTTCATTTCTCCGGAGTCCACGCGGCGGGAGAGTTCCTCCAGACCGCGGATACCGCCGACGAAGTCGATGCGCTTGTCCGTACGCAAATCCTTGATTCCCAGAATCTTGTCCAGTACCAGGTTGGACAGGATGGTTACATCCAGCACGCCAATAGGGTCGGCGTCGTTGTAGCGGCCCGGCTTGGCGGTAAGGCTGTACCATACGCCCTCGATGTACATGGAGAAGTTATGCAACCCGCAGGGGTGATAAATCTCGGAGCAATTGCAGTGGCAGGGATACTCACACTCGCATTTGCCGCCGTCCTTGGTGCAGTCGCACTTGCATTCCACCACGAAATCCTCTTCCAGGGCCTTGAAGAAGTCCTTGGTGCTGAGGCCGTTGAGGTCTTTTACCACACGGTTGTAGTCGATGATGGCCAGGTGGCTCTGCGGGAAGCACACGGCCATGAAGTAGTTGTACTCCTCGTTGCCGGTGTGGTTGGGGTTGTTGGCACGCTTTTCTGCGCCTACGCGGGCAGCCGCGGCGGTGCGGTGGTGACCATCGGCCACATAGAAGGCGTCGATGTCCTTGGTGAAGATTTCCGTGATGCGCTTGATGACGGCGTCGTCGCTGATTACCCAGAAGGTGTGGGTGAAGTTGTTCTCATCCACGAACTTGTACTCGGGTTCGCCGGCGGCGGTCTTGGCGATGATATCGTTCAGTTCTGCGTGGTCCTTGAAAGCGAAGAAGACGGGCTCGATATTGGCGTTCTGGTTGCGCACGTGGATCATGCGGTCGTCTTCCTTCTTCTTCAGGGTGAGTTCGTGCTTCTTGATAATGCCTTTCTCGTAGTCGTCGGTGTGGGCGCACAGGACAATGCCATACTGGGTACGGTTACCCATGGTCTGGGCATAGACATAGTACTTCTCTTTCTCGTCCTGGACCAGCCAGCCTTTGGCTTTCCAGGCTTTGAAATTGGCTACGGCCTTGTCGTAGGTGCGCTGTTCGTGTTCATCGGCGATGGGGGAGAAGTCAATTTCCGGCTTGGTAATGTGCAGGAGGCTCTTTTCTCCGGCCATGGCCAGGGCTTCCTCCGAGTTAAGGACGTCATACGGGGGAGCGGCAACTTCCGTTACCAGATTCTTGGGCGGGCGAATGGCCGCAAACGGTTTTACTCGTACCATAATTATTTATTTACTTGGAATTTACGATTGCCTGTTGCAAAGAAGTCCACAATCTGGCGGGCGGCAGCCAGGCCGGCGTTTACATTGGCCTCCGCTGTCTGGGCGCCCATCTTCTTGGGTGTGGCGAATACGCGCATGCCGAATTTCTCCTGCATGGCGGCATAGTTGTCCGGCATTACGTCGGTGACATACTTGAGGTCTGTGCGCTCCTCCAGGGCCTTCATAAGCCCTTCTTCGTCAATGACTTCCTTTCTGGCCGTATTCACCAGCGTGGCGCCTTTGGGCATGCGGGTGACCAGGTCGTAGCCGATGCTCTTGATGGTGGAGGGGAGGGCCGGGATATGGATGGAAAGGTAATCCGAGGCGGCATAGAGCTCTTCCACGGAATGGACGGGCTGGGCGCCGCCGGCAATGATCTGCTCGTCCGTGAGGAACGGATCCAGGGCGCAGATTTCCATGCCCAGGGCCTTGGCTTTCTGACCAACCAGTCGACCTACGTTACCATAGGCCTGAACACCCAGGCGCTTGCCCAGGAGTTCGGAACCGGTGGCCGGGGTGAGCTGGGTGCGGGCCATGAAAATCATCATGCACAGGGCCAGTTCCGCTACGGCGTTGGAGTTTTGGCCGGGGGTGTTCATCACCACGATGCCCCGTGCAGTGGCGGCGGCGAGGTCCACATTGTCGAAGCCGGCGCCGGCACGCACTACAATCTTGAGCTTGGGGGCGGCGGCCATCACTTCTTCCGTCACTTTGTCGGAACGGATGATGAGGGCTTCTGCATCGGCTACAGCGGCAACCAGGTCGCTCTGCTCTGCATATTTTTCCAATTTGGCTACCTTGTGACCGGCGGCCTCCAGGATATCGGTAATGCCTTTAACCGCGGCTGCGGCAAAGGGCTTTTGGGTGGCTAACAGGATGTTCATTTCTTAAGGGCTTCAAATTCTTTCATGCAGTCTACCAGGGCCTGGACGCTCTCGATGGGGCAGGCGTTGTACAGGGAGGCGCGGAAGCCGCCTACGCTGCGGTGGCCTTTGATGCCCACCATGCCGCGCTCTTTGGCAAAGGCGAAGAATTCGTCCTGGAGTTCTTCCTTGCCGGGAGCCATCACGAAGCACACGTTCATCAGGGAACGGTCCTCCTTGGCGGCGGTGCCTACGAACAGGGAGTTGCGGTCGATTTCGTCGTACAGGAGCTGAGCCTTTTTCTCGTTGATTTTCTGGATGGCCTCTACGCCGCCCATGCTCTTGATCCACTTGAGGGTCTCTTTCATGACAAAGATGGCGAACACCGGCGGGGTGTTGAACATGGAGAGTTTGTCGATGTGGGTCTGGTAATTGAGCATGGTAGGGAGATGGCGCGTCACGCGGCCCAGGGACTCCTTGCGGATGATGGCGAAGATGACGCCGGCCGGGCCCACGTTCTTCTGGGCGCCACCATAGATAAGGTCATACTTGCTCACGTCCACCGGGCGGGACATGATGTCCGAGGACATATCTGCGATGAGCGGGCAGGGGCAGTCCATGTCCGTCTTGATTTCCGTACCGTAAATGGTATTGTTGGTGGTGATGTGCAGGTAGTCCAGGTCTGCGGGAATCTCGAATCCCTTGGGGATATAGGTGTAGTTCTTGTCCTTGGAGCAGGCGATGGCATAAGCCTCACCAATACCCTGAGCCTCTACGAGGGCTTTGTGCGCCCAAACGCCGGTGTCCAGGTAAGCGGCTTTCTTCTCCAGGTAATTCATGGCGACATACAGGAACTGCAGCGATGCGCCTCCGCCCAGGAACACGACCTCGTGCGTGTCGGGAATATGAAGGAGTTCCTTCCACAGGGCGCGGCATTCGTCCATGACGGCATCCCACTCCTTGGTGCGGTGGCTGATGGACAGCAGGGATATTCCGGTACCGCTGAAATCTTTTAAGGCCTCGATGGTATTGTCGATGGCGACCTGCGGCAACAGGCAGGGGCCGGCATTAAAAACATGAACTTTTTTTGGCATGGTGTTTTAGTATATTAATTATGGTCTTGCAAGTTAAGATTTTTTATTCAGAAAACCTATATTTCTTCGATTTTTGCGTAAGTTTCCAGCCGATTTTTAAAATCTGCCACGGAAGACAGCCGAACCCGCACTTCCAGCGTGCAACTCTCCCCGAAATCCTGCGCCCGCGGCGTAAGGTCCATGTCCTTGAGCACCTTCATGACGGCGTTCATGGACAAATACTCAAAATGGACCTTGAAGTTGTTCCCGGCAATTTTTGTGACGATTTGTCCGTTGCCGATAGCATCCGCCGTAGAAGTTTTGTAGGCCCGGATGAGCCCCGGGATGCCCAGTTTGATGCCGCCGAAATAACGCACCACTACTACGAGTACGTCGCTCAGGCCGGCGGAGTCTATCTGGCCCAGGATGGGGCGTCCGGCGCTTCCGGCGGGCTCTCCGTCGTCGCTGGCGCGGAAGATATTGCCCTGATAACCAAGCCGATAAGCATAGCAATGATGCCGTGCATCGTGGTATTCTTTCCTGAGGGCTGCGACGATGTTTTTCACCTCCTCCTCCGTCTCCACGGGGTAGGCGAGGGCGATGAACCGGGACCCGTTGTCCTTGAACAGGCCTTCCGAGGGCGCCGCCAGGGAACGATATGCGTCGAATGCTGCTTCCATCGACACGAAATTAGTGATTTTTGCAATAATTTGCAACGGAACGGGAAAAAAGCCGTATATTTGTGTTACCGAAAAAAGAAGCGTTTAGAGTATGGTATTCAAACTGCGAGTAACCCTCTCAGGTATCAAGGGTTTTTTCAGAGTATATAATGTGCATGGCGCCACCACGCTGTACACCCTTCATAAACAGATCAGGTCCGATCTTGAGTTCCCTCAGGACGCCATCATCATGTTTAAGGCGCTGGATGTCACTGGGGCAGTTGTCGGCCGTTATGGCCTGTTCGACCTGGGTTCCGGTACCGTGGATGAGATGTCCTTGGAAAAGGTAATCAAGGCCGGCGCCACGGACTTCGTGTATTTCTACGACGTTACCAACCGCAAGAGCGTGAATATCACCGTGGAAGGGGAAGCGGAAGGCGTGGCCGTGCGGCCGGATTTCCCGCAGCTGGCGGAAAGCAAAGGCCCCAACCCCGTGGAGTTCGAGAATGGCTATGTGGCCTTCGAGGACCTTCCGGACCGCCAGCGCCATCTCCCCGGAGAGGAGGACGATGACCTGGACGACGAAGACTTTGAGGACGAAGAAGAGGACGAGGACGAAGACGGCAAGGAAATCTTTGAAGAGGGCGAAGAATAGGCATGCCCAAAACGCTGGAGATTATACTGGGCCCCACCGCTGTCGGCAAAACCGGCTATGCCATTGCACGTGCACTTGAGGTTGGTTCTCCCGTTATCTCCTGCGATTCCCGCCAAATTTACCAAGGACTTACTATTGGCACTGCAGCACCCTCGAAGGAGGAACTGGCTGCAGTGCAACATTATTTTATAGGCACGGTTCCCATTACGCGGAACTACACGGCGGGCATCTACGAGGTGGAGGCGCTGGAACTGGTGAACCGCCTGTTTGCCGAAGGCCACGAATACCTGGTGATGTGCGGCGGTTCCATGTTGTATATCGACGCTTTTTGTTATGGCCTGGACGATTTTCCGGAGGTGCCCCTGCAACTGCGTCGTCACCTGATGGACTGTCTGCAGTCGGAAGGCGTGGAGGTGCTGGCCCAGCAACTGAAAGAACTGGACCCCGTTTCCTATGAAGAGCTGGACATGAACAACGGCCAGCGGGTGGTGCGCGCCCTGGAGGTGAGCATGTACACCGGCCAGCCGTTCTCTTCCTTTAAAACACGCAGTTTCAAGCAGCGGGATTTCAAGATCGTGAAAACGGGCCTGGAGCGGCCTCGGGAGCAGCTGTACGAGCGCATCAACGCCCGCGTGGAGCAAATGGTGGCGGAGGGACTGGAAGGGGAGGCCCGCGCCATGTTGCCGTACCGGGACCTGCCCGCCCTGCAAACCGTAGGGTACCGGGAATTCTTCGAGTATTTCGACGGCCAATACGACCTGGAAACCACCGTCCGGCACATCCAGGCCAATACGCGGCATTATGCCAAGCGCCAGCTCACCTGGTGGCGCCGGGACAGCGATATCCGCTGGGTGGACGTATCGTCAAAATAAGCCAATTATAAGGTTGCTGGAATCAAAATTTTTTCTTATCTTTGTATGTTTATAAAGATAAGTAATTTCATCGAATAAAATGGACAATAACGAAGAGAAGAATCAGTTGGAGCAAATGCCCGGAACCGGTTACATCGAGCAGGTGGAAATTGACCATGAGATGCGCACCGCATACATCGACTATTCCATGTCGGTGATTGTTTCCCGTGCCCTGCCGGATGCCCGTGACGGCCTCAAACCCGTTCAGCGGCGCGTCCTGTTCGGCATGGACAACATGGGCCTGAGCTACAACGGACAAACCAAGAAGAGCGCCCGTATCGTGGGTGAGGTCATGGGTAAGTTCCACCCCCACGGAGACTCCAGCGTATATGACGCCATGGTGCGCCTGGGCCAGGAATGGAACCAGCGCTATCCCATGGTAAAGGGCCAGGGTAACTTCGGCTCGGTAGACGGTGATTCGCCGGCCGCCATGCGTTACACGGAAGCCAAACTCCAAAAGATGGCAGAGGACGTCCTGGGCGATATGGACAAGGATACCGTGGACATGACCCTCAACTTCGACGATACCCTGGAGGAACCCACCGTACTGCCCACCAAGGCTCCGCTGCTGCTGCTGAACGGCGCATCGGGTATCGCCGTGGGTATGGCCACCAACATGGCTCCCCACAACCTGGGCGAGTGCTGCGACGCCATCTGCGCCTATATCGACAATCCGGAAATTACCACGGAAGAGCTCATGCACTACATCAAGGGCCCGGATTTCCCTACGGGCGGCATCGTGATGGGCGTTTCCGGCATCAAGGAAGCCTATGAAACCGGCCGCGGCCGCGTGGTCATCCGTTCCAAGACGGAAATCGAAGTGGACGATCATGGCCGTGAAACCATCGTGGTCACGGAAATCCCGTACATGGTGAACAAGCGGGAAATGATTGAGAAAATCGCCCAGCTGGCCGATGAGAAAAAGGTGGAGGGCATCTCCTACATCAACGACGAAAGCTCCCGCGGAGAAACCCGCGTGGTCATCCGCCTCAAGCAGGGGACCAACTCCGGCGTGGTGCTCAACCTGCTGTTCAAGTACAGCCCGCTGCAGTCCAGCTTCTCGTTCAACAATGTGGCGCTGGTAAAGGGCCGTCCCCGCACCCTCAGCCTCAAAGAAATTATCAAGGAATTCGTCGATTTCCGTCACGAGGTTGTCGTGCGCCGCACCAAGTTCGAGCTGGACAAGGCTCAGAAGCGCGCCCATATCCTTGAAGGCCTCCTCAAGGCCATGGACCTCATCGACGAAATCGTCCATATCATCCGTTACGAATCCAAGAGCATTGACGAAGCCCGCCAGATGCTGGTAGACCGCTACCAGTTCACGGACGTCCAGGCGGCCGCCATCGTGGAAATGCGTCTGCGTCAGCTGGTTGGCTTGGAGCGCGAAAAACTGCAGAACGAGTACGACGACCTCATGAAGTTCATCGACCGCTGCAACCAGATCCTGGCCTCCGTGGAGGAACAGTTCAATGTGGTGAAGACGGAAACCCAGGACCTCAAGGCCCGCTACGGAGACGCCCGTCGCACGGAAATCACCCTCTCCGAGGACGAATTCAACCCGGAGGACTTCTATGCCGATGAGGACCAGGTAATCACCATCAGCCACCTGGGCTACATCAAGCGTACCGCTCTCACGGAGTTCCGCACCCAGAACCGCGGCGGCGTGGGCATGAAGGGCAGCGCCACCCGTGACGAGGACTTCATCGAGCACATCTACATCGCCAATACCCACAGCACCATGCTTCTGTTCACCCAGAAGGGCAAGTGCTACTGGCTCAAGGTATACGAGATTCCGGAAGGCAACCGCACCTCCAAGGGCCGCGCCATCCAGAACATCCTCATGATCGACCCGGACGACAGCGTCCGCGCCTACCTGAACGTGAAAACGCTCAAGGACGAGGAGTTTATCAACAACAACTACATCATGATGTTCACCCGCAACGGCGTTGTGAAGAAGACTTCCCTGGAAGCCTACTCCCGCCCGCGCACCAATGGCGTCAATGCCATCAACATCCGCGAGGACGACGAACTGCTGGCCGCCCTGCTGACCAACGGCCGCTGCAACATCATGATTGCCGCCCACGGTGGCCGCTGCGTCCGCTTCGATGAGGCGGAGGCCCGCGCCATGGGCCGCACCTCCACCGGTGTCCGTGGCATCAATCTTGCTGAGGGGGACTACGTGGTCGGAGTAGTATGCCACGATCCCCAGGCGGAAGACGCCGGCAAACGCCAGGTGCTCGCCGTCTCGGAGAACGGTTATGGCAAACGCTCAGACCCGCTGGATTACCGCCAGACTTCCCGTGGCGCCAAGGGCGTCAGAACGTTGAATATCACGGAGAAGACCGGCGCACTGGTAACCATCAAGAACGTCACCGACGAGGACGACCTGATGATTATCTGCCGGAGCGGTATGACCATCCGAATGCCCGTTTCCACCATCCGTGTGGCCGGACGTGCTACTCAGGGCGTAAAGCTCATCAACATCCGTGAAAAGGACGCCATCGCCGCCGTTTCCGTGGTCGCCCACAGCGACGAGGAAGAAAGCCAGGCCGCAGAAGGCACCGAACTCCCGGCAGAGGGTGGCGACTCCCAGGACATGGAATCCCAGGACAATGAATAACTAATTAACCATTATTAATATGAAAAAACTGTTTTTTGCTCTCGCGCTGGTTTGCTCCATGCAGCTGGCGTATGCACAAAAACCCGATGCAGACCTGCAGAAGGGTGTAGAGAAGGCTCTGGAGGCCAGTAAAGATGCCAAGAAAAGCGCTAAATCCGCTACCTGGATGAACCTGGGCAAGGCCTACATGGCTGCGTATGCCAACCCTACCACCAACATCAGCACGGGTATCGACAAGGCTGCTTTCTCCCTCATGAACAAGGAAAAGGCTGCTTCCATTACCAATGTGACTCTTCAGGGTGCCACCTTCGAGAAACATGAACTTTCCCATGTGAACGTATACTTCAACCAGGCCGGTGTGCTGGCTATCGTGGAAGTGACCCATCCGTCCGTTCCCGGTGACCTGCTGGGTGAGGCTGCCGCCGCTTATGTAAAGGCTTTCGAGCTCGGCGCCAAGGATAAGGATGTCGATCCCAAGCTGCAGGAAATTGTAAACGACTATTACAACGACGCCTTCACCGCTTATCAGCTGGGCGACCTGGCCAAGGCCAGCGACCTGTTCAAGGGCGCTGCAGACTGGTCTGCCGTTCCTCCGTGCTCCGTGCGCAACGATGACGCCGCTTATAACTGCGCTTTCACTGCCCTGGCCATTCATAACTACGACCGCGCCATCGAGTATTACAACAAGTGCCTGGACCGTGGCTTCACCTCCGAGGGTAACATCTATGCCTCTCTCTCCGAGTGCGCATTGGCCAAAGCCGATACCCTGGGCGCCAAGAACTACCTGGCCACCGGTCTTACCCAGTACCCGGACAACGCTTCCATCCTGACCAACCTCATCAACCTGTACATCAGCACCAAGGAAGATCCCAAGAAGATTGTGGAACTGCTGGACGAGGCCAAGAAGGCCATGCCGGACAACCCTTCCCTCTATTATGTAGAAGGTAACATCATGGCCGGTGTAAAGGACTACGAAGCTGCTCAGACTGCATACGAAAAAGCCCTCGTTATCGATTCCAAGTACGATATGGCTTACTATGGACTGGCCAATATCGCCCTCAAGAAAGGCGAGGACATTGTAGAGCAGATGAATGCCCTGGATGTACGTGACTACAAGAAGTACGATGAACTCAGCGCCCAACTCACCGAGGTTTATATTGGCGCCCTGGTTCCTTTCGAGCAGTGCTACAACGTGAGTTCCAACCCGGATGTGAAGGCTGCCTGCGCAGACTACCTCAAGCGTCTGAACTTCCAGCTCCGTGGCGTAGATCCCAAGTACAAGGCCGACTACGAGAAGTGGGAAGCTATTATTGCACAGTAGCTTCAGTGTCTTCGACAGAAGACCTCCTGCCTCAAAAAACTCCGTCCGATTTGGACGGAGTTTTTTTTATTATTCTGAGCGAGGAGAAGAATCTCCTTTGTCAAAGGCTTTGACGATTTTGGTGACGAGGGGATGGCGGACAATGTCCTCGTTGGTGAAGCGGATGGTGGCAATGCCCTTGATGCCTTCCAGGAGGCGGATGCCGGTGAGCAGGCCGCTGTCTTCCCGCCGGGGCAGGTCGATTTGCGTGGCGTCTCCGGTGACGATGAACTTGGCACTGGTGCCCATGCGGGTGAGGAACATCTTCAGCTGCCCCAGGTTGGTGTTCTGGGCTTCGTCCAGGATGACGCAGGCCTTGTCCAGGGTGCGGCCGCGCATGTAGGCGAGGGGAGCGATCTGGATGGTTCCATCGCCCATGAATTCCTGCAGTTTTTTGGCTGGAATCATGTCCGATAGGGCGTCGTAGAGGGGCTGCAGATACGGGTCCAGTTTGTCTTTGAGGTCTCCGGGCAGGAAGCCCAGGCGCTCGCCGGCTTCTACGGCGGGGCGGGTGAGGATGATGCGCTTGATTTCGCGGTTTTTCAGTGCGCGTACCGCCAGGGCGATGGCCATGTAGGTTTTACCGGTACCGGCCGGGCCGATGGCGAAGATGAGGTCGTGGTTGAAATAGGCCTTGACCAGCTCCTGTTGGGTTTTTCCGCGGGCGCGGATGGGTTTGCCGTCCGTGCCATACACGATGATGGCGTTGCCGTCCAGGCGGAAGCGGTCGTTGCTGTTGCCGGAGAAGATATCCTCTACGTCGTACACGGTGAGATTCATCTTGTGATGACGCCTTTCCACCAATTGGGCAAAGCGGATGTTGAACTCCGCAATGTCGCTTTCCTGGCCTTCCAGGATGAGTTCGTCGCCGCGGGCGACCACTTTCAGATGGGGGAAGTATGAGCAGAATTCGCTCAGGATTCGATTGCCTGCTCCATAAATTTCAATGGGGTCGATGGCTTCCAGCTTTACGGTTTTTTTCATGCAGTGTGCGCAGGGCGCACCCTGCGAAAAAAATAATAATCCACGTTACCCCCACCCGAAACCCCTCCCCTCGGGGGAGGGACTTTACAGGTCTGGGACATAACAAATATACAACAAATATTTGGGAGTTTCTTGGAAAAAAGCGTATTTTTGCAGATTAAGGAGGATTACGTATGAAAAAAGCCCTCATATTGTGCATGGTAGCGATGTTGCCGCTTTTTGTCACGGGGTGTGACTTTGTCCGCACCCTGGCAGGACGGCCCACATCGGCCCAGGTGGAGCAAATCCGTCAGGAACGCATCGCCCGGGAGGAAGCCCGTCATCAGGCCGTGCTGGATTCGTTGCAGCGCGTGGAGAAGCAGATGGCGGACTCGCTGGCTGCCTTGGAAACCTATTTGTTGGATTCGCTCGCCCAAACCCGGGGCACCATCCTGAACCCGTCCAAGATGGGCGGCCTGTTCACTACCAAACTGGAAAGCAAGTATTATATCATTGTGGGTGCCTTCCGTGGGCGCTCCTATGCGGAACGCAAGCTCACGGCCTGCAACGAGGCCGGTTACACGGGCACCATCATCAGTTTCCGTAATGGCTTGCTGGCGGTGGGCGTTTGCCCCTCCAACAATCTCAACGAAAGTGTGAAAACCCTTAAGACGATGCGCGGAACGGGCATCTGCCCCAAGGACGGCTGGATTCTGGTGAACGAATGATGAAACGATTTTTCCTCAGCGCCGTGGTGGCGCTTTTCGCGTTTATTCCCGCGTGGTCACAATTTAGAAGTCCCCTGGAGGACCTGGACGATTCAGAGACCGTCCGGGCCCTGAAAGAGCACGTGGCTTATCTCTCCGGTGCACAACTGGAAGGCCGCAAGGCGGGTTCGGAAGGGGAGAAGATGGCTGCCGCCTACCTGGAAGAGCAGCTGAAGGCCTACGGCATCGATGTCCTGACCGCAGGGAATACGTTTGGCGTAGCGGTAGGAGGGGATACCCTCACGTCGCGCAATGTCACAGGCCTTCTGGAAGGATGGGACAAAGCGCTGAACCAGCACTATATAGTAATCGGTGCCCGCATGGACAACCTGGGCACGGATACGCTTACGGTCGATGGAGAAAAGCGGGTGCGCATCTATTCCGGCGCCAACGGCAACGCCTCCGGCATGGCCCTCATGCTGGAACTGGCCCGCCGGCTGTCCTATTCCCGGACCCTGCTGCGCCGGAGCATCCTGTTCGTAGGCTTTGGCAGTTCCTGTGAAACCTTCGCCGGTTCCTGGTATTTCCTGAACCGGGCCTTCGCCGCCGATGCCGCCCAGATAGACGCCATGGTAAACCTGGATATGCTGGGAACGGCCGAAAGTGGTTTTTGGGCCTATACCGCATCGAATCTGGACCTGAATGCGCTCCTCAACTCCCTGCAAAGCGAGTTGCTGCCCATCCAGGCCGAAATCACGGCCCAGCAAATCTATCCCGGAGACCATGTGGTCTTTTATGACAAGGAAATCCCCTCGGTGGTGTTCACCACGGGTCGATATGCAGAGCATGGCACGGGTCGCGACACCTATTCCATCATAGACTTCAATGGGATGGAGAAGGAGTTGGAGTACATATACAGCTTTGTACAGCGCCTGTGCAACGGCGCGCGTCCGATGTTCCGGGAAAGCGCCACTTCATCCGCCGCAAAGCCTACAACAGGGGTATATGCGTATAGTGACGTAGATGTAAAGCCCATGTTCCTGAACTCGCCGGATCCCACGGCGTTCATGGAACGCTGGGTATACCAGTACCTGAAATACCCCAGGTATGCACAGGAAAATGGCATCCAGGGCCGCGTGCTGGTGGATTTCATCATTGACGAGAAAGGAGAAGTGCGCGATGTGAAAATCGCCCGTGGCGTGCACGAGAGCCTGGACGAGGAAGCCCTGCGTGTGGTGTCCGCCTCGCCCAAATGGCGCCCCGGCCGTCACCGCGGGAAAAAGTGCAAGGTGGCTCTCACCATCGCGGTGGAGTTTAAATTGACCAAGAGTAAAGGAAAGTTTGGCATAAACGGAAAGACGATTAACTAGACTATGGATTATAATTTTTCTGAGATCGAGCGCAAATGGCAGCAGTGGTGGGCCCAGAACAAGACCTACCGCGCTACCGACAAGTCGGACAAACCCAAATACTACGTGTTGGACATGTTCCCGTACCCCAGCGGTGCGGGTTTGCATGTGGGACATCCGCTGGGCTATATCGCCAGTGATATTTTTGCCCGCTACAAGCGTCTGAAGGGCTTTAACGTGCTGCACCCGATGGGCTATGACGCCTTTGGACTGCCGGCCGAGCAATATGCCATCCAAACCGGCCAGCATCCGGAAAAGACCACGCGCGACAACGTGGCCCGCTATCGTCAGCAGCTGGACCGCATCGGTTTTTCCTTTGACTGGGACCGCGAGTTCCGCACTTCGGATCCGGATTACTATAAGTGGACCCAGTGGGCGTTCCTGCAGATGTTCGGCTCCTGGTACGACAATACGCTCCAGAAGGCACGCCCCATCGAGGACCTGGTAAAGGCCTTCGAACAGGGCGGAAGCGCCGCCGTGAATGCCGCTTGCAGTGAGGGCGCCGCCTTTACGGCAGCGGAGTGGAAGGCTTTTTCCGAGAAAGAAAAAGCCCAGGTCCTGATGCGCTATCGCATTGCCTATCAGGGCGAAAGCACCGTGAACTGGTGCCCGGCCCTGGGAACCGTGCTGGCCAACGATGAGGTGAAAGACGGTTTCTCCGAGCGCGGCGGTCACCCGGTCTTCCAGAAGAAAATGACCCAGTGGCAGCTCCGCGTGAGCGCCTATGCCGGCCGTCTGCTGGACGGTCTGGACAAACTGGACTGGACGGACTCCCTCAAGGAGATGCAGCGCAACTGGATTGGCCGCAGCCAGGGCGCGGAGATGGTGTTCAAGGTCACCTGCGACGGTCAGGAGCACGATGTAACCATCTTCACCACCCGTGCCGATACCATCTTCGGCGTAACCTTCATGGTGCTGGCTCCGGAAAGCGAATGGGTGGAGAAGCTCACCTCCAAGGACCAGAAGGCCGAGGTCGACGCTTATCTGGAGCAGGTAAAGAAGAAGACGGAGCGCGAACGCATTGCCGGTAAGGCAGTTACGGGCGTGTTCTCCGGTTCCTACGGCATCAATCCGCTCACCGGAGAAAAGGTGCCGGTGTGGATTGCCGAATACGTGCTCGCCGGTTACGGAACCGGTGCCATCATGGCCGTTCCCGCCCACGATAGCCGCGACTATGCCTTCGCCAAGAAATTCAACCTTCCCATCATTCCCTTGATTGAAGGGGCCGATGTGAGCGAACAAAGCCTGGATGCCAAGGAAGGCATCATGTGCAACAGCGGTTTCCTGAACGGGCTCACCGTGAAGGAGGCCATTCCTGCCGCCATCGACTATGTGGAAAAGCAGGGGATTGGTCATCGTAAGATTAACTACCGCATCCGTGACGCCATTTTCTCGCGTCAGCGGTACTGGGGAGAACCGTTCCCCATCTATTACAAGGATGGCATTGCTACGCCGCTGCCGCTGGAGGCCCTGCCGCTTACGCTGCCGGAGATCGACCAGTATAAGCCTACCGAGGACGGACAGCCGCCGCTGGCCCGCGCCAAAGACTGGACGTACAACGGCTACCCGCTGGAAACTAGCACTATGCCTGGCTTTGCCGGGTCCAGCGCCTATTACCTGCGCTACATGGATCCGAAGAACGAAGAAGGCCTGGTGAGCAAGGAGTCCAATGCCTACTGGCGCAACGTGGACCTGTATGTGGGTGGTACGGAGCACGCCACCGGTCACCTCATCTACAGCCGTTTCTGGAACAAGTTCCTGTATGACCTGGGCTATGTTTGCGAGGACGAACCGTTCTGCAAGCTCATCAACCAGGGCATGATCCAGGGCCGCTCCAACTTTGTTTACCTCATTCCCGGAACCAACAAGTTCGTGAGCGCCGGTCTTAAGGATCAGTACGAGACCATCCCGGTGCATGTGGATGTGAATATCGTCTATAATGACAAACTGGACATCGAGGCCTTCCGCGCCTGGCGTCCGGACTACAAGGATGCGGAATTCGTCCTGGAGAATGGCGAGTACATTTGCGGCTGGGCCATCGAAAAGATGTCCAAGAGCATGTACAACGTGGTGAATCCGGACAAGATTTGCGATACCTACGGGGCCGATACCCTGCGTCTGTACGAGATGTTCCTGGGTCCTATCGAGCAGGCCAAGCCTTGGGATACCAAGGGTATCGACGGCGTAAACCGTTTCCTCAAGAAGTTCTGGCGTCTGTTCTGGGACCGCGACACGTGGCTGGTGACGGACGATGAACCCACCCGGGATGAACTCAAGGCCCTGCACAAGCTCATCGGCAAGGCGCAGGAGGACATCGAGCACTTCTCTTACAATACCACCATATCGGCCTTCATGATTGCCCTGAACGAGTTGGGAAGCTGCTCCAAGCGGGCTATCCTGGAGCCGCTCACCATTGTGCTGAGCCCGTTTGCCCCGCATATCGCCGAGGAACTCTGGCACCAGTTGGGCCATGAGACTTCTGTGGTGTACGCCGCTTTCCCGGAATACCGGGAGGACCTGGCCGCAGATAATCTGGTGAAATACCCGGTGTCGTTCAACGGCAAGACGCGTTTCTTCCTGGAGGTACCGGCAACGGATGCCCCGGCGGCCGTTGAGGCAGCCGTGCGTGCGCATGAGAAGACGCCCCAGTATGTGGGTGACATGAGTATCGCCAAGGTGATTGTAGTTCCCGGACGTATTGTGAATGTAGTTTTGAAAAAATAAGCGATGAGTAAGAAGCAGTTTCTCATAGGGGTTTTCGACTATATCGTCATTACCATCGGCGTTATCCTGTTCGTGATGGCCTGGCAGTCGTTCCTGCTGCCCAACAACATGATTGACGGTGGCCTTACCGGTGCATCGGCCCTCTTGGCTATGGTGACGGGTGTATCCGTGGATATCTGGTACTTCGGTATCAACGTGTTGCTGCTGGTGCTGGCCTGGTTCATTCTTGGACAGGGGTTCGGCATCAAGACCATCTATGCCATCGTGCTGTCCACGCTGCTTTTCCGTTTGCTGGGCAATGAAAGCATGCGCTGCCTGTGGTCGGTGGAAGGGGAGGTGCTGTATGTGGGCGACGGCATTCTGGTGCCCATCATCGGCGGTCTGCTGGAAGCCGTGGGCCTGGCGCTCATCATCATGCGCGGCGGCTCCACCGGCGGAACGGATATCCTGGCGCTCATCGTCAATAAATTCTGGCCCATTTCCGTAGGACGTTTTTATCTCTTTGCGGACTTTATCGTCATTACCCTCCTTATCTTTGTTCCGGGACACTGCTTCACGGACGTGGTCTATGGTTACATCACCATGGGCATTTGCGCCTATGTGCTGGACCTCATCCTGCTGGGTAAGGATTCTACTGTGCAGGTGCACATTTTCTCCAACCGGCAGAAGGAGATCGGCGACTATATCTGTCACCAGATGGAGCGGGGGGTCACTGCGCTCAAGGCCCAGGGCTGGTACACCGGCGAGGAACGCGATGTGCTGCTGGTGCTCATTCGCAAGACGGAGCTGCCGGAACTGACCAGAGCCATCAAAGAGATTGACGCAAAGGCCTTTGTGAGCGTGGTGCCTGCCAACAATGTGTTTGGCGAGGGCTTCGACGAAATGAAAACCGGACTTACCAAGAAAAAGAAGAAATAATATGCCTTCAGCTTTTTTACAGAAATCGATTTTTACCCACATCAAGGAGTGGCTCCTGGTAACGCTGGGCATCCTGATTTATGTGACGGGATGGGCCATGTTCCTGATTCCGAACAACCTCATCGGCGGGGGAGTATCGGGTATCAGTTCCATGATCCAGTATGCTACCCACGGCACCATCCAGATGGGTTACAGTTATTTTATCCTGAACGCCATCCTCATTATTGCCGCTGTCGTCATTCTGGGCATGGGCTTTGGCGCCAAGACCATCTATGCCATCATCCTGGCTTCGGCGGCCCTCCGTTTTCTGCCGGACCTCATCCCCGTAACCATCATCAAAACCCTGGCTATCGACAATGGTAAGCTCCTGAGCGTGCTGATGGGTGGACTCATGGCCGGTATCGGCATTGGTATGAGCATCTCCAACGGCGGCTCCACCGGCGGAACGGATATCATCGCCCTTATCTATACCAAGTACCACAACGTGTCGCCGGGCAAGGTGATTCTGTTCCTGGATTTCATCATCATCGGCTCTTCCATCTTCGTACCCTCCTTCGTGCCGGAGCTGGATCCCACGACGGGCCAGCCTGTGCTGGATGCCGCCGGGAACCCCATTACGTTCAAGATGCCCCTTGCGGAGAAGGTCACCACCATTCTGTACGGTCTCATGCTGGTGACGGTGAACAGCTATGTGCTGGATATGTACATTTCCGGTTCGCAGCAGAGTGTGCAGCTCTTCATCCTTTCCAAGGAATATGAAAAGATTGCCGATGCCATCTCCAAGGAGATGCATCGTGGCGTCACCGTGCTGGATGGCAAGGGCTGGTACACCAAGCAGGATACCAAAGTGCTGATGGTGCTTACCCGCAAGACGGACCTGAACCTGATGCTGCGGTACATCAAATCCATCGACTCGCATGCTTTCCTTTCCGTCAGTTCCGTGAATGGCGTATACGGAAAGGGCTTCGACACCATTAAAAAATAGTGTTCTTTGACATAGGGAAACGCGTCCGCACAGCCCACCCTGAAAACGCCCATGAACCTGTTATCCTTGTTCCTGGCCTTTCTTCTGGTGCTGGCTGTAGCGGCGGGGCTTATCCTGCTCAAACACCTGCGTAAGAAAGAGGCACAGTTAAAATCCGTTCTGGAGCCATCCGGAACGGAGGACATTCCGTCCATCCCTTGTGAAATGTCGGCGATCGATCAGTTGCTGTATGACAGGTGTTGCCGGTATATGACCGAGCACAGGCCCTTCCTGGTGGAGTCTTTTTCGCTCCAGGACCTGGCCAATGCGGTTTATACCAACAAAGGGTATTTAAGCAAGACCATCAATCATCTTTCCGGCCGGAACTTCAGGCAATACGTCAACTATTATCGGGTGATGTATGCCATGGAACTGTACCGGAACAATATGAGCCTGCGGGTCTCGGACCTGTCCCAGTTGTCGGGCTTCCACTCAACCACTTCGTTCTTTCAAAGTTTCAAGAACGTGATGGGAGAGCCGCCCAGCCACTGGTGCTCCCGGGTCCGCCGAAAATACCTGAAAACTGAAAAGAGTGTTTAACTAAAACCGGCAGCGGACGCGTTTTACCCTTGTACCCCTTTCCAACTCTCCGGAACGGGGGCGGTTACATCCACCTCGGTCTTTTTGACGGGGTGGATGAACTGTATATGGCGGGCCAGGAGGCAGATGCCGCCGTCCGGGTTGGAGCGTTTTGCCCCGTACTTGAGATCCCCTTTGATGGGACAACCCATGTGGGCAAGCTGGCAACGGATTTGGTGGTGACGGCCGGTGTAGAGTTCCACCTCCAGCAGATAGTAGCGGTCCGTGCTTTGGATGAGGGTGTATTTGAGCCGGGCTTCTTTGCCGTTTTTGCTCACATAGGACTTGTTCTGGGCCTCGTTGCGGGTGAGAAAGTCCGTGAGGGTATCGCTGGGCTTGGGCGGTTTGCCGGCCGTAAGGGCCCAGTAGGTTTTGTGGACCTCTCCTTTACGAAGCATCTCGTTGAGGCGTTCCAGCGCTTTGGAAGTTTTGGCAAAGAGACACACGCCGCTCACCGGGCGGTCCAGGCGATGGGGGACTCCCATGAACACCTGGCCGGGCTTGCTGTCCCGCTGGGCGATGAAGGCCTTGAGGGTTTCGCTTAGGGGTTCGTCGCCGGTTTTGTCTCCCTGCACAATCTCCCCCGTGCGCTTGTTGAACACGATAATGTGGTTGTCCTCATAGAGGATTCTGTCCTGCAGGTCCTGATATTCTTCCGGGCCTATTTCTCTGTAAACTCCCATAGCAATGCAAAGATACTGTTTTTTCTTGTGAAAATTTTTATTAGTTTTGCACTTATGAAACGAATTATACAGATTATTTCTTTAGGCGTACTCGCTTGCAGTTGTGGCATTTCCACGCGGAGCAGTGACCCTTACATTCCCTCCAGTGCGGAGGTGGTGGATATCGGTTATGGAAAAGCGGCCCGTGGAGACCTGACCTCTTCGATATCCAGCGTACCTATCGATGAAAAAACGACATCGACCTATCGGGACATCTATGAACTGATTCAGGGAAAATGCCCCGGTGTGCAGGTAGAGGGCCAAAGTATCGTCATCCGGGGAGTCGCTACCATCTACGGCAGTTCGGATCCGTTGTTCATTGTGGATGGCAACGCCGTGTCTTCCATAGAATGGATTAACCCCAACGATGTCAAAAGCATCGATATCCTCAAAGATGCCGGCGCCACTTCCATCTACGGCTCCCGCGGCGCCAACGGGGTAATCATCATCAATCTGAAGTAAGGATACAAAAAAACACCTGCAAAACGCAGGTGCTTTTTTGTGTCTGGATGACTGGACTTGAACCAGCGACCTCCTGGTCCCTAACCAGGTGCGCTACCAACTGCGCCACATCCAGAAGATTGGAACGCAAATGTACGGCTTTTTTCTTAATTGGCAAAATATATTTTCATAAAAATACTATATTTGCACGGATAAAAATAAGGTTATGGAACAAAACCCAGATTTTGCTGAGGTATTGGAGGTTGCTTCCGAGGCTGGACATATTCTGTTGGAGAACGGAGCGGAGATATCCCGTGTAGAGGATATAATGAACCGTATATCAACGCATTTCGGGGTCAATTCCGGTAATTTCTTTGTGCTCTCCAACGGGGTTTTTACCAGTGGGAAGGCCGAGAAGGTGCACAAGTCCGGCGGACAGGCATCGACCTATGCCAATGTGGCTTTTATTCCTATCCGTGCCACGCAACTCTCGAGGGTAACGGCCGTCAACCGGCTCAGTTACGATATTTCTGCGGGTCGATGCTCCCTGGAGGAGGCCCGCGAGCGCCTGGAGCAAATCAAGAATATGCCCCTTAAGCCCATTTGGGAGCAACTTTTGGCCACCACCTTCAGCGCCGGCGCTTTCTCGGCCGTGTTCGGGGGAAGTTTTGCAGACTGTGCTGCTGCAAGCATTGCAGGCTTTGTCTTGTTCTTTTATATTCAGTTTATCAGTTCGCGCTACCTGTCCCGGATTGTCGGCGGCATCTCCAATGCCATGATCGCCAGTCTGGTATCCATTGCGTGCTGGCGCCTGGGGCTGGGAGACAGCCTGAGCGACATCATCATCGGCGCCATCATGCCTTTAATTCCTGGAGTCCCGTTTACCAATGGTGTACGGGATTTGGCCAATTCGGATTACCTGGCCGGACTTACGCGCCTGACGGATGCCATGCTGGGATTCTTCTGCATCGCCATGGGCGTGTCGCTGGCCTTTATGCTGGACGGCGCCTTTTTCGGCGGTATGGTCCGACTGACCGGCGTCACGGCCAGCCCGGAAACGGCCAGTTATTTCTGGCAGGCGGTGGCGGCGTTTATCGGCACGCTGGGCTTTACCGTCCTGTATGGCGTAGACAGGGAGCAGTATTGGGTGTCCGGTCTGGTAGGTGTGGCTGGCTGGATGGTTTATCTGCTGGTGGTCCGGCTTGGCGGGGGCACCGCACCCATTGCTTCAATGGTAGCAGCGCTGGTAGTTTGTCTTCTGTCCCGTTTCTCGGCCGTTCCTACGCGTTGCCCGGCGCAGGTGTTCATCATCTGTGGCATCTTTACGCTGGTGCCGGGCGCGGGTATTTTCTGGTTCTCCTATTACCTTACTTCCGGAGCGTTTGCCATGTCTCTCCAAAGCGGTCTTATGGCCGTGAAGGTGGCCATTGCCATTGTGCTGGGCATCATCCTGGCCATGGAACTCCCGCAGCGACTGTTCAGCCGCCACAAAGGTGCTCATTAGTTTGTAAGTGTGTAAATAATTCATTATGTTTGCGTTGCAAAAAACGGACGCAGACATGATAGTTATGAAATTTGGCGGCACGTCGGTTGGTTCGGCTGCCAGAATGAAACAGGTTGCTACGCTGGTGCAGGCACAAGATCATCCCTTTGTGGTGTTGTCGGCCATGTCGGGCACTACGAATTCCCTTGTGGAAATTTGCGGATATCTGTATAACCGCAACCCGGACGGTGCGCGGGAAACCATCGGCCGCTTGGAGGAGAAGTATCTTAAAACCATCGGCGAGCTTTACGCTACGGAAGAATCGCTTACTACGGCCCGAGAGTTCATCCACACCTGCTTTGATGGCATTTCATCGGCTACACGGGAGCTCTTCGGCCCGCTTCAGGAGCGAATGATCCTGGCGCAGGGAGAAATCCTTTCCACCCGCATGATGGAGCTGTACCTGAAGGAACAGGGGGTGAATGTACTGTTAGTCCCCGCACTGGAGTTCATGCGCACAGATGCCCATGGTGAACCGGACCAAGATTATATATCGACCCACTTGAAGCCCTTCCTTTCCAAAAAGGCCGATTTATACCTGACGCAGGGCTATATCTGCAGGAATGCCCATTCGGAGGTGGATAATCTCCAGCGGGGCGGCAGCGACTACTCGGCTTCTCTCATCGGTGCCGCTGTAGGTGCGGAAGAAATCCAGATTTGGACCGATATCGACGGCATGCACAACAACGATCCCCGTCTTGTCAAGGGCACGTCGGCCGTGCGCCATCTGCACTTTGAGGAAGCTGCGGAGCTCGCGTACTTTGGTGCCAAAATCCTGCATCCTACCTGTATACAGCCGGCCAAATTTGCCAATATCCCGGTGCGCCTGAAAAATACCATGGAACCGGATGCGCCCGGAACGCTTATCGACAACCGTCCGGATACCGGAACCATCAAAGCCGTGGCGGCCAAGGATAATATTACTGCCATTAAGATCAAGAGTTCGCGGATGCTCCTTGCCCATGGCTTCCTTCGCAAAGTATTCGAGATTTTTGAGAGCTATCGCACGCCCATCGACATGATTTGTACTTCGGAGGTAGGTGTGTCCGTTTCCGTGGACGATACCCGTTACCTCAGTGAAATCGTGCATGACCTTAAAAAATATGGTACTGTAACGGTGGACCTTGACATGTGCATCGTGTGCGTGGTGGGTGATATGGATTGGGAGAACCTGGGCTTTGAGTCCCGCGTAATGGCCGCGATGGCAGACATCCCTGTCCGCATGGTCAGTTACGGTGGAAGCAATTACAACATTTCACTGCTGGTGAAAGGGGAGGACAAGGCCGCTGCGCTTCGGGCCCTTAGCCGTAATCTGTTCCCGGAATGCTAAAAGGAACTTTCCCCATAGACCGCTTCCAGGCCCTTCAAACGCCTTTTTACTACTACGAAACCGCTCTTCTGCAGCAGACCTTGGATACCATTCAGGGGCAGTTGCGCGACAAGCCTTCGTGGGTGGTTCACTATGCCGTGAAGGCGAATCACAATCCCGTCCTGCTGCGTCAGATTGCCCGTGCCGGGTTGGGCGCGGACTGCGTCAGCGGCGGGGAAGTGCAGGCGGCCCTGGATGCCGGTTTCCCGCCCTCCAAAATTGTGTATGCCGGAGTGGGAAAGGCCGATTGGGAAATCCGGCTGGGCCTGGAGTCGGGCATCGGTCGCTTCAATGTGGAGTCACTGGCGGAACTGAAGGTCATCGCCCAGCTTGCGGCAGAGAAAGGCGTAGTGGCTCCGGTGAGTCTGCGAGTGAACCCGGATATCGGTGCGCACACCCTTGCCGGTATTACCACCGGGCTGGCGGAAAACAAGTTCGGCATTTATCATGGCATGGTGGAGGACGTGGCTGCCGAGGCCATGTCGCTGGCGTCTATTCATTTCTGCGGCCTGCACTTTCATATCGGCTCGCAAATCCTTGAGATGCAGGACTTTGTGGCTCTTTGTAACCGCATCAACAATCTGGTAGAGCGGCTTTCCCGCAGGAGAATCCCGGTAGAAGATATCAACGTCGGGGGCGGGTTGGGCATCGAATACGGACACCCCAACCACCTGCCCGTCGCCGATTTCTCCGCCTATTTCGACACGTACAAACGGCATCTTCGGGGAGATTATCCGGTTCATTTTGAGCTGGGCCGAAGCATCATCGCCCCCTGCGGAACCCTGATCACCCGGGTGCTATATGTTAAGGAAGGGCTGGCGCGGCGCTTTGCCATTGTCGATGCCGGTATGAACGACCTTGTGCGGCCGGCGATGTACCACGCCTATCATCGGATCGAGAACCTGTCCTACGATGGTGCCGAGCAGGCATACGACGTAGTGGGGCCCTGCTGCGAGAGTTCCGATGTCTTTGGAAAGGACATCTTGCTGGACGAGTGCCATCGGGGCGATTTAATTGCCATCCGGAGCGCCGGTGCCTACGGCGAATCCATGGCCTCGCAGTACAACTGCCGGCCACTGGCTCCTGCCGTATTTGACGAAATTACAGAATAATCTTCCGGATAAACGGCGTTTGATACTGATAGGCCAGCTTGGTCAGGTCCCAACCCGGTTCTGTCAGGATGAGCGCCGCCTTTTTACCCACAGTGATAGAACCGTATTCCCGGCTCAGTCCCATTGCGTACGCGCTGTTAAGCGTGACGGCATTGAAGGCTTCCACCGGCGTGAGCCGCATCTTGATGCAGCCCTGGGCCATCACGAAGCGCATGTCCCCGCTGGGTGAGGAGCCCGGATTGTAGTCGCTGGCCAGTGCAACGCCCAGCCCGGCCTTGATATAATCTTTGGCGCGGCCGTAGGGGAGTCCCAGGAAGAAGGAACTGCCGGGCAGCATGGTGGGCATGGTTTCCGTTCCTTTTAACGCGTCGATTTCTGCGTCGGTGGTCCGCTCCAGGTGATCCACGGAAAGCGCGTTGTGCTTGACGCCCACCTGGACGCCGCCGCTCACTGCCAGCTCGTTGGCGTGAATCTTGGGAATGAGCTTTCCCTTTGCCGCCGCAAGAATCCGGTCCGTGTCCTCTACGGTGAAAAATCCCTCGTCGCAGAACACGTCCACAAAGTCGGCCAGCTCAGCTGCTTCCGGAATAAGGTCGATTACCATCTGCACATACTCCTCGTGCGTGTATCCCGGACCCACGGCATGAGCGCCTAAATAGGTGCTACGTACCGCTGCAGGCACGTTTTCGGCTATGCGCCGGATGACCCGCATTATCTTAAGTTCTGCTTTAGGTGACAGGCCGTAACCGCTCTTTATCTCCATGGCCACTGTACCTTTTGCCATCATCTCCCGTACGCGCGAAATTGACTGGTTGTACAGCTCTTCCTCGGAAATTTGCTGCAGATGGCGGGCAGAATTCAGGATGCCGCCGCCCCGCGCTGCGATTTCCTCGTAGCTGAGGCCGTTGATTTTGTCCAGGAATTCACCGTCGCGGCTGCCGGCGTACACCACGTGCGTATGGCTGTCGCAGAAGCCGGGCAAAACCATGCCGCCTGCGGCGTCGAGAGATGCCCGATCGGAGTCGGGCATGACGGCATCGGTCTCGTCATGGCCGACCAGATCGGCCATTTTTCCAAAGGCAGCGATGCGGCCGTCCTCGATGCGGAGCCAGGCGTTCTCCAGCACGCCGGTCTGGCCCTGCGCCGCACCTTCCAACCGGAGCACGCCCTCCGGCTGGATGCCGACCAATCGACCTATATTATAAATAAGACTCATTTCTGATAAACAGGACCGATTGTTCAATGAGCGGATGCATGTAGGTGTCGGTGCTCACGAAAGGAACCACCTTGCGGTAATCGGTAAAGATGCGCTCCAGGACAGGGGAACTCTTGGCGGGGCGGCGGAACTCCAGCGCCTGGGCGGCGTTGAACAGCTCGATGGCCAGCACCGTTTCCACATTATCGACAATCCGTACCAGTTTGGTGGCGCTGTTGGAGCCCATGGAAACGTGGTCCTCCTGACCCTGGGAAGAAGGGATGGAGTCGCACGAGGCGGGCCAGCACAGCCCCTTGTTCTGGGATACGATGCTGGCGGCGGTGTACTGCGGAATCATGAAACCGCTGTTGAGACCGGGCTCTGTGACCAGGTACTTGGGCAGGCCGCGAAGGCCGTGAATGAGCTGGTAAGTTCTTCTTTCAGAGATGCTTGCGAGCTCACTCATGGCGATAGCCAGCGAATCCATGGGGATGGCGATGGGCTCTCCGTGGAAGTTGCCGGCAGAGATGACCATGTCCTCGTCCGGGAAGATATTGGGATTGTCCGTGGCGGAATTGATTTCATTCTCGATGACCGACTTCACGTACATGATATTGTCCTTCACGGCGCCGTGCACCTGCGGGATGCAGCGGAAGCTGTAGGGATCCTGGACATGTTCCTTGGGCCGGCGGATGAGTTCGCTGCCTTCCAGGATTTCCATGAATTTTTCACCGGTGAGAATCTGTCCCTTGTGCGGGCGCAGCAGGTGGGTGAGGGGAAGGAACGGTTCGATGCGGCCGTCGTAGGCATCCAGCGACATGGCGCCGATCAGGTCTGCCCAGCGGCTCAGGCGCATGCTCTTGAGGATGCTCCAGATGGCGTGCGCGCTCATGAACTGCGTGCCGTTCAGCAGCGCCAGTCCTTCTTTGCTCTGCAGTTTGATAGGCTCCCAGCCCAACTCTTTCCAGACATCGGCGGACGGGCGGACTTTTCCTTTATACAGCACCTCACCGAGACCGATGAGCGGGAGGCTCAGATGGGCCAGGGGAGCCAGGTCCCCGGAGGCGCCCAGCGAGCCCTGCTGGTAAACGATGGGCAGTACGTCCTCGTTGAACATGTCCACGAGCCGCTGTACCGTGATGAGCTGCGCACCGGAATGGCCGTAGGAGAGCGACTGTGCCTTCAGGAGCAGCATCAGTTTCACAATCTCCGGACGCACTTTTTCGCCGGCGCCGCAGGCGTGCGACATCACCAGGTTGTGCTGCAGCTGGCTCAGGTCCTCCTTGGGAATGGTCACGTTGTACAGCGAACCAAAGCCCGTGGTAACGCCATAGACGGGCCGCCCGATGTCGTCCATTTTGCGGTCCAGGTATTCGCGGCATTTCACAATGGCCTCTACGGCCTCTTGCGAAAGCGTCATTTTTTCATGCTTGTCGATAATCTCTTTTACCCGTTCCAGGGAAAGATGTTCCGATGAGATGGAATGCATAAGCTTATTGTAAAGTTTTTCTGATTAAGTTTTCGTTGGCCTCGTTGGGCAGGGTGACGATGAGGCCGGGGGTACGTTTCATTTCGCGTTCGATGGCGAAGCGGGCGCCCTCGTTGCGGGCCCAGCTGCGGCGGGCGATGCCGTTGTTCACGTCCCAGAACAGCATCTCGCGGATATGGCGGGCGCTGTCCTCGGAGCCGTCGATCACCATGCCGAAGCCGCCGTTGATGACTTCGCCCCAGCCGACGCCGCCGCCGTTGTGGATGCTCACCCAGGTGGCGCCGCGGAAGCCGTCGCCGATGACGTTCTGCACGGCCATATCGGCACAGAAACGGGAACCGTCATAGATGTTGGAGGTTTCGCGGAAGGGGGAGTCCGTGCCGGAGACGTCGTGGTGGTCGCGGCCCAGCACGATGGGGGCCGATATTTCACCGCTGCGGATGGCCTCGTTGAAGGCCAGGGCGATCCGGGTGCGGCCTTCGCAGTCGGCGTACAGGATGCGGGCCTGGGAACCCACCACCAGCTGGTTGCGGCCGGCTTCCCGAATCCAGTGGATGTTGTCGCGCATCTGTCCGGCGATCTCTGCCGGCGACTGGGCGGCCAGTTCCGAAAGCACTTTCACGGCCAGTTCGTCGGTCTTCTGCAGGTCTTCCGGTTTTTCGCTCATGCACACCCAGCGGAAGGGACCGAAGCCGTAGTCGAAGTACATCGGGCCCATGATGTCCTGCACGTAAGAGGGGTAGCGGAAAGTGCCGTCCGCCTTCATGACATCGGCCCCGGCGCGGGAACTTTCCAGGAGGAAGGCGTTGCCGTAGTCAAAGAAATACATGCCTTTATCGGCAAGCCGGTTGATGGCGGCCACATGGCGGCGGAGGGAGGCCTGTACCGCTTCCTTGAAGCGTTCCGGCTCCTCTGCCATCAGGCGCTTGCTTTCTTCCAGGCTGTAGCCGACAGGGTAATAGCCTCCGGCCCAGGGGTTGTGCAGGGAGGTCTGGTCACTTCCCAGGTCCACGCGCACGTCCTCGGCTGCCAGGCGTTCCCACAGGTCTACCACGTTGCCTACATAGGCCAGGGAGACCACTTCCTTGGCTTCCACTGCTTTTTTGATGCGGGGAATGAGTTCGTCCAAATCTGTGTGCAATTCGTCCACCCAGCCCTGCTGGTGGCGTTTTTCGGCGGCCTTGGGATTGATTTCCGCCGTCACGCTCACCACACCGGCGATGTTTCCGGCCTTGGGCTGTGCGCCCGACATGCCACCCAATCCCGCAGTCACGAAGAGGAGCGCCCTGTCATCCCGAGCGTGGTCGAGGGATCTCACCTTCCGGGCAGCGTTCATCACCGTAATGGTGGTGCCGTGCACGATGCCCTGCGGACCTATATACATATAAGAACCGGCGGTCATCTGGCCATATTGGCTCACGCCCAGGGCGTTGAAGCGCTCCCAATCGTCCGGCTTGGAGTAGTTGGGGATGACCATGCCGTTGGTCACGATGACGCGCGGGGCGTCCTTGTGGCTGGGGAAAAGTCCCAGCGGATGACCGGAGTACATTACCAGCGTTTGCTCGTCGGTCATGGTGGCGAGGTACTGCATCACCAGACGGTACTGGGCCCAGTTCTGGAAGATGGCGCCGTTGCCGCCGTAGATGATGAGCTCGTGCGGGTGCTGGGCCACGCGGGGATCCAGGTTGTTCTGGATCATGGCCATGATGGCGGCTGCCTGGCGGCTCTTTGCGGGATACTCGTCTATCGGCCTGGCGTACATTTTATAAGAGGGCCGATACCGGTACATGTAGATGCGGCCGTAGTCCTTCAGTTCCTGCGCAAATTCAGGCGCCAGCTGTGCGTGAAGGGCCTCCGGGAAGTAGCGGAGCGCGTTCTTGAGCGCCAGCACCTTTTCTTCTGCGGTCAGGATATCTTTGCGTTTAGGGGCGTGGTTTATCTCTTTGTCATAGTCCTTGGCTTCCGGCAATTGCGCGGGAATGCCCAGCAAGATTTCTTCTTGGAAGGTCATAGTTCCAGTGTTTTCGTTTAAGTCCCTAAAGTTAATTATTCTTTTGGAGATAGTCAAGGAAATGGTTATCTTTGAGCCTATGAAAAAACTAATGACCTTATCGGCAGGCGTTCTTCTGTCCTGCGTGCTGCTGCAAGCCCAGCAATATGATGTGTTAGACCGTGTACGGTCCGATGTACGTAAGTCCTACGGCATGGAAGGCCCCCACCGGCTGGATGAATTCTCCACCCTCTCCAAGGCTCCGAGCGGTTACAAACCCTTCTATATCAGCCATTATGGCCGTCACGGGTCCCGCTACGCCTGGAATTCCGAAACCTACACCCTCATCCGCGACGTCTTCAAGAAGGCCGCCGAGAAGGACGTTCTCACCCCTTATGGAAAGGAGTTCGCCAAAAAGTACGAAGCTTTCTATCAGGAGCCTTACATCAACACCGGAGACCTGGTTCCCCTGGGTTTCGACCAGCACCTGGCTATCGGTACTTATGTCTATGAGCAGTTCCCGCAGGTGTTCAAGGGCCGCAAAAAAGTGGACGCCCTTTCCTCTACGGGCCAACGTTGCATCGTGAGCATGGGCGCCTTCAATACGGGCCTGATGAGCGGGAATCCCAAACTGCAAATCCGCATGCAGTCGGACCATATGGGTATGGGCATCATCGCTCCGCCCAGCGCTCCCAGAGCCATCCGTCGCACCTTCAAAGGCCAGAAGGATACCCCCGCGATAGAAACCCCCGAGGCGTTCTTCAACCGTACCTGCAATCCTCAGGCAGTCCTGGATAAATTGTTCACGGACAGCAGTTTCATTAAACCGATGGAGGAAAAAGCCGAGGAAAGCTTCCTGGACCAGCTCTTTGAGCTCCTTTGCGGATACCATAATTATGAGAAGGAGCCCCTCTTCGACGACCTCCTCACCGAGGACCAGCGCCTGAAGTTCTGGGAAGCAGCCAGCTATTACTCCTTCTACAGCGATATCACCGCCCGTTACGGCGTCCTCCCTCTGTTGGAAGATATTGTTAACAAGGCCGAGGCCTCCTTCAACGACCCCAACCGTGCCGCGCACCTGCGCTTTGGCCACGACTACATCCTGGAAGGATTGGTAACCCTCCTGAATGTAAACAAGATGGGCACCATCCCGGAGAACCCGGACGATGCCAAATACTGGTTCCAGAACTACAACATTCCCATGGCAGGCACCCTCCTGTTCGTCTTTTACAAGAACCGGCAGAACGATATTCTCTTCAAGGTGGTGCTGAACGAAAACGAAGCAACCCTGCCGGACCTGAAGCCCGTACAGGGTAACTACTATCGCTGGAGCGATTTCCGCGCCTGGACAGACCAGATACGGAAAGAGCATCCGGAGATTTAACGATCCACCTGGGAGAGCACCTGCGCTTCCAGCTGGACCGCTTCTGCGACTATGGCATCGGCTCGCTCCAACAGGGGCTGGGCCGGTGCTTTGTCTTTGAGCCCGGCGCAGTTGATGCGCACGTTCAGGCGGGCGCCTTTAATGCCGGCTACGGCGGCCAGGGCGGCTACACCGGCGTCTGAGGCCGATGCCGGGTTTCCTTTCTGCGCCATCTGCAGCGCCAGCGGCAAGGCCTTGAGGGCGGCCTCCATGGTGCGGAGAGGCACTTGGGCGGCATAAAGCGTAGCCGCCTCGATGGCGGCATCCCGGGCGGCCTTCTCCTCATCGGTGCCCTTGGGCATGGAGAAGCAGTCCATGATGCGGTTGAAGGCGGCGGTATCTTCGTCGATGAGAGCCAGCAGTTCGTCCACCAGCTTCTGTCCTTCCTCGGCTACGTCGGAGAACTCTTTCCAGCGGGCGTCCCAGCCTCTCTTGTGGGCAGACAGGTTGGCGACCATGGTGGCCAGGGCGGCGCCGAAGGCTCCCATGCAGGCCGAAACGGAGCCACCACCAGGGGCGGCACTTTCGCTGGCGGTTTCGCGGGTGAAGCCTTCCACCGTCATCTGGGCCAGGCCATGCGGCTCATCGGCCAGGAGGTATTCAATCACTTTCTCCTTGGGATTGAAGGGTTTGAGGTCGTCCAGGGACATGGAGCAGACGGCAATCTTTACGATTTCCTCTTCGCTGATACCCAGGGAGCGCTGCTGTTTTTCCAGATAGAAGCGACCGGCTTCCATTAAAACGCGCTTGGGCACCAGGCCCACAATCTCCGCTCCAGTGACCCGCAGTCCGCGGGCGGCGGCTTTGGCACACACCTCTTCAAAAGCCACGTGCAGGGGAGTGGTGTCGATATCCGTAATGTTCATGGATACCTGGGCGATGCCGTATTCGTCTATGTACCAGCCAATGGCCTTGGTGCCCTTGAGGGTGCCGGGAATCCAGCCTTCTCCATTCGGGTTCTTGCGGCCTTTCTCTCTGACATCAAAAGCAACGGCCATGGCGCGGCGCGTACTGGTGGTGTTGAGGTTGAAGTTGACCGCCACCAGGAAACCGCGGGCGCCTACATTGGTGGCACCGGCTTTCTGGGCCACGAGGTCCCACTTGCCGCCAAAGTCCGGCTTCCGGGCGGGGTCCGCCATCTTTTCCGGAAGGGCTTCGTATTCTCCTTCCCGGCACACGGCCAGGTTCTTGCGCTCCGGCTTAAAGGCAGCCGCTTCATAGCAATAGCAGGGGATACCGAGTTCTTCCCACATCCTTTTGGCCAGGCTGCGGGCCAGTTCCGCACATTCCTCCAGCGTAATGCCGGCAACGGGAATGAGGGGCAGCACGTCTGTGGCGCCGCTGCGGGGATGGGCCCCATGGTGTTGTCTCATGTCGATGAGTTCCTGCGCCTTGGCGGCTCCACGGAAGGCAGCCTCGCAAACGGGCGCCGGTTCACCAACAAAGGTGACTACGGTGCGGTTGGTGGCTTCGCCGGGGTCTACGTCCAGCACTTTAACACCTTCTACCGTTTGGATGGCGGCGACAATGGCGTCGATAACGTTTTTATCGCGTCCTTCGCTGTAATTGGGAACACATTCTATTAGTTGCTTCATAGTTCACAGTTTTAATGCGACCCTAAAGTTAGCAAATGTTTATGAGATAGTCAAAGCTTGATGCCCAATTCCGCCCGCTTCTGCTCGTAATAGGCATGGCGCTTGGGATTTTCCGGGAACCAGCCCTTCAGGACACGTTTTTCCTGCAGAAACATCTCGTGGATTCCCCACAGACAGGAGAAGGCAAATCCGCCGATGATGGTGGACACAGTTTGGTTATTCACCAGCAGGGAGGCGGCTACGCACAGCAGGCCAACCACCAGCCACACCCACCAGGACTGCTTGCCCCAGTAATACTCCATTTTGATGACGGCCGGATGGCAAATGCCAATGCTCAGGAAAACGGCTGCGCCTACAATAATACCACTTAGATTCATCATTTTACCAGATATGGGTCCGTCGTTCTTTGGGGAGATACAGGATGTTGTTGCGGTCTATCCCATAGAGTTCATACCACAGGTCCGTATTCATTACTACGCCATTAACGCGTAGGCGGCCGAGGGAGTGAATATCATTCTCCAGGAGAGTTTTTATTGCTACGTCACTGTATTGGGACTTCCATATATATGCATAACTTTCGTAGTATTTCCGGAGCTGCTGCTTGTAAGTCTCTCCGCTGTAGCCATCGGCATCCAGACGGGCTTTGTAGGCGTCCAGGGCAGTGAGGAAGCCGCCCAGGTCGGCAATGTCTTCCGTTTGGGTTTTCATGCCATTGCCATAGACGCCAGGCATACGCGCCGGATCTACTTCCAGGTGATTGTAGCAGTCTGCCAGCTGGTCCCTGCGCTCTTCGAAGGCCATCTTATCGGCTACGGTCCACCAGTTGCGCTTGTAGCCATATTTGTCCTCCTGGGCACCTTGACTGTCAAAGCCATGGGTAAATTCATGGCCGATTATGGAAAAAACGGCATATTCGTAGGCCATGCTCACGTTTTCCGGCAGAAAAGGCGGAAGCAGTAACGCCGGATACATGATTATTGCGTTGCCTTGATGGTCGTACAGGGCGTTGGAGAGCAGCAAGTCATAGGTGTAATATTCAGGTGGACTGCTATACGAGCCGTTAATTATCTCCATTGTGAAGGCATCTTTGCCGCCCATCAACTGCCCTTTGAGTTTGGCAAGTCCTTGCCGATTTCGGAAAACGGCTTCTGCCAAGGAGGTACAGTCTGACAGTTTGGAGACGGCATCCATGTACCACTGGTCCGGATAGGCAATGTGAATGTCACAGTCGTCCAGTTTGTCGATGGCGTTTTTTTTGGTGGTTTCGCTCATCCACTCTACCCGCAGGATACGCTGGCGGAACGCAGATTGGATTTCACGGGCGATACGCAAGTACTTTTCCTTGAAAGCCGGCGAAAGGAAGGCTTGCGCTAAGTGGTAGGAGAGCGTATAATTCACAGAAATGCGGGCGTTGACATATGTGATGTACGACATCTTTTCATGGCCCATTTCTTCGTATCTCATCCATGCTTCGTCGATAATTCCGCAGAGTTCCTCCAGAGATTTGTTCTCCAATATTGCCCATCCCGCATCAATCGAAGGGTCTGTCACAAACAGGGAAGGGTCTTGCCCCATTCCCTTTAATATGAGCGATGCGGCTGATTTTTCCTTTCCTGCCATGGTGGAGGAAAGGGGGACACATGTTGCGGGGTCCAAATCGTAAGACGGGATGGGCTGTTGTCCATCTTCTTTGAAGTATGGGACGAGGCGACCGTAGATTTTGCCATCTTTCCAGGTGAGATCCCAGTCGGGATTGTTGACATCTCCAAATATGAAGAAACCATCGGCTATCATTTTACCTATCAAGAGAAAAGCTTCTTCTTTGGTGGTGGGCTGGGAGTATCTGGCTTTTTGGGTGTTCAGGAAGGCTTGGGTCTTTGCTTCATCGTTTCCTTTCGGCGTGTCCAGCAGTTCAAAGAACCAGCCGATATCCGGAACTATGCCTTTCAGTTGTATCAAGCGTTCTATCATGACATCGTTCTGGTCGACTAGGTGTCCTACATAGCTTTCATTAGGGATGGGTGTGTTTTTGAGCCAAGTGCCGTTGCAATAGTCGTAAAAACTGTCCCCGGGTTTCACGGAGAGGTCTTTCCCTTCTTCCAGGCCCGCGGGCATAGGAAGCGAGTCGGTGGTGGATACCTGCTCCTTGGTGCAGGAGAGGACAGTAAGGGTAACCAGGATGCCGATCAAGGAGCTACGTACGTTCATATACCTTAATTATTGGTCTTACAAAGATACGTTTTTTCGCGGATTTACAATCGGATAGGGCCTTTCCGTATTGAAGTACCCTTCCGGGACGATGGTGAAATCCTGCCCCCAGGCCAGGGCCATGCTGCATGACCGCCTTATAGCTGTGGTGTCAAATTCTGGGTTTCCGGATGACGCGGATAATCAGGGAGACGAAGTAGACAATCAGGCCATACAGGACCGGAATAAGGCTCACCTTGATGCCCCCGGCAATGATGTAGCTTGCTACGTCATCATGGCCGGACAGGAAATCGACGATTTGCAGCCAGCCCAAAATGGTCCAGAATACACCGACTACCAGTGCGCCGATGCCAATTTCTTTTACCCAGGCAGGTGCTTTCCAGGCCGCGAAGAAGAGACCGATGAACAGGAGGGTGATGATGATCATGCCAACGGGACCGCCGGACATGAAAAGGGTGAATAAATCTGTTATAGGGAACATG
>JBGUPS010000037.1:0-2005 GCA_045130395.1 Candidatus Cryptobacteroides sp.
GAAAGGCTATCCGTGCTGCGTGGAGACGGGTGGCGGATCTTCCCATGCGTCTGATTATGTCATCAACAATCACCACACCGTTACCTACAACGAGCCGGAAACCGTCTACATCCCTCCCACGCCCATTCGCGAAACACCGGAAGGCCAGATGATGATGGCAGTTTGCATGCCCAAAGATACTGCTTTTCCCTGGCACCTTATTTCTTTGCCCAGGTATTCGCTAAAACGAGAACTATGACAATCAGAACGACCAGGCAGGATTGGAAAATGATGGCCGTTTGATGTCGTACTGCTTCTTCTTTTCAGGGGAGGCCGTGTTGTAACCGGCAATGAACCCGTCACATTTGCCTCGGAGGTAAGCTATCCCAACGAGGACCAGGATTGCAGCAAGAAAGAGGAACCACCCAATCATCTACATCTGGATTTGTCAATCATGCTACTGGACGGTATAAACCATTCTTTGGAAGTCGATTCCCAGGACCTTGCGGCGCTCCTCGGGAACGAAGCCATAAGAGGAATAAAGACGGATGAGGTGGGGCATTGTGACATCGGCAACAAGGCCCATCTGCTTGTATCCCAGGCCGATGCCTTTGCGGATGCCGTCCTCTATGAGCGTGTGGCCGATGCCCTGGTGCCGGAACGCGGGCGAAACGGCCAGTGAGTCCAGATAAAACTCGCCGGGGCCGGTCTCCTGCTCGGATTCGGCATCCAGCCTCAGAAGGTCCGGCCACAGCTCCTCGAAGGTCTTGTGCCGGAGGCCGCGGTACAGCTCTCCCGGGTAGGAGAGGAGGGCCCCGGCCGGCACTCCACCTACTTCTGCCATCCGGGCAAACTTATAGGTATACAGCAGGTCATCGCGTTTAATGCATTCAATAAGAAGCCGATATACCTCCTTGTCTTTGGGCCCTTCCGGCTCGAAGTCATAGAGATGGAAGCCTGCCAGGATACACTGTGCCAGGAAAGGAGCGTCGGAGGGCAGGGCATCGCGAATGATAGCGTGTTGGTCGGTCATGGTTTCACTTTAATTCTTCTTCATCTCCTCCAGCTTCTTCTCCAGGTCTTCCAGCTTTTGCAGAATCTTGGCGTTGTCATCGTCCTCCATGGCATCGACAAAAATGGAGTTCACCAGCGAAACGCCCAGGATGCCGCCGAAGAAGAAGACGATGGCAAAAGCGGCGCGGGAGAGATGGCCCACCAGCTCCGAACTGTTCTGGGCGATCCTTACAGGCACGGCGCCCCAGTCATCGCCCGAGAAGTAACGGAAAATGGTATAGAGCGATACGCCCGGATTCCCGAACAGGTCCGGGACTATCTTACTATATAAGGTAGAGGCCAGGATGGATGTGACAAACACGATGACCACAAAGGCAATAATGACGATAAGGGAAGCCCGGGCAGCCACCTTCATGCCCTTGAGCAGGCCGTTCACGTTGGGAATGAACTTGAACAGGCGGAAGGACTTGAAGATGCGCAGCGTCCGCAGGGACAGCAGAATGTTGGTGGCCAGGTCGTACTCGATGAAACTGTTCATCAGTGACGGAATGGCCACAATCGTCAGGATAAAATCGAAGCGGTTCCACCCGTCCTTCCAATAATGCTTCCATCCGTAAGTATGGATTTTGACGATGGCTTCAATGACGAACAGAATCGTGAAGAAGGCGTCGCTCCAGTTGAAGAAGACGGAAGTTTCGAAGAACCCTCCCACAAAGATGGCGAGCGTGTTCACCAGGACCAGGATGAGCATGATCCGGTCGTTTGTGAAGAAGGATTGGATGGCGTTCTGCTTTCCCATGTGAAATACCCTATAATTAATCGTACGAAGATACGAAAAATTTGGTGGTACCAAAATAAATCCGTACATTTGCGGGCTAAAATTTTTAAAACTTTAAACTCATTGCATCATGGCAGAATATTTACAGCCTGAGAAAAAGCAAGAGATTTTCGCGAAGTACGGGAAGTCCAATAAGGACACCGGCTCTCCTGAGAGTCAGGTTGCTTTATTTTC
>JBGUPS010000038.1:0-12512 GCA_045130395.1 Candidatus Cryptobacteroides sp.
GAAGCCCTTTCCAAGCACTGAACACCAGCAGGGCCAGTTCCGCCTCATAGCGGGCGGTGAGGAGCCACAGGCCGGGCAGGCTTTCCAGTGGATAGAGGCGATAGCCGGTCTGGGTGTCCGGCAATTTTTTCCACGTGTACAGGTGGAACCAGAAATTGGAGAAATTGTTGGCGAAACTGCTGCCGCTGTCGTTCCCACGTTGGGCGCGGCTTCCTACTACCAGCGTGCGCGGCGCCTTGTGAGCCAGCAGTTTATGCACGTCCTCCGGGAAATGCTGACCGTCGGCATCCAGGGTAATGACATACTTGTATCCCAGTTCCCGGGCCTGCATGAAGCCGGTTTTGAGCGCGCCGCCCTTCCCCCGGTTCTGTGCGTGTCGCAGCACCATCACCCCCGTGTCCTTCAAAACCGTGGCGGTATCGTCCGTGGAACCATCGTCCACTACCAGGACGGGAAGGCCGGTGGCTTGGGCACGACGCACCACATCCCCCACCGTGCCGGCGTTGTTGTACGTCGGAATCAGGATCAGGGTGTCGGGGGCGGTTTGCACTATTGGAGGGTGACGGTCATTTTGGTGCAGAGGGTGTCATCGGCCAGGGAAAGCGTAATATCGGCCGTGGTTTCATCCCTGTAGGACCAGGTGTAGTGGAGTTCGGGGCCGTCCGCTGTGGGCAGCACAGGCACCACAAACTTGATGTCTTTGGCGGCGGCCAGTTTACGGCCCATCAGTTCCAGGGCCATCTGCACCAGCGTAACGCCGGGCGTGACGGGATAGCCGGGGAAATGGGCTTTGTAAATGGGACTTTCCGGAAGCAGGCGAACCGTGGCCTCTCCTTCTCCGCGCGAGACAATGGTGTATAAGATTCCTTCTAACATAGGCTATTTCTGAAAGAGCGTAGCCGGCAGGGCTACGTTGTGCTTGATGTCTTTGAATGCCAGGAGGGTCCAGTCGCCGTCCCGGCCTTTGATGATTACCTGCGAAAGTTCCAGGGATGTGGTATCGACCGTGAGCAGAATCTGCTTAAAGAGTTGCTTTAAGTCACGTCGTACAGGTATTAGAACCACAGTGTATTGCTCCCCTTCTAAAATTTCCGCACTGAAGTCTTTTTCCGAGGGCATGCGGAAGCGGCTGCGCTCCTCTTCTCCGGTGAAGACGATGATGCTGGAAATGGGCGAAACGGTTTCCCAGCGGAGCCGGGAAGGTTCCTCGATATAGACCATGCCATCCGACTCCAGCGGCTGTTCCAGCAGGGGCGAATGGTAGGTCCGGTGCCAGGCGGCTTGCAGCGTGGGCGTCATATTCACCTCCCGGATGCGCGTAAGCAGATCCTGTGAAAACGCAGGAAGGCTCAGCACAAGCGCCAGCAGGGATATGAGCGTACGACGCATTATTTAACAATGAAATAGCAACCGGCCAAAATGAGGAAAAGGCCAATCCACTGCGTCCAGACCACGGTTTCGTGGAAGAAAATCACTGCCACGAGCATGCCGAAGAGGAAACTGAGCGAGGACAGCGGATACACCTGGCTGAACGGGAAACTCCGCAGCATGTACATCCATTCCAGCGTACCCACAATACCGCAGAGACCGGAAGCGATGAGCCACCAGTTGGTGAGCACGCCGTCGCGGAAAAATACCCAGGTCCAACTGAAACTGCCCATGTGCTCCGCCGCCACTTTAAAGAGCGACTGGGCACTGCACATCAGGATGGCCTGCGTAATGGATAAAATAATCAGTCTAAACATGGTTTTGTCGATAAAACAAGGGCTAGGGCACGTTCAGCGCCCGGTAGCCTGTGAAGGTCCATTTGGGGTGTACGTTCGTCGTACCAGCCCACCAGCGCCGTCTCTATATCACCCAACTGCAACTGCATCATGGCGTCGTTCAGCGCACTTTTCAGCGATGCACCCGTATGGGAGTAAGTAGCATTATAGCCATGGCAGCCAAGATGGATTGCGATGACCGAACTGATGGTATTGTGTGTGCTCTGCATAAAGTGGACCGGACGCATGGGCGCGTCGTTCATCTGCAGGACGCCTTCCAGGAAAGATTCTGAGTTCTCCATGCAGCCATAGTCGGTAGCCGTGATGATGGCATCCGGCATGGCTACACCGGCCTCTTTCAGCGCTTTTGCCGAGCACCACAGGGCCCGCTTAAGCAGGCGGCCCATCCGGCGTGCCTCCAGAGGGGAAATCACTTCGCGGAAGTCCGGGTCCTCGTGACCCAGCTTCACAACGGCGCGTATGTACACTTCCCTATTCATAGGCACTCAGAATTAAGGACGAGTCGTTTCCACCAAAGCCGAATGCGTTGGTGAGAATGTGTTTGAGATGCCCGGTTGGGGCCGGGCATGACGTAATCGGCACTACGCAGGCCGGATCCGGCGTACTCCAGTTGAGTTCTGCGGGAAGGAAGCCGTGCTGCAGGGCCAGGAGGCAGAATACGGCCTCGATGGAGCCGGACGCGCTGGTGGTGTGCCCGGTATAAGGCTTGGTGGAACTTACCGGAGGCAAGTTGTCGCCAAAAACCCGCCGTAGCGCCGTGCTCTCGGACGCGTCGTTATTGGGCGTTCCGGTGCCATGCGCATTGACATAGTCGATGTCTGCAGGCTGAAGACCCGCCCGCTTAAGTGCCTGTGTCATTGCCAGATAGGCGCCTTCTCCATTTTCAGAAGATGCAGTCTGGTGGAAGGCGTCGCAGGCGTTTCCAAAGCCGGAAAGGATGGCCAGCGGTTTGGCACCGCGTTGCAAAGCACTTTCCAGGGTTTCCAGTACCAGATAGGCGGCACCTTCACCCAGGTTCAGGCCGGCACGGTTGGCGTCGAAGGGACGGCAAGGCTGCTGGTCCAGGATCATCAGGGAATGGAAGCCGTTCAGGTGATAGTTGGACAGGCTCTCGCTGCCACCCGCTACTACGCACTGGCATTGGCCCGTACGCAATAAGTTAGCACCATAAATGATGGCATTGGCGGCAGAAGAACAGGCGGTAGATAAGGTTGTCGCATCGTCAAATCCGCCCACGAACAGGGCCGCCAGGTCCGTGCAGGCCCCACAACTGTGGTCCGAGGAGTAGTCGGGATAGATTTTTTCCGTCAAGTCCATGGCTCCCACCGTTGTGCCGGATACGAGGATACGAGATGCCCGGTCGGAGCCGGGCATGACGTCACCCCCGACCTGATCGGGGGTCTCCAGGCCGGCCTCTTTCAGGGCCTCCCGGATGGCCAGGATGGACATAAGTGTGGTCCGCGGCCAGGTGGCCGGCGCCCCGGAAAGGGCGGCCATTTCCGCATTGCTCAGGGCAATCTCCCCTACCGGATAATCCTTCAGGGAGGTTTCCAGGTAGCGGACAGGTCCCACTCCGGAACGGCCTTCGCGCAGCGCTGCCAGGGTATCGGCCTTGCCGCACCCGATTGCGCTCACGACACCCGCGCCCGTTATGACGATGACGTCCTTCACTTATTTCTGTCTGTTGGCTGCCACGTATTCGGCCATGACGGCCATGCTCTTGAAGACTTCCTTGCCTTCCTGCGGCGTAGCCAGCCGGATACCGTAGTTTTTCTCCAGCAGCACGATGAGTTCCAGCACGTCGATGGAATCCAGGCCCAGGCCCTGATCCCCGAAGAGCGGAGCGTTATCGTCAATATCCTCAGGCGTCATGCCCTCCAGGTTCAGGGCTTCGATCACCTTCAGTTTTAATTCGTTAATCAATTCGTTCATATTGCAAAAATACAAAAATCATTTGAGAATCTCTTCCCGGCTTACCAGCCAGGCATCGGCCTGCCAAGCCGTATCCGAGGGGCAATCGATCCAGGCAACCACCGCGCTTTGGGTGCAGCGGTCCTGGAAAGCCTCGCGTACAAGGGCCCACAACTGTTCCTCGTCGTATTTTTCCAGCACATAGGCCGATGTCTCTCCGGCATACTTGTTCCGGATGGCAATCTCGCCGGCGACGATGTTGGGCAGCGTGTAAACAAACAGCGCAGGCGAAGGGAAATCGACCATGGAATCCGCATAATGGCGGTCGTTGGCCACGCATCCCTCACGGCTGAAGACCAGCACGGCTCGGTCCTCGCGCGGCTGGAAGCGGACAGTATCATCGGCCACCAGCATTTCCGTAAGCAGGAAGCCCAGTTTGGATAGCACGTCCATCTTGAAGAACTTGGGATAGTCCCCCGCTACCTGCCTGTACAGGGCACCAAGATCTGCTCCAGAAGGAATGTTCACGTGTTTCATCGTGCACCTCCTTTTCTGAAGAGCAGGGCTCCGTTTACGCCGCCAAAGCCGGAAAGCAGTTTGATGAATTCCGTTCCGTGGGTAGGTATTTCCTGTGCCGATATCCGCACCGGGCGGCTCACACCCAACTCCGAAAAACCTTGGGTGGGCAGCACCACGCCTGCGTCGCAGGCCTGCATGGACACAATGGATTCCAGAATGCCGGCAGCGCCCATGGTATGGCCGAAAATGCCTTTCAGGGCATTCACGGGCACATCCAGTAGGCCGGCCCGATCAAGGGCGATGGCTTCCATCTCATCGTTGTAACGCGTGGCCGTGCCATGGACGTTCACAAAGGCGAGCTGCTGTCGATTGACCAGCGGAAGCAGGTATTTAAGGGCATTGTAACTGCCCTCGCCGGTCCGTGAGGGCCCCGAAATGTGATTGGCATCGTTCCGTACGGCACCATCGACCAGTTCCCAAAGAGATGGCCGATCGGTGTCGGCCATAACGCCGTCATGCCCGGCTTGACCGGGCATCTCTGCGCGCAGCACCATGGCTGCAGCGGCTTCGCCCAGGTTCAGTCCGTCCCGGGCTGCATCGAAGGGCTTGCAGGCTTGCAGCGACAAGGCTTTCAGGGATTGGAAACCGGTGACGATGAAACGGGACTGCACTTCCGCCCCCACTACGATGACGTGGTCGTACACGCCGGAGCGGAGCATCCGCATGCCTTGCAGCAAGGCGGCCAGGCCGGAAATACAGGCATTGGATACCACTACCGGCCGGGTTGCAACCCCAAGTGTCGTGGCTATACGGGCTGCTGCTGCCGCCAGCGAAACATCCTCGCTGTCAATTTGTTCCACATTGCCTTTGATGGTGGAAAGCACCAGCCCGACACGCGCGCCGGACGGGTCCAATTGCGCCTGTGCCACGGCTTTGCGGGCAGCTTCTACGGCAATATGCTCAAAGAAAGATGGTCCGTTGAAACCTTCCCGACTCAGGAGCGAAGCCATATACGGCTCCGGCTGGGCCGGATAAAGCTGCAGTGCAGAGCGGCCGGCACGCACAGCCAGGAACACCGCTTCCGGGGTGTCCCCAACCGGCGTAACCACGCCGCATCCTGTGCAAAAGACTTTAGTCATCCTTGACGGCGCTCTTGAGGGAAGCGGTGGCAATGACTTCATCGCCAATCCGCACCTCGGCGTCTACCATGGTAATGTTATAAACTTCTTCCTTGAGGTAAATGGTGGTCTCCAGGGTTTCCCCTGCCTTGGGGAGACGCGCAATCTTCAGTTTCCGGAACTGGCCGATATAGCCAATCTTCACCGGCAACTTAAGGATGAATTTGTTGTAATACCCTACCCGTACGGCACTGCACTGGGCCATGTGTTCCATGAGCCCGGCAGCACTCAGGCAGCCGTCCTCCATGAGAAGGTTCTTTCCTTCTTCAGGCGTAAAACGGATACGGGCCAGTTCCGCCGTGTACTCCTCCAGGGAATCGACAAAGCGGAACGGGGGCTGTTGGGGCAGTAATTCGCCAATGGGAATGTCGCTAAAGGGTTTCATTCGGCCCAAAAATCAAAAAAGTTATACCATTGTTCCGGATAGCGGCGCGCCATGGTCTCCAGTACGGAAACATAGTTGGCGGCCAATGCTTTTGCCCGTTCTGCCGATGTCCCCTCCTGGGGCATCTCCAGCCTGCGCATCACGATGTGATAGGTGCTGCAGTTTTCCTTAATCGCAAATGCGACAAGAACCGGGACCTCACGCTGGGCGGCCAGGATGAACGGACCTTGCGGGAAGTTGGCATCGGCCCCTAAAAATGGGAGGCGGAATACCTTATTCGACCCGAAGGGACGGTCGGCCGGGAGGGAGACGATTTCTCCGTCCGCCAGGGCGTTGTTCAGGATGAACAGGTGGGACAGGTCTTCCTTGACCGGAACCATTTCTATCTGGGTGGCGGCGAACATCCGGCTGCGGTTTTGCATGACGGTAGCCGTTTCGCCGGCATAGACCAGCACCTTGATGGGACGGGGGGACGGCATCATGTAGCCCACCATCTCGAAATGTCCCAAATGGGAGCCCAGCATCATGAATGCGCCGGGTTCTGCGGCCAGGTTCTCGAACAGTTCCCTGCCCTCCGCACTCATCCGGAAACGTTTGCCGGCATAGGCGCTGAAGCGGTCCATGACCAGCTTCCCCATGCCGTACATGTTGCGGAATACGCATGCACAACTATGCACTGGACCATAGCCCATTCTTTTGCGGAAAAAACGGTACGAGGCCCTTCGGCCCCGTCCGTCAAACAATACATAGAATGGGATGGCCAGTGACATGATCCCGTAGCTGAGCCACAGCGGAGATACTCTTACCATGGACAGCAGCGAACGCTGCATCCACGGGGTTCCGTCCGTGGAGCCACGCCATGCACGCGTGCCTTCCTGATTAGCCAATACGGGCGGCGATGAATTTGCAGAAATCGTCCAGGGTGATGAGTTCCTTGAAGTCTTCCGGTTTCATCTTGAAGCCGAACTGCTCTTCCACCAGGACAACAACGTCCACCACTTCCAGGGAGTCGATACCCAGGTCCTCTTTCAGGCGGGCATCCTCGCTGATTTTGCTTTCTTCAATTTCCAGGTCTTCCACCAGGAATTCGTTCACTTTCTCGTAAATTTCGTCGATAGTCATAATTGTTTAAGTATAAGAGTTTATTATTTGATTTTGCATACCAGAATGCTGTGACCCAGCCCCAGGTTGTCGTGGATTTGCTCCACCTGTAGTCCGGCGGCATCCACCAGGCGCATGAGGTCCTCCGAATGGTACATTTTTGAATTTCCGTTGGCAAGCGCGGTAAAATAGACGCTGGTCAAGGTGAGGCAGAAGGCGGCTGTCTCGTACTTCTGGCGGTCCCAGAAGGTTTCCATGATGAGGAGCCGTGCGTGCGGAGTCATCACCTTAGCTGCCCGTTGCAGGATGGAGACGATTTGTTCCTCGCTGAAGCAATCCAGGAACTGGCTCATCCAGATGATATCCGGCTGCAGGCCTTGCGGGAAGGTGCAGGACGGATCCAGCAGGTTCATCTCTATGCCGTGGATGCGGTTAGCGGCCGGATTATCGGCAATGGCCTTTTTCATGAGCCCGATTTGCTGGGGAAGATCCGCCACGGTTACTTCCACGGCGGGGTCCTTGGCAACGCAGCGCTGGGCAAAACGGCCGGTATTGCCGCCCACGTCCAGGATTTTGCCGGGCTGATAGGAAAAAACAATCTTGAGGGCATCCTCAAAGGAGTTGTCCGAGTAATAATGGTCGAAGCCGAACCAGCTTTTTTGCGCCTGCTCCGGAAGGGAGGAAAGGCCCTCATAAATGGTGGGCCAGGAGCCAAATTGCGCCAGACCGGCCGGACGGCCTTCCTTGAGGGACTCTTCCAGGTGGAAAAGGCCCAGGTAATTGACGTCCTGGTTAAAGTCCATGTTCACCTTGGTGGCCGTGTCCGTCAGCAGGAACCAGCCGGTTTTGGTGAGATGGAATTTATCGTCCTTGTCGATGATGACCGTGCCAATGGAAAGGGATGCTTCCAGCAGGACTTTAGCGGCATAGATGCTGAGCCCTGTCTTTTGGGCGATTTCTGCCGTTGTAGCAGGCGTTTCCCGCAGCATTTCCAGGATTCCCAGCTTGAACATAAGGCGGCTCACCTGGAATACAACGGGCCCGAAGGCGATGTATTCCGCGAGACGCTGCGCTTCGCATGCGCCCAAATGATCTTGCGTGTATGCTTTCTCTATGCTCGGGAAGAAATGCATCTTCTTGGTAGGTAGGTTTTACGTCTTGCAAATTTAGTAATAATTTTCTAATTTTGCCCATAATCTGTGCGGTTGGAAGTCAAAGACTGGCTTCGCCTTGCGGAAATGTATTAAAAAAATGGAAAAGGGACCTATCTCTCAATTCATTACCCATCACTACCGTCATTTCAATTCCGCAGCCCTGGTAGATGCTGCAAAAGCCTATGAAGATCTCCTGAACAAGGGTGGTAAAATGTTCCTGGCCATGGCCGGCGCCATGTCCACCGCAGAACTGGGCCTCTCCCTGGCAGAGATGATCCGTCAGGACAAAATCGCCTTCGTTTGCTGCAGTGCAAACAACCTGGAGGAAGACATCATGAACCTGGTGGCCCACAGCCACTATTATCGTGTTCCCGGCTACCGTGACCTCACTCCCAAACAGGAGCAGGAACTGCTGGACAACCATTACAACCGTGTTACGGACACCTGCATTCCGGAGGAAGAAGCATTCCGCCGTCTGGAAAAGCACCTGGTAGAGGTGTGGGACAAAGCCAAGGCAGAAGGCAAGAGATATCTCCCGTACGAGTTCATCTATCAGATGATCCGCAGCGGCGTTCTCAAGCAGTACTATGAGATCGACCCTAAAGACAGCTGGGTGGTCGCTGCTTGCGAAAAGAACATCCCCATCATCTGCCCTGCATGGGAAGACTGCACCACCGGTAACATCTTCACCGCCCACGTCATCCGTGGCGAGTATGACCCGCACATGGTCATCCAGGGTGTGGAAGTAATGATGTTCCTGGTCGATTGGTACAAGAAGAACGCTCCCGGCGTGGGCTTCTTCCAGATTGGTGGCGGCACCGCCGGTGACTTCCCCATCTGCTGCGTTCCCATGATGGAGCAGGACCTGGGTTGGGAAGGCACTCCCCTCTGGGCCTATTTCTGCCAGATCTCGGATTCCACCACTTCTTACGGTTCCTATTCCGGCGCTGTTCCCAACGAGAAAATCACTTGGGGCAAGCTGGCACCGGATACGCCCAAGTTCATCGTGGAAAGCGATGCCACCATCGTAGCACCGCTCATCTTCGCCTATGTTCTGGGCTGGTAAGAAATCCCTTCAAGATTCCTTCAGGAGCCTGTTCACCAAAAAGGAGCAGGCTCCTTCTTTTTCTGTGCCCAATCCCCTGCTTCCTGATACATACAAGCGGGTAGAAAAACTGGTCCGGACCTGGGTGGACGGCAAAGGTTACCGTCTTCCGGACCGGACCATTGAGGAGTCGGCTGCGCACATCGGCACAGATTCCGCTACTTTGTTCAGGTATTTTGCGATGCGTGGAGAGGATTTCCGTTCTTTCCGTACGCGGCTGCGCATTCAGGACGCGCAGGAGCTTTTGCTGGCGGAACCCGAAACACCCGCCTCAAACATAGCGCTGCGCGTCGGTTACCGGGACAGGGGCAATTTCTCCAACCAATTCAAGCTGGTGACGGGCCTCACCCCGGCAACCTGGCGCGCGCAGCACATTATTTCGTCTTAATAGAAGCCAGACCGGCCTTGTGAGTCTCAAACTGCTCGCAATCCAGTTCGCGGGCATCGATGTCGCCTGCGCCGGACACGTCCAGTTTGCAGCTTTCGGCCTTACCGGCGAGTTTCACATCGCCAGCGCCGTTCACTTCAATGTCCAGCGCACTCACGTTCAGGTCTTTGCAATCCAGGTCACCGGCACCGTTAATTTCAATCTTGAATTGCGGCACGCTTACCTTGTTCACTTCCAGGTCGGCGGCGCCGTTTACCTCCAACTCAAACTTCTCCGGCTGGTTCAGGGAGAGAATCTTGCCATCGATGGCGCCATTCACCTCAATGCTGGAAAGCATGGGAGCGCTGATGTAAATCTCATATTTTTCGGCCCGGATGCTTACTTTATTGATGGTTTCCAGAATGAGCGTGCCATTCACCACACGGTAGTTCAAGTGCTGGAAAACTTCCTCGTTGGCTTCCACGCTTACGCCATAGGAGCCGCTGGTCTGCGTGAATTCCAGGTCGGCATGGCCATTGATTTCGATGGCGTTAAAATCGGCCAGATCGAAGGTTTTGGTGATCACGGGACCTTTGCAGGTGACGGTTTTTCCATTTTTGCCATTGCCCAGATGGACATTGCAGGTGCAACTGATGAGTGCGATTGCGCACAGGGCGCTTAAAAACTTTTTCATATCGATTTATTTGTTGAATATGCTTGCATCCAGTCCCAACAGCTCCATCTTGCGACGGATGGCGGGAACTTCTTTCGAGAGGAAATCGGCCTTTTGGACTTCCAGGATCTTTTCACGGGCATCGGCCGACACAAAGTAGCCGATTCCGCGCTTGTTGTAGATGATGCCATCGTCCGTGAGTTTCTCGTACGTGCGCATCACGGTATTGGGGTTTACACCTATCTCTGCACCGTATTCTCGTACGGAGGGAATCCGGTCTTCGGCCTTCATGCTGCCGGAGAGGATTTGCTCGCAGAGCGTATCGGCAATTTGCAGATAGATGGGTTTGTCGCTATGAAAATCCATGATTTAGTGCTTTATGGTTTTGATGCGCCAGAAGATGCCGCCGGCGCAGACCGCTGCGAACAGGACCGAGACGGCATTGAGCCAGCCAAAGAAGTGGTTGATATTGGTCTGGGCGACCATTATATCGTCCCCATCCAGGTTGTTCATGAAGCCGAAGTCGAAAAAGCTCATGATGATGGAAGAGAGGATGCTGAAGCCGAACGCGATGGCGAAGGCACCCAGGATTTTGTTGCGCTTGAAGCAAATGCCGCAGAGCAGGAAATAGAGCAGATTGCCGATCAGGCTCATCACCATAGCCCAGCCCAGCGGTGCTACATTCAGGGTAAGGCTGTATTCGGTGTCGACATTGGTCATGGCATCCATCATGGACTGCCAGCCGCCGCCGATTACGTTCAACATGGAATCACCCAGGGAAGGGTCCAGCATGCACAGGACGCTGTCCACCAGGAACGATGCACACAGGAACAGCACCGGAAGGACGATGGCAGCCATGATGAGCATGGACAGCCACTTTTCAAAGGAGGAAGCCGGCAACATGAGCCAGGCGCTGCCTTTGCGTTTTTCGGTGAGGTAGCCGTAAATGCGGGTATAGTAGAGCTCCAGGGCAGCAGCAGCAACGCCAAAGACCACGAATCGGCCTGCAATGCCGGGGCCCTGCCAGCCGTCCCCGAAAGTGAGATTGAACAGCACCACCACGAAGTAGGCAATCAGGCCGGCAAAGCCAATACCTACAGACGCTTTTACGTGGTTACGCCACATTTGCGTGAAATCGTATTTGAAATAGGCCCAGAAACGGGAGCCTTGGAATACTTCGTTTGTCATAGAATTATTGGAATAAGGCTTTAACAACATCTTTGTGGGCATGTACGGCGTTGAAGAGGGCTTCCAGGTTCACCTTGGATTCCTCGCCGGTGGTGTTGGGATACACCTGGATGGCGCCGCCGGGCGTATGCTCCAGGTACAGGGCCTCCGGATGCAGGGTGGTGCCATAGTCGAAGTACAGCTTTTCGCTGATCTTCTGCAGGCTGGCGTTCACCAGCACATCCTCCTTGTCCAGGATAATGATAGGGTCGATGATTTCTTCCAGGTCGCGCACCTGATGCGTGGAAATGACCACGCAGGCATCCTCGTTGGTGTAAAGGGTGATGGCTTTGCGGAACTGGGACTTGGACGGGATGTCCAGGCCGTTGGTAGGTTCGTCCATGAAATAATGGCGCACGTTGCACGCGAGGGCGAAAGAAATCCAGGTCTTCTTGAGCTGGCCTGCACTCATGCTGTCCATACGCTGGTTCTCGTCCACCTCGAATTCCCGGAGAATGGTGAGGAACTTGCCGTGGTCGTACTTGGGCCAGAGCGCACCCGTCTCTATACCAAACTGGTTGGCCCGGTTGTGAACCGTTGCAACCTCGTCCGGCAGATAGAACTGCTCCGCCAGCAGGCTGGGATGACGGTCGAAAGGATTGCGACCATCGGTGTCGATGGTACCGGTCTGGGGCTTCTTAAGGCCGCACAATAAGGTAAGAAGGGTGGTTTTACCCACGCCGTTCTCCCCCAGCAGGCCATAGATGTTACCGCCCTTGAGCTCCATGGAGATGTTCTTCAGAACACCTTTGGAGCCATAACTGAACGAAAGATTTTGAATACTTATCATAGCTTTTGCGGTGTATTAGTTCATTAGTACACTGCAAAGGTATGAAGATTTTTTTAATTTGCAAATAAAAAGTTGAAAAAATTTGGGGTGATCGTTAAAATATTGGTACATATAATATTATAAGAAAATCCTCGTTCGATTTTTGAACGAGGATTATACTACAAAATATTGATAATCAAACAATTAGTTATCACCAAAGAAGCGGCGGATATTTTCCGCCATCTCGTGCGCAAGGCGGGCACGGGCCTCGCGGGAGTTCCAGGCCGTGTGGGGGCTCAGGAGCAGGCGCTGCGGGCACTTTTCCGCGGCCCTCATGAG
>JBGUPS010000039.1:0-32811 GCA_045130395.1 Candidatus Cryptobacteroides sp.
TGGTGGGTTCGTATAACGGTTAGTACTCGGGATTTTCATTCCCGCAATAGGAGTTCGATTCTCCTACCCACTACCAAATATAAAAAAGTAAAATAATGGCAAACACTAAATCAGCCGCACGTGCCGCCCGTCAGAGCGAGCGTCACCGCCTGCATAACAAGTATTATGCAAAAACAACGAGGAACGCTATCCGCGACCTCCGCAACACGACAGATAAGGCAGCAGCCCAGGAGAATGCTCCTAAGGTCTACGCCATGATTGACAAGCTCGCAAAAATCGGGGTTATCCACAAAAACAAAGCGGCCAACCTCAAGAGCGGTCTTCAAGTTTACATTAACAAGCTCGCCTAAGAGCTTGTTTTTTATCAAGAGCGGGATGTAGCGCAGTTGGTAGCGCACTACGTTCGGGACGTAGGGGTCGCTCGTTCGAGTCGAGTCATCCCGACCAACAGAAGCCAGACGCAAAGTCTGGCTTCTGTTTTATTGCTTTCGTGAATCGGGTTTAATGATTACTTGAACGGGGAAATGATCGGATAGTGTGGCGGTCCCCTCCGTTATAGTCCGGGAAGAAAGTACTTGGACCGGTACTGCACTTTTAAGGGCGAAGATGTAGTCGATGCAGCCATGCGGCTGTTGGGTGGAGTGCGTGAACTCGGTTCCGGACACGCGGAGCCAGTTTTCCTCCAGTAAGGATAAGGTCTCACTCCCCGGCGTAGCGTTCATGTCTCCACAGAGCAGAACGGGTTTGCCATACCCTCTATAGCGCTCTGTAAACCATTGACTGATCAGGCGTACCTGCTCCAGGCGTGCTTCTTTCCCCACATGGTCCAGGTGGGCCGAGGCAAATACGCAGGAGGCCGTTTCGGCTACTGCTACGCAGCGAGGTTCGGCTCCGTCGGCCTTGGGCAAGGCCAGTGTACAAGACCGGAGGATAGGCTCACGGGACAGGATGCCGTTGCCATAAGCCCCTCCGGCAAAGGGAAAGGCGCTGGCAAAGTGGAAGTCCCAATCGCCCACAGCGTCAGATAATTCTTCCAGCTGGAAGCTGGCGTGACGCCGGTTGCAGCTGTCCAGCTCGTTGAGACTGATCAGCATGGCTCCAGATTTCCGGATGAGCGCCGCAATGTCCGGCAGGCTGTTCCACCCGGATTTGGAGAAGACTCCTACATTATAGGTGATTACGGATATCTCCCGATTCTCCCGGGGCATGGTGGCCTGGGAAACCAGCTCTTTTTCCAGGGTTTCACAGGCGCGGTCAAAAGTGGCCTGGTCAAAGGGGGGGGCGCTGTCCATTGCGGCTAAAACACTGTCGGTAAATAGTTTCCATCGCCGGGCGTAATAGTCGGCTATAAGCCCGTTCCAGGCACGGGAGGCATAGTCGTTCAAGTTTTGCGCCGTTCCCCAGGTAGTTATGATGTGCCAGGCGTTGTGTCGATAGTAGGCCTCTTCCTGGGGTGTAACAGCCCATGAGACGGCGTCGGAAAGCCACTTGTCCAACCGGAATTCAGGCCGCTCGCCGGCCAGGCGGTCCAGATCTGTCAACAAGGTCTGCATCTTGTCGGCCAGCAGGGCTGCCTGGTCGCGGTTTCCGGCGCGGTATGCCGCCGTGAAGCTGTCCCGTAGCGAGGCAAAACGGTTTGCCAGCACCTGAGTACCCAGCGTGATGACATCGACCCTGCTGGCACCAGGATTACGGCGTAGACGGTTCCACAGACGCTCCAGGGTGGCGGGAGCGTAGGGCGTTTGGTAGATAACACGCCAGCTGTGGTAACTGTCCAGGCACGGACGTCCGCACAGCAGGGGACCTTCGGAGAAAGAACCGCGGAGGTAGATGCTGTCGGCCAGTTCCTTCCAAAAGCCTTCCGGCGCCCCGTGCAGGCGGTCTTCACGCGCCAGCCACTCGGCATCGGTCAAACCCGTTTCCCAGGCGCGCCCCATTACGTATTCGTAGAACCAACGGTTGAGACCGAAACCTTCCAGCGTGCAACCGATGCCTGCCGCGTGGCCCTGCTCCAATGCCTCCGTGATGCGATTGGCCTCTTTACGGAAAGGCCCTGCCAGGCGGGTGTTTCCGCCGAAATTGCCCAGGTAGCAGAAGATAAAGGGCTGGCCGTAGAAACCTTCGGTGATGGTCCAGACGGGAGTATGTTCGGTGTAGTAATCCAGCAGCGTGACGCGCCCCTGCGGGATGGCGGTGAGGTAGGCTTTTACGTTTTCCTGGGTCCAGTGTTTTCGGTCGTAATGGAACATCCATCCCATTTGGATCCATTCGGCAGCAGGATCTACCGCAGCTACGCTTTCGTAGGCTTTTCGCCCATAATCGGCCAGGACGTCCGGCTCCCAGGACGGCGGATCTACCTCGTTGAAGAGGTCGAAACCGTAGATGTGGTCCGTGCCGAATTTCCGTGTCTGGGCTTCCAGAAAAACCTTTTGGATTACGGCGTAGAGGCTATCCTGCGGGGACAGGAAATGCGGCAGATGCTCCGGTCCGAAGCCGCCCCAATGAGCGATGTCGGTGATTCGGGCCTGTGGATACAGCTCCTTTAACTGTTCCGGCACATGTCCCGCAAAGGCGGGCAGCACGGGGCGCATGCCCAACTCACGTTCCCGCCTTAGAATCTGTTTTTGCAGTTTTTCTTGCCCGTCTATCCATCCTTGCGGCAGGGGACCGTCTACACCGTCGATGTTGCACATCCGGTTCCACGGGAGGTGGGCCGGTCCGGTGAACCAAGCCCGGATTTCGTCGTCTGAAAGGCCGAATTTGCGCCATACTTCCTGCCACACGGCTTCCTGCCCGGTAATGGCCAGCGGAAGGTTCACGCCCTGCAAAGCCATCCAGTCTATGAATCGTTCCCAGTCTTCCCACTGCCACCAGGGCATGGTATAGCCGAAGGTGCAGTAGTTGAGGAAGAAACGCTCGGAAACCAGGGCCTTGCCGGTAACGGGCTCATTTACGGCGGGCTGAATGGATGGAGCTTCCACTGGATCGTGTGCATACCAGGAAACGGAGGTATGGCAGAAGTCGTTGAGGTAGCGGTTCAGGCCTACAGCCATGGCGCTGGCACTGCTGCCTTCCACCACCAGTCGCTTGCCTTCCGTCCAAAACCGATAACATTCCGCCGTGTCCGGGCTCTCCCGGAATACTATATTATAATGGGGAGCAATCCTCCCCGCGAGGGCCCCTGCGGCACGCTCCGACGGCGTCTTGCAGGCCGCAAGGAGAAAGAGGGTCAATAAGGTGATACTTGTTTTGAGAACGGGTTTCATGGTGTTAAACCAAGTCATTTCTTGGGAACCATATATCTGACATTACGTTTCTTATTCGGGTCTTCCTGGACAAGCCGGCCTTGTTCTACCAGCGCCTTAATAAAAACTTGTACATTCCGATACTGGTTCGTCCTGTCGATGTGTTTGAGTATTTCTTTTATGGTATGTGGCTCGCTGCAAAACTCAAGAACTTTTTCCCGTAATGCTACTATTATCTGATGCTTGTTAATGTTAATTTTCCCTTCGTTAATGTTAATTTTTCCCTCGTTAATGTTAATTTTTTCCTCGTTAATGTTAATTTTTTCCTCGTTAATGTTACTTACGGGGACAGAAGTAACACTATATGTGGTCCCACGTCCACGCCCGGCAGAAACCAAATAACCAAGATTTGTTAAATGGAAGAGCAATTTTCCCACGTCAAGGACATTTTTGTCAAGGAGGGTCTGTATTCTGGAACTATTAATCTCTTCTTCCAAATATGCAGTCACCAAAACCGCCTGCTCGTCTGAAGACAGTCCATCAAATTTCTCTCCAATCAAGTGTCGCATATGCTCAATGGCCTCTGGAGGGAATAGCGACACCATCCAAAGTTTCAGGTCCACCTGGCGCAAATCATAGTCTTCCTGCAAGTCGGGGCGCTTCCACTTTTCATCTCTCCATGCAGAAAGGATTGTAGGGAACCCGGAGCCGAGATTGTCTCCGAGCCCTATCATTCTAAACAAGTTCTGCAAGCGCGGGTTTCTGGCCTTGGTTGCTCCGCCGTGATAGATTCTTTCCAGCGGAAGCTTCAGCGTACCCGGATTGGAAAATGTTAGGCAATGGTCCTGCTTAACCACCTTAAATACTCCGGTAATCATCAGGTCCGAGTGGATAATCATGTTTGTAAAGGCTTCACGTACCGCCTTATGCACCGGAGTGTCATCCTCTCTTTCTATACCCTTGAGCACGAAGGGGGTCTTGATGTCAAAGGTGATTTTGGGAATGACAATGGAGAAATAATTATAGAGGTTGTTTTCCCAGCGGCCATCATAAGTGAGGCGGTCGCTATATCGGCTTCCTGGCAGAAGATTGGTCTGGTCCACATAATCCAGACGGATTTGGGACATCCGTTCCCGAACCGGAAGGCCCTTGCCAAACATCATGAGACCAGCGACAGTAAGCCACTCTTTTCCGGAATTCCTGTCTGTTCCAAAACATCCAAAGTTTCTCAGGAAAGTAATGTCATCATCGGAATTCCATACATGGCCAGGATGCCTGCTCTGAAAACGGTTCCGATATCCGTGGACCGACGCCATGTCAATATCATCAATGGTGTAATGCTCCAGAACCACGCCATCATTGCCATCCTCGTTGGCATCACGAATCATCGCTCGGATTTCAGATTCAGGGCAGTGATAGTCCCCTTCAAAATTTCGCTTGAACGTACCCTTGAAGGGATTCCCATTGATATAGACCGGCTTGCTGAGATACCCGGCCTGGGGAATATTGATAACAACGACTTTCACGCCGTCTATTTCATCCTCATATACATCGTCATCCTTAAGGACATTTACATTGACTTTGTCACTATAGACGGTATCCCAGAATTCCTTGATAATTTTCGCGGGATTATGGACGCCCATGATAGTGAACCGCTTGTTTCGGTCAGGCTCCTCCAGGTCCTCCTCAATACCTAGAATCACAACGCCGCCCACCGTGTTGCAGAAAGAAGAGTATGTGGGCCATACAGCACTTGGCAAGGCATTCTTTGCCGCCTTACATTCCAGTGTAAGGCGCTCACCGTACATCAGCAGTTCTTTTATGTTCACTCGTCCCATTTCGATTTCATTTCTGCGAAGATACTCATTTTTCCGGCATCAGCCAAAGCGCTCTTATTAGCAGAAATCTTTGCATCATGAACGTTTTTCATGGGCAAAGGTAATACAAATCGAAAATAATTACTATATTTGCCAAGTAATACCACAGTACACCACAGTTGTAACTGGGGTACAGAATAGACAATAGTTAATAACCAATAATCTTTTCAGCATGGAAAAAACCTTTTATGAATCTCCAACCTGCGTGGTCGAGACACTGCAGATGAATGTAACGATCCTTCAAGGGTCAACAACTTCGGTTGAGAAATCCGAACTGTTTAATGGCGGAAGCTGGGATTAAAAGATTGACGCGATGAGAAAAAATTTGATTTTTGCAGTCGTGGCAACCGTTGTGTTCGCCAGCTGCGCAAAAGAAAACACTGTTGAAATAGCAGAAGGTGTAAAATCCGATGCAAAGGAATTCTCGATTGTTGCCAGCGTGAACGATGATGCCACCAAAGGTAGCATTGATGCTTCTGGAAATTTCACATGGACTACCGGTGATAAGATTGGCATGCTGGTGGATGATGCCGTGACGGCCCTTACTGCTACTGGCATCGACGGGGATAATGCAACTTTTACATCCACAGGTACCGCTTGGGGAACTGCGGCTTTTTATCCTTGGCACGCTAATACTACGATTGCAGATGGTAAAGTGACCTTCAAACTCCCCTCTACCTATACATGGAAAAACGGTGAAGTTTTCACTCCGATGATTGCAGATCTTACAGGTAAAGCCAATCCCACCCATGTGAATATGAAGTTGGCGGGTGCGGGTATTCGCGTTACCTTGAAAGATGTCCCGGCATATGCTAATCTTGTTGCACTTACGGTCTCTGGTAAGAATATTAAAGGGAACTTGGCAATGGATATAGCTGATGCAGGAACTGATGGTATTAAGGCAACTGCTGGCAGCAATAGCACCGTTTACATGAGTTTTACTCAGGGAACGACGCTCCGGGATATGGTCTTCACGTTCCCTGTACCAATCATTGAAGATGCATCTGACATTACTATTACCCTTTACACAGGTAGTGATACGGGTACAAAAATGACGATATTCTCTAAAAATGGACATATTCCTGCTTTAGCTCGTGGCAAAATTGTAAATACTCCTGAACTTACGGTAGCGGGAGCTCCTCAATTCACGCGCGTATTCGGTAAATATGCTACCGGCGCATCTACACCTTGGACCACAGATCTTGGTATCGCTGCATCCTCCGATAGGAATGTTGCTGTGGATGACAACTATATCTATATTGCCGAAACCAACACGTCGAAAAATATTTGGATGCTTAATAAGGCTGATGGTAGTGTGGCCGGAAAGGTAAAAACTGACAACGTAACCGGAGTGGGCACTTTCTATTTTGCATGTCCCAGGGTTCTTAAGATGGGGACCGGAACCGTCTTAGCCGTGACTAACATGCAGATGGATACATATGGTTATTTGCATCTATATGTTTGGGAGAACGGTGTTAATCAGGATCCTACCGATATTAATCTTCAATGGACCGGCGTAAATGCGAGAATTGGAGAGGGATGGACATTCTGGCAGAAACCTGATGATCCCAGCAAGACGCTTCTTTATTTTGACTCCCGGACTTCTGACGGTATCAGAGTTTGGAAATTTGCAAATTGGTCTAAGGGAAATATTGGAAGCAGTGGTTCTGACAACTGGGTCCATGCCCGTCGACTTCTTGATGGAGGAGATACCAATGATGGTTCCTTCTGGGTTTATCCCGACGATAAAAACGCTGGTGTTTGGACAAACCGCACGAGTGACAATACCAACAACCCCTATATTGCAACTGCTACAAACGATATTTGGGGAAATACTACAGGTGCTGCAGATGCGGTTACCAGAAGTAAACTCGAGGGGTATTGGGCTGGCGTTAAAGGACTCCAGTTTATTGAGCTGAAGGGGAACCGTTATATCTCTTATATCAAACGTTATTGGAACGATACTGCTGGTGGTTCCGTATATCTGCTTATGATTATCGGCGGTGGAAGTGGTGATTCATGGGGTGATATTATTGCTAACAGGGGTAACAACCTTGTCTATGTGGCATCTCTCGCGGCAGATGAGGAAGGACTGAGCAATATCGTTACAGCCCATAAAATGCACCCGATTCACACTGCCTTTGACATCAACGCCTATACAACCAGTACCGAGTCATATATCGCAACTGATATTCAATGCTCAAGTTTGTGTCTCTTTAAGATTCAATAAGAAACAAACTATAACAAAAACGAAGGTGGCCACATGGTCACCTTCGTTTTTGTATGCTCAGAAAGGGTCAGCCCTTACCTCGCGAAGAACCCAATCGTGGACTTCACATTCCGGTTGTTGCCGGTGAGCTCGCCACTATCCTTCACGTACATCTGGGTGGAGCCGCCACCATCCAGGGCCATGGCATAGTCACAGCCGAGTCCCTTCATGATACGGGCCATTTGGGTCATGGTCGCATTGGAAGTTACTGCTACCAGGAAAACCTTCCCTGTAGCGGAATTGAATCCCACGGCACTGCGGTTCCGGGAAGAGCCGTAAATGTTGCCGGAAGTGGTCTCCCACAGTTCATAGTTGGTGTAATATACACCTGTGGCAATCTTGTCCTCGCTCACACACACGTTTCCTGCATACAGCAGCATAGGCCCAGTAGAAAGGGCTTCCCGGGGGCTCCAACTTTGTGCCGGTCCCGGTCCGGAAGTGGATGTAACTTGCGGATACACAAGCGGATATGATGTGCCTGCGGGAATGGGTCGGTCAAAGAAATAAGGCGTCCCGTCGATGAGCGAACACCAGTAAGCACCGGGCGTACCATTGGCATCTACCCCCAGGATGGCCCGGGTGACAGGCTGCCAGGTGGTATAAGAGTTACTGTACCCGCGGCAGTTGGCAATACCCTCATCGGAAGAGTTATTGTAGCGTAAGTTACCACCGGTATAGGCCAGGCCGATATTACCCTGACCGCCGAAGATTTGCCCGTTCAGAAGCACCAGTGAGCCGCTGGAGGAAGCCTGACTGGACATGGATAGGGCCGATGAGGTCCCCATGGGAGCATTGTTCACCCCCAGCCGCACGGACGAGGAAGAAGAACAGTCGGCTGCTGCATACCATCCACTATAACTGCCCGCGGCGGTGAAACTATATAACTCAACAAACACCGAGGGAGAAGCAATGCTTGATTTGACGATGGAATAACCTTCCGGCTGGTCTGACAGCGTGAGCGTGCAAACCGGGCTATAAACATAGCTACTGGACTCTGTATCATAGCAATAGGCGCGGACATAACACGGTTCGCCCGGACGAAGAACGGCGTTGGGTACGCACTGCGTCAAAGAAACCGTGCCCGTAGAGGTGAGTACGGGTCCAGGCAGTTTCCCCGCAACCCCAACGCTTCCACAGGTGGGAGTGGCCGATGAATAACTGAATATGAGACCATGTTCGGCCCCTGTAGAAGTGACGCCGTCCAGTGTATATTCGACTACCAGATTATAATAATTCTGGATTGTATCATCGATACTGACGGAGAGGGCCTTCACGGAGGTGCTGATAGTGACGTCTTCCAGCCAGGAGACCGACTCGGAGTAGCCTTCCCGTACCGCACCTACTCCTAAATCATAAGTAGTTCCCTCGGTCAGGTTCTTGAACGTATAACTGAAACTGCCGTACTGGCCGGTGCCAGTATATAACTCACCCACTTTGGTACCGCTTCCCATGGACATGTAGTCGCGCACGTACAAATTGTAGGTATCCCTGACGCCGGAGCCACACGAAAAGGAGATGGTGGAATTGGCGGCAGATGCGGCGCTGGTAGAGATAACCGGAGCAATCAGTTCGGTTCCGCTTACGGTTCGCGACGCACGATCGTCATTGATTCCCCAGTTCCTTTCGATGAGCCGGATATTGGCATTCCGTTCCAGTGTCAGGCCCGTTGTGGAAGTGTAGCGGTTGAACTGGCCGCCGGAGTTGTAAAATGTGACATCAACCCCCTGGTCATAGTTTCCAGGATATACCACGGCATAATAGCGTTTGCCAATACTGCCCGACGGAACGTTGACCTCTATGTAATTTCGACTCTGGGACGTAGCGGTTACCGTAGGCTGGCCCTCATTGTAATCAATCTGGGCTAATCCGCTCATCGCCACTTCGGGATTCCGGCTTTGTATTCTGATTCGGGTGATGTAATTACCCGGGACAAGGAAGGACAACAGTGCTCCCGCATTTTTAAAATGCAGGATATTTTCGTCTTCCTGAGCCGAAGCATTCACCTGGGCTACGGAAAGGTTGGCATTGGCGGCAAAGCTGTTTTCCACGCCGGTCTGCGAGGTGGGAAGACTGGTCGTGATGGAGCCGGCAGCCGTTTCCAGACGGGCCTCGTCAGAAGCAGGAGAGACGGCATAGTAGTAGCCGATAGCAGATACGGGAGAAAGACCCGTGAATGTGGCTATTCTCCCTTCGTCTTCCGTTGCGGCCACTTGAAATGTAGCGCCGATAGTCCCAACGGAAGAAAAGAGGGTGATTTCATCCGATGTGCTCCAACGGATGCTGTAATCGGCTCCCAGCGTGGTCTTAACGAGGGATTCCGGGTAAGCCGTAAAGGTCATGGAAACTACTTCCGGCATTTGTGCAGGAATTTCGTGGCTGCATGCAAGCAATGCGGCTGCAGCTATACTCAAATACTTTTTCATAGCGAGAAACCGTCGTAAAGCGAAGGGTTATCGAATTGTTCTCCCGTTGGGCTGCCAAACTGACAAACGGGACCGCATTCTATCAATAATACCTGTGTTTCTGGTGAACAGTAAGGCAAACGTAAAACTGAAGAATCCATTTTATCTGTGTTGTTCTGTGGTATTTTTATGCAAAGATATATTTTTTTATAAAAACTTTGATTTTTTTTCTATATTTGTATATCGATACCACAGTATACCACACATAAAATTTTTTTCAACCAATACCACTCATTATGAAAAAACTCATTTATGTTTTCTTCGCTCTGACGCTCGGCCTGGCAGTCGCCAGCTGCGCCAAGGAGTATGATGACACCGAGCTCAAGGGCAAGGTGGACAAGCTCTCAGAAGAGGTTAACACCCTCAAGGCCAATCAGCAGGCCATGCAGGCGGTGATTGACGTCTGGAAGGCCGGTGGTTATATCCAGAGCATCGACAACTCTGTTCCCGGTCAGCACACCATCACCTTCTACGGCGAAAACGGAAAGGTCGTTGTCCTCTATGACGGTGTGGACGGCGAAGATGGTGAGGATGGCGCCCCTGGTGCTCCCGGTGCGGACGGAGACGCTTTCTTCAAGAGTGTCGTTACCACCGAGGACGGTGTAACCTTCACCCTCAACGACGAACAAGGCACCTCTTTCACCATTCCTTTCGCCAAGGCTTTCAAACTGGTCATCGAGACCCCCGAGGCCGAGGTCGAGGCTGGTGTAGATGTTGAGTTCCCTTACACGGTGAACAATGCCAACGAGACTACCACTGTGGATGTATTCGCCGGCGGTAACTATGTCGCTGCCGTAAACGCCACCGATAAGAAGATTGTGGTCACTCCTCCCACTCCGGCTACTCCCGGCAACGTGCTCGCATGGGCCCAGAATAATGAAGGCCTGTTCTCCATGGTGAAGCTGAATTTCCTGCTCAAAGCAGAAACCACCGTCACTACTTCTGCCGAAGAATATCAGGCTATCCCTGCCGATGCCGGCACCTTCGACGTGGCTATCGTTTCCAATGTGGAAATTGAAGTACCCTCTCCTGAAGTAGATTGGGTTTCCGTCAATCTCACCAAGGCAGCATACACGCTCGTCCTCACCCTGGCAGAGAACACCACGGGCGAACCTCGTGAGGCTGTCATCAAGATCCTGCGCAAAGACAATGGCAAGCAGGTTCAGGAAATTAAAATTGTCCAGATTGCCTCCTATGCCGCTGTCCCGACCATCCTTTGGGCGGAAGACTGGACGGGCGGCGCCGAGAATGCCAGACCCGAAGAATATGTCCAGACTGGCACTACCGTTATAGGTGATCTAAAGGTGGATTACGCTTCTACCAGCCCTGGCTCCGCCACTAAGATTTACGTGGACAATCAGATGAACGGCAGTGACATTCAAGAGAATCTGCTGCTCTCCAAGGCAAAGGACGGGGCGAATGGAACTTGGACCATCACCGGTATTCCTGCCGCTGGTGCAAAGACTGCTACACTCACTTTCAAGGTCAATGCAAAGAGAAATGTGAATGTTTCTACCACTACGGAGAACGTTACGATTGGCGAGAAGGTGATCGGCAACGAAGCCGCCAAGCCTTATAGTATCAAATACGACATTACTTTTGGTGAAGGTGTAAAGAAGTTTAATTTAGTATTCACCAATTCCGATAGCAGCAATATCCGTCTGGATGATATTGAGCTGATTACCTACGACGAGGTGGTTGTTCCCGAAAAGGAACTCACCCTCAAGACCGTGTTTGCCAAGAACTCTACTGACGCAGAAGCTTGGAACGCTTATTATGGCGGCACTGCCGGAACTGACCGCAACATCGCCATGGATGATGATTACATCTATATTGCCGAGAGTTCTGCTACAGCAAAACTTTGGGCAATCAGTGTTGCAGATCCCACTCAGGTAAAAGCGGTAAATGTAGATGGTGTTGCTGACGGCGGAGCTCACGTCCTGACCTGCCCCCGTGTTTTAAAGAATACCGACGCAGAGGTTAACGGAGGTAAAGATGTTCTCATTTGCTGCAGCCTCACCCGCGGCGGAGTGGATCCGAAACTCTACATGTGGGTTAATGGTATTGATAGTGCCCCCAAGGCAATCACACTTACCACCTGGGCTACAGATAACTGGTATGGAGATACCTTCACCGTATGGGGAACTCTTCAGGATGGCGTCCTGCTGTTTGATAAGACAGATAGCGCAGGTAATGGTGTTGTCACTTTCCACATGAATGGTGTTCCTGCAGGTAATAACATGTATCTTATAGGACGCATCAAGACGGTTGAGGCATTTGGCTCACATGCCGGAGTCTGTGCATTCTATCCCACTCCGGATGGGGCTGCTGGTGTTTATTCTCCCGGACGTGGCACAGAGGCACGCGGACAGTTTGGCACACTCGGTGGTTCACTGAAAGCAGAAGGAGGTATTAGCGTTACCCTTACCCCTCTCGACTATGATGAAGGCACAAACGGTTTCGTCCTTGGCTACAACTTCATTGAATGGGAAGGCAACCGCTATGTCATTTACGGGAACTATATAAGTAATAAGAAAGGTTATGTTCGCGTAAGGCAGGGAGAACTTTCAGACGCTTGGAGCAAGGTTGCAAGTACTGGGACTCGTCTGTACCGTCGTGATATTGAATCCGGCGGCCTTACAGCCGGCAACAGCGCAATGGACATTACCGCCAGAGTCATCAACGGAGACCTTTACATTGCTGCCCAAATGCAGAATGTCGGCTTCGGCCTCTACAAACTCTGCTACGAGTAATCTCAATTACATATTGACTATAGGGCGACCTCCGGGCCGCCCTTGTTTTTCATGCAAAAGGGTTAAAACGTCTTCCGGCGGTTCATCCGGAAGGGACAGCGCACTTTCTCCAGACAGTGATTCGAAATCATATTGGCAGCCAGCCGGCCCATTTCGGCAAAATCGGCAGAAACTGTGGTGAGTCCGCCCAGCACCAGTTCGTTCATCTCAAACTCGTTGTAGGAAATAATGAATACTTCCTTCCCAATGGCCAGCTGGGCTGCCTGAATCTTGTGGGCCAGGGATACCAGGCCGGCATCCAGCTGGGAATTCAGTACCAGAAAGGTGTCTCCGGAACATATATCGTCCGGAGCCGAAGTAAGGTATTCCACTGGGACCTGATGCTCAGTAGAAAACTTTTCGATACCTTCCCGGATATCTTGGCCGTACAGGGAAGAAGGTAAGGTGATTACGCGGAGTCTCTTGGTGCGGCGAAGCCCCTCCAACCCTTGCAAGAGGCCACTGTAAATGTCATTTTTAAAGTCCTGATACACGGCCCCAAAGTTGCCGGGATAGTCCGGAAGAAGGCGGTCCAGCATGATGAGTTTCCGGTTAGGAATCCGGGAAAGCTGTTTGCGGGCACGTGCCTGCGAAGCCTGGTCCAGCGGGAAGTGAGGCGTAACTACGTAATAGTCGAAGTTGTCCAGGTAGTTGTCCAGATAGTATTCCAGCAGGTCCAGGCTCTGGTTGTGGTTCACAATGGTTACTTCGGCCTTTTCTCCGATGGCCTGGGCGAAGGAATTGAACAATATCTGTTTATAGACAGAGAATTTGTCGATGATAACCAGCACATGCGTGTGGCCTGCTGCTTGAAGGTCTGCGGCGTAGAACCCCTTCCCGTGTTTGGGGATAATCAACCCTTTTTCCACCAGGATTCCATAAGCTTTTTTTACGGTTTCCCGGGAAATGTCCAGCCGGGCCGCCAGTTCGTTCATGGAAGGAATATGCTCTCCCGCTTGAAGACGTCCGTTATGCAGGGCGTGTTCCACCTGGGAAACCAGTTGTTTGTAAATGGGGTCTTTCCCCGCCGAATCTATCTTGAATACCATGCTTGCAAAGATAGTGGATTTTCTTTAATCGTCAACAGGAATGGGCTCTCCTTTTGGAGGGAAACGCTGCAGCCCGGAACGGGCCAGGTCACTCTCGGTATCCATGTCGAACGTGTTGTATCCCCGCGCCCGGAATACATCCAGCAGGGCACGCGCTCTTTTGCGGAATCCCTTGTATTCTTTGACCGATGCCGGCGTCCAGGCGGTCTCGGCCAGGGCAAAGAGGCGGGGATAGAGCATATATTCTGCGTGTTCGGCCGTGGGGATAAGTTCGGTCCACAGGTTGGCCTGTACACCCAGCAGATGCTCCGGATCCATCCCTTCTCCAAGGGGTTCGTAGCCGTAGGTGAAGCGCAGGGATACCAATTCTCCCACGGCCTTGGGTTCCTTTCGGATGAGGTCCTGGTAATAGTTGTAATAGCAGTGGCTGTTGGGGGACATGATATAGTCATAGCCCAGGGTCGATGCCTTTCTTCCGCCATCGACACCTCGCCAGCTCTGTACTACAGCTCCTTCGGGTACGCCGGTCTCCAGGATCTCGTCCCAGCCGATAATCCGGCGCCCATGGTTGCGGACGAAGACGTCGACCCGACGGACCAGATAGCCTTGGAGTTGCTTTACGTCCGTATAACCTTCTTGCTCCATCCGCTTTTGGCAGTTCACGCATTGGCTCCAGGTTTTCATTGTAGCTTCGTCTCCGCCGATGTGGATGAAAGGGGAGGGGAAGATATCCATCACTTCCTCCAGCACGGTTTCCAGCATGCGGAAAGTATGCTCATTGCCGGGGCACAGGTCCCAGGCCCCTTTATGGATATTCCCGTTGGGATGCAGGCACAGTACTTCGGGGTAGGCATAGCCCACCTCCATGGAGTGCCCGGGCATCTCAATCTCCGGAATCACGGTAATGAAACGCTCGGCGGCATAGGCCACCAGCTCTTTCAGTTGTGCTTTGGTGTAATATCCGCCGTAACCCTCCGGATCATCGGCTGTGGTAAACTGATACTTGCCGGCCTCCCATTCATGGTAGGTGTAGCCTTTGCGGAAGGCAGTCTTCCCGGTCAAATCCGGATAGGCCTCGCTCTCGATGCGCCAGCCGGCGCTGTCGTCCAGATGCAGGTGCAACACGTTCAGCTTCAGGAGCGCCATTGCGTCGATCTGCTTTTTCAGAAAGTCCAGGCCCTTGAAGCTGCGGGACTCGTCTATCATGAGCCCACGGTGTCGCAGGCGGGGATAGTCAAAAATGGTCCCCAGCGGGAGTTCTCCAAGCGCCCGCAACTGTTCCAGCGTCTTCCGGGCCCGGAATTCCCCCTCCGGTGTAAGCGCCTCTATCTTAACGCTTCTCTTGGTAATGGTGAGCCGATAAGCCTCTTGCTGTTGGAAAAGTTCCAGATGGGCGACCACGCGCCGGAATGCCTCCCGGTTTTGGACCACCTGTACCTTTTCGCAAACGCAAACCCCTTCCTTTGCCGTGTACGACACGGGGGCAGGGACCAGTCCCAAAGCCAACAGAAGGGACAGAAGCAGTTTCATGGCAAGTTACTTTTCAAAGATGAGCACAACGAGGCCGTTGGGGCCCAGACTTACCCGAGTCCCCTTGGCACGGGCTGGCGCAATGCTTCGGCTGTCTGTACAGCGCAGGCCGGCAGCAGTGACTTGGCCCACTTGCTCCTTATCCGTAAGATTGGTAACTACTACCGCAAGGCGGTTCCCATCGCTATAGCTTCGGGCCGTGAGGGCGGGATTGCTGCAAGAAAAGCCGTCTGTGGCGGTGAAGGTTCCCTCAAGCAGAAGTTCCGGGAATGCACGACGAATGGCGTTCACCTGCGCTAGATGCGCCTGGTAAACGGGAGTTTCATCAATGAGTCCGCGACAGCGGAATACTTCAATATCGTTTCGCAGGCCCTTGAGGAGGGTGTTGTTCACACGACGGGGGACGTCGTTGTCGTCCCGCACGCAACGATCGCTCCATACCACTTCCGGGAAGGTGTAGCGGAACCACTCCGGGAAGCTCTCGGGGAGGGCGGTAAATTCCACGATATGTACAAAGTCGCAGAACTGGGAAGTGCAGTCGGAGAGCCATTCCGTGCCCAAGGCGAATTCAGGGTCTTTGGCCTTGATGTGGTCCCGGATTTCCTTTAGGGCATCGGCTTTGTAGCGACCTGTGAAGATATCCTGGACAGGATATTCGCGGGAGAGGTCCCAGTTGGGGAATTCCTCGGCAACACCCAATTGATCATAAAAGACGGCATCGGCCCCATAATCCATCGCCCTATCAGCCCAGGCTATAAGCTGGTCCCGCCAAAGGCGTTTGCTCATATCGGCAATCACGAAGGTACGACTGTCATAATAACCCAGCGTCGTTCCTTGTCCGGTAAACTTGTAATGCTCAGTAAACTCGCGGCCCGTATTGTCTTTGTTGGCTACTTTGGAACCCCCACCGTTTTTGTAGAAATCACTTTCTACGTCAATCAGACGGCCGTTGTAATAAAGCAGCAGTCGGTTTCCCTTAGCGCGATAATCGGCAATGGCGGCCTTCCAGGCAGAGTCTCCTCCCTGACTGTCATCCACCGTATAATTGGGATAGCCGTTGTCCATACCTTCCTTCCACCAGCCAAAAGCCAGTACGGCGTTACAGCCCACGGATTCGCCCACATCGGCAATACGGCCGGGAAGGTCGGTATATTTGCGCAGATACTCGCCATACTGGTGCTTAAAGATAATACGCTGCCATCCCGTCATGTCTTGAACCCAACGGGGTATTTCTGCATGCCGCCACCATGTGTTGGCCCAGCGACGATAGATGCGGGAAGTGGCGGTCCAGTCTCCTCTGTAGGGAACCACGACACTTGCGTCATTGCTCCAGCTATCTCCGCACATAGCGTTGGGATAACGGTAAAAGCCGGCTTCCAAGTGCTTGAAGTCCTCCGTTACGTGGCCGATGGTTCCCTCGTCGGGATAGGTGCGCAGGCCATGCCATGTCTGCTGCAGGGAAGTGTCATGGCTGCCGAAGTACAGGCCGTGGTTTTCTCCCACGAAGGCAAAGCAGTTGGCGGCGGCGTTCCGGGGATACTGAAGGTCGTACTGGCGGAATTTTTGCGCCGGGGTCATATACAGGGCCCGAGTATCCACATTGGCAATCTTCCATACGGGATTGTCAAAGATTTGGCCGCCGGTATGAGTTGTAAGTAACTTATAGTCAGAGGGTATTTGCATATTGCCGATAAGCGGATACTGCAGTTCCCGGATGATGGTATGGGGCTCATTATTCTCCAGCTTGGCGCCGAAACGAACCATCGTTCCTTCCGTCCAAATCTTCAGGTGCAGGGAAAAGTCTTTTCCATCGACGCGGTCATAGTTCAGGAAAACGGTATCGGCAACCTGTTTCATCGTCGGCGTCTGGGAAGCCGCACTTACCTCTATTTCTTTTTGTTCCGGTGTGTTGTAATACAAGCGCCAGAGGGCTTGACCACCCGCATAGTCGTGTCCGCCAAAAGCCAGTTTCTGCAAGCGGCCCCGTGCGTCAATTTCCACTTCCGCTTGCCGCAATTCCCCGCGGTTGCCCAGCACAAATCGGCAGATGTCGTCGTACAGCGCACGGTCTTGCGGAAGCGTGGAGGTAGCCAGTTGCGTCAAGGCGTTGGAACCGGAATAGAGGGCGATGGCGCCGTTCCCATAGAGTCCGGCATCCTTGTATTCTTTTATATAGTGCCGTACTCGACCCTGCAGGGCCGGTACGTCAGCCTCATCGAAGATGAGTTTCCCATCCCCGTCCGGTCCCTTGCGCCCGCCGGTCATTTCTGCGGCTACACAGGAATACTCCAATTCCAGCTCCATTCCCATATCATATTCCTTGATGGCTGCCAGCGTCTTGTGGAAGGGATGTCGGCCCTCCTTTTTAAGGTCCCAATACCAGTTGGGCTGCATCCAGGCTTGGTCTATGCCCAGGTCCTTCCAATACTTGTAGCCGGGGCCCATGTGGTAAGGAATCCAATACAGGCCCTGTCCGGCGGCATGGCAATGGGCGACCAGGGCAGGAACCACCACCTCCCAGTTCTTGTACTGACAGTTGACATCAATGTCGTAAGGCAGGTAAATTTCCTCCGAGGTAATATAGAAGCCGGAGAGTTCCAGATACTGCGTGTCCAGAGCGTCGAACATTTTCCGGGCAAGGTCCACATACCAGCGCAGCGCCTGAATGCGATCTTCCACCTTGGAAAAATCCAGTCCGTCGCCCCAGTAGGTGGTAGAAGAGGATTTGTCCATGAATTGCTGGAACGTGATGGCGTCCGGCAGGCCGATGATGATGCCGCGTTTCTTTTCCGGGGCTCCGATGCGTGTGGCTACCGCCTGGCAAGCCTTATCCAATTGCGCCACGCCGCCTTCTTTCCCCAACCAAAGGTTCAACTGATATTGCCAATCGGCCTTCCCGGCACTTTTGCCGGGCCCGAAGACGAAAGTCTTTCCCTGCGCCGCGCCTTCCAGAAAAAGGAAGCCTTCGAATAGCCAATGCTCACTGCCATCGGGAGCTTGCCAACTTACATGGGGGGCAAAGCGGGCGGCATCCCACTGTTGTGGCTCCCGATGCCAGTAGCCCACCAGGCTCAGGTCCTGGAACTGTCTGGGCTCTGTTTTGGTAACGGCTGCCTGACAAGCCAGTGTCAGCAGCAAAGAAGCTATAAGGCAGAGTTTTTTCATTTCTTCAAAGGCGAATCCGTGATAAAGGTACAAATTTCCCGGAACATGGCCTTGTCTTCCGGGTCTGTGGAAGTGGCCAGCTGATGCCAGGCATCGGTGCCGGAATAGACTGCCAGCGGGAGTACGCCGTATAGGTCGGCATCCTTGTAGGCCTCCATGTATTCCCGTACGCGGGAGCGCAGGAGGGGTACGTCCTTGGCATAAAAGGTGGGAGCGCCGCTTCCGTCGGGACCGGATCGGCCGTCGGCCATCACCGACGCTACCAGGGAATATTCGAATTCCAGTTCGATTCCCATCCTGTATTGCCGGAGGGCTTGTTTGGTATCGATAAGCGAATGAGCGATGCTGTCATGGTCCCAGTAGTAATTAGGCTGCATGAACACGCCGTCAAAACCCAGTTGGCGCCAGGCACGGTGTCCCGGAGCCAGATGATAGGGTATCCACCACAACCCTTCGTTGCAGGCATGGGCATAGGAGGCCACCCAAGGAACCAGTTCTTCCCAATGCTTATACTGGCTGTTCCAGCTATCCGTACTGCTGTATGGCAGGCCGACAGCCTCATAGAAGGCAGGGGCCAAGTGCAGTTCCTCGCTCAGGATATAGAAGCCAGCCAGTTCCACATGCTGCAGACGCAGCAGATAGAAACGCTCCCGGCAGCGATCCATATACCAGCGATAGGCAAGTTCCTGGTCCTGCGGCAGGGAGAAATCTAGGGTCTTGTCTTCCAAGGAGCCCCAGTAGGTGGTTGATGAGCCTTTGTCGCTGAAATATTGGAACATCACCGGGTCAGGCAGACTCATCACCACGTAACGGGGACGCGGCGGAGTTCCGGCCGCGGCAATGGCTGCATCCAGCTGCCTGAGCGCGCCGTCATCGGCCAGCCAGGCATCCAGCAGATCCTCCCATGCTTCCTTATCAGCCGATTCACGCCCGTTGGTGAGGCTGTAGGACTGCCCCCTCCGGCTGTTGAATCCGTCAATGCACAGGAAAGCATCAAAGAGCCATCGCCCGTCGTATTTCACGTGAGAGGCAAAGCGCTCAGCACTCCAATCCGGCGGATTGGCATTGTGCCAGCCCAGGGTAATGAGGGAGAGATCGGCGAAAGAAGGGGGGCCGATGCGCGCCCTTTCCCATGCATACAAGCCATCCGGGCCCTTTACGGTCGAGAATGCCAGCGTTTGCATGGGGCCCGTCTCTCCTTTTGGGCCTATGCCCCGGGCGTAGAGAACATACGCTGTCAGGGGCTCAAGCTCGTTAAGGGTAAGGGTGAATTGCCGAGGGCCGGAACCGCCGGTCTCTATGGAATACGGTAACGTTCCGGCTTCATTCGGACTTTTTCCAACACCATATTGCAAGGTTACGGCGTTGACGCTGTTCACCGTAAAGGAGGCTTGAAATGCGTTGACAAAATCTTCCGTGAGACGAATGGAAGGATGGGTGGCTTCTTCCGTCTGCTCCTTCCCCTGACAAGACGCCAGGAGAAGGAGGATAAACGGTATGAGCCACCTTGCGCGCATCAATTAGTTGACACTCATTCGGAAGAGAGAGAGTCCGACGTTCTGTTTGACTACGACGATATACACTTCATTGCCGGAAATACGCACATCCAAATCCATGCCGCTGTTGGCCGACGTCTTCGGGGAAGGCGTATCGTCCAGACCTTCTTGTTCGGAATCGTTCTGGATGGCGGCCTGGTAAATGACATTGCGCTCTTCCAGCATGCTGGACCAGCTCTGGCCTGCTTCGCCTTCCAAGATGAAGATCCGCCCGTCGGACGGGCTCACCTGGCGGGTGTACGCAACATAGCGCTTGCCGTCATACTCAAAGAAGCGGAAGGCGGTATCGGCATAGTAACCGGACAGCGGGGTAAGGATGGGCTCTTTGTCGGCACCCTCCAAGGTGTAAAGGTCCTTGGAAGCGGTGGTAAGCCAGGCCGTTTCTCCGCCGCGCACACTGCTCACGCCCTGATTGATGTTGTCCGGGAACGGGAAGTAGGCGCCGGCGCCTGTGGCGGCGGGGGCTACGATGCGTCCCATGAGCCACAGGGTGCTGCTCAGCCCGTTCAGTTTGAAGGTTACGGTTCCGTCGGGGGAACTGAAGTCCTTGAAAAAGAGCATGCCCCCCTGCAAGCTTCCCCAGAACGTGAATGTATCACCCAGGCGGCGGCTGGCCCAGGTGGTCATGTTGATGACGCTGGGATCGGCGTCAATGCCGTTGGCATACACATACAGTTTCGGGTCACCGGCATTCATGTTGGAAACGGCCAAGACGTCCTTGCCACCGTTGATATCGACGCTGGTGTTGGGGATGATGCGCGGGCAGCTCAAATAGAAGGTGCCGACATCAGCTACGGTTCCTACAGGCAAGGTCTTGTAGATGCCGGGATCCTGTCGGCTGATGGCCCAGAGGTTCTTGCTGGTGTTGGTCTCGGCAATGTAGATGTAGTCGTCGTCAATGGCCACGTTACGGTCGGCGCCTGCGGTGAATCCGCTGATATAGTCACTCCAAGATGCAGTTTCCGTTGAATACTTGCCCCACATTCGGATAACTGACAAGCCCGGCGGCGGCGCGTAATAGGTAAAACTGATATAGGTGACCAGGTTGCCGTAGGAAAGGCCTTTCAGGTCAAAATCTTTTCCGTTCAGAGAGGCCGCCATATGCTCTCTCTGCAAACGGACGGGAATCAGGTAATCGGGGAATTCCACCAGTTCGCCATCTTCCAGCAGGACGCTTTTGTCCAGCAGGACTCGGAAGTTACCTCCCATGGCGCCTTCTGCGATGGCGGCTTCACTGTCCAGCAGGCTTACGAGGCCTTCGGGGGCCGGCACATAGGACGTCTGGTGCAGTTGGTTATAGCTTTCGATGAGGCTGTTGTCGATGCAAACAGGGATGCGGATGCCCAGATTCTTGACGGCCGGATTCAGGTTGAGATCCAGAATGAGTGTTTCCTGTAGTTCGGGCTGTTCGCCTCCCGTTCCCGGTTCCACGTCTTTGGCCTCCACTACGCGGGATACTTTGTTTTGGGGAACGTTAATACCCGAACGGTTCAGGTGAAGCAACACCATCTCCCGGCCCTCGTTGACAGTCAGATCCGGGGACTGGATACGAAGCGGAATCACATAACGGGTGTCCTCGGCGATAAACTGGGCCAGGAGTTCCGGGTCCCAGTTTACAGTTATGGTCTGCGTTACATCCTCCACGGTAAAGTGGAGCGTTTCCTCCTCAAGGTGCACGGTAGAGGGCAGCACGGCCTTGAAATCGGTTCCATGGGCCTGGTTGTATGCGGGAAGCACGGAGTCGTCTAGGCTCACGCTCACGTTCCCGGGGGCTTGCCCCTTTCCGCTTTTACTGATGCCCAGCACATAGCTTCCTGTATGCACCGAGGCTTCCTGCAGAACATTGGCCGCATTGATACCGAAACTGTCGGGAACCATAAAGTTGTTCCTTTCATCTCTGATGCATCCGCTAAGCATGAGCAAGGCTGCAAGCCATATGATAGTCTTTTTCATAATCCTTTCAACTTTGTGGGTTTACCAACCAGGGTTTTGGGTGAAACGGGTCATTTCGGCCAGCTGGGCGCTACCGAAGGGGAAGAGATAGTCGCGGTTCTGGAAGAGGGCGCGGCCGCCGATATAGTCATCGCTGACGCGTGTCCAGGAATCTTCATAAGTCTCGGCAGTAAGATGGAGCGTCCAGTTCTCCACATTGTACTCCTTGACGGCAATCATCGTACGTATGGCGTCATAGTGGCGCTGGCTGCCTTCAAAGGCGAACTCACACATCTTTTCCTGCCGAATCATCCAGCGAAGCCATTCCTGGCCGCTGCGGGTGATGCCGCCGATGGTGCCGCCCGCACCAGAGAAATCAATCTCCGGGTAGGCTTCCTTCAGGCCCTTGAGGCCACTGCGGGCACGGACCATATCCACATAAAGAATAGCCTCGTCGGCGTTGCGTGCCGTTTTCTCATTGCAAGCCTCGGCATAGGAGAGGTAAACCTCAGCCAGACGGAAGGCCGGGAAAACATAGCGGATACTGCTGTAGTCCGTGTACTCCTTGAGCGGGTTGCCGGCTTTGTAAAGGCGTCGCCAGGTGTAACCTACGCGATTGCAGCCTTCGGTGGCCGAATAAGGCGAGGTGCATTCGGTATTGCTGTAGCAAGTGAAACGGAGGGCGCTGCCGTCCATGGGACGTTCGCAGGGCCACCAGAAGCCATTGGGAACAAAGTTGGAGTAGAAGCGGGCATCGCGTCCTACGGTGCTGTTATGCGCCTTGAAGGGCTTGGCCCAGGAAGGATCCACGTCCACCACCTGCTGGTAAGCGTCGCTCCAGCCCGTGGCCTTGTAGCCGGATGCCTCGTCCACCATGGGACGGGACAAATCCAGCATACCGTTGGTCTCCGAATACCCTACTACGGGATAACGGCCGGTTTCTGCCATGGGATAAGCATCCACCAACTTCAGGGAAGGGGTGATGAGCGAGAATCCGCTCCGGCAAATCTTACCGCCGGAAGGGAACGAGAAAGCCAGTTCCGCGCCGATGGTACCCAGATAGTCCTCGCCCCATTGCCGGTACCACCATCCCCAGATAACCTCCGGGTTGGTGCCCCAGTTCTCAAACCAAACGTTCTGGTAGGAGTCGGCAGCATCCTGGATGCTGGCCATGGGAGCTCCCTTCTGCGTAAGGCTGTATTGGTTCAGGTCGATGATGTCCTTGGCGGCCTTGGCGGCTTTGTCCCACTTGGCGGGGTCATAGTCCGGGAACAGCTGTTCTCCGCGACTGTTGCTGAAACCAGCATACAGGGAGGTGCCGTTCTGCCCGTTATACAGGGGCGAAGCGGCAAACAACAGCAGGCGGGCCTTGAGGGCCATGGCGGCGCCTTTTGTAGCGCGACCCATATTGGATGATGCGGCAATCACATCGGAGATATTGGCGGGAAGAAGGGTGATGGCCCGGTCCAGCTCTTTCTCAATGAAAGCCACGTTCTGGTCCACCGTATGTCGATCGATATCCTTTCCGTTGATGCTCTGGTCGCTGGCTACAGGGTTGCCGTCGGCATCCATCCACAGGAAAATGGGACCATAGTGGCGGAAGAGGCAGAAGTAATAATAGGCGCGCAGGAAACGGGCTTCCCCTTCCATGCAGGCCACCAGTTTGTCGGAGTCTTCCTTGTCGTAGTGCAGGTTGTCGATGAACGTGGTGCACTCGTTGATGGCCTCGTAAAACTTCTTCCAGTAGTTGCCGCTGTCCACACCCGTAGCGCTGGCGCTGGAGTATTCCCCGCGGCGCACCTTGTACCAGTTGGTTTCCCACTGGGACTTCCCGTGCAGGGCTTCGTCGGAACGCAGGCTGGTTCCACCCTCGTTGCTGCGCAGGTTTTCATCCTGCGGGATATAGGAATACAGGTGGGCCAGGTACTGGCGAACGGCCGTAGAGCGGCCCATGATGTCTTCCAGCGTGGCCTGGTCCTTGGTGTTGATGTCAAAATAGGAGTCACAGGAAACGGCGGTGCAGGCGGCTGCCAGCACGGCGATGAAGGATAATTTAACAGTATGTTTCATAAGGCGTTTCCTTTAAAAGTTCACATTCAGGCCCAGACTCACGTTGCGGGTGAGCGGATACACGTTGCCGTAAGAGGACTCCAATTCCGGATCCCAAAGCTTGAAGGCCGAGAAGGTGGCCAGGTTCACGCCCTGCAGATAGATACGGAGGGTGGAGATTTTGATTTTCTTGGTCCATTTTTTGGGGAAGGTGTAACCCAGCTCGGCATTCTTCAAGCGCAGGAAGCTCATGTCCTTCTGCCAGAAGGTAGAGGCGCGCAGGTTATTGGCAGGCGTTTCCGTAGAGAAACGGGGGTATTCGGCATCGGCCCTGTGTGTGACAGACCAGCTTTTTTCGGCCACATCGGCAAAAATCTGGCCCTGGACCTTCACGTTGGAAGCGGCGCCACCGTAAAGGTTGTAGCCACCGATGATGCGCGTCACGTGGGCCATGCCGCTGAAGAAGACGCTGGCATCGATTCCCTTCCAACTCAAGGAGAGGCCGAAGCCGTAGTTGATTTCCGGGATGGCGGTATAGCCGATTGCCACCACGTCGTAGTTGTCCACCTGACCATCGCCGTTTATGTCGCGGTACTTGATGTCACCGGGCGCAACGGCACCGAAGGTCTGGGTGGGCCAGGCGTCAATCTCTTCCTGACTCATGAACAGGCCTTCCGCAATGAGGCCACGCTGCTGCCCGTTGGCAAAGCCTGCCGTGTTCTGATAGGCCCAAACCTGTGAGGGCTTGTCATCGTACACGCGCTTGTTGCGGTTGAACGTGTAATTGCCGCGGGCGCTCAGGTTGAGGCCGTTGGGGAAAGTATAGTCAAACTGGGCACTCAGGTCGAAGCCGGCATTCTGCATTTCTCCGATATTGGTATACTGCGTTTTGCGCATACCAACTGCGCTGGGCAGGCTCTGGCGCTCGATGAAGATGCCGCTGCGGTAGTCGTTGAAGTAGTCCACCTGGAACTTGATGTGATCCTGCCAGAAATTGATTTCCACACCGACGTTGCGCTTGAGGGCTTCCTCCCACACGATGCCGGGGTTGCCGATATCACCCGTGGTGACGCCACTGATGCCCACCGGGCCGGTGAGACCCCAGTTGAAGCCGGCTATGCCGCTGGTGTCCATGGTGGTGTTGTAGCCAAATCGGCGGTTTCCACCAATCTGGTCATTACCTACTTTACCAATCGAGGCTTTGATCTTGAACAGGCTCACCCAGGTTTTGATGGGGTCCCAAAACTTTTCGTTGGAAACCATCCAGCCGATAGCGCCGGAAGGGAAGAAACCAAAGCGGTGACCCGGAGAGAAGTTCTCGGAACCGTTGTAACCAAAGTTGAACTCTGCAAAATAACGGTCCCTGTAGCTATATGTCGCGCGGCCGGCAATACCCAGACTCTTGTACGGGAAGGTGTACCAGTAACTGCCGGGATTGGAGTTAAAACGCTGCCTCAAGTACCAGAGGAACATCCCGCTCACGCGGTGTGCGCTTTTGAAGCTATGCTCATAATTTACCGAGGCTTCCACGTTTAGGACGCTCTGGCCGGTAACGCTGGAACTGGATGTATTGATATATCCCGTTCCGCTGTTCCCCTGAAGGGCGTATTCATAATCCTTCATTTCGTCATTGTAACGCAAGAAATAGATACGAGGCAGGATGACGTTGGTGTAGGATGTGCTGTTCTTGGCGTCCCAGGAAACCTGTACTTTGGCCGTGAGCCCCTCCAGCAGGAAAGAAGAGAAGTCCTGGGTGAGGGAGACCGTGGTCTGGGCATTCTGGGTGGAGGCAACCGCATAACCCATGTTGTTAATCAGATTATAAGGGTTGCGTCCGTTTTCCGGGTTGGAGAGCGTGCCGTCACTGAACACCACCGGGAAGCCGATGGGTGAAATCTGCAGGGCATAGTTGTAGATTTCACTGACGTCGCTGCCCGGCTTGTTCTTCCTGGTGAACTGGGTACTCAGGTCCATGCCAAGAACGGTGGACTTGGTGATATTGATGTCCACGTTGGTGCGGAAGTTGAACTTCTGATAGTTCATCTGGGAGTTGTAGCGATCGTTCTGAGCCACGTTGAAGATTCCGTCTTCGTAATAGTAGGAACCACCGGCATAGTACCGCACGGTTTTGGTGCCACCAACGACAGCGATATTTACCTTATGATTCATGGCCACATTCTTGAACAACTGTCTCATCCAGTCCACATTAGGGTAGAGGTCGCTGTACCGGATAGGGAGGGAGCCTTCTGCGTCATTGACCCGCTGGGAGCGGACCTCGTCCGAAGCCAGGTACATGGAGCGGCTATAGTCGTCAATCATGCCCGGTTGCATGGTATTTAGGTAATCGATAAACTGTTCGGCCGTTGCCATTCGCGGCAATTGGGTGGGAGACGTAATACCCGACTCCAACTTGATGGTCACTTTGGGTTTGGACTCTGAGCCGCGCTTGGTGGTGATGAGGACGATACCGTTTGCGCCGCGGACACCGTACAGGGCAGTGGCAGTAGCATCTTTCAGGATGGAGAAGGAGGCGATATCTTCCGTATCTACCAGGTCCATGGAGCGCTCCACGCCGTCCACCAGAATGAGCGGATAGGAATTGGCGCCGAAGGTATTGACACCGCGAATCCAGAATTCGGCGCTGGAACCGGGTTCGCCGGAATGCTGGACGGCCACTACACCGGCCAGCTTGCCGGCCAGGCTGGTAGACAGCTGGCCGATAGGCGCTTTCAGGACTTCGGCGTCCACCGTGGTGATGGAACCAATCACGGATGCTTTCTTCTGGGCGCCGTAGGCAACCATCACCACTTCATCAAGCTGGTTGCTTTGCGGAACCAGCTTGACAAGGAGTTCATTTTGGTCGCGTACGGGGACTTCCTCGTCTTCGTAGCCCAGAAAGCTGACTACCAGAATGTCGGTGTTTTTGACGCTGAGTTCAAAATGTCCGGCACCATCGGTCATGGAACCGCGGGTTTCACCTTTAACGGTGACGAAGGCGCCGGCGAGTGGCGTGTCCGTCTCGTCCAGGACAAGGCCCTTGATACTGCGGTTCTGTGCTCCTGCTTCCCAGACGGGAAACAGAAACAGGACCAGAGCGGCGAGCAAGGTACAAGTTTTCTTCAATAAAGTCATATTAGGTATGGATTATTGTGTTTTAAACAAGGAAGACAGGCCTTCGAAAACAGCCCCGAACGGGGTCCGACGAACATGGATTCCTTCCAAAGACTGGCGGAGGGACGCCTCCATCAGGGAAAAGGATTGTGCGATTTGACCGCCTATCAGTACGGTGGAGACATTCAAATCGCCTATCGCCTCGCCGATGGCCTGCCCAAGGTAGGCCCCTACGTTTTCATATACTTCACGGGCGATTTTGTCGCCGTCATAGGCTTTCATGGAAATGGAATGGGCTGTTTCGTCGGTGCTGCCGGTTAAACGGGCGTAGGCCTGGCAGATACCGCGGGCCGATACAAGGTCTTCCAGAATCACGCCCTCTTCTACCGGCAAGTTCCACAGGCTGCGGGCCGGGGAGCCTGAGGGCGCATACTGCACCTGCCCATTGAGGGCATAGGCAAAACCCAACCCGGTTCCAAGGGTTACCAGGGCTGTATTTTTGCGTTGCAGGCTGAGCATGTTGACAGAACCCAAGAGCATGGCATTTACATCGTGATGGAATACCAATTGAACCTTTTCCGGAATGTTTACCAGTTCCCGGAAACTTTTTCCATAGACAGATGCGTATTTGTGCTTCATCAGGAAAATGCCCTTCTCGAAGTCAAAGGGACCGGGAATGGCGACTCCGATGCCGGAAACCCCTTCCAGGGAGTCGATGGCAGCAGCCAACTGCCCGGCGATGGCCTGACTGTCCCCATTGGAGTCAATGGGGAACATCTGACCGTCGGCCCGTTTGATGAAGGTGCCTCCTACGTCAAGCAGGATCCGTTTCGTAGCCATCTCTCAGACAGGTTTTGTGTACGCAGATGGGTTCCTTGCCCAAGTTTTCGATTACATATTTACCCATGGAGGCAGGCACGCAGGCAATTTCCATGAAGTCCAGGTCGAAGTAGCGTTCCGGATGTTCCACGCTGCGGATGCGGATATGGTCGCCGTCCACCAGCGTGAGAACGTGGAATTTTTCACCTTTGGTGTCCTGTTCGCAGCATTTCTCGAATTCCAGGCGGCGCAGGGAGATGTACATCTGCGGATTTTCACCCAGGATGAATTCCTTCCAGCCTTCGCCTTCACAATCCAGCCTGGGTTGTTGGACGATGTACTCAGGGCTGGCCGGGTCATGGATGACGGAATGGCGGCGGTCCTGACGCACGTTGAGTTCGCCCAGATGCGTATGGATGGGGCGCTGCTTGCCGTCGAAGTCCAGCCGCAGGTAATCATACATTTTATAAGTATATGAGCCGATAGTAAGCGATCCGATTTCCAGAATTACCTGATTACGGCCGCTGGAGTGGATGGTCCCGGCGGGCAACATCACCTGGAGGCCCGGTTTGGACTCTTCATAACTCACGTACTTCATATAGTCGCAGGGTTTGTGCTCGGTATCGGCCGCTTCAATCTCCCTGAAGAATGCCGGGATGTCGGCATCGTCCCTGAATCCGATGAACGTCTTGGCGTCCTGACCGGTGATGACTACATAATAACTCTCGTCCTGGCGGCCGAACTCGTTGTAGTTCTCCACGTTGAACGCTCCGCCCGAGTGGCACTGGATGCTCATGTTGCCGGTAGAATGGTAACTGTCGTCCCAGTTGAAGCGGATAGGGAAGTAGCCCTGATATTTTTTGACGCATTTTTCGCTCATGAGCGCTACGCCTTCCTTGTGGACGAAGGAACAGAAGTTGATGTCCAGCAATTCTTCTCCCGCTTTTACCAGCACACTTACCTCCATGGGGATGAAGTCAAATACCCAGGCGGCATTGCGCATTTTTTCCGGAAGATGACGCTTCTCCTTCATGTAGGAGCCACCCCAGACGCCTTCCAAGTAGCAGGGCTTTGCACGGAAAGGGTATTTCACCAGTTGGGCGCAGATGTCGGCAAACGTGCTGAACGGCATCATTTGCAGGTTGTTGCGGTCGTTGTCCAGGAAGTACCAGTCCAGTTCTCCCGTAGCAAACAGTTCCTTACGGAGTTGTACGGCATTCTCGAAGTCGCAATAGTAACAACGGCGGATGGTACGGTTGATAATGCCCGTATGCTTTTTCCCCAGGTTGGCATATTCACCTGCGCGGATGCGCAGCATGCTGTTCATGGGAGTTATATCGAACCAGCATTTTACATCGTATAACGGGCGGAGTTCCTTGATAAGGGAACCGTAACCGTACACCACCAGCAGCGTTCCAGAGGCCTTGAAGCGGGGAATCTCCCGTTTGAAAGCCTCTACTTTTTCTGAATCCATGAGGCCGATGTAGCCCCCATGATATACTTTCCCATAGAGCAGCGTCGGGTCAATCTTTTTGTCCCAGATGAGGAGCGGGTCGATCATGCCATCGATTTCCTCTCCGCTCTTGAAGGTGCGGACGTAACTGTCCACAAACTCAATCTTGAATCCGAAAACATCGCACTCGCGGGCCAGCAGGCTCACCAGCAAGTCCCATTTGGTGCCGGTATAGCCGTCTATGGCCACAATGGCACCCTCCTTCTGTATTATAGGGGCGATGGCGGTGATGAAAGCTTTGGCCACCTTCTGGTTTCCGCCGCCAACAATACTGTCGATTGTCTTCTGGGAAAGTTCCGGCCTGTTCACGGGTTTGGGATCGTGAAAGGGGAAGGGGTTATACATGAAACTCATATATACGCTACTTAATATTAAAGAATTCGAATCCCATCATTTCCGCCAGGGCTTCCAACTGCGGCCGGTAGTCGCCGTCCACAATGGCATAGTGCTGGGTGACGCCCACTTTGAGCACTTGCTCGAAGAGTTCCTTCACCGGGACAACCGGCTTGAAAATCGTGTGGCTGTAAGTGGCCAGGAGGTGTTTCTTTTTGCTTTGCGGCGTGTCTTTCTCGGAAAGGCTCTCCGCCATAAAGGTAACCAATTTATATTTACCATTCTCTTCGTATAGGCCGGCCACGGTCTTCATGCCGGGGCTGATCCGATACCAGGCAAACGGGGCACCTGCATACTTCCATGAGGTTTTGGCAAAACGGACGTCGCGGGAGATAATCACATTGTCCTGCCAAGCGGGGTCATTGTGGTCGTTGGGGCCGGCGTGACCGCCCGCGAAGGTGCCGAAATCGTCCTCGATGTGGAACGGCTCGATGAAATTCACGTTCTTGCCGCTCAGCAGTTTGAGGATGTATGTGATGAGACCTGCGCCAATATCGGCCTCAGGGACCAATACGCTCACGTTCTCGTTGAACCAGTTGGGATAGAAGCCCGCGCGGCAGCCGGCCGTACGGAAGGTGGCCTGGTCGATGTCGTTGTACACGTAGCAGTCAATATCGTTCTTCTGCGCCATTTTCTTGATGGCGAGGGTGGCCTTCACACAACCGATGAATTTGTCGTATTCCACATCGTCCATCATCTTGTATTTGGACGTGAGTTCGTCGGCATAGGCCTTCACATCTTCGTCGGTAAGGTTCTCAATCTCAGTACCGTAGTCGCTGTAGGGCAGGTAGTGGATTTCCGGGCCGATTTTGGTGAAGAGGTCGTAATTGTCGATGTAGGTGCTCCACATGGCCTCGTTCATGTTGGCCATGAGACCCACGTTGGAACGACGGAGGATGCTGCGGGTGCGGGCGGCATCGGCATAGATGCGTATTTTTTCCGTGATTTCTGCACGCGTGCCCATGACGGTGCGGACGTTTTCCCGGGGGATGCGCTTGAGGCTACCGGAGCCTTCCAGAGAGCCGACCAGCGTGCCGGCGCAGAGGTAATCTACAAAATCGTCCTCGTCCAGTGTGGTTTCAAAGCTCATGCGGGACTTGGCGACGTTGCAGAAGAGAATGGGCATTTGAGGGCAATCGCGAAGGAAACGGATCCAGGCGAAGTCCTCGCTCCAGGAGAGGAATTCCGCATAGACAAAGTCCACTTTTTCCGCAAAGAAGAGCTGGAGCGCCTTTTCTGCATCCTCCCGTTCATAGACAATGCCGGGATCTACCAGGTCCAGAAAGTCCATGGAGGCTTTAATTTCTTTCACGGCTTTGTCTTTCCGCTCGCCGTATGTGCCTCGTTGGGGACCGTATAGGTTTTTGAACCGGGGCGATGCTATCAGGAGGAGCCCCGCCTTGGCTTTACGAAGTTTATCGTTGACTTTCATGACAGACGTATTTTAGTGTTATCGCGATTGTAGTATTTGTAGCTTACCCAGAGGCAGCACAAGCCGCAAACGAGCCAGATGACGCCCAGGATAGGGAAAGTAGCGTTTAAACTGCCGGTGGATTCTTTGATGATGGCCAGGATGTAGGGTGCGGTGGCGCCCACGGCAAAGCCGGTCATAATCATGGCGCTGGAGCAGCTGGCGTGCAGGTGCTCCGGCGTCACATCGTACAGGGCGGCATAAATGTTGGCGTCGAAGAAGGCCCTGAAGAAGCCCCAGCCGGCAAAGCACAGGTAAAGGAGCCAGATGTTTTTGACGGTGCCCATGAAGGGGAGGAAGGCGGCGCCTAAGATAAGGCCGGCGCCTTGGATAATCATGCGTTTCTTGGGATCCTTGGCGGCCCATTTGTCACTGAGCGTACCGGCCAGCAGTACACCGGCGAAAGCGGCTACATAGGTCCATAGCATGGAGTGAAGGCCTGCCTGGGCCCCGGTTTGGCCAAAGTTTTCCTGCAGGAAGGTAGGCACCCAGGTCATGTAGCCGGTGATGACGAAGATGAACCCGCAGAAGCCAATGGTAACCATGAGGGCGGTAGGAGTGGTAAAAACGGTCTTGAAACCGTCCCAGATGCTCACTTTAGCAGGTGTCTGCTGCCCGTCCGCTTTTCGTGGAGCATCCTTTAGACGCCAGGCCATCACAGCCGCCCATATTACCCCTGCGCCACCAAAGATGTAGAAGGCATACTGCCAGCCCAGGTGGTCGCCGATATAACCGGCCAGCCAGCCGGCCAGGATTACGCCCACATAATAAGACGTCTGGTGGATGGACATGGCCCTGGCCCGTGTGTCTGTGTGATACTGTCCCAGCAGGGAGTAGTTGGCGGGGCCGAAGAAAGCTTCGCCGCCGCCTGTGGCCACAGAACGGGTGAGGATGAGCAGGAACACGCCATTGGCAAGGCCGGTAAGCACAGTGGCTACGCTCCAGAACAAAATGCTTAACGTGCATACCCATTTGCGGCTGAACCGGTCTCCCATCCAGCCGCCGATGGGAACCATGGCTGCGTAGAATAAGTTAAAGAATACAGCGATAAGGCTCACGGATGAGTCCGTAAGTCCCAGACTGTCCCGGATAAGGGGGAGGACCGAGTTGAATACCTGCCTGTCTCCCTGATTGAGGAGGTAGGCTACCCATAGCAGGGCCAGCACCTCCCACTTATACCATTTTGCGCTATTTTTCATCTGTGGTGTTCTGTGGTACAAATTTAGGGATAATTCTTGGTATTTCAAAAAAGTTCCATGATTTTTAACAACTGTGGTGTACTGTGTTTCTTTTTTTAAAGCAAATGTATTATTTTTGTCTGGAAAAACAAAATACTCGCCTATGAATAAACAGGAATTTTCCGCAATGGCAAAGCGCTATCGCTCAGAACTGTATAACAACGTCCTTCCATTCTGGCTGGAGAAATCCCAGGACCTTGCCTATGGTGGATATTTCACCTGCCTGAACCGTGACGGAAGCGTGTTCGACACAGATAAATTCGTGTGGCTGCAGGGACGTGAGGTCTGGATGTTCGCTATGTTATATAATAAGGTAGAGAAAAATCCGGCCTGGCTCGCC
>JBGUPS010000040.1:0-78256 GCA_045130395.1 Candidatus Cryptobacteroides sp.
GGGCATGCTTACGGACAGCCGCAGCTTCATCTCCTATCCTCGTCACGAGTATTTCCGCCGCATTCTCTGCGACGTGCTGGGCAAGGACGTGGAAGAGGGCAAACTGCCTGTCTCCGAAATTGAGACCATCGGCAAGATGGTGGAAGACATCTCCTACAACAACGCCAAGAATTACTTTAACTTTTAATTGTCATTCCCGGCGTGACCGGGAATCTCATACCTTATGAAGTACATCAAGATAAATCCGGCCGATAACGTGGCGGTAGCGCTCCAGGACCTTGCCAAGGGTGAGGTGGTGGAAGGCGTGACCCTGCAGATGGACATTCCCCGCGGCCACAAGATTGTGCTCCAGGCCCTCAAGGCGGGGGACAACGTGATCAAGTACGGTTTCCCGATCGGCCATGTGACCCGTGACGCCGATGCCGGCACCATGGTGGACCATTCCTGCATCAAAACCAACCTGGAAGGCCTGCTGGAATACAATTACAATCCCGCCCTGGTGGAGATAGAGAAAGCCGCGGTTCCCAGGACCTTCAAGGGCTTCCGCCGCGCCGATGGCCAGGTGGGTATCCGCAACCAGATCTGGGTAATCCCCACCGTAGGCTGCGTGAATGGCATTTGCGAGCAAATCGTCAGTAAATTCAAGGCAGAGATTGCCGGTCAAGCCGGCAATGACGATCGTCATGCCCGACCTGATCGGGCATCTGTCGATGCCATCGTCTGCTTCCCGCACAACTACGGCTGCTCCCAGCTGGGCGACGACCACGAGAATACGCGCAAGGTCCTTGCCGATATGGTCCATCATCCCAACGCCGGTGGCGTGCTGGTGGTGAGCCTGGGTTGCGAAAACAACCAGCTGGATGCCTTCCGCGAGATGGTGGGTCCGGTGGACGAGTCCCGCGTGAAGATGTTCGTCTGCCAGAAGGTGGACGATGAGATCGCCTACGGCGTGGAGCGTCTGAAGGAAATCTATGCCGTGGCTTCCAAAGACGTACGTGAGGAAGTTCCTGTGAGCGAACTTCGCGTCGGCCTGAAGTGCGGTGGCTCCGACGGATTGAGCGGCATCACCGCCAATCCGCTGCTGGGCGTGTTCTCCGACTGGATTGTCGCCCAGGGCGGCACGACCGTTCTCACCGAGGTGCCGGAAATGTTCGGCGCGGAGACCATCCTCATGAACCGTTGCCAGGACGTGGCTACCTTCGACAAGACGGTGCACCTGATCAACGACTTCAAGGAGTACTTCATGAAGCAGGGGATGCCCGTGTACGAGAACCCGTCGCCCGGTAACAAGGCCGGCGGCATTTCCACGCTGGAAGAGAAGAGCCTCGGCTGCACGCAGAAGTGCGGCAAGAGTATCGTCAGGGGCGTGCTGAAATATGCTGAACGCTTGAGCGTCAAGGGTTTGAATCTGTTGAGCGCTCCAGGTAACGACCTGGTGGCTTCAACGGCGCTGGGCGCTTCCGGTTGCCAGATTGTGCTCTTTACTACCGGCCGTGGCACCCCGTTCGGCAGTTTCGTACCCACCATGAAAATCTCCACCAATACGCCGCTGTACGAGGCCAAGCCGTCCTGGATTGACTTCAACGCCGGTGTCCTGGCCCAGGGAGAACCCATGGAAGAGGTCGCCGCCCGCTTCATCGAATTCGTGCTCGCCGCCGCCAGCGGTGAACCCGTAAACAACGAAAAGCACGGCATCCGCGAAATCGCCATCTTCAAGCAAGGCGTCACGCTGTAGTCATTCCCGACCCAATCGGGAATCTCCGACAACGATTAATAACACACAAACCTAATAAAAAATGAAAAAAGAAAAAATGAGCTGGGGGGGGTAAGTAAAAATACCTATACCGCACCCGAAATGAACGTTTACGAGCTCTCGGCCGATACCGGGATTATGCAGATGAGTAGTGCTGGCGCAACATTGCCTGGCTTTGAGAACGATGATACTGTTATTACTTTCTAAACTGCGTTGAATATGAAAAAGTTATTTAATTACATACTTGCTATCAGCGCTGTTTGCGCCGTTTCTTGTGAAAAGGAAGGGCTGGAGAAAGCTATTTCCAGTGAATCTGAGAGAATCTATAAGACCATAACTGTAACAATTCCAGAGACTAAGACTGAGATGGATGGACTTACAATGAAATGGTCTGCAGATGATAAAATAAACGTGATTGCTAAAACAACAGGCAATCAGGCAACGTTTACTTTAAAGAGCGGTGATGAAGGGAAAACTTCGGCAGTTTTTGAAGGTACTATCGACGCTGCAGATGCGGGTGAAACTGTCTTCTATGCTGTATATCCGGATGTTAATGTTACTGTTACGGATGGCATTATGACATTTGCTGGCACTTCCAGTGGAGGCCATAGGGCTTATTTCTCTTCCGGGACAAAGGCTAAGGCTATCGTAAACGGGTACGATCCGGCTTTTGCTCCGATGTTCGCCGTTGGAGATGCTAGCCTGGATTTTGCCTTTAAATTGGGTTTCTCATTAATTAAGGTCAAAGTCCATACAAACAATGTTCGGACCATTAAAATTTTTACGGATAAGGATTCAAGATTAGACGGACGGCCTTCATATAATGTCTCTACCGGCGAGACAACTGGTGTGGACAGTGCCCAGAAGTTGATTGAATGTCAACCTGCAGGGGATGGCGTATTCTCTACCGGCGCGACAGATTATTATTATATACCTGTTCTTGCAGGCTATTCTAGCAAGATAATTAAAAATACAGGTGTTGTTGTTACATATATTGATACAGATGCCCAGGAGACATCCAAGACAACTCAATCGTTATTGAATAAGTATTTCGAAGCCGGCCATATTTATAACTTTGGTGATCCGTTTGCACCTTCCATTACGGCGGCCGATGTAAATATCGCTAAAGATGCCACTGGTGGCACTATCACTTTCACGGTGAATGATCCTATTACTGGAGGTGTACTTACTGCTGCAACTCCTACTGCAGGAAAAACGAACACTATTTCCAGTTTCGCTTTAGGCGCAGTAGGGGATGGCACTGTTGCTTTTACCTGCGCCGCCAACACAGAATCAAGTGCGAAGAAAGCTTATGTGACGCTCACATATACTTATAATACGAGCGAGACTGTAACCAAGGACGTGGTGATTACCCAAGCTGGATTATCTACTACTTATACTTGGAATTTCACTACGGATAACGCTGATTTTAGTGTGTCATCTAATGGATACTATAAGTATAATGCTGGTTCAATGACAAGTGCTGCGACTCACACCGAAACAGAAACTCTATACGCCTGCGTAGCGTCAAGTAAAAGTGTGAGTACAGGGGCCTACTCATGTACGGCTGACTCTCAATCTTACAAATATGCAACATATGGTGGTGGCGCCTCATATTTGTTATTTAATACAGCCAAGTCTGGTACACTATACGTCAAAGCGACTGTCGGTAAATCAGTCACGCAAACAGGAAACTGTAAGCTCGGAATTAAGGTAAATGGAACGGCGAGTGGAACGAATGTGGATTTAGTGTGTTACGATCCATCTGTAGCGGAACTTAATATGCAAACGTATTCGTGGACTATTACGAATACGGGTACTGATCCCCAGGAGATACAGATTATAAAACCTACGGGGAGTAATTCTCCTGCAATATACGAGATTAAGTTTGTAGCGAATTAATTCCCATGAGACACTCTCCCACACCCCTATCAGCATTGGTATGCAAATGGTTGGATTTTAACTGACCAACCATTTGCAGGGAAGGTGGGGGAGAGAGGGGTAGGAGGCAGAAGGGGTGTTAAAGGTTGGCGGGGTAAAAACCAACCATTGACAAAAAAGTCGCCAACCATTGACAAGGAAGGCGGAAAAATGAATGAAAGACAAGATATAATGATGAATTTTAAACACATATCGCTCTTGATGGCGGCGGTGGCGGGTTTGACGCTGGGGGGATGTAAGAAGCCGGAGCAGGAACAGACAAAACCTACGCCCACGCCGGAGCCGGAGGTGGTAGGAACGGTTACCATTACTTCCAATCCGCTGGAGGCGGCCGTGGCTGCCAATGGCGGCACGGTGTCCATCGCCTTTACCACCACCAAGGAGTGGACGGCCGAAACCGATGCCTCCTGGCTGCACCTGAGCGCAGCCAGTGGCAATACGGGTAAGAATACCGTCAACGTTACTGTCGACAAGAATGAAAACCCTGACGGCCGTAGCGCTACCGTTTCCGTGACCTGCGGCACCGACACCAAGCGCGTGACGGTGAACCAGCTCCAGAAAGACGTGCTGGTCCTTAACGGCGGCTCCGACATCACCGTAAAAGCGGAAGGGGAGACCGTAAACCTCACCCTGAGCGCCAACGTGGAAGTGACCGCCCAGGCCGATGTAGACTGGATTTCCGTTACGCAGACCAAGGGCCTCACGGAGCACACCTTCGCCATTACGGTGCAGGCCAACGAGACCTACGACGCCCGCGCGGGCAAGGTGACCTTTACCTCTGCTGCCGGCAATGGCAGCGTCACCATCAACCAGGTGCAGAAAGACGCCATGATCCTGGCCCCGCAGACCATCGAGGTGAAGGCCGAAGGCGGTGAGCTGGAACTGATCAAGCTCCAGGCCAACGTGGCTATTACCGCAACGCCCGATGTGGATTGGCTCTCCGTAGAGGAAGAGACGAATACCAAAGGCCTTGTGGAGCATGCCTACCTGATTACGGTGGCAGCCAATGAGGCCGCTGACCCTCGCACCGGCAAGGTGACCTTCACCTCCACAGTAGGCAGCGAAACCATTACCATCAATCAGGAAGGAAAAGCTGGCGATGAACCCGGTGAAGACCCCGTCGAGGACCCCTTCAACGGCGAACTGCCCATGATTACGGAAACCTCCACCTGGGCGGGCAGCGTGTTCGATGCCATCATCGACGCTAAGGCTGCTTCCGGTTCTACAGAATGGACATCGCCTGATGGAGAAAACTTCATTGACGCCAAGCTAGGATACCTGGCCGGCCAGACGGAGGGCATCGATTCTTCTACCGGCGAGCCCAAGGTGACTTACGGTAAATTCAAATTCAAGAAGAACGAGAATGCCGGTACGGTGCTGGGCAAGATGAGCCGTGTGCAGTTTGGCGGAACCGGTGTGCTTGGCGAACGTAACAACCTGGTATTCAAGGTGGCTGGCGCCGGTACGGTCAAAGTCATTGCCCGTTCCAGCGGCGATGCCGCCCGTAAACTGGGCGTGGCCCTGAACGGCACTCCCGTGAGCGAAGATGGCTACGAAATGCCCGGCAAGGCAGAGAATGCCTTAGAAGTTTCCGTGCCGGTGGAGGCACAGGAAGGGGACCTGGTGTATGTCTATTCCATGGAGAGCGGCATTAACCTGTACTCCCTGAAGTGGACGCCCGCCGGCGGCGACGAACCCGGCGATGAGCCTGGTGACGAACCCGGCGAAACCTCTACCTGGGATTTCTCCCAGGCGGCCTGGCAAACCGAATTTGCCAAGCTGGGCGCGGCCACCGAGGAATTATCGGCCGTGAACCTTACTCTCAATGGCCTGGAAATCCTGGCCGATGCCAAGTGCAAGTACAATACCAACTATTTCCAGATGGCCGGCTCCGGCTCCACGGAAAAGAACCGCTTCAAGTTCAGCGTAAGCGAGGACGGCGTGGTCACCGTGTATGAAACCCATACCGGCTCTACGGCTCCGGATCCCATCCGCTCCGTGGTGGTGTACAACGACGGCGCCGAGAGCTCCCAGGAAGGCAGTGTCGACTCTAAGGTTGTGAAAACCTGCAAGTTCAACGTAAAGGCCGGTGACGTCTATGTCTATGGAACCGGTGCCATGCGCTTCCAGAAGATTGAATTCACTGCCGGGGCTTCAACCGATCCCGGTGATGAGCCTGGCGACGATCCTACGCCATCTGACTCGGACGATCTGACTTGCCCGACGCCTCCGACTGTGGGCACCGTGGACCCGACGGCCCTGGTGGGCTATGGCGCTGCCGTGACCGGCGGCGAGGGGAGTGGCGGCAAGGTGCTGCATTTCAACAGCGGCAAGGCCCTCCAGACCTGGCTGCTGCAGCGCACCAAGGATGAGAAGAAGGGGGACCATACCCCCACCGTCATCTGGCTCAGTGGCACGTTCAAGAGCGATGAAGGCCGTGACTTCTCCGAAGCCCACCCTTGGTTCGATGTCAAGGACGTTTCCAACCTCTCCTTTATCGGCACGGATGACTTCGTGATGGACAAGATCGGCATTTTCTGCGTCCGCGCCAATAACATCGTTATCCGCAACATCAACTTCCAGCAGCCCAAGGCCAATAATGGTGCCGATGCCGTTTCCATGCAGGATTGCGACGGCGTGTGGGTGGACCATTGCACCTTCACCTCGCTCAACCAGACCAAGGACTACGAGGACGGCTCCACCGACATCACCCACGGCTCCAAGAACGTGACTGTGAGCTGGTGCCGATACATCAAGACGCAGAAGAGCTGCCTGGTGGGCCATTCCAACAGCCAGAGCGGCGACGCGGCCATTACCGCCACCTTCCACCACAACTGGTTCGAGGGCTCCAGCAGCCGCCACCCGCGCGTGCGTTTTGGTACGGTACACGTGTACAACAACCTGTTTGACGGCAACACCACCTACGGCGTAGGTTCCGCCTATGGCGCCAAGGTACTGGTGGAATACAACTACTTCGACGCCGTGCAGCTGCCTACGGACATCTGCACCTATCCTGCTAAAGAGAGCGGAGAATCCAACCTCCAGGGCAGCGTGGCCGGTTACCTGTATCCTACCCAGAACGTATATGTAAACAAGCCGCAAAAGGCCAAGAGCCCGTATCCGCTCAGCAACATCAAGTACACCAAGTACGGCGGCACTGCCGGTACGGAACTCACTTATGCCGATTTCAAACCCGCTTACAGCTATACGGTAACGGCTGCTGAGGACGTACCCGCTCTGGTGAAGGCCAATGCCGGTTACGGTAAGCTGGAGGGATATGCCAGCGCTCCCGTTCCGGTGGACAACGGGGGCATCAGCGACTACAATGGTTCCGACGACGATCCCGTGAATCCGGATCCCGGAACTGGCGATGACCCCGGTGATGAACCTGGCGATGACCCTGGCGACAACCCTGGTGACAACCCTGGCGCCGGTGCCAAAACCTATGTGGTCTATTACGACTCCAGCAGCTCGCTGGTGAATACCGACAGCTACTTTACCGCTACGGGCAAAACGGATTTGTCCTCCGATTATTGTCAGGATTTCAATCCCTGGACCATAGGTGACTATTCCTCTACCAAGGGCATCAAGATGAACAGTTCCGGCTCCGTGACCTTCACCACTTCCTCTACGTATAATTCTACGGTGCAGTTCTACTTCATCAGAAGGAAGTCGGGGGACACTACCGCCAAGATGCAGATTGTGCCCGAAGGAGGCGAAGCCGTCGTCTTTGAAACCCCGTATGACACCATGGGCGACAGCGGAGCGCTCGCGCTTGAGAAGGGCACTACCTACACCATAAAACAGAGTGCCAAGGAACAGGCGCTCCTCCTGGTGGTGGTGAAAGAAAGCGAATAATCTCTTTAACTAATAATAACATTTATGGAAAGACTAAACCGCACGTCTGCACCGCAGGCAAAAAAGTACACCGAGAAGGTGATTCAGTTTGGCGAGGGTAACTTCCTCCGCGCATTCATCGAGTGGATTATCTGGAAGACCAACCAGAAGACGGACTTCAACGGCTCCGTAGTGGTTGTCCAGCCCATCGAGAAGGGTATGGTAAGCTGGCTCAACGAGCAGGACGGCCTGTACCACCTGAATCTGCAGGGCCTCCAGAACGGCCAGCCCGTGGATAGCGTGGACCTGATCGACGTTATCTCCCGTGGCCTGAACCCGTACGAGGACTTCGCCGCCTACATGGCCCTGGCCGAGCAGCCGGAAATTCGCTTCGTGATTTCCAACACCACGGAGGCCGGTATCGCCTTTGACCCGGCTTGCAAGCTGGACGACAAACCCGCCAGCAGCTATCCCGCCAAGCTCACCCAGCTCCTGTATCACCGCTACGAGTATTTCAAGGGCGCCAAGGACAAGGGCCTTATCATCTTCCCTTGCGAGCTCATCTTCGAAAACGGTAAACACCTGAAGGAGTGCATCCGCCAGTATATCGACCTGTGGAAACTGGGTGCCGAATTCAGCGCCTGGTTCGAGAATGCCTGCGGCGTGTACAGCACCCTGGTAGACCGTATCGTCCCGGGTTATCCGCGTGACACCGCCGCCCAGCTGTGCGAACGTGCCGGTTATGACGACCACCTCCTGGACAAGGCCGAAATCTTCCACCTGTGGGTGATCGAGGCTCCGAAGGAGATCGCCGCCGAGTTCCCGGCCGACAAGGCTGGCCTGAACGTGCTCTTCGTTCCGTCCGAGGCCCCTTACCACGAGAGAAAGGTGACCTTGCTGAACGGCCCTCACACGGTGCTGAGTCCGGTTGGCTACCTGAGCGGCCTGAACACCGTGAAGGAGTGCTGCGAAGATCCTGAGATCGGCCAGTATGTGAAGAAAGTGATGTACGACGAACTGCTGCCTACCCTAAACCTCCCTAAGGAGGAGCTGGTGAAGTTCGCCAACGACGTGATGGAGCGCTTCCGCAACCCGTTCGTGAAGCACTTCGTGACTTCCATCATGCTCAACAGCTTCCCTAAATTCAAGACCCGCGACCTGCCCGGCCTCAAGACCTATCTGGAGCGCAAGGGCGAACTGCCGCAGGGCCTCGTTCTGGGCCTGGCCGGCATCTGCACCTACTACAAGGGCGGCAAGCGCGGCGAAGACGAAATCGTCCCGAACGATGATCCCAAGATCATGGATCTGCTGAAGGAACTCTGGGCTACCGGCGATGTGGCCAAGGTGGCCAAGGGCGTTCTGGCCGATGACTTCATCTGGGGCGAAGACCTGAACAAGATTCCCGGCCTCACCGAACTCCTCACCAAGGACCTCGCCCTCATTCAGGAAAAAGGCATGCGTGAAGCCGTAAAATCTATTCTTTAATGAGATACACTCGCTTCGCCTTCGGCTTCGCTCGGTATGACAGGGCCCTCTCTTGTCATACCGAGGCCCAAAGGGCCGAGCGTATCTCACAAAATAGGATTCTATGAGTACCCAGAAAAAATTAATGACCAACTGGCGGTGGTGGATTTGCAGCCTGCTGTTCGTGGCCACTACCGTGAACTACCTGGACCGCCAGGTGCTCTCCTTGACTTATAAGGAGTTCATTGCACCGGAGTTCCACTGGACCGATGCCGACTACGGTACCATCACCTCGCTGTTCTCCATCTTCTACGCCATTGCCTGCCTGTTCGCGGGTAAGTTCGTGGACTGGATGGGCACCAAGAAAGGCTACATGATTGCCATCGGCGTCTGGAGCATGGGTGCGGTGCTGCATGCCGGTTGCGGCGTTGCCACCACTTGGTTTGTGGATGGTGTCGATTCCGTCGAGGCGCTGCGGGCCATTGAAACGGGCTCCAATATCGCCCTGACCATCTCCACGGTTAGCGTTTACCTCTTCCTCCTGTGCCGGGGTATCCTGGCACTGGGTGAGGCGGGTAACTTCCCGGCCGCCATCAAGACCACGGCCGAGTACTTCCCCAAGAAGGACCGTGCCTTTGCCACGTCTATCTTCAACGCCGGCGCTTCCGTAGGTGCACTGGCCGCTCCGCTCCTGATCCCGCCGCTCGCCAAGAACTTCGGCTGGGAAATGGCCTTCATCATCATCGGTGGCCTGGGCTTCATCTGGATGTTCTTCTGGCAGTTCATGTACGACAAGCCGGAAAAGAGCAAACATGTGAACGAGGCTGAGCTGGAGTATATCCATCAGGACGAGACGGCCGATCAAGTGAAAGCCGTCACTCCCGCCGAAGAGGAGAAATCCATCCCCATGCTGCAGTGCTTCAAGTACAAGCAGACCTGGAGCTTCGCCATCGGCAAATTCCTTACCGACGGTGTGTGGTGGTTCTTCCTGTTCTGGGCGCCTGCCTACTTCCAGGACCAGTTCAACGCACCGGCCAGCTCTCCGCTGGGACAGGGGCTCATCTTCACCCTGTACGCCATTGTGACGGTGATTTCGCTGTTCGGCGGCTATCTTCCCAAACTCTTCGTGGAGAAGAAGGGGATGCATCCTTACAACGGCCGTATGCTCTCCATGCTCATCTTCGCCTTCTTCCCGCTGGTGGCCCTGGCCGCCCAGCCGCTGGGTGCCATGAGCCCCTGGTGGCCGGCCATCCTCATCGGTCTTGCCGGTGCGGGACACCAGGCCTGGAGCGCCAACATCTTCTCGACCGTAGGTGACATGTTCCCCAAGAGCACCATCGCCTCCATTACAGGTATTGGTGCCATGGCGGGCGGTATCGGCTCCATGATTATCCAGAAGGCGGCCGGTAACCTGTTCACCTATGCCGAGGGACAGGGCGCTGCCTTCCATTTCATGGGATTCGAGGGCAAACCTGCCGGGTATTTCATCATGTTCTGCTTCTGCGGCCTGGCCTATCTGCTGGCCTGGATTCTGATGAAGTCCCTGGTGCCCAAGTACAAACCTGTGGAAGTGAAGTAGTTGTCATACACTCGCTTGTCTCCCTGTCATACCGAGCGAAGCGAGTGTATCTCATGAAAGAGCTATGAAGAAATTTTTTTTCGCATTTCTTGTCCCTCTGGCCGTGATTGCTTGCGGCCAGAAGGACAATCCTTCTCAGGGCGGCGGTGATTCCGAACCGTCCACTTCGGGCCTGTCCAAACCCGCCAACGTAAAGCTGGTAGAGGCTACCGAAACCACGCTCACCTTTAGCTGGGATGCCGTTTCCGGTGCCGATTCTTACAGTTACAAGCTCACCGCTTCCGGCGAGAAGACGGTGACGGGTTCGGTGACATCGACCTCCGTGAAAATCGAAGGGCTGAAGGAGTCCACCGAGTACACTTTCCAGGTATTGGCTGCGGCAGGGGAGAAGAAATCCTTGTACTCCAATGCAGTGAAGGGCAAGACCGCCAGCAGTGCGGTGGATCCGGGCGACGATCCTGGCGATGATCCGGGTGATGACCCTGGCGAGCTGACCGCCATTTGCGTGGACCAGCCGCTGGTGTTTACGCTGGACGAAACGCCCGTGCTGGGCACCCAAGGCCTCATCCAGGTGTTCGACGCCAACGACAAGCTGGTGGACAAAATCGACATGGCCGATATGGCCAAGATGAACGTCCTTTCCGACGGAACCATGGTGCCGAAGGAGCAGATGAACCAGTCGACCGTGTTGCATACCTTCCTGGATATGCTGCATAGCACGCGGTATCGTCCCGTCCATTATACGCCCATCCGCGTTTCCGGTAAGGCCGTGATCGTCAAGTTGCATAACGAGGCGCTGACTTTCGGTGGCAGTTATTATGTGACGGTGGATGAGTCCGTATTCGGTCTGGAGGTGGCTAAGGACAAGGCACCTTTTACCGTGAAGGCAAAACCGACGGGAACTACGCTGTCCGTCAATCCGGACGGGAGTGCCGATTTCTGCACGCTGCAGGGTGCGCTGAGTTATGCCACCACGCTGGGTAAGGATACGGCGGTGACCATCGAACTGGCGAACGGAACCTATCAGGAGCTGTTGTACGTACGCGACAAGAACAACCTCACCATCAAGGGCGCTTCCCGCGAGGGGACGGTGATTGCCTATCCCAACAACGAGAGTTATTCCACAGGCTCCGGCGCTGCCGTTTCCAGCAAGCCCGCCCTGGGTTCCGCTGTGGGTGCCATGGGCGGTCGCGGCCTGTTCCTGGTCGAGAGTTGCAACAACCTGGTGCTGGAAGACCTGACCATCGAGAACACCTTCTGGGCCGATGACCACAAAGGCCAGGCGGAGACTATCTACTTCAATGCGGACAACAAGCGGCTCACCATCGAGAACTGCTCGCTTATTTCCTGGCAGGATACCTTCCTGTGCAAGGGTGAGGTCTGGGTGCACAATTCCCTGATTGCAGGCCACGTGGACTACATCTGGGGCTATCCTAAGGTTTGCCTCTTCGAGGACTGCGAGATTCGTTCCCGCGCCGGCGGTTACATCGTCCAGGCCCGTGTGAACAATGCCACGGACAAGGGCTTCGTGTTCCTGAACTGCAGGCTCACGGCAGAGGCCGGTGTGGCCAACGGTTCCATGTATCTGGCCCGCAGTGGGGGAGACAGCTCCGTGTATGACAATGTCACTTATGTGAACTGTGAGATGAGTTCGGTGATTGCCCCCGCCGGGTGGCATACTGGAAAGACGCCCAACCCTTCCACGCCCACTGCCGTCAGTGGCTGGAAAGAGTACGGCACCACCGGCGTCTCCACCAGCAGCCGCAACAGTTACGGCAAGCAGCTCACCGCCGCGGAGGCAGAACCCTTCTCCTCCATGCAGGCTGTGCTGGGCTGGTAGGTTTTGATTGTTAACGTTCTATTATTCCATCCTCGTTCATTATTTGAACGGGGATTGTTTTTTGCGGCCTTAGCAATGTAATTGTTTATATTCCAAACAAATTGTATATTTGTAAGCAAAGGAAGAATCGTATGAGAAAAGGCTTAATGATTTTTATGTTTCTGGGTCTATGTGGGGTTGCATATGCTCAGAATACCACTACATTCACTGACTTCAAGAATTCCTCAACGGTAAAGTCGGAATCCAAGAAAATGGGGCAGCGCCTGGAGGACCTCAAGAACCAGTCGGGGACCCAATCTTCCGGAAAGGGCGTATCGCAAAGCAGTCAGTCTGTTACGGTATCGGGCCGGTCCACTACTGCCGATGGTAGTATTCCTGGCACTTCGTCCAGTATGAACGTGTCATCCCTTTATCAGGAAAACACGGTATCGGAGACGCAACAGAACGTGCAGGCCGAGCATGTCGCCAAGGCTTTGGACCCAAAAGGAACATCCGCTATTTCAGCAGAAGCATTCCGGACCAGGGAGGCTGCCAAAAAGGAGACATTAGATGTTCTTGCTCGCCTTCAGCAGTTATCGGCCCCGCAGGATACGCTTATTACCACGCGGGAATACACCGAATACGATCTAAAAATGGCGCTTCTCTATGAGAAGTTTGAAAAAGATCATTCGAGCCTTTCCCGTGAAGAATTAACCGAGCTAATTGCCTATCTCCAGAGTCTATGAAAATCGTAACGAAAATATTTTTGAGTTGCCTTTTCCTGTGTGGCGTCCTTTTGCCTGCCCATGCGCAACTGACCCGGGAACAAAAAGCTAAATGTGATCGTCTCATAGATAACAAGGCGTACGCAGAACAAGAATGCCGGGATGCCTTACTGATGTTGGAGAAATTGCAAGCAGCCAATAAAGAACGCTCAACGAATGGCATAGGAGGACAAGCCGCGGCCGATTTAGACGCGACTCGTAAGCTTACTGAGGCCGGTAATATTGGGATTTCCTTTGCCGGATATGCCAATCCGTATCCCCAAATGTCCCCAGAGCAGAAAGGGGAATGGAAGAAGAAGGCCGCCTCTTTTAAGTCCACCTTTTTAGCTAATTCGCAAGAGTTCGACAAGCAGTATGAAGCATTGGATGAGGATCAGAAGGCCATCCTATATGCTGCTGCGCAAGAAGAGTATAAAGAAAGCGTAGCGCTTGTTGCCCAGCAACTTCTTTCCCGTGTCTCTGAAGTTAGCGGAGGAAAAAAGGTAAATCTTAGCGTCAATGACATCCTGTATGCTCTGGAGAAGGCAAATGCCCGCACTGTTTCAGCAACATTGCGCGCTAATGCGGATGGCTTGGATTCTCAAAAGGTGGATGAGGAAGCATCGGCTGCCAGCGAAAAGGTGGCGAAATATGCTAAATTTTTAAGTAAAGTGGCAAAATGTAAGAATTGTAATCCTGTAAAATGAGTAAAATCGTTCACGTTCTGTCGTTTTGCACAACAGTAATATTGGGGATTGCGGCATCGGGATGTCCCCTTCGGGCACAAAGCCTGGAGGAGCTGGAAAAAATGGTGCGTGAAGTAAAGGCATGTTATGAGAAAGTGTCCATGCCGGACGCTCACTCATCCACGTACACGCTCTCTTCCGGGAAAACTGTCCAGGTGTTGGAACAAAGTGATTATCAGCGGGAAGCCTTTGCTACCATTGATTCCTTCATCGACAATTTTGAACTTATTCAAAGTTCCCGTTTCTTTACAGACAAAAGAAAGGCATTGATGGACTCACAGGATTTGAGCGATTGGGAAGTGGCAGGCATACGGACCATCTCCAACGAATACTTTAAGAATGCAGGACGGGAATTCCATCTGGCTTGTCATGGCCTGCTGGACAATAGTGGGGAACGTTCGGACTGTATTCTCGTGGGTGGACAGTATCTGGATGCAAAAGAGACCGCGGAACTGATTATCAAGTCCATGGAGGCCCCTTCGCTGGATTTTGGTTATCAGGAGCTCCTGAATGCGGAGCATAAGCCTTTCACAATCGTTCTACACAGTTGCAATTCTGCAAAAGGCGAAGATAGCTTTGCTGCCCGGCTTTCTTCGGAATTGAGCACCTATCTGGACCAGGTAGCTGTTGTGGCTTCTCCGGATGTGATTTATTGTACAGAAGATTTTGCGGGGAATTATACGGAGCGGATTGCCTCGGAAGAATCGCTTCAATTGGACCGATATAAAACGGAAGCCCAGAATTGGCAGGTCTTCCAGAATGGGAAAATGGTGATGACGGGGACAGAAGACTATGCGACTACGGTGAAACAATATACCACTCAGTTTTACGGATTATGAAGCAGTGCGTAGCTTTTTTCCTGGCATTATTCTGCTTCTCGTTTGTGACCATGGCACAAGAGAATAGTTTGGAACAACTCAAACGGGATTATACGAATAAGTGTCAAGAACTAGCGCTGCATCCCTCCGATGTGGTGTTGCTTTATGAAACGGCCCTCTGTTGTGAACAAATGGCAGAAAGTGATCCACGCTGGTACGATAAAGCTTATTTCTATTACGATAAGGTGTTGGAGGCATTGGGAGAAGAGGCCGGGGAGGACCTTCGGGGCGCCATTATCCAGAAAAAGGAAGATATGGATTATGCGGCCAATCTGGTGGCACGCCGCTACTTATCGCCACGTGCGCTTTGCGGCCGGTGGAATTTCCATAAGATAAATGGAGCATACGAGCCCTTTTTCGATATTACAATTACCGAAGAGGGGGGCAATTATTATGTCACGTATATATCCCAGCGGAATATGGATACGTTTTCCGATCCCATCGAAGATCGGCAAAAGACGGTACAAGCCGTTGTGAACGAAGATACGGGCAGTCTTTCTTTCGATGTGGAGACCAGTCGTTATACCCTTGTCTATCCTGGATCCAAGAATCAGTATGAAATGACTGAAGAACGATTCGGCTACCAGTATGAGCTGCTTTATAAGGACGGGCAACTGATGGGCGTGCAAAAGTGCGAATATGTGTATGCTGCCATTGGTGATGAACGTTGCCATACTGTGGCTGAGGCCATACGCCGCAGGCGAGGTGTCGTAAAAACGAATTCGTATGGCAATATGGGGGAGGACGATATCTATTTTACCAAAACGATGGAGCCCATCCCTTATTCGCCCCCCAAGTCGGCCGAAGATTATTATCGCAGGGCACTGATTGCTCGATCTCTGGCTACCGAAGCATCGGATTACCTGGAAGTTGCCAAAGAATACAAAAAGGTTCTGGAAGTATCTCCTGGTGATGCGGAGGCATATTACAGTTTGGGCGTTTGCTATGAGGCTGCCGCCCAGGCCATACCGGAGTATTATTACGATGCCAAGAAAGCCTATACGTCTGCTTTACAATATGGGCGCACATTGCTTTCTGCGGAGCAAATCCAGGAGATGGAAGCAAAGATCAATACCACCTATTCGGACTTTCTTGCCAGGATGTCGGTGGAAAAGAACCAAGTCACCCCTTTGTCTGTTGCTCGACATTGGACTTGGCACCTTACAGGAAAGCATGCATGTCAGGCTCCGGTCCCTGGAGAGAATTCCGGTCTGTATGATATCACTATATACGAACATGCAGGCAGGTACAAGGTAACCTATACTGTCCTCCGCTCTTATTTTACTGAGGACAGGCTTCCGGTCGACATGAAGGATTCGCGTCCCATTACCATTAACGGCAACAACCTTCGGTTTGAAACCGTGCATAATGAAAGTTGGCATATCCGGGAGGGTCAGCAAGCAGGACCGGAATATCGGACGCTAAAGACCGTTTTGCAATATGATTTGGTTATAAGGGAAGGCAAACTCGTTGGGACCTGCGCGGTTAAATATCATTATGATGCGACAGGACATCCGGCATACAGAACGGTACGGCAAGCCTTACACGAGGGTAACGGGGAAGTACTTGTCAATCATAAAGAATGCGAGATGTTCAACGTCTGTTTTGATTGATTTGTCGTTAATCTGAGTAAAAAAGCAGTTTCCAACTAGTGCTTTGTGTTCTTGAACTGCATCCTCACCGCCGCGGAGGCCGAAGGCTACAGTTCCAAGGCTACGTCCTGGGGTGGTGAATTCCTTATTCGTTTACGATCTCCCAGTTAAACTTTTGCGCCAGGTCCTTTAACAGATCCAGATCCTTTTGTGGAATGGCCACTGTAATTTGACATTTTTCGCCATATATGGCCCCGGGCTCCGCCAGAGCCGGGGCCATATAGGTTCCGCTGAGCGCCCCATAGCCGGCTACAACAGAGGAAGTGTTCAGTTTCTTGCGGCTTACATCTAAATTATACTGTGCCTGCAGCCCCAGCCAGAAGGACGCTGTAATCCCGGGCAACCCCGTTTCCAGTTTGGCTGCCAATGCCGGCGTGATGTTGCGCATGCTGTGAATGAGTGCACTTAAGTGGGTGGCCTGCATGCCCACACGCTGCGCAAACTCTTTCTGGCTAATGCCCCGCGACTTCAGTTCCTCCCCAAGAACCTCCCCGGGGTGAATAGCCATCACCGGCGTAATGGTGCGGGAATCCCATAGTTTTTCGTTACTTGTTTCCATAATGCGTATCATCTATTTCTATTAGTTCTACTTGAAGTCCATCTTCTGTTTCTGTGAAAATGAGCCTGTGTGCATATTGGTTAGATAAACGAACAGAGGATTTTCCAGATAGCTGATAACGCAATTTTTCGTAATGCAAGAAGCTGAATTCCTTTAAGCTGTCTGACGAAGGAACCTGTTCCATAATCTTAATGGCACGAACAAAGCCTGCGAGCAATGTTCTGTTGCGTGACACATCTTTGTATCTCTTGCTTTGGCCCGTTTCGTACATGTCCTTCAGGTCATCTGTCATTTCTACCTTCATGTCTTTCCTTTCTTTTTACAAAGATAGGTAAAAAATACCATAATTACAATAATTATTGCAATTATCTTAAATAAAACTGTAAATAATATTTTGGAGGTTTGGATGTTGCAGGTGACGTCAAAAACGCAGACTTGCAGCACTTTGACGCTTAATCTGCGACGCAAAAGCACACAACGGAGAGTGGCCCTCCAAGTTGTGAAACCCTCTTACAGCAGCTCCACATCCAGCGAACCGGAGTCGTTCTTGGGGGCGAAGCGATTGCAGAAGAAGCCCCATTTGGCTCCGATCCAAAGTTCAGGTTTAGCCTGGAATTCCGCTCCGGCGGGGTTCCAGGTTTTTCCGTCCAGGCTCCAGGAGAAGTTGCAGATGGCTTGCGGAACATTTCCTTCCACGGGCCTGGGGCTCACTTCCAGTTTAACCCACAGGCAGGTTTCCGGACGGTCCGAATAGCGGACCAGGGGGACATTCTTGGATTCATGCGCGTGGGGGAGCGGGACAAAGGTGTATGGAAGTTCTGCCAAATCCGTTGCCGATTCTTCGGCCCCCTTGGACGCACTTAAACAGCGGATGTACTGTAATTTGGCTCCGTCCTGGCCATCTGTGATGCGCAGTCCGGCGTAATCTTTCCCCATGACCACAAAGCTGGCGGTCTCGTTGCGGTGCGCGAAGTCCGGGTTAGGACGGAAGGTAAGGCGGGCCGTAACCGTGAAAGATTCGGCCTGGAATTTCTGCAGCAGCACGTTGGGGCAATCCCACAGGCTCCTGTAGGGCCATTTTTGCCCCACGCCGTCTCCGTCCGGGTCTTCGCCAATCACCGGCCAGCCATCGGCCGTCCAGGCCATGACGATTTTCTCTTCATACGGGCCGAAGATTTCCTTAGCCCTTAGCACCGTTTGCCATCCGGTGGCAACGCCGCCGGCAGGGGAGAAGATGTAGTAATAACCGTCTCTTTTGTACAGCTTTGTGCCTTCGATGGTGGGGCCGTCATAGACCATACGGGAAGGGCCGGTGAGCTGCGTGCCATCATGGGTGTCACAAAAAGCACGCTCTTGAGCCCTGCGCGGGAACCCGCAAGGCCGTGAGAGAGGTATGCCTTCCCATCCTCATCCCAGAAGGGACAGGGGGCGATAAACCCTTTCTGCTTCACTACCCACACGGGGTTGCTCCAGGGGCCTTCGGGCTGCTGGCTTTTGACCATGATGATACCTCTGTCGGGGTCTCCCACATAGATATAAAACCAGCCTTCGTGGTAGCGTATGGCCGGTGCCCACACGGCGTTGCCGTGCTGCACGGTGGTGCGGAAATCGTCCTCAGGGAAGTCCGGGCCGGGGTATTCATACAGCGCCGCACCCACCTGTTCCCAGTGGACCAGGTCCGTAGAATGCAGGATGGGAAGTCCCGGAAAACAGTTGAAGGACGACGTCGTCATGTAATAATTAGTCCCTACTCGAATGGCATCCGGATCTGAATAATCCAGATGGAGGATGGGATTGACATACGACGGCACACCGGCCGGTTTTTGTGCAGTGCAGCAGCAAACCATTGCTGCAATGGCAAAAAGTGCAAGTTTTTTCTTCATGGCGAGCACAAATATATCGTTATACTTGTAACTTTGCAAATAACTCTTTAAGATTAATATTATGCCACAGAATTGTTTATACTGTCATAACAAAGCTGTTCTGGACAGCCTGATGATTGAGATTGCTCCGCTGGAAGTATCCACGCTCTATCTTTTCAAGGAACAGACCCATCCTGGCCGATGCGTGGTGGCCTACAAGGAGCACGCGGGCGGTCAGACAGACATCCCGGAAGGGGAGTGGGTAAAGTTTATGCTGGATACCCGCCGCGCTGTGAAGGCCATTGAGAAGGCTTTTGGCCCGGAACGGGTAAACTGGGGCGCCTATTCCGACACCCTGGACCACCCCCACTGGCACCTGGTGCCCAAGTACAAGGATGGTCCCGAGTGGGGTGGCGTCTTTGCCATGAACCCCAAGGAAACCTACCTGACGGACGAGGAATACGCCGCCGTCATCTCCAAAATCCGGGCAGCGCTCTAACCCCGGAGGGAGCGGAACATTTTTTCGATGACGCGGCGCTTCTGGGCGGTGCCGGGGTGGACGTAAAGGTCCAGGGTGGTGGAGATGGAGGCGTGGCCCAGGATGGCCGATACGGTTTTGTAGTCGCATCGGCCCTCAATGCAGCGGGTGGCAAAACTGTGCCGGAGGGCATGGAAGCGCACCTTGGGGATGCCCAGAACAGCCAGCAGGCGATAAAAATACGCCCGGAGGTAACGCGGTTCCAGCGGCTCCGGGCTGCCGGTTACCACATAATGGCCTGGCTTGGCGGCTTTCTTGCCGGGGCGCAACAGTTCTTGGATTTCCCGCGAGAGGGGTATGTCCCGCACGGAGGTGGCGGTTTTGGGCATGCCAATCTCCATCCAGTCGGCCCGGACATCTCCGTCCCGGATCCAGATGTGCTGCACCGTGCGGCGGATATGGACCAGACCGGTGCGAAGGTCGATATCGCCCCACTGCAGGCCGCACACCTCGCCAATGCGGAGGCCGCTGTTCAGACAAATCAGAAGCCCCATGTTCCGGGGCGAGGGGTGCGTTTCCAGGAACCGCTGCAGCAGGGTACAGTGGTGTTTAGTGAGCACCTGCAGGGGCCGGCGCCGTTCGCAGGAGACGGGGAAGCGGACAGAGAAGTCGGAGAGGGTCCACTCGCCGCGCCGCGCCCCGAACCTGAGAATCATTTTGAGCACCCGCAGGGAGTCGCGAATGGTTTTGACGCTAAGGCCTTTTTCCAGCTCGCCGTTTACATACTCCTGGACGTTGTCTTCACTCAGACCGGCAGGCGGGAGCGGCCCGAAGTAGGGGAGTAAGTGTTTGTTGATGAGGATGTTGTACGTGGCGTACGTGGCGGGTTTCACCCACGGGCGTTTGTCGGCCTTCCAGGCGGTGCAAACAGTCAAAAATGTGTTGTTCATAAAAAGTGGATTAATATTTTCCGTTACCGTGCACGGAAATCGGTTTTTTTACTTATCTTTGTGGGACGAGCTACGTAATTACCAAAACTAATCTTATATTTTTTTATGGCAAATCTTTTCTCTCTGGAAGGTAAAAACGCCTGGGTGACAGGTGCTGCATACGGCATTGGCTTTGCCATCGCCAAGGCTTTTGTGGAGGCGGGTGTAAAGAACATCGTCTTCAATACTTCCAACCAGGCATCCATGGAAAAGGGCCTGGAGGCCTACAAGGCCGCCGGCATCACCAATGTGCACGGCTATGTGTGCAATGTCACTGACGAGGTAGCCGTGAAGGAGCTGGTGGATAAAATCCATGCCGAGGTAGGGCAGATCGACATCCTGGTGAACAACGCAGGCATCATCAAGCGCATCCCCATGCACGAAATGACCCGGGCGGAATTCCAGCAGGTGATCGATGTGGACCTGGTGGGCCCGTATATCTGCGCAGCCGCCGTGGTGCCGGAGATGATGGAGCGCCGCGAGGGCAAAATCATCAACATTTGCTCCATGATGAGCGAACTGGGCCGCGAGACCGTGAGCGCTTACGCAGCCGCCAAGGGTGGCCTCAAGATGCTCACCCGCAACATCTGCTCGGAGTATGGCGAGTACAACATCCAGTGCAACGCCATCGGCCCCGGTTACATCGCCACGCCCCAGACCGCTCCGCTGCGCGAACGCCAGCCGGATGGCAGCCGCCACCCGTTCGACAGCTTCATCTGCGCCAAAACGCCCGCCGGCCGCTGGCTGGATCCGGACGAATTAGCCGGCCCCGCCGTGTTCCTGGCCTCCAAGGCCTCCGACGCAGTTAATGGCCATATCCTTTATGTCGATGGTGGTATCCTGGCTTACATCGGTAAACAACCCAAGTAGTTAATGATGACAAGGGTATATGTCCCCAAATCGTCGCTTCGCGACCCCTCCCATATCGCCCCGCGTTTAACAACGCGGCTGTGGGCCCCTCCCTCTTATGCGGCCGAGGGTGGCCACAGATTTGGGAACATATACCCTTGTCATAAAATAAATTAGATGGAACAAGTATTTAGTTATATCATCGGCCTGGGGGCTGCTGTGATGATGCCCATCCTGTTTTTCATCTTGGGCGTCTGCATCGGCATCAAGCCGGGGAAGGCGTTAAAGAGCGGCCTCCTGGTGGGCGTGGGCTTTGTGGGTCTGAGTGTGATCACAGCCCTTCTCACTTCCAGCCTGGGCGCACCCCTCAAGGATGTTACGGAGATTTACGGCCTGCAGCTTAGCATCTTCGATATGGGCTGGCCGGCTGCGGCTTCCGTAGCCTACAACACCACGGTGGGCGCCTTTATCATCCCGGTTTGCCTGGCCATCAACATCGTGCTGCTGCTGTGCAAGGCCACCAACACCATCAATATCGACCTGTGGAATTACTGGCACTACGCTTTCATCGGCGCGGTGGTGTATTTTGCCACTGACAGCATCTGGTACGGCTTCTTTGCTGCCGTTATCTGCTTCGTGATAACGCTGGTGATGGCGGACCTTACCACCAAAAAGTTCCAGAGCTATTACAAGGACCTGGAGGGTATTTCCATCCCACAGCCTTTCTGCCAGGGCTTCGTTCCTTTTGCAGAGGGCCTGAACTGGTGCATGGACCGCATTCCGGGTTTCAGTAAGTTGGATATCGACGCGGAAGGCATGAAGAAGAAGTTCGGTGTGCTGGGAGAACCGCTGCTGCTGGGTGTGCTGGTGGGCATCCTGATTGGTTGCCTGAGCTGCCGCAGCTGGGCGGAGATGGTGGACCGTATTCCGTTCATCCTGGGCCTGGGCATCAAGATGGGCGCCGTGATGGAACTCATTCCGCGCATCACTTCGCTCTTTATCGAGGGCCTCAAACCCATCGCAGAGGCTACCAAGGACCTAGTGAGCCGCAAGTTCAAGAACTCCGCCGGCATCAATATCGGCATGAGTCCTGCGCTGGTAATCGGACATCCTACCACCTTGGTGGTTTCCCTCCTTCTTATCCCTTGCACCTTGCTGCTGGCCGTGGTTCTTCCCGGGAATGAATTCCTGCCCCTGGCCTCGCTGGCGGGTATGTTCTATGTGTTCCCGGCCGTGCTGCCCATCACCAAGGGCAATGTGGTGAAGACCTTTATCATCGGCCTGGTATCCCTTACCGTGGGCCTGTATTTTGTGACGGACCTGGCACCGTGGTTCACCCTGGCCGCACAGGATGTGTACGCCCGTACCGGAGACGCCGCCGTGGCCATTCCCGAAGGCTTCCAGGGTGGGGCGCTGGACTTTGCCTCCAGCATCTTCTCCTGGGTCATCTTCCACCTGGTCCATGACTTCAAGCTGGTGGGCAGCGCCATCCTGGTAATCGGCACCACCGTCCTTGCTATCTTTAACCGCCGACGCATTATCAAAGCTTCTTATGAAAAAAATATTGACCGCAGTTCTGCTGCTTAGTACCCTCGCCATGAGTGCACAAACCAAGTATACCATTCAGACGGCCTGTCATCCTGCCGATGTCAAAGGCTACGACACCGAAACCCTCCGCGCACGCTTCATGATGCCGGAAGTGATGGTGGCCGATGAGATCCGTCTCACTTATTCCATGTACGACCGCTTCATCTTCGGCGGTGCCGTTCCGGCCACCAAACCCCTGAAACTGGAAACCATCGACCCGCTGAAGGCCCCGTATTTCCTGTTCAGCCGTGAGCTGGGCATCATCAACATCGGTGGCGAGGGCATCGTCACGGTGAATGGCAAAGATTATGTCCTCAAGTTCAAAGAGGCTCTGTACGTAGGGCGGGGGAATGAGGAAGTGATTTTCAAGAGCAAGGACTCCGCCAATCCGGCCAAGTTCTACCTGAATTCCGCTACCGCGCACAAGGCGTATAAGACGCAGCTCATCACCATCGACGGCCGCAAGGGGTCCCTCAAGGCCAATTCCTTCGCCGCCGGCAAGATGGAAGACAGCAACGACCGCGTCATTAACCAGCTCATCGTCAATAATGTGCTGGAAGAAGGCCCTTGCCAGTTGCAGATGGGCCTGACCGAACTCAAGCCCGGCAGCGTATGGAACACCATGCCGGCGCATACGCACGCCCGCCGCATCGAGGCTTACTTCTATTTCAACGTGAGCGAGGGCAACATGATTTGCCACCTCATGGGAGAACCCCAGCAGGAGCGTGTGGTCTGGCTCGCCAACGAGCAGGCCATCATGAGCCCGGAATGGAGCATCCACGCCGCTGCAGGCACCTCCAACTACATGTTCATCTGGGGCATGGCCGGTGAGAACCTGGACTATGGCGATATGGACAAGATCCCTTACACGGAAATGAGATAACAATTATTCAACCTTATATTTATGGCAAAAGTAGTAACCTTCGGCGAAGTGATGCTTCGCCTCTCAACCCCCGGGTACCAGCGTTTCTCGCAGGCCCATCAGTTTGATGCCACCTTCGGCGGCGGCGAGGCCAACGTGGCCGTATCGCTGGCTAATTATGGTGTCGATGCCCATTTTGTGACCCGTCTTCCCAAAAACGACATCGCCGCCATGTGCACCTCCGAGCTCAAGGGCTTTGGCGTGAATGTGGACAGCATCGTCTATGGCGGTGACCGCGTAGGTATCTATTATCTGGAAACCGGCGCCGTTGCCCGTGGCTCCAAGGTGGTCTATGACCGTGCCTATTCCTCCATCTCCGAGATCAAACCCGGTATGGTCGATTGGCACAAGGTGCTGGAAGGTGCCGACTGGTTCCACTGGACCGGTATTACCCCTGCTCTGAGCCAGGGCGCTGCCGACGCCTGCCTGGAGGCTATCAAGGTGGCCAACGAGATGGGCGTAAAGGTTTCCTGCGACCTTAATTATCGCAAGAAACTCTGGAACTATGGCAAGACCGCTGCTGAGGTTATGCCCGAGCTGGTAGCCGGCTGCGACCTCATCCTGGGTAACGAGGAAGATGCCGAGAAGGAATTCGGTATCAAACCCGAAGGCTTCGACGCCGAAAAGACCGGTGGCGAAATCGACCAGAATATCTTTGTGAGCGTGGCCCAGCAGCTGATGGAGAAATTCCCGCGCTGCAAGAAGGTGGCCATCACCCTCCGTGGCTCCATCAACGCCAACCACAACACCTGGGGCGGCGTGCTGTACGATGGCAAGACCCTCTGGCAGAGCCGTCGCTACGACATCACCCACATCGTGGACCGCGTGGGCGGTGGCGATTCCTTCATGGGCGGCCTCCTGTACGGTCTCCTCGCTTACGATACGGACCAGGAAGCCATTGAGTTCGCCGCTGCAGCATCCTGCCTTAAGCACACCATCCTCGGCGACTACAACCGCGTGACTGTCAGCGAAGTAGAAGGTTTAATCAAAGGCGGCGGAAGCGGCCGTGTAAGCAGATAGCATTATGGCAAAGTTCAAGAAAATCGACACAATCAACATTATCCGTTCCACGGGTATCGTTCCGGTATTCTACAACGGCGATGTGGAATTGACCAAGAAGGTGGTGAAGGCCTGCTACGATGGCGGCATCCGTGCCTTCGAATTCACCAACCGCGGCGATGGCGCCCACAAGGTGTTCGAGGAACTGATGGCTTTTGTCCGGGCCGAATGCCCTGAGATGGCCCTTGGCGCCGGCACCATGCTGGACGCTCCCACTGCTGCACTTTACATGCAGATGGGCGCAGACTTCCTGGTGAGCCCTTGCCTGGTAGAGGAAATTGTCCCGCTGGCCAACCGGCGCGGCGTGCCCTACAGCCCCGGCTGCGGCAGCGTGTCGGAGATGGTGCGCGGCATGGAACTGGGCTGCGACCTGGTGAAGGTGTTCCCGGCCGGCAACGTGGGCGGTCCTTCCTTCGTGAAGAACGTCCTGGGCCCGCTCCCTTGGGCTATGGTCATGGCCACCGGCGCCGTAGAACCCACCGAAGAAAACCTCACAGCCTGGGCCAAGAGCGGCGTAACTGCCGTAGGTATGGGCTCCAAGCTCTTCCCCAAGGAAGTGCTCAAGGCAGGGGACTGGAAAGCCGTTTCCGACCTTTGCGCCCAGTGCCTGGCCTGGTTCAAGAAATAATCGCTTCTTGTCGATTTTGAAATCTGGGCGCGAAGTTGTAACTTTGCGCCCACTTTTATTGGTAAAGCGATCTGTCGCGGGGCCTCGTGCCCTGAGGAAAGTCCGCACAGGGAAGGGCACCCGGCTGTGGAAAGCACAGTAGGGAGTAATCTTTAAGCAGCGTAACAGAAAACTACCGCCGGAGTTTTTCTTTTTTTTCTCCGGTAAGGGTGAAAACGCGGGGTAAGAGCCCACGACGTTGCAAGGCGACTTGTAACGGGTACGTTGCCCGGGCCTGCAAGACCAAATATACCGGCAGTCGAGGGCTGCCCGCCTGATGCCGGGGGGTAGGTTGCGAAGATAAATGACAGATTTAAAAACAGAAAGCGGCTTACGGCTTTACCAACTTTCAAGGTCACCCTTCGGGGTGGCCTTTTTTGTAGGACCGCTTTGTGAGGAATTCTGCAAAAAAAGTTGTACATTCGCAGATGGTAAATACTGAAATGATTATGAAACTGAACACTTTCTTTGCAGGGGCCGCATGCGCCCTCATGTGCTGGGCTTGCGCCCCCAAGGCCCAGACCAATTCTAATTCCACCCTGGACACCATTTTCGCCCGTAAGAGCGTACGCACGTACACGGAACAGGCCGTTTCCCCGGAGCAGGTAGAAACCCTCCTGAAGGCCGCCATGGCCGCTCCCACCGGCATGAACCTGCAGCCCTGGCGCTTCGTGGTGGTGACGGACCAGGCTATCAAGGACAAACTGGCCGGCCCCCGCGGTGGCATGATCGCTAAAGCCCCCGTCGTCATCGTCGTTTGCGGAGAAACCACCTGGACGCACAAGCCCTGGGGTCAGCCGGATGCAGAAGAAGTAACCGATCCCAACCAGAACTGGACGGCCGACTGTGCCGCCGCGACGGAGAACCTGCTCCTCGCAGCTGAGGCAACCGGCCTTGGCGCTGTCTGGACAGCCTGCTATCCGTACGAGGAAAGGATGTCGGTTACTATAGAAACGCTGGGCCTGCCGGAGAACGTCCTGCCGTATTGCATCGTCCCTGTAGGCTATCCCGGTGGCGACGAACAGCCCAAGGACAAGTGGAAGCCGGAGAACATTCACTACGAGAAGTGGTAGTGGCTTTTCTTTTCCCAAAAAGAAGAGTATCTTTGTATGATAGAAACAATTTAATCAAAACAATATGGTAAAAGTAGATGTGAAAGGTTGCGAATCCTTTGTGAAGGACGAGCAATTCAAAGCGTATGTGCAAAAGGCCATGGACGCCTTCGACGTCCTGGACAGTGAGCAAGGCGCCGGAAACGACTTCCTGGGCTGGAAACACCTTCCTTCCCAGATTACGGACGGCCTCATCAACGACATGGAAGCTATCCGCACCAGCTGGAACAAGAAGGGTGTAGACCTGGTGATTGCCATCGGCATCGGCGGCAGCTACCTGGGCGCCAAGGCCGTGATCGAGGCCCTGAGCCACAACTTCGCCAAACAACTCAAGCACAAGGAGGCTCCGGAAGTGGTGTTCGCCGGCAACAACCTGTCGGAGGAATACCTGGCCGAACTCATGGACCTGGCCAAGGAGCGCAACGTAGCCTGCATCGTCATCTCCAAGAGCGGTACCACCACCGAGCCCGCCGTCGCTTTCCGTATTGTGAAGCAGTTCATCGAGAGCATCTACGGCAAGAAGGAAGCCTCCGAGCGCATCGTCGCCATTACGGATGCCGCACGTGGCGCCCTCAAGCAGCTCTCCACCCAGGAAGGCTACAAGACCTTCGTCGTCCCGGATAACGTGGGCGGTCGTTTCAGCGTCCTCACTCCGGTGGGCCTGCTGCCCATCGCCGTCGCCGGTTTCGACATCAAGGACCTTGTCGATGGTGCCAAGAAGGCCGAACGTGCCCTCTCCATCAAGGATCCCGCCAACCCCGCCATCGTCTATCCCGCCATCCGCAACCTCCTGTTCAAGGAGTGCGGCAAGAGCACGGAAATCCTGGTGAACTACAATCCCAAGCTCACCTATGTGGCAGAATGGTGGAAGCAGCTCTACGGCGAGTCCGAGGGTAAGGACGGCACCGGCATCTATCCTGCCAGCGTAAACAATACGGCCGACCTGCACTCCATGGGCCAGTTCATCCAGGAAGGCACCCGCATCATGTTCGAGACCGTCCTGCATGTGGAGAATGCCCGTCGCAGCGTGGTTATCGAGTCGGACGACCAGAATCTGGACCAGCTCAATTACCTTTCCGGTAAGCACGTGGAGCACTGCAACCACATGGCGGAACTGGGTACGCGTCTGGCCCACATGGACGGCGGTGTTCCCCAGATCGAGATTTCCATCGAAACCCTGGATGCCAAGCGCCTGGGCGAACTGCTGTACTTCTTCGAGTTTGCCTGTGGCGTCAGCGCTTACACCCTGGGCGTGAATCCGTTCAACCAGCCCGGCGTAGAGGCCTACAAGAAGAACATGTTCGCCCTGCTGCAGAAGCCCGGTTACGAGGAAGCCACCAAGGCCATCATGGAGCGCCTGTAGGTTTTTCCTCCTGCTAAATAATCACCTTGGGAGCCGTCCCGGGGTGATTTTTTTGTTGCAAAAGCGCAAAATTATCCCTACATTTGTATCCCGTATTTAACAAATCTCTCAAGGCACTCATGAAATACGGGTTCGACAACGAAAAGTACTTAAAAATCCAGTCAGAGCACATCAAACAGCGCATCGCCAAGTTTGGTGACAAGTTGTATATGGAGTTCGGCGGCAAACTGTTCGACGACTACCATGCCAGCCGTGTGCTCCCGGGTTTCGAGCCGGACTCCAAGCTCCAGATGCTCATGCAGCTCAAGGATGAGCTGGAGATGGTCATCGTCATCAGTGCCGTCGATATCGAGAAAAACAAAATGCGTGCGGACCTGGGCATCACCTACGATATGGATGTCCTGCGCCTCCGCGACGAATTCATGGCCCGCGGCTTTAGCGTAAACAGCGTGGTTATTACGCATTTCAACGGGCAGGCGAGTGCCGAAGCCTACCGCAAGCGCCTGGAGAACATGGACATCAAGGTCTATTACCACTATACCATCGAGGGCTATCCCAACAACGTGGCGCTCATCGACTCGGACGAAGGTTTCGGCCGCAACGATTTTGTGGAAACCACGCGTCCCCTGATAGTGGTGACGGCTCCCGGTCCCGGCAGCGGCAAAATGGCCGTATGCCTGAGTCAGCTGTACCAGGAAAACAAGCGCGGCGTCAAGGCCGGCTATGCCAAGTTCGAGACCTTCCCGGTGTGGAGCCTCTCGCTCACGCATCCCGTTAACATCGCCTACGAGGCTGCTACGGCCGATTTGGACGATGTCAACATGATCGACCCGTTCCACATGGATGCTTATGGGGTCACCGCCGTCAATTACAACCGCGACGTGGAGATTTTCCCGGTGATGAACGCCCTTTTCGAGGACATCTACGGGGAAGCGCCGTACAAATCGCCCACGGACATGGGCGTGAATATGATCGGCTCCTGCATTTGTGACGATGAAGTCTGCCGCGAAGCTTCCAAGCAGGAAATCATCCGCCGCTACTTTACCGGACTTTGCAACCTGGCCGATGGCAAGTGCACGGAGAACGAGGTGAACAAGCTCTCGCTCCTGATGAAGCGCGCCAAACTCACCATCAGCGACCGTAAATGCGTGGTGGCCGCCCGCGAACGCCTGGAGAAGGCGGAAAAAGCCACCGCTGCCATGGAGTTGGAAGACGGGACCATCCTCACCGGCGAAACCAGTCCGCTGCTGGGCCCCAGCGCCGCTTTGCTGCTGAATGCCATCAAACACCTGGCGGGTATCGCCCATAACGTGAAACTGATTCCGCAAACCATGATCCAGCCCATCCAGAAGCTCAAGGTGGACTACCTGCATGGGCACAACCCGCGCCTGCATACGGACGAGGTGCTGGTGGCCATCTCCATGATGGGCCGCCTGGACGAGAATTGCCGCCTGGCCCTGGAGCAACTGCCCAACCTCAAGGGCGCGCAGGTGCATTCCACGGTGATGCTCAGCGAGGTGGACCGGAAAACCTGGAACAAACTGGGGATCGGCCTTACCTGTGACCCGGTCCGTAAAATCAAGAAAATAGGATGAAACGATGGCTCCTCATAGTTGCTGTGCTGCTGGCTGGCGCTTGTTCGCAGGCGCAGGTGAAGCAGTATGGCGTTAAGGTGGTGAAGGAATATCCGCACCGCACGGATGCCTATACCCAGGGGCTCTTCTTCCACGAGGGCGTCCTTTGGGAAACCACCGGTCAGTATGGGGAAAGTACCATCCGTACGGTGGACCTCGCCAGCGGTGAGCCTATAGAGCTTAAGAAGCTGACGGGTAAGTATTTTGGCGAAGGTTCCGTCATCCTGGACGGTGTCCTGTATGTCCTTACCTGGACCAATAAGGTGGCCTTTAAGTACGATGCCGCCACACTTACGTACCAGAAGACGCTACGTTACCCGCGGGAAGGCTGGGGACTCACTACGGACGGCAAGCAGCTCATCGCCAGCGACGGCAGCGCCAACCTGTACTTCCTGGACAAGGACCTGAAACTGCTCAAACGCCTGCCCGTGACCATGAACGGTCGTTCGCTCCGCTACCTGAACGAGTTGGAGTGGATCGACGGCAAAATCTGGGCGAATGTATATACCACCGATACCATCGTCATTATCAATCCTGCCGATGGCAAAGTGGAAGCGGCAATCGATTGCACCGGCCTCCTGCCCGAGAAGTTGCGTAAAAAGGATACGGATGTGCTCAACGGCATTGCGCGCGATGCGGAAGGCCGCATTTACCTGACTGGAAAGAAATGGCCCCGCCTGTACCAGGTGGAGCTGGTGAAAAAATAAAATAATTCATTTGGGGTATCGGCTTAAACGGCCGGTTGAGAAAGACCCTTAGAACTTGATACGGTTCATACCGTCGTAAGGAAAATGAAAAAGACAATGCTTTTAGCAGCACTGTGCGTGCTGCCTCTCTGCGCCGCCGCGCAGGAACGCCTGGACTCGGTGGTGGTTTCTGCCACCCGTGCAGGCAAAGAAACCCCGGTTACATACGACATGGTAGGGAAGGAGGAGCTCCGCCAGAGCAATCCTTCGGCCTCTTTGCCCATGACTTTGAGCCTGTTGCCGTCCGTGGTGACGTACAACGAAGGGGGAACCGGCCTGGGCAATTCGTCCATGACCATCCGTGGCAGCAAGGGCTCCCAGATCAATGTGACGCTCAATGGTATTACTTTGAATGATGCGGAATCGCAGGAGGTGTTCTGGGTGAACATTCCAGCCCTTACCAGCCTCCTTTCCGGAGTGCAGGTGCAACGCGGACTGGGAACCTCGGCCAGCGGTCCGGGCGCGTTTGGCGCCAGCATCAACATGAATACGGCTTTTGTCCGCCCGGAGCCCAGCGGAACGGTGGAGGTCAGTGGCGGCTCTTTCGGCACATTCATGACCTCGGCTGCCGTATCGTCCGGAAAACTGCCCTCGGGATTGTATTTCGACCTGGCCTGGAACTTAGGTGTCACCGACGGGTACATCCGCAATGCCGATGTGGAATCGACCTCGCTCTTTGCCGTCCTGGGCTGGATCCGCGGGGCTAACTCGCTGCGCCTGACGTACTTGCTGGGCTCGCAGCGAAGCGGGATCACCTGGGATGGTATCGACCTTGAGCATTATTATAAAGACCGTCGCTACAACGGGGCGGGCGAGTACTACGACGACAACGGGAATGTCTGCTACTATCCCAACCAGACGGACAATTATACCCAGCACCACGTGCAACTGAACTATACACGGCAGTTCGGCGCGCACTTTACTTGGGTGAATACTGTCAATTATACCCGCGGCGACGGTTATGACGAGTATTACAAGATGTCGCGGAAGTTGCCCAACTTTGGCTTCCCGTTCAGCGGCCGTTCGGACATGATTTACCAGAAGAAGATGGATAACGACCTTTGGGTAGGGGCCAGCAGCCTGCGGTATCGCTCTACGGTGCTGGACGTTACGGCCGGCGTCAACCTTTCCTGGTACCGGGGCGGGCACTGGGGCGAGGTGCTGTGGGCTAAGGAAGCGCCTGATTATCCGTACAATACATTAGACTGGTACAACCACACCGGCTGGAAGCGCGAACAGAGTGTTTTTGCCCGGGCCGAATACCATCCCGTCCACTGGCTCACCACCTATGCCGACTTACAATATAGGGGGATCGACTATAAACTTTTAGGGACCGATGACGACTGGCTGGAGTACGGCGCCGTGGAGGAGGATAGGCTGAATTACCTCAAGCGCTGGAACTTCTTTAACCCCCGTGCCGGCGTGACGGCTGCCTGGAATAAACATAAGATTTATGCGTCCGTTGCCTGGGGACACCGCGAGCCGGGGAGGGGAGATATTAAAGAAAATGTGAAAGGAGCACTCACTTCCATAGAACCTGAAAAAATGCTGGATACGGAATTGGGTTATGCATTCACTGGCAGGCGTTTACAGGCATCGGCCAATATATATTTAATGGAGTATTGGGATATGCTGCTGGAGACGGGGCGCTTGTCCTCTTCCGGCTATGCCATCAAGGAGAATGTGCCGCGTTCCTGGCGGCGGGGTATCGAACTTTGCCTGGCATGGGAGCCGCTCTCCTGGCTTAAACTGGACGGCAACACCACGCTTTCCATGAACCAGATCGCCCAGTACACTTCCTACGTTCCTTACGAAGACTATTCGGCCCTGCATGAGGTGAATTACGGCCGCACTACTATGCTCATGTCGCCGTCGGTGATTGCCATGGCGCGCGCCTCTTTCCTGCCTTGGAAGGGGGGACGCATAAGTGTCGATTTCAAGTATGTCGGCAAGCAGTTTATCGACAATTCCATGCGGGAACAAATGGCGATCCCGGCCTGGTGGGTGGCCAATTTGCAGGCCGGTCATCAATTTAAACTGCCACTGGGACTGTTAGATTTGTCAGTTTATGTAAACAATCTCTTTAACCGTATGTATTATGCGGCGGGGTGGCGTTGGGAGACCTATAATCCTGCTTCTGCTACCGTAGAAAGCGGAATTGGCGTGTATCCGCAGGCTCCTTGTAATTTTATGATAAAGCTAAGGTTTTCTTTTTAAAAAAATTTATTTACAAAAGAAAAGTTTAAAAAATTTTGCAGTTTAAAAAACTTTATTTACCTTTGCATCAGCAAAAGAGGATGAAACCCCTGTTGCAGGCGAAAACGCATCTTCTAACCAACTAATTAACCTTCTTCTTTTTAAGGTAAGAATACACTACTAACTAACCAAGTAAAGGGCTCGCAGTGATGTAAGCCCTTTATTGCGTTTATAGGGGTCAATGCGCCGTTATTTTAGGAGAGAGGGGCGGCGCTCCTGGGTGCGTTGGAGGGCTTGCTCGTCCTGCCACGCTTGGATGAGTTTGGGATTGCCACTCAGAAGGACATCGGGGACCTTCCAACCGTTGAATTCTGCCGGGCGTGTGTAAACGGGAGGGGAGACCATGCCGTCCTGGAAAGAATCGCTTAGGGCTGAAGTCTCATCAGTAAGTACACCGGGGACAAGTCGGATGATACTGTCCGCAAGGAGTGCAGCAGGGATTTCTCCGCCGCTCACCACAAAGTCTCCAACGGAGATTTCCCTTGTGATAAGGTGTTCACGGATTCGCTCGTCTATCCCTTTATAATGTCCACAGAGTATAATAATGTTCTCTTTAAGCGATAACTCATTGGCTATTCCTTGTGTAAGAATTTCGCCATCCGGTGCCATGTAAATGACTTCATCATAGTTGCGTTCTGCCTTGAGGTCATTGATGCAGTTGAATACGGGCTCCACCATCATTACCATGCCGGCATCCCCTCCGTAAGAGTAATCATCTACGGTTTGGCGTGAGCCCAGTCCATATTTTCTGAGGTCGTGGATGTGGATCTCTGCCAGGCCTTTTTTTACGGCACGTCCGGGGATGGAGTAACTTAGCGGACTGTCCAGTAATTCGGGAACAACACTGATGATATCAATTCTTAGCATGAGTATTTCTAATTGTGATGCAAATTTAACTTTTTTTCGCGGAATATTCTTATATTTGTAAGTTATTGTTAAACCTTATATTCTATCGTATGAGTGAAGAAATTAAGCCTGTGGTAACGGAAGATCCCGCAGATGTAGCAAAAGTGGAACAGGAGACCCCTGTAGTGAACTATGCAGACAAAAATCTGGCAGAACTCACGGAACTGTTCCAACAGTTAGTAGAAAGTGAAGACCGTATGAAACGGTCCAAGGAGGCCGATGCCATCAAGAGTGCCTTCTATAAACGCCTTTCCAAGGAGAAGGCCGAAGCCGGCGAAGATGCCACCGTGGAAGAGCCGGACGACAACACCCCCGTAGAAGAAGCCACCGTTCCCATGCAGAGCGGTCCTGTCAGCCCCTTCGCCGCCATCGAGGCCGGCTTTAAGTCGCTGTACATGGCCTACAAGAAGGAACGGGCCGAATATAACAAGCAACTGGAAGCCGAGCGTGAGGGGAACCTCACCAAGAAGCAGGCCATCATCGAGGAACTGAAAGCCCTGGTGGAGAACCCCGGCGAGATGAAGGACGCTTTCCCGCACTTCCGCGACATCCAGAACCGCTGGCGGGAGACCGGTCCGGTTCCCCAGCAGAACTTCCGTGACATAAACGATACCTATCAGCTGTACGTGACCAAGTTCTACGACCTGGTCGATATCAACCGTGAACTCCGCGACCTGGACTTCAAGAAAAACCTGGAAGCCAAAACCGCCTACTGCGAGAGCGCCGAAGCCTTGGCAGAAGAAGAGGATGTAGTGGAGGCCTTCAAGGAGCTGCAGAAACTGCACGAACAGTGGAAGGATCTGGGCCCCGTGGCCAAGGAATACCGCGAAGAAATCTGGGAGCGTTTCCGTGCCGCCACCTCGGTTATCAACAAGCGCTATCAGGCCCATTTCGAGGGTCTCAAGGCTCAGCAGGTAGAGAACCTGGCCAAGAAGGAAGCACTTTGCGAAAGAGTGGAAGCCATTGCAGCCCAGGAGATTACATCGTCCAGCGAATGGAACGCTTTAAGTAAGGAAATCGAGAAAATCCAGGCCGAATGGCGCAGCATCGGCTTCGCCACCCGCAAGGAAAACCAAAAAGTTTACGACCGTTTCCGCGCCGCCTGCGACAAGTTCTTCGAGCGCAAGCGCGCCTCCTTCTCCGAGTTCAAGGATTCCATGAACGAGAACCTGGCCAAGAAGATGGCCATCATCGAGGAAGCCGAATCGCTGAAGGACAGCACGGACTGGAAGGCCACGAGCGACCGCCTCATCGAACTGCAGAAACAGTGGAAGGAGATCGGCGCCGTGCCGCGCAAGAAGAGCGAGCAAATCTGGAAGCGTTTCCGCGCCGCCTGCGACGCTTTCTTCACCGCCCGTGACAATCGTCCTGCCGGCCCCGGCAACCTGAGCGGCAACCTGGCCGCCAAGAAGGCCCTCATCGAGGAAATCAAGGCCTATGTTCCGGACGCTGAGAAGGATGCAGAGGCCCGCAAGGACTTCGAGGAGCGCTGGAAAGCCATCGGCTTTGTTCCTTTCAAGGAGAAAGATGCCATCCAGGCTGCCTATCGTGAGGCTATGGAGGAGAAATTCCCCGGCTTCGGTCAGCGCGGTCGCAGGGAAGGTGGCCGTAGGGAAGGCGGCAATGGCCGTCGTCCGCTCACGGAGTCGGATCGCCTGAAGGAGCAGTTCAACCAGCTGCAGCAGGAAATCCAGACCTATGAGAACAATATCGGCTTCTTTGGCCTGTCCAAGGGCGCAGAAAAGCTCAAGGCCCAGATGCAGGAGCGTATCGACGCCGCCAAGGCCAAGCTGGAGGATTTGAAGGCACAGATTCGTGCGAAGGAACTGGAGGGTCAGGAGTAGCGTATGGACAAGAATTCAATCATCGGCTTTGTCCTGATTTTCCTCATCATGATGGGGTTCATCGGGTACCAGAGCCGCCAAGTCGCCAAACAGAAGGCCTATCAGGCCCAGCTGGATTCTATTGCCGCCGCAGAGGCCTATGCCCAGTGGCAGCAGGACAGTATCTGGCGGGCGGAACACCCGGAGGCCGCTGCCGCTGCGGATGAAGCTGTTGCAGCACCGCAGGCCGCTGTCGCCCCGGTATATTCCGACTCTTCGCTCAATGCCGCTGCCCGTGCAGAGGCTCAGCTCGTCACCCTGGAAAACAATAAGTTGCAGGTGGTCTTTACCACCCGCGGCGGTCAGCCGTACTCCGTAAAGGTAAAAGATTACCTCACCTATTCTCAGGAGCCGCTGTACCTTCTGCAGGGAGAGAAGTCCCAGCTGGGGTATGTGGTCTATGCCCCTACGGCCGTTGACACGCGTAAATTCACCTTCCAGTATGTTCCGGAGGCTTCTTCGGACAGCACGGTGGTGATGCGCCTGCCTTTTGCCGACGGTGGCTATATCGAGCAAAAGTACACCCTGGTCAAGGACTCCTACTCGGTGAACGAAACCCTGTCCCTGGTGGGCATGGGCCATTTGATTCCCCGCAATGTGGGCAGCGTGGACGTAGACTTCGACGCCATTATCCCTCGCATGGAAAAAGGCTACAAGAACGAAACCCAGTACTCCCGCCTGAATTACTATTTCCCGGACGATAACAAGCCGGCGAATATCGGTAATGGACGTGGGGGAGAGAAGCGCTTCAACAACAACATCGAGTGGTTCGCTTTCCAGCAGCAGTTCTTTAGCGCCATCATGCGTGCACCCGGGAACTTCAGTTATGGTGAGTTCAAGGTGGACTTCCTGCCCAAGACGGGTTCAGATCTGATGCATTGCCGCGCCCTCATGCGGGCCGATATCACCCCTGGTGCAGAGCGCATCGACGTTCCCTTCGAGTTTTACTTCGGCCCCAACGACTATAAGGGGCTCAAGGCCTACGGACATGCCTATGAAAAGGTGATTCCGCTGGGTGGTAAAATCATCGGCTATTTCACCAAGTGGGTGATTATCCCCCTGTTTGACTGGCTGCACAAAGGTATCTCCAACTTCGGCCTGATTATTCTCCTGATGACTATCTTCATCAAGATTGTGGTTCTGCCGTTCGCCTACAAGAGCTACTCTTCCAGCGCCAAGATGCAGGCCCTGAAGCCCTACATGGAGAAGATCAATGCCAAGTATCCCAAGCAGGAGGACGCCATGAAAAAGCAGCAGGAGACCATGGAGCTGTACCGCAAGGCCGGTGTATCGCCCATGGGCGGTTGCCTGCCCATGCTGCTCCAGATGCCTATCCTGTGGGCCATGTTCCGTTTCTTCCCGGCATCCATCCAGCTGCGTCAGCAGCACTTCCTGTGGGCCGAAGACCTGAGTGCCTATGACGATGTCATCCATTGGGGCACCAGCATCCTGGGCATGGACCATATCAGTCTGTTTGCCCTCCTGATGGCTGTTTCCATGTTCTTCTACTCCAAGATCACCATGGCACAGCAGTCTGCGGGCAACGATCCCAATGCTAAGATGATGCAGATGATGAGCCTGTACATGATGCCCATCATGATGTTCTTCATCTGTAACAACCTCTCCAGTGGTCTTAGCTACTATTACCTGCTCAGCAACCTCATCACCATGATGGAAACCTTCATCATCCGCAAGTGGGTGGTGAATCCGCAGGAGGTCCTGGACAAGGTGAAAGCGGCGGAAGCCAGCGGCAAGCCCGCTCCCAAGAGCAAGTGGCAGCAGCGTCTGGAAGAAGCCCAGAAGATGCAGCGGGAGATGGAAAAACAGAAAGGTAAAAAACGCTAATTGTCATGCCCGGCTCTGACCGGGCATCTCTTTTTATGATTCAGGAGAATTTACAGACCTTGCTTCGTGCTTTGCCTGCTGGTGTACAGCTGGTAGCCGTTTCCAAATTCCACCCGGTGGAACGCCTGATGGAGGCCTATCAGGCCGGGCAGCGTATCTTTGCCGAGAGCCGCCCGCAGGAACTGGCCGCCAAGGTACCTCAAATGCCCGCGGACGTGCAGTGGCATTTCATCGGCCATCTGCAGACCAACAAGCTCAAGCTGGTGCTGCCGTATGTCTCCCTGGTCCAGTCCGTAGATTCCCTGCACTTGCTGCAGGCCATCTCCACCTGGGCAGTAGCCAACAACAAAGTCATCGACATTCTCCTGGAACTCCATCTTGGCGCCGAAGAGACCAAACAAGGTTTCACCGAAAATGAAATCCTGGCTATTTTAAGCGGAGCAGGTGTATCTTCGCAAACCCATGGCCACCCTCGGCCGTGTAAGAGGGAGGGGCCCACAGAAGCTTTTGGAGACGGCGAAGCCGCCCAAAAAACGAGTATTGGGAGGGGCCGGAGCGAAGCGAAGGCGGTTTGCGAAGATATACCTGCTCCGCTCACTGGAATCCGCATTAGGGGCTTGATGGGCATGGCTAGTAATACGGAGGATATGGCGCAGGTGGAAGGGGAGTTCGCCCGGATTGAGGCGCTGTATAAAAGAATCAAAGCCTCCGGGATGGAAGGCTTTGATACATTGTCGATCGGTATGTCGGGGGACTGGCCTGTTGCCGTGCAGCATGGGGCTACCATGGTGCGCATTGGCACCGACATCTTTGGTCCCCGCGAGTATTAAAGGTGAGCAGAGACAAAGCGCACAATCTCGTCGCGCAGGGACTCCGGGTAGTAGTCGGGGTTGTTGATGCAGTCGTCGTGTCCGCCTACCTTGCTAATAAGCATTTTCACCGAACTGCTCACTTTGGTGGGCTTGCCGGCCGTCCACGGGTCATTGTGTGCGTATACCAGCAGGATGGGAATGTGGGTAGTGGGCAGGAACTTCTCTAATACGGCCTTGCTCACGCTGCCGTCGAATTTCCCGATGAGCCATTCGTCTTTTTCTTCCACGGAAGGATCTTCCGCATAGGCGCGGTCAAACATCGTCCCATCAAGCACGGACAGCTCCTGGTAGGGGTAGGTGAAGGTGCCATACTCTTTGAGGCACTGAATGGTGTAGAGGTAGTCGTTGTACTCAGTCTGCGCATCATCCGATGCGGCTCTCTTTTTACGGGAAAGCTGGTCGTCCAGATTCTCGTAGCGGAAGGTCAGCAGCTTTTCGTCGCTGGCGCTTTCCGAGGGCATGAGCAGGGCACGGTCGTGGGCGGAGTAGTCTGCAAACAGGCTGAAGAAGGTGTTCAGCGTCCCCTTGACATAGGAGGAATAGGACGTGCATTCGTCTTCGGAGAGGCCTTCTTTTTCCTTTTCATACTGGGCGTACTTCTCGTAGAAACTCTCCGGAAGCATGCGGTCCAGAAGCGCGTGCATACGGGCGCGTTCTGCTGTCGTTCCGCAAGTGTGCAACACATACCGGCCCACGCGCTCATCCAGATAGGTGGTCTGGAAAGGGGCGCAGAAGGCGGTCACCACGTTCATGTCGTCCGGATAAAAGTAACTGTAGAATACGGCGGTGTTGCCGTCCTTGCTCGCACCGGTGCTCACCCAGCTTTCCGGGAGGACAGGCTTCAGGGCCTGGAAAATGGCATGCAGGTCGTCGCAGGCCTGCCGGATGGTAAGGTACTTCCACTTGGGGTCTCCGCTTACTTTGGATTTGCCGTAATAGCGGTGCTCCATGTAAATTACGTTGGCGTCCAGGTTGTCTGCCAGGTCGTTGGCGGGATTCTCGGCGAAGCCGTTGTGCTCGTAACCGCGGGTGTAGAATACGGTGGGCTTGTCAAATCCTTGAAAGCAGATGACGCCAAATTGTTTGAAACTGCCCGTACCGGGGTTTTGGTGGTCTATCGGTTGCTTAAAGGTAAAGGTATAACTTTCTTTGAAACCGTATTCCGTTCCACCGGGATTGGCTTTGAGGTTTTCTATCTGGGGAACCGCGCGCAGTTTGTCGCGTAGGGGTTGCGCAAAACCCTGGCCAGTGATGCACAGGGCCAGGGTTAAAGTAAGGAGGATTTTTTTCATACGCAGTGGATGAAAGGATTATTCATCTCCCTCGTCTCCTTCATCGTCGTCGTCAACGGGCTCGTCCGGAGTCTGGTAGATGTAGAAGGGCGGGTTGTTGCGCGGGAAAGCCGGGTTCACGGCGAACCATTTGCTCCAGCCTACGGTTTTGTCAAAGGTGGTGAGGTTGTAGGTCTTATCCCATGCTTTATTGGCATCGGTCTTGATGGGCTTACTGGTATCGACCACGTTATTTACCAGGCTGTAGGTGTTGCCGTTTTTGTCAATGGCCTGCTGCTTGCGTCCTTTATCGATATAATCTACCAGGTAACCCTGGGCACCCAGGCATACGGAGTAGCTCAGGTTTTCGTAGTAGTCGTCCCCTTTGCATTCCAGGGAGTTGAAGTGGATGGGTTGGGCCTCATCCAGCGCTTTTTTAACCTTATCCAGGAGATTGAGGTAGTTCTGGTCCTTGCTGTATACTTCTTTGCCCAGGAAGTACAGGTAGTCGTATAGGTCGAACTTGTTTTCCTCTTCGTCGTACTGATAGGTCTTTGCGGCGGCGGCAAGATAGCCTTTTTCGTTGTCCAGCTTGTTGGCACACAGGTAGGTGGTGATATCCTTCAGGGTAGCAAGGAAGGCAGGCAGCTTGCTCATGTCCGTGATGTGGAAGTTCGCGTTGCCGCCCTTCTGGGGAAGGTTTTCATTCAGGCTGCCTCTGGCAAGGTCCTCAAGAACGGTTTTAAAGGGGTCGCCGTCCCGCATGGCTTCAATCATGTCCCCGTAGCCAAAATCGCTGATGGTGTGTCCGGAGGCCATGATGTAACTGGCGGCTCCCTGGAGCTCGGAGATGACTTCGATCTGGCCCATCTCGCAGGATTGGTAACCCAGCAAGGCAAACTGGACGCCGGATTGCCTGATGCCTTCCTTGATCTGGTACATGCTGATGCCGGGATTATCTTCAAAATTTTCGTCTGAGGCAGTGGTTTTGGTGAGCGGAATGTCCGCTGCCAGGTTGTAGCCGTCTCCGTGGCCGGTAACAAAGAAGATATACTGGTTGGCGGGCGCTTTTTCTACCGCATATTTGATAAAGGACGAGATGTTTTCCGGGGCGTACATCTTATAATCTGCGCCTGCAATCTTGGTGTCCTTGGGAAGTGTGAGATAGTGGTCCGAGCCCTTAGGGGCAATGATGGAGGGCGTTATCTCATAGCGATAGACCGTTCCCGGCTCTCCGCTGATTTTGAAATTCTTTTGTTTCTCTTTTTGGGCAACCCCTTCTTTGGTGGAATACTTATACTGCGTAATGATGCGGACATTGCAGTTTTCCCCGTCAAGGGACTTGGCCATATCCTTGATGGTGTCTTCGTCACCGATATCCAGGTTGCCGCCGCCGATGCCATAATACAGGACGGTGTAGTCAGCCTTGGTAGCTGGGGTAGGGGTGGGATCGGGATCCACTTTTCCGGAGTCGTCTTTCCCTTCGTTCGTTTTTTCCGGCGTGGTCTTGTTACAGGCCGGTACCAGAACCGCCAGCAGGGCGGCCATGGAAAGGATGCTTACAATTCTTTTCATCGTTTATTTGGTTTATTAGTAATTACTTCCGTTGGAGGTACATTTGCAAATATAGTTTTTTTATCCCTAAATAGGAAAGCGAAGTCCCCAAAAAATGACAGCCGGACCAAATCTGTCCGGCTGCCATTTCTTCTGCAGGAGTACCTGACTACAGCATCAGGGCGCCTACCAGACCCAGAATGGCGTAGAATTCCGGGAGAGCGGCGTAGATAAGGGTGTTGGTGAACACGTCGTGTCCCTGGGAGATACCCACGATACCGTTGGCGCAAACCTGGCCCTGGCGGATGGCGGAAAGCATGCAGACCAGACCGACGGAAACGCCGATACCGAACACCATGGCGCCGGCTTCTGCCACGCGGCCCATGAGCATGAAGAATGCAACGAAACCATAGATACCCTGGGTGGCCGGGAGGGCGCTGAGTACCATGTAGTTACCGGAACCTTCCGGTTTGCGCTTGAGGGCGCCTTCTGCCGCGTTGCCCGCGGTGGTGGTTCCCAATGCGGAACCGATACCTGAGAGGGCCAGTACCAGGCCCAGACCCAAATAACCGAGAATTAAATTAAGCATAGTGTTATGAATTTTTTGAATTTATTTCTTAAGCGGGTGATAGTTGCGGCCTAGGGCCTCGTAACCGGAATTCTTGAAGAACTCCAGGAAATTCAGACGCAGCGGGTGCACAAAGGCGCCCAGGGCGGCCATGGCAACGTTTAAGGTGTGGCCGATGATCACGATGACAATGAACGGAAGCCACAGGGCGGGCTTGGAACCGTCTCCGAGAACCATGGTGCCGATGTTGTTGAAAGCCATGCCCAGCATGCTGCCGGCCAGACCAAGGGCATACAGACGCAGGTAACTGAGCACATCTCCCAGCAGGCCGGTGGCCGTGTTGTAGGTGTTCCAGAGGCCCACGCCTATGTTGGCCAGCTTGCTGCGTTTCATGTCGTTGAACACAAAGATGCCGAGGGCGCTTACTACACCCAGGACAATCACTACCCATTTGGTCAGGTCTTTGTCCATGATGCCGGCAAATGCCAATGCGGCCACTATGATGCCACCTACGATCAAGAGCGTCCAGCCCCAGGTGCCCAGGGCATTGATAAAGCCCTTGTTCTTGGTTTCCTGGTAAGTCTTGACGCACATGGCCAGGCACAGGTGCACCACACCCACGATGAGGGCCAGCACCATGGTGCCGTCGTATCCGGCAATCTTGGCCGGCAGGAAGATGCCCTTGATGGGTGCAAAGATGCTCCAGGTGCTGATGTCCATGGAGAAGAAGGTATGGAAGAGGAAACCGATGACGGTTGTGCCGATACCCAGCAGGACCACCAGCGGTGCCATGTCCTTGAAGGAATCCGCCTTCTTGAGCAGCAGGCCGATAAGAATCAGGATGAGCCCGTAACCGGCATCGCCCATACAGAAGGCGAAGAACAGCAGGAAGAACACGCTGATGAACGGGGTAGGATCGAAGCCGTCATAGCCAGGACGTCCATACATGTCCGTAAGGATCTCGAACTGCTTGACAAACCAGTTGTTCTTGAGCTGGATGGGCGGATTGTCTTCCACCACCGCCTCTTCTTTGAGGTAGAACACGCCGGTGGCATCCAAGGCAGCGGTAACGGCAGCGTCATCTTCGACCGGCGCATAGCCCACCAGTGTGACGATGGTATTCTCTGCGGCGGGAACGGCGGAGGCTCCGGCGAGGTACAAATCCAGTTTGGAATATAACTCGGCCTTCCTGGCTTCCAGTTCCGGGATACGTGCTTTGGCACTGGCGATGCGGCCGAGCACTTTGGCAAAGTGGGCCTTTTTCTCCTTCAGTTCCGCTTTCTTGTCCTCGATGCTGGCGGTAGGGGCGGGGATTTCTCCCGGAAGGGTGTCCGGACCGGCCACTACAAACAGAATGTTGGATTTGCCGCGGGAAATGACCGAAAGCGCATATTCCTGTGCCCATTCCTTCTTGAAAGCCTTGGTGGCCAGTTTATGGAAGTGGATGGGAACACCGGCATCGGCCAGCTTATCAAGCAGGTTGGCGTCGAAATGCCCCCAATGCCGCAGGTCGTATATTTCCTTCTCCAGCAGTTTGATATCTACTGTGTCCTCGGAGTAGCGCATGAGCATACCACCCGCGAGGCGGACGATGTCTCCGTCGATGAACTCCGGCTTGGTCCCTTCGGGAATCTCTATCTTGCCGAGTCCGTTGATAAGACCATCCAGGAGCTCGATTTCCGCCTTGATGTTCTGGGAGTTTTCATCGACGGGCTTGATGCTGCGCGTGATGTCTACCAGTCCTATTTCCTGCAGGCGGGTGAGCAGTTCATCCTGCGTGCCGTTCAGCAGGATGAAGGAGTATTTGGTCATGGGAGTAATCATACTTGCTCTGAGGCCTCCTCCTCCTCTGCGTGGCGGTTTTTAACAATCTTGGAAGATGCCTTGGACAGGTTTTCTTCGTCTTCCATGTAGCGTTTGATTTTGCGGATGGCTTCCTGGTAACCAGGGATTTGTACTTTCTCGTACAGGTTCACCTTCTGGGTGGTCTTTTTGCGCTGGTAGTCCAGGATACGGGCCTTTTCCAGGTATACCTCGCTTTCGATGCCCAGGCGGCTCAGTTCCTTGAGGATGGCCACACCGTCTGCGTACCAGGCGGGTTTGACAAAGGCATTGAAAGGTTTGATCTCGTAATGGATTTCTCCCAGGGCAGGGGTTTTGACACCCGCTACCTTCTTGGTATAAAGGTCGACATCCGTAATGGCGATGAGTCCCGGGTCGAATTCGTTCCACAGGGCGGCCAGATAATCGTAACGCTGCAAGGCTTCTTCCAACTGTGCAATCAAACGCTCGCTGTCCGTCTTGGCCTTGCGCACTTCCAGCCGGAGGGCGCTCTCCTTGTTCTGCAAGGTAGGGAGAGCCCTCTGCCGGACTTTGAGCTGCTTGCCCATTTCCGTCAGCGAGGTTTTGTTATATTGGAATTTGATAGCCATTATTTAACCCAGTATTTGTCTACAAGTGCCTGTTTGATACCGGTTTCCGCCGGGCTGAAGTGCTTGGCGAACAGCTTCCAGGCGGTGTCCAGCATTTCGGTGACGCCAATGTTTACGTCGATGGCCAGAAGCTCCCGGGCGTAGTCTTTGGCATAGGCCAGGCAGCGGTGGTCGTAGTCCGACAGGTCGAAACCGTTCTCCAGTTTGGTCTTGGCGTTCTGGGCGTCGGCGTACAGACGCACGGAGGCGTTCATCACCTGCGAGTGGTCCTCGCGGGTCTTCTTGCCCTGCACCAGCTGTTTCAGACGGGACAGGCTGCGGAACGGGTCGATAATCACCTTGCCGGTATCGGAATCGGCACGCAGGAAGAGCTGGCCTTCCGTGATGTAACCGGTGTTATCCGGGATGGCGTGGGTGATATCACCGTCGTTCAGGGTGGTAACGGCGATGATGGTGATGGAACCCTCTGTGGGCAGCTGCACGGCCTTCTCGTAAATCTTGGCCAGGTCACTGTACAGGGAACCCGGCATGGAGTCCTTGGACGGAATCTGGTCCATACGGTTGCTCACGATGGAAAGGGCATCCGCATACAGGGTCATGTCTGTCAAGAGCACCAGCACTTTCTCGTTCTTGTCCACGGCGAAGTATTCCGCGGCGGTAAGGGCCATATCCGGCACCAGCAGTCGCTCCACCGGCGGGTTTTCCGTGGTGTTGATGAAGCAGATAATCTTGTCCAGGGCGCCGGCGGCTTCAAACGAATGCTTGAAGAAAAGGTAATCGTCGTTGGACAGACCCATGCCGCCCAGGATAATCTTGTCTACATCGGCACGCAGGGCAACGTCCGCCATCACCTGGTTGTACGGCTGGTCCGGGTCGGCGAAGAAAGGAATCTTCTGGCCGGATACCAGCGTATTGTTCAGGTCGATACCGGCGATACCGGTAGGGATGAGCTGGGAAGGCTGGCGACGCTTGTACGGGTTCACGGACGGACCGCCGATCTGGCGTTCCTCACCGTCGATCTGCGGACCACCGTCGATGGGGTGACCGTATGCATCGAAGAAACGGCCGGCCAGTTGCTCGGACACTTTCAGGGTAGGGGGCTCTCCCAGGAACACCACTTCCGCGTTGGTGGGAATGCCCTCCGTGCCGGAGAACACCTGCAGGGTGATGGTGTCGCCTTTTACGCGCACCACCTGGGCCAGACGGCCGTCCACAACGGCCAGTTCGTCGTTGGAAACGCCCTTGGCCTTCAGCGAAACGGTGGCCTTGGTAATGCTCTCCAACTTGGTGTATACTTTTTGATATGCTTTTGTTGCCATAATTCTAAAGGTATGAGATCCCCGGTCGAGCCGGGGATGACGACTACGCCGTCATTTTCTTAACGGATTCATTGTAGGCCCAGAACTGCTCGCTTTCGTAGGCGGAGTAGTTCATCTGACGGAGTTCGTTGATAAGGCGTTTGAAGAAGTCGCGGCATTTCTCGAAGTCTTCGAACTCGTACTCCTTGTTGCAGATATCCAGAAGAAGGTCCAGCATAAAGCGTTGGCGCTCCAGCGGGCACAGGGCGTCGATGGCGTCGAAGGCATCCTGCTGCAGGATTACGAAGTCCACCAGCTCGCTCTTCCAGAAGTTGATGTGATAGCTCATAGGCACGCCGTCGTCGCCCAGGATGTTGATTTGTTCGCTGGCCTCTTTACCGCGGCGGATGATGTTCTTGGCAACGAGCACTTTGTCTACCCAGCCTTTCTCCACGGTTTCGTCCAGGAATTCGCGGATCTCGGGATAGTCCAGATATTTGGAATAGGACTCCAGCGGTCCTACGGCCGGGTAGCGCTTTTGGTCTGCGCGGTTCTGCTCCAGGGCATAGAAGCAACGTGCCGCCTTTTTGGTGCTCTCCGTCACGGGCTCCTTGAGGTTACCGCCGGCAGGGGATACCGTGCCGATAAAGGTTACTGCACCGGTCTGGCCGTTGTTCAGGACCACCATGCCCGCGCGGGCGTAGAAGTTGGAAATGATGGCCGACAGGTCCACAGGGAAGGCGTCGGCGCCCGGAAGTTCCTCCATACGGTTGGACATCTCACGCAACGCCTGTGCCCAACGGGAGGTGGAGTCTGCCAGCAGGAGGCACTTCAGACCCATGGCGCGATAGTACTCGCAAATGGTCATGGCCGTATATACGGAAGCCTCACGGGCCGCCACCGGCATGTTGGAGGTGTTACAGATAATGGTGGTACGTTCCATCAGGTGACGGCCGGTATGCGGGTCGATCAGTTCCGGGAACTCGGTGAAGATTTCCACCACCTCATTGGCACGTTCACCGCAGGCGGCCATCACGATGACATCGGCGTCGCCCTGCTTGGCGATGGCGTGCTGCAGCACAGTTTTGCCGCAGCCGAAGGGGCCGGGAATAAAGCCGGTGCCGCCCTCTGCGATGGGGTTCATGGTGTCGATTACGCGAACGCCCGTTTCCATGATGCGGTAGGGACGCGGTTTTTCCTTGTAGCCCTTGATGGCCACCTTAACGGGCCATTTCTGGGTCATGGTGACGTTAACGTCTTCACCTTCCTCGTTGGTGAGTACGGCAATGACGGTGTCGATGGTGTATTCACCCTCTGCCTTGACCGATTTAACGGTGTAGGTGCCCTTGAAGGAGAACGGGACCATGATTTTGTGGGGCAGCCAGCCTTCTTTCACCTCGCCCAGCCAGTCTGCGGCTTCCACTTTGTCGCCGGGTTTGGCCAGCGGGGTGAACGCCCACAGTTTCTTGTTGTCCAGGGGAGCGGTGTACTCACCGCGCTGGAGGAACACGTTTTCCATCGTGGCCAGGTTGTTCTGCAGGCCGTCGTATACGCTGGAGAGCAGGCCGGGACCCAGCTCCACCTCCAGCATGCGGCCTTCGAATTCCACTACGTCGCCGCCTTTGAGGCCGCGGGTGCTCTCGAACACCTGCACGGAGGCATTTTCGCCGTTCACTTTGATGACCTCTGCCATCAGCTTGACGCCTTGCGCAGTGATGTAGCAGATTTCATTTTCTGCAACGGGACCGTCTGCCTTCACCGTAACGAGGTTACTTACGATACCGGTTACAATTCCTTTTGTTTTCATATATGGTTGCTTATTTTTCTGTGTAATTTACCCCTTTGAACGTGCCTCGGACCTCGTTTACCAGCTGACGGAACAGCGCCCGGCCTTTTTCCTCGTCCAGGGCCAGCCAGCGGTTGACGATGTGCAGTTTGGCCACGTAGGCCAGCACGGCGGTAAGGTCAAAGTAGTGGAAGGTTTCCAGGTTGTCGATTTTCTCCCAGGTGATATCGTCCAGGGCTTTTTCGCGGCCCAGCAGGCTGTCGTTGGCCAGGGCCGTGCTTACCTTTGGGGCTTCCTCGAACTCGCCGCCGTTGAAACGGTAACCGTCGATGTCCAGGTCCGTATCGTCCTCCTGGCCTTTGCCTGTAACGAGGTCCATCCCGTCCGGACGGCCCAGCTCCCGGTTCAGGAAGCGCACCTTGGCGTTCCGGAGGTTAAGGTCGAAACGGAAGTACTCCCGCACGAACTTGAGCGGATGCGCCAGGGCCTGGGCGTAGAAGTCCGGTCCCAGTACCTGGGCGTCGTACCCGCTGAGCAGGAAGTCCAGCACGGCGGCGTCCTTCTCCGAGAGATCTTCCCGGATTTGCGCCACGGTGCTGTGGAAACCTTGCCCATCCTCGTACTTGAAATCGGCCGTGAGATAGGGGAGGCTGGAGATGATGTACTCGAAATTGCTCATTTCCTAGCCAAAAAGGATTGCCTTGGTGGTGGGACGGAGATAGTCGCTGATGAGCTCCTGGAAGTTTTCGTCCGTAAGGGAGATGAAATAGCTGCCGTCCTTGGGACCGATCTTGAAGCCGCCGTTCACCTTTTTGGCAAAGGAGGTTTCTACGCCCTTGCCGATGGCTTTGGACAGCTCGTTCTTTACGAAAGGCTCCAGCTCTTTCTTCAGTTTTTCCGGCAGGACCAGTGCGATGTCCGTGCTTTCCTGGGCGCTGAAGTTCTTGGCAACGGCCTCGATGATGCCCTTGAGGAAGTCGGCGCTGGACAGGGCCTCTTTAACGGGGGCGTCCACAGCCTTGGCTACAATCAGGTTCTCAATGCCGGCACGGGTGGCCTGCAATGCCTGGACAGAGGCCATTTTTACATCCCCTTCCACTTTGATTTTGTAGTCCTGGGCTTCTTTTTGCGCCTGTACCAGAATGGCGGCGGCTTCTTCCTGGGCTTTTTTTACAATGGCAGTTGCTTCTGCCTGGGCTTTAGCCAGAACGGCCTGGCCCTCTTCTTTTCCTTTTGAAAGACCCTCGTTGTACAGTTTCTGGGTCAGTTCCTGGAGTTTGTCCATATCTGTCGGGTTATAGTTTTCTGTTTCCTACAAATATAAACAAATTCCCGAACAAAAGCAATAGTGGTTAGAATAGATATGAACTGGATGTACTGATGGTCCAAGTCCCAACCTGAGGGTCCAGGCCGCGGCCCACGTCGAACGAGAGCACGAAATTGGTGTTCATCTGGATTTTTCCGCCAATGCCGAAAGACAGCATGACGGGTAACTTCTTATCCTGATAGAGAGGGATTTCCGCTTTGGGTGAAACGGCCGCTTTTTGCTCTTCCAGCCGGTAAGAACGCGTGATGCCGCACACATCCATGAAAGGATTGAGCACCAGGTCGAAATGTTGTTTGAACAGGTTGAATTTAAAGGGAGTCACACGGAATTCGATGTTGGCCCAGGCGTATCCCGCAGCTGCTACGCGGTTGTTCAAGATACCGCGGACGGTGGTACGGCTGCCCAGTCCGTCCATTTCCTCGTACGGGTAAAACAAGTTGGCCATCTCGTTAAGGGCGTAGTAGGGGATTTCGCCCCACAACTGGTGCTGGAGCCCCAGATGGTAGGCAAAGACCCATCGACCCGGAAAGATGGTTACAAAATGGCGGAAGTGCGCCACCAGCTGCCCGTAGTTGTATTTCCACCGGCTCAAATCCGTGTTGGCCGTAAGGTACAGTTCTGCGTAGAAGCCTTTGCCCGGAGATGCTTCGATGTCCCGGCTGTCGTACACCAGACCGCCTTTGAACTCCAGCGAGGTGCCGCCGGCGAATTCATCGGCCCGGATGAGACCCACGTCCCGATAGGCAAGGAGCAGGCTGTTGCCCCTGTCGTAGCGGTCCAGGGAGAAATCGTCCATAATGACGTGGCGGACCACCGCGCCGCCCATCCAGTCCAGTTCCCCGACAATGTCACCCATGAAGGTTGCCGTGGCGCGGAAAAAGCGCCGATGGGTGGTGTACCAAGCCGTCCTGGTGTCCACGTTGGCGTCCAGCTCCGGCAGGTAGGGAGAGGCAACGCCGTTGAAGCCATAGAAATTGTGCACCAGGGCGTCGCGGTAGGTGAGCGTTCCGTTTAGGCGTACCCCCGGAATCAGGGTAGGGCTGTCCCCGTAAGCATGGATGTACCAGGAGCCTTTGGTGGCGTAGGCTCCGGCAAAACCCAGGTGATGGAGGAAATTGGGATAGGCGCTGCCGTCCCCGTAATAGTAGAAGTCCGAGAAAAGACCCAGGGTAACGCCTGTATCCGTGCTGTAGCCCACGTTAGGCAGGGGAGTAAACGCCCAACCGGTCTTGGGCTTTTCTCCTTCCAGCTCCGGTTCTTGTTCCGGTTCCTGTGCCAGCGCTACAACGCCCGTCAGGAGCAGGACAGCTATTACCACCAAGTGTCTTTTCATGCGGGCAAAGATAGCAATTATTCTGCTTTCAGGCGCAGAAAACTGTATCCGAATCGCTTGCAGGCCGCTTCCTCCAGCGCTTCACGGTCGTCCGGATGGGCGATGGAAATCAGGAGCTTGGCGCGTTGGGCCAGGTTTTTTCCGCGCAGGTACACAATACCGTGTTCCGTAGCGACATACTGCGTCTGGAAGCGGGTAGTGACCACACCGGCGCCGGGAGTAAGGGTAGGGACGATTTTGGCTTTCCCCTTGGCGGTACGGGAGGGCAGGGCGATGAAGGTACGTCCGCCTTCCGCCAGCGCGCAGCCGTACATGAAGTCGTGCTGGCCGCCCACGCTGGAGAAAATCATCTCGCCGATGGAATCGGCACAGATCTGTCCCGTCAGGTCCACCTCGATGGCGGAATTGATGGCACAGGCGCGCGGGTTTTGGGCAATCAGGAACGGGTCGTTGGTATAGGCCACGTCAAAGAACTCCATGGTGGGGTTGTGGTCGATGAACTTGTACATGGGCGCGGAGCCGATGGCCAGGGCCGCGACGCTGACGCCAGGATGCACTTTTTTGAGGGAATTGTCGATGACACCCTCTTTGATAAGACGGATGACGCCGTCGGTCATGGCTTCCGTGTGCAGGCCCAGGTGCTGGTGGTGTTTGATGCCGTTGAGAACGGCATTGGGAATGCCTCCGACGCCGATCTGCAGGCAGGCGCCGTCCGGTATCTGCGAGGCTACGTTGGCGCCGATGGCTGCCTCAATGGGCGTAGGGTCACCAAAGACCATCCCGAGCGGCGGCTCTTCACAGTATACGGCTGCGCTGATCTTGGACTCATGGATGTGGCATTTCCCGTATAGGTAAGGGATGTTGGGGCTCACCTGGGCGATGACTACCCGCGCGCATTCCACGGCGCTGACGGCAATATCGGCCGATATGCCAAAACTGCAATACCCGTCCTTATCCGGCAGGGAGCAGTTGATAAACGCCACATCTACAGGGATTTCCCCGCGGCGGAACAGGCCCGGAACTTCTCCCAGGAAGGCGGGCGTCATGGTGCCGTAGCCGGCGGCGATGTGCTTGCGCTGGTCGCCGCTGATGAAAATGCTGTTCACCAGGAAGGAATCCTTGTATTCGGGCTTGCAGAAGGGGGCTTCGCCTGCGGTGACGTTGAAGCCGCAGACAATTTGCACGCCCTTCAGTTCCGCATGGCGGCGGGCCAGGGCTTCCTGCAGGATAACCGGTACGGAGGTGCCTCCCTGGCACACTACGGTGTCGCCGCTGCGCACCAGGCGGACGGCTTCATCGGCACTTACATATTTCATGATACCAATTTTACAAACAGTTTCAGGTGACGGTCCAGGCGCTGGAAATCCCAGTCGTTCAGCAGGCGCGATACGCATACGCGGATGCCGAACTGCTTGCTGCCGGTGGTGTTGAGCGGAATAGCCACTACGCCGCAGCGAAGGAGGGACTCCAATAACGTGCGGTTGTCCATGTCCTTGTACGTGACGGTATAGAAAAAGCCATCGCCAATGGTCTGGTTCATGTCTTTGTCATATACCAGGCGGAAGCCGTTCTGCTCGAAGATTTCGCGGGAATGATGTGCGCGGAGGCCATAGTTCCGCAGTTCTTTCACAAAGTTGTAGCGGCCGTCCAGCGAGGCTTCCAGCATGGCCGACAAAGCATATTGGGCCGAGTGCGAAGCGCCCGAAGTATTCACGTACAAGTAATTGAGAATGAAGTTGTCCCCGAAGCGGGAGATGCCCCATTTCTCTTTTAGGCCAGGGTATTCGCGTTTATACAGGTTGTTGCCGATGCAGGCAAGGCCGATGCGCTCGCCGGCATAACTGAAAATCTTGGAACCGGACAACAGGATCACATAATTGTCCGTATAACGAGCCACAGTGCTTTGGAACGGAGGCTCGAAGGGGACGGAAAGGTCCTTGCGGAAGTCCATGCACAGGTAGGCGATGTCTTCCAGGACAATCACATCGTACTGGGTGGCCAGTTCGCCAATCACTTGCAGCTCTTCCTCCGTCAGGCAAATCCAGGCCGGATTGTTGGGGTTGGAGTACAGGATGGCGGCGATGTTGCCCTGTTTGAAGTAGGACTCCAGTTTGTCCCGCAACTTCTCTGCCCGATACTCGTATATATCGAACCAGACGTTCTTGATGCCCAGGATATCCGGCTGACGGCCGTGGGCGCTGAATCCGGGGCAGATGTACAGGATGGTGTCCTTGCCGGGCTGCAGTTGGGAGCACTCCAGAATACTGGTAAGGCTGCCCTGCATGGAGCCCACGGTAGGGACAATGCCCTGCGGGTCGATATCCACGTCGATGAAGGCCTTGATGAAGCGCGAGGCGTTCTGCTTCAGTTCCGGCAGTCCTTGCACGGAAGGGTAAATGGAGCATTTGCCCTCATCCAGCGCTTTTTTCTGGGCTTCGATGCCGATGGGACAGGGCGGAATGCCCGGCACGCCGAACTCCAGGTGGGTGAAGGGCTCGTCGGAATGCGACTCCAGCATGCTGCCGATCATGGCGCATTGCCGGATGGTGGTGCGGGAGATATCGTCAATGCCCAGTTCCCGCAGTTCACTTTTCAGGACGGATTGGGATAAGGGAAGTTTCATGCTACTCTTCTTCTAAGTGTTGCGCTGCGCCGACGTCAAAGGCTTTCAGGTTGGCTTCCACAATGGCATCGCCCTTGCGCGCGAATACGCGCCGGATGCCTTCGCGGAGCTGTTCCGGCTCCAGGATATCCAGTCCGGTGCTCATAGCCCCGAGCAGCACCATGTTGGCCCCGCGTGGATTGTTCAGTTCCTTGGCGATGGTATCGGCATCCACGGCCACCACGTGCGGGAATTGGTGCAAGGCCGCCACCACTTTCTCCATCTCCGGATAATTGGGGATGTTTACCAGCGGGGTGGTGTTGGTGACGATCCAGCCGTCTTTGGCCAGCCAGGGAACATAGCGGAGGGCTTCCATGGGCTCCAGCGATACAATCAGGCTGGCGCCGCCTCGGGGGATAAGGTCGCTGTAAATGGGCTCTGACGACAGGCGGAGGTGCGACTGGACGTCTCCGCCGCGCTGGCTCATGCCGTGGACTTCGGCCTGTTTCAGGTACAGCCCCTGCTGCAGGGCGGCAGCGCCGATTACCGTGGCGATGGAGAGGATGCCTTGTCCTCCCACTCCGGCGAGGATAATATCTTGTTTCATAAGCCTTTACTTTTTAGCAGCGTGTCTTCTGAGGGTTTGGATGCATTCGCGGCGGCATACGATGACCGAAACGCCGTGATACTCAAGTTCTTCGCGGATGACTTTTTCCATGTCCGGGTAGTTCTTGGGAAGCGGGACGATGGTGCGGATGTGCTCCTTGGGAACGCCCAGGCCTTCGCAGATGGCCTCGATACGGCCCGTGCCGGCGCTGTCCTGGCCGCCGGTCATGCCGGTGGTGAGGTTGTCGGAAATGCACAGGGTGACGTCGGAGCCTTCGTTGACGGCATCCAGCAGGCCGGTCATGCCGCTGTGGGTGAAGGTGGAGTCGCCGATGACGGCCACCGCAGGCCAAGTGCCGCTATATGCTGCACCCTGGGCCATGGTGAGCGAAGCACCCATCTCCACGCAGGTGTGGAGGCTGTTGAAGGGCGGCATCCAACCCAGCGTGTAACAGCCGATATCTCCGAATACCCGGGCGCTGGGATAGTCTTTGAGCACGTTGTTGAGGGCAGTGTAGAAGTCCCGGTGCCCACAGCCCTGGCACAGTGCCGGCGGACGCGGGGCAATGACTTCCGAGGCAGGGTAGAGCTCCACTGCGGGAAGGCCCAGGGCGGGACGGACCACTTCCGGAGAAAGTTCTCCGTCACGCGGCAGGCTGCCGTCCAGGCGGCCCTTGATGGTGATGGCTGTAGGATAGACCCCCTTGAGGCGTTCTTCTACCAGCGGCTGGCCTTCTTCCATGACCAGGATGGTCTGGCACCAACCGGCCAGTTTCTTGGCCAGTTCCCTGGGGAAAGGATATTGGGAAATCTTGAGCACCGGATACGGGCATCCGTCCGGGAAGTTTTCCATGAGGTAGTTATAGGCAATGCCGCAGGCAATGATGCCCAGGCGCTTGTCCGGACCGTCTATAAGGCGGTTGAAAGGGGAGGCTACAGCGTCTTCCTCGAAGCGGGCGTAGTCCTTGATGAGCTCGCGGTTGCGAACGCGGGAATTGACCGGGAGGGTGACCCACTGGCGCGGCTTCTCCGGGTAGTGGAGGGTGTTTTGTTCGCGGATATCCTCTCCGCTTTCCACTACGGCGCGGGAATGGGCCATACGGGTGGTCATGCGCATGAGGACGGGAATGCCGCGCTTCTCGGAATAGTCAAAGGCGGCCCGTGTCATGGCATAGGCTTCTTCCTGGTTAGAAGGCTCGAAGACGGGCATCATGGCAAAGGCTCCGTAGAAACGGGAATCCTGTTCATTCTGCGAGCTGTGCATGGAGGGATCGTCGCAGGAGGCGATGACCAGGCCGCCGTTGGCACCGGTGGTGGCCGAACCCATGAACGGGTCTGCGCAGACGTTCAGGCCTACGTGCTTGAAGCACACCAGGGCGCGCTTGCCGGCATAGGACATGCCCAGCGCCTCTTCCATGGCCGTTTTTTCATTGGCCGACCATTTACAATGCACGTTCCGCTCCCGGGTGAGGGGATGGAGTTGGATATATTCCGTAATTTCCGTAGAAGGAGTGCCGGGATAGGCATAAACACCTGATAATCCGGCATGAAGGGCTCCGAGGGCGATGGCCTCGTCTCCTAACAGTAAATTCTTTTGCGCCATGTGGTTAGTAGTTTACGCTATTTTGTTTACAAAGATAAAACTTTTAAGCAATTTTGCAAAGATTGCTCCCAAAGTATTATCGGCAAATAGCGCTGGCGACGATGCTGGCAACGGTGGAACGCAGACGGGCGGCGGAACCGTCGTCTGCCGGGTGTACGCGGTTGGTAAGGATGATGACGGCGGTGCGGGTCTCCAGGTCCAGGATGAGGGAAGTGCCGGTGTAACCGGTGTGACCGCGTACGGTAGAGGCGTTAAATACGTCTCCGCAGGTGTAGGGAGACAGGCTGTAGGTGTCCCAGCCCAGGGCGCGGGCTACCTCCGGGGCGTTGCTTTCCGGAATACGGAACATTTGCCGGACGGTGAGCGGGGAGAGAATCCGGTGCCCGTTCAGGCTGCCCTCATTGAGCAGGCAGGCGCTTATCACGGCTAAATCTTCTACCGTGGAGAATACCCCGGCATTGCCGGAATTGCCGCCGTTCACCAGCCGGGCGGTAGGGTCATGTACTTCGGCCTTTAACACATGCCCGTCGGCCAATTGCTCGGTAGGTGCGCAGAACGGGGCCAAATCGGGTCGATAAGGAGCGCTGTCATAGAGCGGGAAGTAGGTGGTGTGCCGCAGGCCCAGGACGTCGAAAATGTGCGTTTGGGCATAGTCACAGAGCCGTTCGCCGGTCACTTGCTCCAGGATGTGCTGGAGGGTGATGAAATTCAGGCAACTGTATAGCTGCTGGGTACGGGGCCGGAAATGGCGCCGGGACTGGGTGGCAATCCAGCGGATAAGGGAATCCGGGCAGTTGGTCCCGTTCCGTTCCACGAAGCCGGGTACATCAGGCAGGCCGGCATCCAGTCCGGAAGCATGCGTGAGCAGGTCCTGGACCGTGATGGTTACCTCTTCTCCCGTCGTTTCGTCCTTCCAGGGCTTGAATCCCGGAATGTATTTGTGTACCGGATCCACCAGCCGTACCTGGCCTTTCTCCACCAGTTGCATAATGGCGATGGTGGTGCCCACGCATTTGGAGACCGATGCCAGGTCGAACAGCGTCTCCACGGTCATAGGCTCCTTTTCCGGGACCAGGGACTTGTTTCCGAAAGCCTTTTCATACACCAGCGCATCTCCCCGCACTACGCCAATGACGGCACCAGGCACATCGCAGGCGGCGATAGAAGCCTTTGCCGTACTGTCGATGAGCGCAAGCCGCTGCGCATCCATCCCAGCACTGGCGGGCGACAAACGGCGAATCCCCTCGCGGTGGAGGGGATTGCATGCAACAAGAATCGCCAGTATGAGCAGGCTTTTTTTCATGTAAAAACTAGCCCAGGAAGCTCAAGAGGATACCGGCGGCCACGGCCGAACCAATCACACCGGCCACATTCGGGCCCATGGCATGCATGAGCAGGTGGTTGGTAGGGTCGATTTCGCGGCCCACGGTTTCCGATACACGGGCGCTGTCCGGCACGGCGGAAACGCCTGCATTGCCGATGAGCGGGTTGATCTTCTTGGCGGGATCGCTGATAAACAGGTTCATCATCTTCACGAACAGCACGCCGCAGGTGGTGGCAATCACGAAGCTAAGGAGACCCAGACCAAAGATGAGGAGGGACTTGAGGCTGATGAACTTGTCGGCCTGGGTGGAAGCACCCACGGTGAGGCCGATAAGGGTGGTTACTACGTCGATAAGCGGACCGCTGGCCGTATTGGCGAGGCGCTTGGTGACACCGCTCTCCTTGAGGAGGTTACCGAAGAAGAGCATACCCAGCAGCGGCAGGCCGGAAGGGACGATGAAGGCGGTGATCAGGAAGCCCACGATAGGGAAGATGATCTTCTCTTTCTTGGACACCACACGCGGGGCGGGCATGCGGATGAGGCGTTCCTGCTTGTTGGTCAGCAGCAGCATGATAGGCTTCTGGATCACCGGCACCAGGGCCATGTAGGAGTAGGCCGATACGGCAATGGCGCCCATCAGGTCCGGAGCCAGCTTGGAGCTCAGGAAAATGGCCGTAGGGCCGTCTGCGCCGCCGATAATGCCGATGGCACCGGCCTCGTTCGGGGCGAAACCAAAGGCAAGGGCCAGCAGGTAAGCGCCGAAAATACCCATCTGGGCGGCCGCGCCGATGAGAATGAGCCGCGGTTGTGAGATGAGGGCGCTGAAGTCCGTCATGGCGCCAATCCCCAGGAAGATGAGCGGGGGATACCAGCCCTGCTTCACACCCTGGTACAGGATGTTGAGCACGGAACCGTCCTCATAGACGCCGATGTTCAGGCCCGGGAACATGGGGATGTTGCCCACGATCATGCCGAAGCCGATGGGCACCAGCAGCATGGGCTCCCACTCCTTGACAATGGCCAGGGTAATGAAAACCAGGCCAATGCCAATCATCACGAGATTCTGCCACGAGCAGTTCGCGAAGCCGGTGTATTCCCAGAATTGGGTTAATGACTCAAAAATGTGTTCCATTAGGCGATGGTTACGATGGGTGCACCTTCCAGGATGCTGTCACCTTTGTTCACATGGATGGCGGTGATGGTACCGTCTTTGGGTGCGGAGATTTCGTTCTCCATCTTCATGGCTTCCAGTACGGCCACCTTCTGACCGGAAGTGACGGTCTGGCCTTCCTTCACGCTCACCTCTACGATGACGCCCGGAAGGGGAGAGTTCACCTTTTCGCCGGCGCCTGCGGGAGCCTTGGGAGCAGGAGACCCCTCGGCTGCGCTCGGGGTGACAGTTTGGGCGGCCTTTGTCATTTCGACCGAAGCCGCAGGCGTAGCGGAGAAATCTTTCTCCAGCTCTACCTGGTAGTCTGCGCCGTTTACATTTACGGACAGCATTTTGCCTTCCGCCTCTCCGATGGTTACTTGGTAGTCTTTGCCGTTGATTTTGAACTTATATGTGCTCATAACATTTTTGTTTTACGCTATAACAATTTTGTTACCTCTGCGGTAACTTTCTGAAATTCAATGCTTTGTTATTCCATCCGCTCTCGGTCCTACGAATGGTGACAATACCGGGCTCCACGTCGTGGACGGACTGGGACAGGTACAGATGGACGGCTGTTGCGATGGCTGCATAGGTGTCTCCGCCGGTCTCCATATCCAGTGCAAGGGCAATGGCGGCAGCCACTTCATCGGATTGAGATGCCCGATCGGGTCGGGCATGACGCGCTTGCGCTTTCTTGCCATCATTGCCGGCTTGAGCGGCCTTTTTGGCGGGGCGGTCGAACAGGAGCCAGAACAGGAACCACAAAAGGGCCAGGGCGCTGAACACCACGCTTACGGACACTACGGAAAGAATCCAGCCGTACGGGTCACGCTCCTTCATGATTTCGCCTTTGGTGGCGGAACCATGGTCGCCGTTGATCATGCGCGGGCTGGGGACCTCCGGATTATCGATAAATTCAAACTCCTGCTGGCGGATGTCCGCGGCCAGTTTGTGGGCTGCCAGTCCATAGGGAAGGGTGGCGGGGATGGCCAGCGAGTCGATGATGGTGCGCCCGTCGTTGGAAACCAGGTAAACGGTTTTTCCGGGCTCCAGGGTGAAGTCGGCATAGAAGGTACCGTCCGCGCCACGGCCGCTGCACCAGATGAGCACCACCTGACGCGGCCCCAGCTTGGTGCGGAGGTCGCTCTTGGGGATGAGGCTCTTCCGGAGGTTGGTGCGGTCGTCGGTGAGGTAGCACCCGCCAAAGTTCACCGTTCCGGTCGATTTGTTGTACAGTTCTATCCAGCCGGTGCGACGGCCGTAATCGTCCAGAAGGCCGGTGGAATCCGGCTGTGCGACGGCCTCACTGATGATGAGGTCGCTCACGTTCTGGGCGCGCAGGCTCAGGGCTGTGGCAAGGACAAGAACCGTTGTAAGGAATTTTCTCATAGCTTACAGCGGCAGGTTATCGTGTTTCTTGGCGGGAACGTTTGCCTGTTTGCCGCTCAGTTGCTCCAGGGCGCGGATGACGCGGAAACGGGTGTTGCGCGGTTCGATGACATCGTCGATGTAACCCTTCTGTGCGGCCTGGTAAGGATTGGAGAAGAGGTCTTCGTACTCCTTCTTCTTATCCTCGAAGATTTGTGCGGCGTGTTCCGGATCCTCTTTCATGTCTTTTGCGTAGAGCACGTTCACGGCGCCGTCGGCACCCATCACGGCAATCTGTGCGCTGGGCCATGCATAATTAATATCGCCACGCAACTGCTTGCAGCTCATGACGATATGGGCGCCACCGTAACCTTTACGTAAGGTAACCGTTACCTTGGGGACGGTGGCCTCGCCATAGGCGTAGAGCAGCTTGGCACCGTTGGTGATGATGGCGCCGTACTCCTGCTGCGTGCCGCATAGGAAGCCGGGAACATCCACCAGGGTGACCAGCGGAATGTTGAAGGCGTCGCAGAAGCGGACAAAGCGGGCGGCCTTGCGGCTGGCGTTGATGTCCAGCACACCGGCCAGCACCTTGGGCTGGTTGGCGACGATACCTACGCTGCGGCCGTTGAAGCGGGCGAAGCCCACGATGATGTTCTTGGCAAAGTCCTTATGAATCTCGAAGAATTGGCCGTCATCGACAATGGCGCCGATGACACCGTACATGTCGTAGGCCTTGTTGGGATTGTCCGGAATGATGGAATTGAGGCTGTCTTCCAGGCGGTTGACAGGGTCTGCCGTTTCCTTGAAGGGAGCGGTTTCCAGGTTGTTCTGCGGGATGTAGCTGAGCAGCTGCTTGATAGTGGCGATGGCCTCCGCCTCATTGTTTGCGGCAAAGTGCGCCACACCGCTCTTGCTGGCGTGTACGGAAGCGCCGCCCAATTGTTCCTGGTCTACAACCTCGCCAGTGACGCTTTTTACCACGGCAGGGCCGGTCAGGAACATGTAGGAAGTGTTTTTCACCATGAGGGTGAAGTCCGTGAGGGCGGGAGAATACACCGCACCGCCGGCGCAGGGACCCATGATGCAACTGATCTGCGGCACTACGCCCGAAGCCAGGATGTTGCGCTCGAAGATTTCGCCGTAGCCGGCCAGGGCGTCGATGCCTTCCTGGATGCGCGCACCGCCGGAATCGTTCAGGCCGATACAAGGGGCGCCGTTGCGCAGGGCCATGTCCTGCACCTTGCAGATTTTCTCGCTCATGGTTTTGGACAGGGAACCGCCGCTGACGGTGAAGTCCTGGGCAAAGACATAGACCAGGCGTCCGTCAATGGTTCCGCAACCGGTTACCACGCCGTCTCCGTCCGGATGGCTCTTTTCCATCCCGAAGTTGGTGCAGCGGTGCTGTACAAACATGTCGAATTCTTCGAAGCTGCCTTCGTCCAGCAGCTGGGCCAGGCGTTCGCGGGCCGTCATTTTGCCTTTGGCGTGCTGGGCCTCGATGCGTTTTTCACCGCCGCCCATGCGGGCCTTGGCCCGGCGTTCCACCAATTTTTGAATATTATCCGTCTGGATGCTCATATCGTTTCTCTAAAAATCGTGCAAAGTTAGCAATATTATTTGAACATTTCGTCCACGTCTTTCACGGCGTCCGGTAGCGCAAACACCGCTACACGGTCGTAGGGCTCGATGTGGGAGTGACCTACCGCGATGAAACTCTCGCCGCCGCGGATGACGCCGCCGATGATGGCATCGGCAGGGAACTCAATATCTTTCAGGTTGCCCTTGGTGATGCGGGAACCGGGTGCGGCGGTGTATTCCAGCACTTCGGCGTCCGTGCCGCTCACGTAACGTACGGAACGCACCTTGTCCGAGAGGGTGAACTTGTAGATGCGGCTGGCCGTGATGAGTTTCTTGTTGATGACGGTATCCACGCCCAATTCCTCCGCCAGGCGCAGGTATTCCAGGTTTTCCACCTGGGCGATGACTCGCTGGACGCCCAACTTTTTGGCGGTTACACAGGTGAGGATGTTCACCTCGTCGTTGCCGGTGAAGGCCAGGACGGCCTGATAGTCGCGGATGTCCTGTTCCTGCAGGAAGTCGGAGTTTCTGACATCGCCACAAACTACTTCCACCTCGTCCGGGAGGTCTTCCGACAGTTTGCGGCAATGCTCCTGGTTAATGTCGATGACTTTGATATCGTCCAGTTTGTGGGCCACCAGCTTTTCCGCCACCATCTGGCCGATTTCGCTGCCGCCCAGGATCATGACCCGGCGGATCTCCACCTTGTCTTTCCCCAGGAATTTCATGAGGATGGGCATGCCCTGGCGGTGGGAGATGATGTACAGGTAATCGTGGAACTTGAAGGTGGTGTCGTATTTGGGGATGATGGTTTTACCGTTACGGGAAAGGGCTACGATGCGGAAATCGGCATCCGGCTGCAGGCCTTTGACCGTGTGGACGAACTCTTTTACGTCCATGTCCAGGAGCGGGGAATCATCGTCCAGTTTGAATACGGAAAGCTGGAGCTTGCCGCGGGCGAACTCCAGGGTATCCGTGGCGCCGCTGGTACGCAGCAGGTCCACTATTTCGTCGCTGGCGCTCTTTTCCGGGAAGAACATCATGTCCAGCCCCATGTCCTTGAACAGCAGTTTGTTTTCGGGAGATAGATAGGCCTGGTTGCCGATACGCGCCACGACACGCTTGGCGCCCAGTTTTTTGGCCAGCAAGGCGCTGGTGATGTTCACGCTCTGGTGCATGCTGGGATTGACGGCGATGAAAAGGTCTGCGCCCGCGCAACCGGCTTCCCGCAGGGTATGGATGTTGGACGGCTGACCGATAATGGTGGCTACGTCCGCCTGGGAGGCCAATTCGCGGATATGCGCGGCATTGGCGTCGATGACGGTGATGTCGTTGTTATCCACGGCGAGCATCTTGGCCAGATGCGAACCCGTTCTGCCGGCTCCTTCGATGATGATCTTCATGTGTCCGTTCTTTAATCTCACAAAGATAAAAATAATTCCCTATATTTGCACGTTTTCGACTTGGTAAGGATAATCTTAGTAAAAAATAGTATGAAAAAAGCAGTTTTGACTTTGGCTTTGCTGGCTGTTTGCAGCCTGGTATGGGGCATGGACCGGAAAACCGGTAATCCGCGTTCCGTCTACCTGGAAAAGGGCTCCGTTTCGCTGAGCCTTTCCGGTGGATACAACCACGTGGATGCAGGCAGCCTGACAGGTGGCAGCAATTACTCGCTGATGGGTCTCGTCAACAATTTGAGCGGTAAGGCCGATGTGTACGACGTTTCTTTCTCGGGCGCCTGGTTCTTCGCCAACAACTTCTCGGTAGTGGGCCGAATCGGTTACAGCGGCCTGGATATCGACCTGGACAGCAGTTCGCTCATGAGTACCCTGGAACTGAATAACAAGCATATTACCCGTCCCATGTTAACCGTCGGTGTAGGTGTCAGGGGCTATCTGCCGCTGTTCAACAGCAAGATTGTGGCCCTGTTCGGTGAAGTTCGCCTGAGCGGTGGCTTCGGCAGCACCAAGTCCTATTCCGTTACCGAGCGAGGCAAGGAAGGTACCTTCAGCGATGTGAACGAGCTTGCGTTGGGATTTTATCCGGGTATCAGCGTGTTCCTGTCGGACCATGTCGCCCTGGAAATCAGCCTCCCGCTGCTGGAAGGCGGTTATTCCTGGGACAAGGAGTATGAGGGACAGATTCCTGCTGCCAGGGCGGCCCATGCTTTCGGCAACTTCAAACCCAACCTGCTCAAACTGAATCTGGGCATAGTCTTTAATTTTTAAGCGCCGGGGTGAGTATGAAAAAGTTTGCAATCGTTGTTTTCGCAGCCCTGCTGGCTGTGTCCTGTCTCAAGAAGAATGACCTTACCAACTATGCGGTTCAGGCCAATATCGTCCATTTTGCGATAGAAGGGCAACTGACCTGCACGATTGACTCGCGTGCGCAGAAAGTGAGCGTGCTGATGCCCGCCCGCACGGATCTCTCCGCGCTCAAACTGACCGCTTTCTCCGTCACGGAAGGCGCTACCTGCGAGCCGGAACTTTCCGTGGGAGAGATCCTGGATTTACAGGAGCCGATGTGCATTCTCCTGAGCAATGAAGATGTGTATTCCTGGACCATCGAGGCCGCTTCGAAAGAGCCGCGTGCCGGTGCCCAGCTGTACAATATGAATTTCGATTCCTGGACCGAGCAAAAAAACGATAAGAAAAGCGTCTGGTATGCCTACGGGGCCGATGCTACCGACGAGCAAAAGGCGGTGTGGGCGAATGCCAACAAGTCCATCACCGATATGGGCAAGGATAGCAATTGCCTTCCCGAGTCCGAGTTCGTCGCCGTGAAGGGCGAGGGCAAAAAAGCGTTGAAACTTGTGACGAACCTGCTGGATTTCTGGATTTTGAAAAAATTGGCTGCAGGCAGTATTTTCACCGGAAGATTAGGTGAAATCAATTTCTCCACCTTCAATGCGGACCTGTATTGGGGTATTCCTTTTTCCGACCGTCCGTATGCCCTGGATGGCTATGGCTGCTACAAGCCGGCTACAATTAACGAGGCTGTGGATCCGTATAAGGATTTGCTGGGGCAGATGGACAACGGCCATGTCATCGTCGTTCTGGCGGATTGGGACGAACCTTTCAAAATCAATGCGCCCGCTACGCTGATCGATTACGAGAACGACCCGGCCATCATCGGCTACGGCAAAATGGTCTTTGACCACGAGATGAGCGAGTACGAGCATTTCACCCTTGAGATAGAGTACCGCAATGAGCGTACGCCCAAGTATGTGGTGATTGTGGCCTCTTCCAGCGCTTGGGGAGACTATTTCACCGGAGCCGATGGTTCCACCCTTTATCTGGATGAATTCTCGTTCCTTTACAAGTAGCGGCTTTTAAAACAGGCCTTTAGGAACAATCCAGCCCCGGTACAATCCGCTGGGCTGGGCAGGGGAAGCCGGGATTTCCCCCGGCTTTCTTAATTGCCGATATTCCTTATGCGCCAGCACGACGGACTGGTAGAAACTCCATCGGCGGGTAACCAGATACACCAGGGCCGACAGGCCGTCCAGGCACATGCGCACAAAGATGCGCCGACGCGTCTTGCGTCGCGCTCTCTTTTCCTTTATTCCTTCGGCCACGAAGGTGGCGGGGAGGTTGTTCTCCAGGAGGAGAAGGTTGTTGCGAAAATTCAGCCGCAACTTGAACGGCGACTCATTGGGCAGCGTGCCGCCGCCGATATGGTACACAAACGATTCCGGGACGATGTTCACCTTCCAGCCGCGCAGTTGCATGCGCCAGCAAAGGTCGATTTCTTCCATGTGCGCGAAGAAGCGCTCGTCCAGGCCGCCGAGGGCCTTCCAGACGCTTGCCCGTACCAGCAGGCACGCGCCGCTGGCCCAGAGGACCTCAGCCGGCGTGTCGTATTGCCCGTGGTCTTTCTCAATCTTTTGCAGCATGCGTCCCCGGCAAAAAGGATAGCCATAACGGTCCACAAAACCGCCTGCTGCACCTGCATACTCGAAAGTGTCCCGCTGCGCATAGGACAGCAGCTTGGGGCCGCAAGCCCCGCAGGAAGGATGGCTGTCCATCCATGCTATCAGCGGCTTGAGCCAGCCCTTCGGCACTTCAATATCGGAATTGATCAGCACGTAGTATTCCGCGTCGATATCCTCCAGCGCCCGGTTGTAGCCTCCGGTAAACCCGTAGTTTTGGTCCAGCACCTTCAGGGGTACCTGTGGGAACTCCGCCTGCATGACGGCGACAGAACCGTCGGCGGAGGCATTGTCGGCCACGATAACCTGGGCATCCAAGCCTTCACACGAAGCAATCAGCCCCGGAAGGAACTTCCGCAGGTAGTCCTTGGTGTTGAAATTGAGTATGACGACAGCTGTCCTCATGCGCTTACATCGACATTGGTGAAGGCGAGGGAAGGGATGAGCTTGGACAGGCAGGGACGGGCGTCATCGGCCGTGGCCAGCAGGTTGTTCCACAGCTGCAGGAAGTTGCCCGTGACGAGCACTTCCCGTACCGGGTGCACCTTTTTGCCGTCGCGCACCAGAAAGCCCTCGATGCCGTAGGAGAAATTGCCCGTGACCGGGTTGGAATTGCCGCCGTTGAAGTCGGTGACCAAAATGCCGTTGCCGACCTTGGCCAGCAGGTCCTCCAAGGTTTTGCATCCGCCTACAGGAAGCACTTTTATACGCGTGGCATCTTCCACCGTGGGAGCCATGGCCATTTTGGAGGCGATGTAAGTATTTAAGAAATAGGTTTTTACAACGCCTTTTTCTATGATGGGCATCTCCCGGGTGGCCACGCCTTCGCTGTCGAAGAGCCGGCAGCCGGTTTCGCCCGGTGTGCGGGGCAGGTCCAGGATGGTAAGCTGTTCCGGGAACAGTTGTTTTCCCATGCTGTCTACCAGGAAGGAATTCTTTTGCTGCAGCGCAAAGCCGCCCAGGGCGGTGAGCACCGGCGTAAGCAGTTTGGAGGCGCATTCCGTATCGACTATGACGGTATATTTCCCGCCCTCGATCTCCTGCGGACCCACCTGGGCCATGGCCCGTTTGTACGCGATGGCCGCGCAGTCTTTCCATTTGAGGTCCTGGAGCAGGGGAGTAGCGTCCCACCAATAACTGGAGAAGTGGTTCCCCTGGGCGTCCTCCACCGTGGTTTCGTAGCCGATTTCGAAGGAGGTTTCCGTGTGCCGGGCATAGAGGCCCTGGCTGTCGATGGTAAGCGTGTCGAAGACGGTGTCGGAGTATTCGCCTTCTTCGGCGAGGAGGGAGATTCCTCGGCTGCGCTCGGAATGACAAGAGGAAGGCTCGGAATGACAAGAGGCAGGCTCGGAATGACAAGAGGCAGGCTCGGAATGACAGAAACAGGAGGCGAGGGCCATTTCGCGGCGCTGTTCGGCGGTGAGGGTGTCGTAGGCGGGGTCGTACAGGCCCAGTTCCCGTCCGGTGCGGGCGTCCTTGGCCACGCGTTCCGGTGCGGGTAAATCGCGGTAGGCATCGGCCTGGAGCATCTTTACCGTGTCTATGGCTTCGCGGATGAAGGCCTCCAGACCTTCCTTTTCCAGCTTGTTGCTGGAGAAGGAACCATAGCGGCCATCGACAAAGAGTTGCAACTGCATGCTGCGGTCCAGCGCATGGGCGGTTTTATCCACCTCGCCGTTCAGGAGGCCGATCAGGTTCATCAGGCTCTTGGTCAGGGTGATGCGCACCTTTTGCGCGCCGGCCTGCTGGGCAAACGCCAGACAGTACTGTGCGAGGTCTATTTCCGCCTGGGTAAGGCTTGCGGCTATCTTCTTGCTGTTCATCTTATTCTCCTCCAACGGTAAGTCCATCTATAAGCACGGTGGGGATACCGCACGAAACCGGCACCGACTGCTCTTTGCCGCAGGTCCAGGCGCCCGGGTCTACGGCCAGGTCATCCGCCACGCCGCGAATTTGGGCGAGCGCCTCCGGCCCGTTGCCGATAATGTTGATATCCTTGACCGGCTGCGTGAGACGGCCGTTCTCGATCAGGTAACCGGATTTGACGTAGAAGGTGAAATCGCCTTCTCCGATCTGCACCTGCCCGTTGGAGAATTCATCCACAAAAATGCCCTTCTGGACCTCTGCAATGAGGTCTGCGGCCTTTGCGTCGCCACTTTCCATATACGTGGCACGCATGCGCGGGATGGGTGCGTAGCGGAAACTCTCGCGGCGTCCGTTGCCCGTCGGCCGTACGCCGTAATGGGCGGCGCTGATGCGGTCGTGCAGGTAGGAGGTGAGTACGCCGTCTTCTACCATATAAGTCTTCTGGCCGGGGATGCCTTCGTCGTCAAAATTCAGCGAACCGCGGTTGCCGGTCAGGGTACCATCGTCAATGATCTGGATGCCGCGGGGGCAGATTTGCCGGCCCATCTTGTCGGCGAAGATGGAGGTGCCTTTGCGGTTGAAATCGGCCTCGAAGGCGTGGCCCATGGCCTCGTGCAGGAGGATGCCGGATGCACCGGCGCCCATCACAACGGGCATGCAGCCGCCTTTGGGACGGCGCGCGGCAAAGCGGTCGTCCACGCCGTGGACCAGTTCCGTGGCCATTTCCTCGATGAGGGCGTCCGTAAGCATTTCCGCTCCTTGCCGGAAGCTCCGGGAGGTGGATTTGCTCTCCGATTGTCCGTTTTGCTGGAAAACGGCCGTGAGCGAGATGCTGCCCATGGGGCGGGTGTCCCATTTGAGTTCACGCGAGCTGTTGTACATGAGCACGTCGGTTACCTGGAACGCCAGGTTGCCAATGACCTTGACCACGCGCGTATCTTTCTGACGCACTGTTTGTTCCAGTTTTTGCATGAAAGGCAGGAAGGTCGATAACGGTGCTCCGCGCCATGGCTGCACGATGGGGTAGCGGTCTGCCGCCGGATTGGGTTCTCCGCGGCTGGGATTGCGGGTACCGTAGGGACTCACGTCCACGGGTGCGCTGGCAATCTGGGAGGCAGCACGGGCGCAGGCCAGCATGTCTTCCCAGGCGGTGCTTTCCGAGTAGGCGTAACCGGTTTTTTCTCCGCTGAGGACGCGGACGCCTACACCATAGTCTATATGATTGCCTCCGGAGGTGATTGCGCCGTCTCGCAGCAGCAGGCTTCCGTAGGTGGTATTTTCAAAGAAAAGGTCGCAGTAGCTGCCGCCGGATGTGAGGGCTTCTTGAACCAGCCGCTCCAACACCGGGGCATCGACCTGAAACAGGTTGAAATAGTACGCTTTATTGTTGATCATTCTCTTCCGAACGAGGCTTCGCTCCCTCAAAAGGTACGCCGTCGTGGGCGAGGGGAGCGCGGGCCATCTCTTTGATGATGGACTCCGTTATGTTTTCAATGGGTTTCTGCGGTTCGATGTAGTCCGTCAGCAGGCTGCGGACACGGTTGTAACGCAGCGGGTCATTGATGATGAGGCCCTTTTTGGTGCCCTCGGCGATGATGTCGAAGGGCGGGTTGGAATTATCGGCCAGTATCCATTTGTCGCACAGCGGCATATAGCTGTGGAACAAGTAGTTAAGGCCCATGATATAACGCCGGCGGATGGTCTCTTCCGGGATGTCGTGTCCGCCGGTTGCCACACGTTTGGCCACACGCTGGATGGCGATGTCCGGGGTGTTCAGCCAGAAGTACAGGACTGTGACGTAGTATCCCTGCGCCTGGGCGCTCCGCACCATCTTAATGAGCGCGCGCGTAGCAAGGGTGGTTTCTATGCAGAAGTCCTCCCGGCGGTCGAACAGGTACTGGACCTTGCGCAGCATGAGCCGGCTGGCCGTAATGTAGGCGCTTTCCGGCGCGAAAGGCGCCAGGTGTTTGGCGAATTCGTCGGAGTTGACGAACTCTACGCAGTCCAGCAGCTCCGGAAGAACCCCGTACGATGCGGTGGTTTTCCCGGAGCCGTTAGGACCAGAAATGATATAAAATCTGGGCATGCTTAAGAAGCGGTTGCTTCGTTAATTTTCTTCATCATGGCGAACATGATGGCACCGGCGATGACGCACAGCGCCATGAGGATGGCCCAGTTGGCCCACAGCGGAACGTTGTTCCAGAGCAGACCGGGAATGGAGCTGAGGTAGTTGCCGATGGCGGTAGAGGCAAACCACAGACCCATCATGAGGCCTTTGTACTTAGGAGGCGCCACCTTGGTAACGAAGGAAATACCCATCGGGCTGAGCAGCAGCTCGGCAAAGGTGAGCACCAGATAAGTGGTAATCAGGTACATGGGGACCACCGGATCCGGAGAGACGGTGCCCTGCAGGGAGGCCGGTGAAGGCTGTCCCAGGGAGCCCATGACCATAATGAGGTAACCTAAAGCTGCCACAAACATACCCAGGCCGATTTTCACGGGAGCCGAAGGCTCTTTGCCCTTGTTGGCTAAGGCGCTGAAGATGGCCATGGAAATCGGGGTGAGGAACACCACATAGAACGGGTTGAACTGCTGGAACAGCTGAGGTTCGATGTTGAGCGGATCCGGCATGCCGATAAAGAGCCAATAGGCGCAGCCCCAGAGAGCGGCCGTTACAACGCCGCAGGTGATTCTTCCCTTGGAGCTCTCGCTCTGGAAAATGCCGAAGAGGGTGTAGATGCTCACGGCCAGCAGGGCCAGGATCCAGATGTTGAAGCCCATACGGGTGGCGCCGGTGGCAAACGGAAGCGTATAGTCACGGGCAAACCAGGTGAGCGACTGACCGTTCTGGTGGAAGGCCATCCAGAAGAAGATAACCACGGCGAACACCATGATGAGGGCGGTGATGCGGTCCTTGGTCTGCTTGGGGGTGAGTTCCACCACGGGGGCGTTGCCCTTGGCGGCCTGCTTGGCGGTGACATCGGCATGTTTGAACCAGTTCTTGCAGGCAAAGTAAATGGCGATGGAGACGATAAGGGAGATGCAGGCGACGGCAAAGCCCATGTTGTAGGCGGAGGCCAGGTGCTCGATGTAGTAGGAGCTGAAATCGGCGGGTGCCATGCCGGCTATTGCGGCATCCGGCATCTGGGCCTGCAGTTCTGCCAGGCGGGAGGCATTTTCCGGAGTGATGACTCCTTCCAGTGTCTGGTGGGCCAGCTGCGGGATGGCGGCCTTGTAAATGAGACCGGCCTTGCCCAGGAAGCTGTTGGTGATGGCCGTGGCGGCGGAAGGGGCGAACATGGCGCCGATGTTGATGGCCATGTAGAACAGCGAGAAGGCGCTGTCGCGCTTGGCGGAGTATTTGGGATCGTCGTACAGGTTACCAACGAGTACCTGCAGGTTGCCCTTGAACAGGCCGGTACCTACCGAAATGAGCAGCAGGGCGCCCAGCATGAGGGTGATGCCCAGGGCATTGGCGCCGGTGGGAATGGCCAGGGCCAGATAACCGGCGAACATGACGCAGATACCGGTGACCACGCACTTGCCGTAGCCAATCTTATCGGCCAGGATACCGCCTACTACCGGCATGAAGTAAACGAGGGCCAGGAAAATGGAGTACACCTGGCTGGACAGGGCCTGGCTCCAGCCGAACTTGGCCTGGAGGAAGAGCATGAAGATGGCCAGCATGGTGTAATAGCCGAAGCGCTCACCGGTGTTGGCGAGTGCCAGGGCGAATAGACCTTTGGGTTGTCCTTTGAACATAATATTGTGTTTTTAGTTTTTAGCCTTATCCTTACAAATTTGATAAAAATTTCTGAAAATGCCAAATTAAAGTGCCCCTATGCGTGTTTACTTGTTTATTTCCGCGGAAATATGTATTTTTGTGTGATTTGGAAGAAGAATATGAAAACTTTTTTAGCCTGGTTTCTCCGTAAGGTGATCCGTTACCGCTCAGATGTCGTAATGGTTAATCTGAGCCGTTCTTTCCCTAACCGGAGTTATGAGGAAATCTGCGAAATCCACAAGCGCTTCTACCTGCATCTGGCCACCATTTTCACGGAAATGCTGTGGATGGGAACCTGCCGCGGAAAGCGCGGCCGTGAGAAATTCCGTCGCAGCCACAAATTCGAATTTGCCAATCCGGAAGAATACAACCGCCTTGCCTCCCTGGGACGCCCCATCTTGCTGCTGGAGGCCCATACGGGCAACTGGGAACTGATGGGCGGATTGCCTGTGAGCTCCTATGACGAGCCGCTGGATATCCGTGTGAGCCAATATGCCGTCACCTATCTGGCCTTGCACAATAAACGCGCCGACCGCCTTGTAGAGTGGATCCGTACCGGCATCCTGAAGGATACGGACTTCAATGGCTATGTAGAGACCAGCCGCGTCATGCGCTATGTCCTGGAACGCAGGGACAAACCTTTCCTCTTCACGTTCATTACCGACCAGTATCCGTATTCGGACCATAAAGTGCCCATAAAATTCATGCATCAGGATACCGTTACCATGACAGGCGGTGCCGGTTTGGCTGCCAAGATAGATATGGTGGTCGCGTATCTGCGCTTCGAATGCCGCGAGGGCGGGGGATACACGCTTTCGGTGGTTCCCATCTGCGAGCATGCCGCCCAAATGGCTCCCGTGGAAATGATGAAAAAATACTATCAATTGCTGGAGGAGGACCTGGAAAAACAGCCCTGGAACTACCTCTGGACCCATAAACGATGGAAATAATGAAACGACTCCCTGTGGTGGCGGCCGCGTTGCTGCTGCCCCTTGCCCTGCCTGCGCAGGAAGTGTCCTATGCACTGCCTACCACTACGGTTACCGTAAAGGTGGAGGTGCGGCAGGAAAGTTTTTTCGCCGGCCCTTATGCGCCGTTTGCCAAACAGATGCTGAACATGTCGGTAAGCGACCAGGATGCCATTACCTCGGAAATCACCCGCGTGGAACTCATCCCCAAGGTGGAGGCCGATTCCGACGCCTGGTACACCTGTGACCAGGAAAGCGCCGCCCTTTTGTCGCTCAGTGCACAGGGCCTGGTTTCCATGGGCAATTCGGGTGCGCCGGTCTCCTGGCGTTTCCTGCCGGGTCTGAAGGCCGACTTTTCGGACAAAGGTCTCACTATCCCGGAAAAAGAAGCCGTCGAAACCATCTATAAGGAAATGCCCACGGACACCGGCATGGTCTCCATTCCGGTAGAGCACAAAATCCTGGTGGAGAAAACCCTGGAAGACAAAGCCTCCGATGCTGCCGATGTCATCCTGCAGGTCCGTAAAGAACGCCTGAACATCGCCTCCGGCAACACGGACGCCAGCTATTCCGGCGAATCGCTCCGGGCTGCACTGCAGGAACTGGAACGCATCGAAGCAGAATACATGGCCCTGTTCCGCGGCTATTCCGTAGTCCGCAAGCAGGTTTGCACCTTCGAGGTGCTGCCTTCGCGCGACGTTAAGCACCACCGTTATCTGGTATTCCGCCTTACGGACGATGGACCCGTGTCGATGGGCGTCCATGGCACGCCTTACTATCTGGAACTTCAGCCGGAAGGCACGCTCCCCGAGGAAGATCCCGATAAGAAAAAGACCAGGGGCAGTGTACGCTACCGCATTCCGCAGGTCTGCAAGGTCACTTTCTCCTGCGACGGCCAGCCGCTCCTGCAAACTCGCCTGCCTTTCTACCAGTTGGGCGTGGAGTCGTCCCTGTTCCTTACAAGCCGATAATCCTTAAACCACATACACAGATATGAGTATCGAGAACTTAGAACCCAAAGTAGTGTGGAAGAACTTCCATGCTCTTACCCAGATTCCGCGTCCTTCCAAGCACGAAGGCAAGGTCATTGAATACCTGTACAACTGGGGCAAGTCCCATGGCTTCGAGACCATCAAGGACGATACCGGCAACATCATCATCCGCGTCCCCGCTACGCCCGGCATGGAAAACCGCAAGGGCGTTATCCTGCAGGGCCACATGGACATGGTGCCGCAGAAAACCTCCGACAGCCCGCATGACTTCCTTACGGACCCCATCAACGCGTATGTGGATGGCGAATGGGTAACCGCAGACCGCACCACGCTGGGTGCGGATAACGGTATCGGCGTTGCCCTGGGCCTGGCTGCCCTGGAAGACCCTTCCGTGAAGCACGGACCGCTGGAGGTGCTGGTAACCTATGACGAGGAAACCGGCATGACGGGCGCCAACAGCCTCAAGCCCGGCGTCCTCCAAGGCGACATCCTCCTGAACCTGGACTCCGAGGAAGAAGGGGAGCTGTGCGTAGGTTGCGCCGGCGGCCTGGATGTGGCAGCCAGCTTCAACTACTATAAATATAAGACGCCCGCGGGCATGGACGCACTCCGCTTCAAAGTGAGCGGCCTGCAAGGTGGCCATTCCGGCATGGATATCTCCCTGTATCGTGCCAATGCCAACAAGGTGGCCGCCCGCATCCTCCTTCCTTTGCTGGAAGACTATGACGTAAAAGTGGTTTCCCTCAGCGGCGGTTCGCTGCGCAACGCCATCCCGTTCGAGGCCACCGCGGAAATCCTCATCCCTGCCGATAAGTACGACGCCGCCCGTGAGGTCATCGTCTCTATCTTCGACACGGTGAAGAAGGAATTTGTAGAGAGCGACCCTTCCGCCCAGCTTACCATTGAGGACCACATTCCCGTGGCGCCCAAGTTCATCCAGGGCAAATCCATCCTGCAGGCGGTGAAGGCTATTATTGCCTGCCCGTCCGGCGTCATCCGCATGAGCCGTTCCATGGAAGGGCTCACCGAGACTTCCATCAACCTGGCCATCGTCCGTACGGAGAATGGCAAAATCACCATCCGCTCGCTCATGAGAAGCGCCGTGGATTCTTCTAAGGCCTATCTCGCCCAGCGCGTACAGTGCATCTTCGAGCTGGCCGGTGCCGATTCCATCACCTTCGCCGGCGGTTATTCCGGCTGGACCCCGAAACTGGATACGCCCATCAACAAGGTTTGCATGGACCAGTTCGAGAAAGTCTATGGCCATCCCATGAAAATTTACGCCACGCATGGCGGTCTTGAATGTGCCATCATGGGCGCCAAGTATCCCAACTGGGAGATGGTTTCCATCGGCCCTACCATCAAGTATCCCCACAGCCCGGACGAGAAAGTGCATGTTGCTTCCGTAGGACGCACCTGGGAATACCTGAAGGCCGTCCTTGCCAATGTCCCTGTCAAGTAAAGTATACCTTAATATAAAAGATGCCGGTGGGTTGGGGTGCGTCCAGCCTGCCGGCATCTTTACACAGGGAGCCTGGCGGCGATCGATCAGGGATGCGGCAGACAGCGTGTGCATCGCAAAGATAGACAGGGAAATAGCGCTAGTCAAGATGGTGAAAATATTTTGTTTTTATCCGAAAATTTCGTACATTTGCAGTCCTTTTTGGGCCTTTGTGGCGCCAAAAAGAATGTAAAACATTTATAAACAATTAATTATGGTTAACCAGTACGAAACCGTTTTCATTGCAACTCCCGTTTTGTCTGAATCCCAGATGAAGGAAGCGGTTGCCAAGTACGTCAAGCTCATCACCGACAATGGCGGTGAGGTTGTGTACCAGGAGGATTGGGGCCTGCGTCAGCTCGCTTATCCCATCCAGCACAAGACCACAGGTTTTTATTACCTGATCGAGTTCAAGGCCGACAGCCAGTTCGTTGCCACCCTCGAAACCCAGTATCACCGTGACGAGCGTATCATCCGCTTCCTCACTGTAGCTCTTGACAAAGACGCAGTGGCTTATGCAGAAAAGCGCCGCACCAACAAGGCTGCCAAGGCTGCTCCCGCTGCTGAGGCTCCCGCCGCTGAATAATTAGGAGGACACAATTATGGCAAACGAAAATAAAGAAATCCGCTATCTGAATCCCCCGACCGTGGAGGTTCGCAAAAAGAAATACTGCCGTTTCAAAAAGGCCGGTATCAAGTATGTAGATTACAAGGATCCTGAGTTCCTGAAGAAGTTCCTCAACGAGCAGGGTAAAATCCTCCCTCGCCGCATCACCGGTACTTCCCTCAAGTTCCAGCGCAAGGTTGCCAAGGCCATCAAGCGTGCCCGCTCCCTCGCTCTGCTTCCGTATGTTACTGACCTTCTTAAATAATCTGCCTTATGGAAATTTTGCTCAAGAAAGATGTAGCCAACCTGGGCTACGCCGGTGAGATCGTTAAAGTAAAGGCCGGTTATGCCATGAACTACCTGGTACCTCAGGGCTTCGCCACTGTCGCTACCGAGTCCGTGAAGAAACAGCATGCAGAAACCCTTCGTCAGCGCGCCCACAAAGAGGCCAAGCTGGTTGCCGATGCCGAGGCTCTCGCAGCTACCATCAGCGCCCAGATCGTTGAGGTCAAGGTGAAAGTTTCCGAGAGCGGCAAGCTCTACGGCAGCGTTACCACCATGGACCTGGCCGAGGCTCTGAACGCCAAGGGTCTGAACATTGACAAGAAGGACATCACCATCCTCGCCGGTGAGGTGAAGGAAGTAGGTGAGTACGAGGCTTCCGTGAAGCTCTACAAAGCCATCAAGGGTACCTTCAAGTTTAATGTGGTTGCCGAATAATTTTCGGTACTTCAGAATGAAATAGCCCACCATCCGGCGGGCTATTTTTTTTATGCCATGCTGTTCAGGAGGCGGGCTTTGGAGAGGAGGGAGGCGCCGATGGCACCGGCTTCCTTGCCCAGTCTGGATACTTTGATGACGGTGTCGTTGTTAACCAGATTCAGCGAATACTTGTTTACGGCGCTGCGCAGCGGAGGCATCAGGTAGTGCTCCGTCTGGCTGAGCCGTCCGCCAATTACCACCATGTCCGGATTGAACAGGTTAATCAGGCCGGCCACGGCACGTCCCAGGGTGCTGCCGATGGTTTCGATGCACTCGATGGCGGCGACGTCTTCCCGCTGGATGGCATCCAGGATATCTTCCAGGGTAAGGTTTTCTCCTGCCTTAAACTTCTCTGACAGCAGGGAAGGACGGCCTTCTTTCAATTTCTCCAGCATCAGGCGGTGCAAGGCGCTGCCGGAGGCGCCGGTTTCCAGACAACCGATTTTTCCGCATCGACAATACTGGTTGTTGTTCAGCAGCGGGAAATGCCCGATCTCTCCCGAGAAGCCGGACTTGCCGCTGAACAGTTTCCCGTTCAGGATCATGCCCATACCCAATCCCCAGCCCAGGTTCAGGAACAGGAAAGTGCCTTCTTCCTGCGGCGCAATGCCGCTCATGTACTCGCCGTAGGCCATGGCGCGGGAGTCGTTTTCTACCGACACGGTTTTCCCCAGGCTCTTCTCCATTACTTCGCGGATGGGTTTTTCCTCGCTGATGAAGTAGGAGTAACTGTATCCGGTGATGTGGTTTACCCGGCCCGTGAGGTTAACGCCGAATGCTCGGATTTTGCTTTGCTCAATGCCGGCATCGACCAGATGCTCCAGCATGGTGATGCACAGTCCCTGCACCGATTCCTCCGTATTGGTGAGGGTGTAGGGGATTTCGTCGGTGAAATGGATGAGACGTCCTGGAAAATCCGTGACGGCCAGGGAGAAGTAGTTGGGGCAGACATCGACACCGACAAAATAGCCGGCAGAAGGGTTGAGCCCGTACAGGCTGGGTCTGCGCCCCGTGGCCGATTCCTGTTTCCCCATTTCCGTGAGGTAACCGTCGTGGATGAGTTCGTTGACAATGCGGGTTACCTTGGGAATGCTGGTTTCCAGTTCGCGCGAAAAGTCCGCTACGCTAAAACCAGCCCCGTTGTTGCACATGGCCAGGATGGTCTTTTTTTCGCTGGCATACCGGCCATGGATATCGTCAAGAAACTTTTGCATGGTTTATTGTTTCCAATACTTTTCGATTTCCTCCAGGGTTTTGCCGGTGGTATCGGGTACGTGGCGCCACATAATATATAGGTAAGGCAGGCACATGGCGGCAAAGAGGAAGAAGGTGCCTTGCGGCGTAAGATTTTCCAGCATCCAGGGGGTAAGCTGGCCGATGAGGTAAGTGCCCACCCACAGGGCCAGGCCCGCGATGGACATGGCCAGACCTCTTACCCGGTTGGGGTACATCTCGCTGAGCAGCACAAACACCACGGCGCTGATGGAGATGGCGGTGGAGAACACGTAAAGGAGGAAGAAAGTGACCAGGAAGCCGGTGGGAAGTCCCAGCTGCGGTCCCCAGGCAAAGTAAGTGCCGATGGCCAGCAGGCACACGATCATGCTGCTCACGCCCCACCAGACCAGTTGCTTACGGCCCACTTTGTCGATGATAAGCAGGGCGATGACCGTGGTGAGCATGTTCACTGCGCCCACCAGGACGGTACTGAACATGGAGCCTTCGCTGCTGAGACCTGCATCCTGGAAAATCTCCGGCCCGTAATACAGGACGGCATTTACGCCCATGAACTGTCCCAGGATGGCAATGGCGCTACCCACCAGCACGGCCTTGAGGATGCCGGGCTCGCGGAGGGCTTTCCATTCCTCGCTGCTGTCTTTCCGCTCACCGCGGACGGTGAGCCAGCGCGGACTTTCCGGAATGAAGAAAATGAGCACCAGGAACAGCAGGTCCGGAATGGTCTCCAGGCCCAGCATGCCGCGCCAATACTCGTTGTTGAACATGCGGGAGCCCAGTTCCGGGTCCGTTGCGTTCAGCTCGGCCCCTTTCAGGACCAGGTAATTCATCAGGTAGGCCAGCAGGAAGCCCATGGTGACAGCCAGCTGGTACAAAGAGACCATGGTGCCGCGCCGTTCCGCCGGAGAGACTTCCGAGATGTAAACCGGCGATACGATGGACACCACGCCAATGCCGAACCCGCCGATGATGCGGTAAATGACCAGCTCCGTGAAGTTGCCGCACACAGCACAGCCGATGGCCGAAATGCTGAACATGAGGGCCGATATGAGCATGGTCTTTTTGCGGCCCAGAAAGTCACTGAGCATACCGGCGACCGCTACGCCCAGGATAGAGCCGATGAGGGCGCAGCCTACATACCACCCTTTGGACATCTCCGTAAGGGAAAACTGCTCCGCGACAATGCGGGTGGTTCCGGAGATGACGGCGGTATCGTATCCGAAGAGGATGCCACCGAGCGCCGCTACGCAAGCGACAAACAGGACGCGTCCTTGGGTGAGGATGTTACTCATAGCTGAAAGTACTCTTTATAACGGTCGTACAGATGTCCGGCCTGCAGGTAGGCGCTCTGCGGGCTCATGAAATGGGAGAATTCGAAGGTGATGGCTTTGTCGTAGCCGCAGCGCTTGGCGGCTTCCAGCTTCATGCGCAGTTTGTCGAACTTGATGGGCAGGAAGCGGATGGGCATGTCGCGGTCGAAGGTTTCCGCGTTGGTCCAGCACTGCATGCCGTACTTATCGGCCAGCTTTTTGTTCACGCTGAAGAAGGCGTCCAGTTCGTCATAGTCGATGTGACCGTCCTGGAAGGCGCAGGCGTCTACATATTCATGGATGCCGTCAAAAATCTCGTCCCATTCACGTTCGTGCTGCTGGACGGAGACGGCCTGCTCTTTGGTGAGGTTGCCGCCTGCGGCGTCCACCGCTTTTTTGCCGTCGATCCAGGGGGAGATGAAGGTGGGCATGCCGCCGCTCACTTCTTTGCACTGGCGGCCCATGGTACGGAAACTCTCGATGGCTCCCTTGGTGGCGCGGGAGATTTCTCCGGAAATGTACCAGCCGGCGAAGCTCTTGTACTTGGAACCATAGCGCTCCCAGACCTCGTCGATGACGTATTTGTTGGACTCCACCTCATAGGTCATGTCGCCGGTGTCCCAGTATTTGCCGCTGTCGTACAGGCCCAGCATGAACTTCATGTCGTATTTCTGGGCCAGGCGGCAGAACATGTCGATCAGGTCCATTGATGGCATGTAGCAGCCTTTCTTGAGCAGGTAAGGGGAGGGGTAAGTAATGAATTTGCGGTAACCGCAACGGATATCGATGACGGTGTCGATGCCGATGGCTTTCATATAACGGAAATCGCGGTCCCATTCGCGCTCGCCCCAGTTCTGGTGCGGGATGTCGTGCGAAATCTCGTCCAGGAAGGTGCCGGTGATAGGAAGACCGGCTGCAGGAGGGACGATGAGGGTGCTATTGACTGAGGGGTCCGGCTGGATGCCGTCCGGCTTGTTCTTGCAAGCGCTGAGTACGGTAGGGGCGGCAACGGCGGCTGCGGCGCCCAGCGCAGTCTTCTTGAGGAATGAACGACGATTTTCCATATGACTTTTTTGTATCTGTTCTGCAAATATAGGATTTTCTTTTTGTTTTGCAAGGTTGTTCTTGTTGTTTTATGGGTTAAGGTGGGAATATTTTTAATAAATCGTTAAAAAGTATTGCAAATTATCCTTCTTTTTGTAAATTTGTATCATCAAATCAATCTTTATGATTTATGACTAACCGCATAGATTTTAAAAAAATAGCGGAACGCTATCGTAAAGAATTGTACGATAGCGTATTACCATTCTGGTTGGAACATTCCCAAGACACGGAGTTCGGTGGTTACTTCACCTGCCTGAACCGTGACGGAAGCGTGTTCGATACGGATAAATTCGTGTGGCTGCAGGGACGTGAGGTCTGGATGTTCGCTATGTTATATAATAAGGTAGAGAAAAATCCGGCCTGGCTCGCC
>JBGUPS010000041.1:0-46078 GCA_045130395.1 Candidatus Cryptobacteroides sp.
TACCTAAAACAACCCAAAACACGAAATGTGCTGAAATAGAAGAAAGATTGTATCAAATATTTTTGGAATACAACATAGAAGCACAGCGCGATGCCCTGGAGGGGGCTGGGATGTGGGGTGGTGTGCTTTAAGCAGGGTCGCAAAGGGCGTTAAAGCACAGCATAATACCCTGGAGGGGACCCAGAAAGGGGTAGGTGTGCTTTAACGGGGTATACGGAGGGTGGTTAAAGCATGGGGACCGGGCACAGAGCGGGTTCTGGTAAGGGATGGTGTGCTTTAAGCAGGCAGAAGGAGAGAAGTGTCAATGGTTGGAGCTTTGGTTGTCAATGGTTAGGGCCTCGTTTGTCAATGGTTGGATTTCGTGGCGCCAACCATTGACGGCGAAAAGGGCTCAGGCATGCTTCTGACCCGTATTCAATGCAAAAGGTTGGCTGTGTAAAAACCAACCTTTGACAAAAGACCGACCAACCTTTTGCGTGAATGCCGTCTATCTTATACAGGCTGATGGCCATCATAATGCCGACGACCACGGTAAAATAGCCAAGCCCGACTCCCCATCCCATGGCTATATTGGTGAGCCAAATGGGCCAACCATCGCCCTCCATGCTGGGAATCTGTCTGTTCCTGAGTTACTATTGTCTGGCCTTCCACTCGCTGGGCGTGAGGCCGGTCTGGGCCTTGAAATTACGCAGGAAAGTGGTTTCGTTGGGGAACCCGGATTCGTCGGCCACCAGGTGGAGCGGCATTTCCGGATGCTCCTGCATGAGCTGCTGGGCATAGCGGATGCGATACCCGTTGAGGAAAGTGGGGAAGTTGGTGCCCAGGGTCCCGTTCACAATGGCCGATATATACGTGACGTTGGTGCCCAGCTCCGAAGCTGCCAGCGACAGCTTGGCGTCTTTTCGGCGGAAAAACTGCTTTATTTCCATCAAATCTACCAGGCGGGAAACCAGGTCTTCCTCCTGTGAAACAATCTCCGGCACAGAGACGTTGCTCTTTTTGCGGGCACGTTGGCACAACAGGCCGATAATACCGGCAAGGAGCAGTCCAAACAAGGCATACACCCACCAGGGAACGCCTGCGGGCTGTAAGGCGCCGTCGGGGCACAGAATGCCGGTAAGGTGAGTGGGGTCATAGTAGGAATGACCGCCGCTGCCGCCCACGATGGCGAATCGGCCGTCCTGCAACAGCACTCCGCGGGGCGAGGCCGTCTGCCCGGGCTTCCTTTCAATTCCGGCCGGTGCCCACCACAACTGCTCCAGGGGCTGTGTGTAATAGAGAGAGACGGGCGCTTCCCCGCCCCTCAGCGCCACGCCATACCCTAATCTCAGGAGGTAAACCCTGTCTTGGCAGTCTGTCCCCAGCAGCCAGGCCACTTCCCGTTCTTTGTCTGTAAAGAACTGACAGCCATAGTCGATTTTTCCCCAGGGTCCCTCTGAAGGGAAGGGATGCTCTGTTCCCAGCAGGGAGAACTCTTCTCCGGAGACCAGCAAAGGGGCATATTCTTCCCGGTCATTGACCGCCAGCAGCAAATAAGAGCAGTTGCCCACATCAAAGGTGCCTGGCTGTATGTTGTGGTGAACAATCACCGGCCGCCATTCATCCAGCAGGGGGACGGTGAAGGGGTCTCCTTTGAGGCGGTCTATCACCAGGGGAGTGAGCAGATTGTCATAGTTGTCCCTGGAAGAGAAGACCAGCACATTATCCGGGGCCGATTTTAACAGATAAGGGAAGCTGCGGGGCTGGGCGGCGTCCTTGATATGGTGGAAGCCTTCCCCCGGCGTGAAAAGCTCCAGGTCGTCGGGGGCATACCAGTTGCCGCTCACCAGGACCTTCCCGTCTTCCAGCTCCACAGCCGAGACGTGTGTGCGCTTGCGGTTCAGGATGGGAAGGTGGGAGAGACTGTGCGTGGAGGGGTCGTACAGTTCTGCACTCCAGCCTTGGCCAATTCCAAAGTCTCCTTCGTATCCGCCTCCCACCATGGGTTGGCCGTTGCTTACAACGGCAAAGCCGTCATCGTGGGTATAATGCGTTTCTACCAGGCGCCATTTGTCACCGCCCAGGTACTCGGCCGTTCGGGTGGGGATGAACCCCGTGGTGTGCCCGCCAATCACAACAAGCTCACCGTCAACGCAAAACAGCGAGTGGCTCATGCGAGGGACGTTAAGGCTGGGAAGGACTTCTATCGGCATCTCCTGGTAGGAAATGCCGTCCAGCAGGATTGGTTCGGGCGCAGTGTCATGCGCACAACCGCCAGCCACCAGGGCCGCCGTCACACAAAGCCATGCTGTCAAATCCTTTAGCACGGAGCAAAAATAAGCACCTTTTTCGGAAATAAGAAACGCCGCAGAGGCTCTATGCACACAATTCTTTTAAATCCCATTTACATTTTCTTAAATTCTTGTATTTGCAGCTACCATGCGCAACTATAAAGAAAATGTAAGTAAGGTTTCCATGAATTGTAGGACAAGAAACCCGGCTTGGGGATATTTTTGCAAAAAATAAAAATAATGAAAGTGGTTACTGAGACTCTCTGGCACGACAATCCGCGTTATCTGGCCACGGAAACCGTTCATAGGTCCAACACGGTTTACGGAAACCCTTCCTCCCATTATACTCTTTTCAATAATGAGCATGAACGCATTTCTGTGGGATGGGAAGATTCTACGCCACGAACCTATAAAGACTACGTGTACGATGCCTGCGGGAACTGGGTCGAGCGTGTCGCTCCCTACGATTATGGCGGAAACTGGGGCGTGCAGAACACCAAAGAATATCGTGAAATAACTTATTTCGAATAAAAATCACCAACTAATCTATTTATCATTATGAAACGTATTTTTTTATTGATTATGGCCATCGCCTGTATGGCCGTCCTGTTCTCCTGCAAGAAAGCGGACAACAACGCCTTGGGTACCTACAAAGTAGATGTCTCAGAGGCCACCTGGAACGTTGAGGAGGTCGATGCCATTTCACACCTTGAAATTGTGGCCAACGAAGCCATATTGAAGCAGTTACAGGGTGAAAGCACCGTCACCGAGTTCCCTTACTCCGAATACTATTGCAGTCTGGCCAAGGGCGCCTATCACTTCTTTGAAGGGCAAAACCAAGGAATAATCAGTAAACACCTGGGTGGCAAGGTAAAGCTGGTTTGGGAAGAGAAGGGGAAGCCGTCCAATGTCAAGGTCATCGAAACCTACAGCTACACTCCCGCCATGCACTAAGGGAACGACAGACTAAATCCCCAACTCCTCTTTCACGAAAAATTTGTATCTTTGTCATTCGGCGTAACAAGGACACAATGGCAAAGATAGCGGAAGATACCCCCATGCTCAGGCATTACTTCGAGGTGAAGGCACAACACCCGGAGGCTATTCTGTTGTATAGGGTGGGGGACTTTTACGAGTGCTACTCGGACGACGCCATCACGGCCGTGCGGGTACTGGGGCTGGTGCAGACCAAAAAGTCCAACGGAGACAAAGGCCCTGTTGCCATGGCCGGCTTCCCGCATCATGCGCTGGAAAATTATCTTACCAAACTGGTCCGCGCCGGATTCAAAGTAGCTATCTGCGACCAGCTGGAGGACCCCAAATTCGCCAAAAAACTGGTCAAACGCGGTGTGACGGAAATCGTCACGCCTGGCATCTCCTTCGGGGAGAACATGCTGGAGGTCAAGGAGAACAACTTCCTCTGCGGCCTCACCGTGGAAAAAGACCGCTGCGGTGCGGCTTTCCTGGACGTCTCCACCGGCCAGTTCCAAATCGCCCAGGGCAATCTGGACTACATTTCCACCCTGCTGGGCTCCTTCAAGCCCAAGGAACTGGTGGTGCAGCGCGGCTATGAAAGAGGCCTCAAGGAGCGCCTCGGGGACTATTTCACCACTTCTATCGACGAATGGGCCTTTGTGTACGATGCCGCTGTTGAGCGCCTCAAACGGCAGCTCGGGGTAGACAGTCTCAAAGGCTTTGCCATTGACCCTTATCCGCTGGGCATTTGCAGCGCCGGGGCCTTGCTGGTATACCTGGAACAGACCCAGCACGTGGGCCTGAAAAACATTTGCACGATCGGCCGTATCGACGAAGCCAAATTCGTGTGGATGGACCGCTTTACCCTCCGCAACCTGGAGGTGTTCCAAAGCGCTTCCGGCGCCGACGGCGTATCGCTGGTGCAAACCCTGGACAAATGCTCCAGCCCGATGGGCGCCCGTATGCTGCGTTCCTGGCTGGCCATGCCCATCCTGGACCGGAAGGAGCTGGAGGCCCGCTACGACTGCGTGCAGTATTTCTCGGAAAATCCGGAAGTCCTGGAGGAGACGCAAATCGACCTGGGCAAACTGGGCGATATGGAACGCATCCTGGGCCGCGTGGCCACCGGCAAGGTGAACCCGCGCGAAGTCATGCAACTGGGCAGGGGCCTTGCGCTCATGACGCCCATCAAGGAGCGGCTGCAGGGGAGTGAAGCCCTGTCCAAGCAGCTCAAAGGCATGCAAAGCTGCGAAAAAATCCTGCAGGAAATGCTGCGGGTCATGGACCCGGAACCCGCCATCCAGCTTGGAAAAGGCCCCGTCATCGGCACGGGCGTAGATCCGGAATTGGATGAACTACGCGCCCTGAGCGCCGGCGGCAAGGACTACCTCCTGCAAATGCAGCAAAGGGAGGCGGAGCGCACGGGCATATCGTCCCTTAAAATAGCTTACAACAATGTTTTTGGCTATTACATCGAGGTGCGCAACAGCTACCGGGACCAGGTGCCGCCGGAGTGGATCCGCAAGCAGACGCTGGTGAATGCGGAACGATACATCACCGAAGAACTGAAGCAGTACGAGGAAAAAATCCTCACGGCGGAAGACCGCATATACGCCATCGAATCAAGGCTTTACACGGAACTTATTGCCAAAATCCAGCAGCAGATCCCTCACATCCAGACCAACAGCCGCATTTTGGCTAAGGTCGATGTCCTCGCGGGCTTCGCCCAGCAGGCCCTGGAGCACAAGTACTGCCGCCCCGAACTCAACGATACCAAGGTGCTGGACATCCGGCAGGGCCGCCATCCCGTGATTGAAACCCTGATGCCGGCAGGGGAGGAATACGTCCCCAACGACGTCCTGCTGGACAGCGACAAACAGCAAATCATCATCCTCACGGGTCCCAACATGGCCGGTAAGAGTGCCCTGCTGCGGCAGACGGCCCTCATCGTCCTAATGGCCCAATGCGGTAGCTTTGTGCCCGCTACGGAGGCCCATATCGGTTGGTTCGATAAGATTTTCACTCGCGTGGGCGCCACGGACAACATCTCCCGCGGCGAGTCCACCTTCATGGTGGAAATGCTGGAAACCGCCATGATCCTCAATAATTTAAGCGCCCGTTCGCTGGTGCTCCTGGACGAAATCGGCCGTGGTACTTCCACTTACGACGGCATGTCCATCGCCCGGGGCATCGTGGAGTTCATCCATGAGTACGGCAAGGGTGCCAAGACGCTTTTTGCTACCCACTACCACGAACTCAATGACCTGGAAGGCCTCTTCCCCCGCGTGAAAAATTTCCACGTAGCCGTGAAGGAAGTCGGGAAGGAGGTGATTTTCCTGCGCAAACTCCGCGAGGGCGGCACGGCCCACAGCTTCGGTATCCACGTGGCCCGCATGGCCGGTATGCCGCAGCAGGTGCTGGAGAGTGCCGAACGCACCCTGAAAGCCCTGGAAAACAGCGAAAAGCTGGATGCCATCGGCGCGCTCACACCCGTGCGCCCGCACACCACCAAGGAAGGCCATGTAGAGAAGGACGGATCCATCCAGCTGAGCATGTTCCAACTGGACGATCCGCTCCTGGAAAGCCTCCGCGATCGCCTCAAGGCCGTGGACCTCAATAATTTAACCCCGCTTCAGGCTTTCGACCTGCTGCGGGGCATGAAAGAGGAATTAGGAATCTAATCTTAGAAGCTATATCCCAAGCCTGCGGACAAGGTATTGCCCAGGGCGGGGGAGGCGGTGAGATAACTCACGTCCAGGCGGAATCGTCCCAGATGCACGCCGGCGCCCACTCCCAGATGGGAGGGAATGACGCAACGGTTCGATGCCAGACGATAACCGCACCGTACAAACACCATCTTTTTCCAGTCGTACTGGACTCCCAGCGCAACACCCCATGCTCCGGTGAAGAAGACATCGGCGTTGGCCATCACGTCCAGGGTGTGGTTCGATGCCAGGCCAATGGCCCAGTCGACCCCCAGCCGACCCGAAGCGGGCTGCGAATATTTGCTCCCGTCTTCCGAGACCAGGACGGTGCCCAGCGTGGAGACGCCCGCCATCACGCGCAGCGAGGCCAGCGGCTGCCAGGCGGCCGAAATGTCGCCGCTGAAGCCGGAACGGAGCCCGTCGGCCTTTTCGATGGCGTAGCGCAGGTTCACACCCACGCTCCATTTCGGAGCCACGCGCCAGCCCAGTCCCAGCGCAATCACATGCGAGAGAGGCTGTAACGTCCCGGTGGGCTGTCCATAAGCGCCCGTGCCCTGGTAGGGCTGTCCGATCATCAGGGAATACCCCGCACTCAGCGTCAGGGCAGGCACCACCTTATAGGCGAAGCCCGCCTGCACGTTGTTGTTCAGGGCCGATGCCGGGGCCCAGCGCTGATAAGACACCGCCGCATCCAGCGTGCCTTCGTAGAAGGACAACAGGGCTGCGTCGGAGAACGCCTTATAAGCCGCGTTTCCCGCATAAGCGGTCCCCGCACCAGCCAGGGCGGCGTTGGCGGGGTCACGCTCGGTTCGGGTAAAAGGCAGCGCATCGGCCCCCTGTGCCCAAAGGGCGGGCACAGGAAGCACGAGCGCTAAGAGAATGACGGAAAGAATCCGCTTCATAAGCATTACATGTTAGCTTCGTCCCAACGATAGGATTCCAGGTTTACACCAAAGACAACGGCGGTACCACCGGTGACAGTGAAGGAGATTTCTTCGTCGTCTTCCGTGGAGTCGCCACCACTGGCGCTGTAAGAGAACGCGGCAAAGTGGTAGTACACCTTGGCACCATTGCCATCCTGGACGAAGTTGGTCCAATCCTTGGTGGCGGTCTCGTTCAGAGCCGGGCTCAGCGGGTTGCTGCCGGAGGCCTTGTAGGAGGTACCGAAAGGAGAAGTATCGGTATCGGCGGTCAAGATGGATTTTCCACTGCTACGCTCGATGGTCACCTGCGGAGTACCGTCGATAGCGGCGGCAAAGAGCACGAGACGACGCTTGCCGGCCTTGGCTACGATAGTGGCTTTACCGCCATCGGCAATCTTGAAGCCCTTGGTCTTGAGCGAGTAGTTGAGCGTAATGTCACCAAACTCGGCCTTCTCATTGACAGATTGGGACTTGATGTTGTTGCTGGAGTTGTAGTTGTAACCGGAAGGCGTGGCTGCATTCAGGACGTTGTATTCGCCGTCAGCAAGAATCTCCAGGCCTTCGGGCATCTTGTTGCCGCCACCTACGATGACCAGGTTGAACTTTTCGTTGCCGGTGAGGTCGATCTTCTTCAGTTTGAAGTTACCGGGGGCTTTGGCGATGCTGGTGATGTCGATGGAAGCAATGTTGTTGTTACTCAGGTCTACCTCTTCCAGGGCAGTCTGGCTGGCGCCGAAGGTGTAGGTAGTAAGTTTGTTGTTGGAAACATTTACTTTCTGGAGTTTGGCAAAGCTGTTGAGGGCGGCGCTGGTGAACTTGTTGTTGCTGATGTTGATCTCCACCAAAGAACTCAGGCTACCGAAATATACGGAAGACAGTTCATTGTTGGACAAGTTCAGGTATGTCAGTGCAGTCCAGCCGTAGATGGTCATGGAAGAGCCGCTGAGCTTATTGTTGGACAAATCCAGATAGTTGACATTTGCCTTGGAGTAATAGGGGCTTGTGAACGTGCTGATTTGATTGTTGGCAGCCTCCAGGTGCAGTTCATGAGCAAGATCTGCAGTCTTGGAGCCGATGGACAGGCTGGTGAGCTTGTTGTTGTTCAGGTTAACCCATTCCAGTTTGGGCCAGGCGAAAATATCAAATGCCGTAAACTTGTTTCCGTTCAACAGAAGTTTAGCGATAGGGAATACTTCCAGACCGGCCAGGTCACCGTCTTCCAGACCGCACTCGGACAGATCCAGTTCAGTAACAGCCTCGGCCTCGGTGGCATCGATGGTGCCGTCGCCATCCTTGTCGAACTTACCCAGGACGATTTTCTTCACGAACGGTTCCTTAATGCCGGCGGCATAGTCATCAATCTCGGGCTCGTCACCACCTTCTACCTCGATTTCCGTCACCTTTACATAAGTGGTGGCACCCGTGTCGGGATCCATGTGGTAACTGGTCCAGTTCCAGGAACTTCTGCTAAGGCCCTTAGGAACAATCACTTCGGCCAGGGCGTCGGAGTAGAGGTTCACGGAGCTCAGGCCCACGGCCTTGCGGACATCCACGGTCTTGAGGGTGGTGGATTTGCCGCTGCCGCCCAGGGCGCCCACGCTGAACTTCTGCAGTTTGGCGCTGTTGCTCAGGTCGATGGTTTCCATCTTGGTGGCTGCGGCCGAGAATTCGGTGAGGTTCTCCAGCTGGCTCAGATCCAAGGCGGTGAGGGCGGCGTTGTCCAGGTTCAGGACCAGGAGAGAGGCGGGGATAGAGAGGGTGGTCAGGGTGGAAATACCCAGATTGGCGCTCTCCAGCTTGGTGTTCTTGCTCAGGTCAAGCGTGGTGAGCTTGGTGCCATAAGCCGAGAGTGTTACCAGCTCAGGGCAGCCGGTAAGATCCAGAGCCGTAAGACCCGCATTCTGCGCATAGAGGCTCTGCAATGCGGGAGCCTTGCCAAGAGTAAGGGTTTCAAGGCTGCTCAGGAGACCCACATATACATATTTCAACGCGTGCAGATCGCTCATGTCAATGGTCGTCAGCACGGGGGTGCCGCTCTTGTAGATAGACACTTCCTGCAACTGCTTGTTCTGGCTCAGGTCCAGGGAAGCAATCGTTCCCGTCTTGTTAATGGTGAGTTTCTTCAGGTTGTAGAAGCACTCGATACCCTTCAGGGAGGTGTAGTCGGAGTTAATGGTGAGTTCCGTCACCTTGGCGGCCTCGGCTGCATCCACCTTCAAATTCTCATTGTAGTCGGCAGCAGCGGAGTTGTACAGAACCCAGTTCTTGAAGCTGTTGTCTTCGAACACAGGATACTCATATACGCCACTCTCCTGCTTCACTTCGAATTCCTGAATCACGGCACCGGACGCGTCTTTGAGTTGTACCAAGCCGGAACGGGTTTGAGGCAGGGTGTTCTTCTCTACGGTGAGCACGAGTTTCTCGTTACGAACCTCGCTGGTCTTGGTGATAGCATAGGAAATCCAGTACTGTGCATCCTTTTCGATGTCGACGGTGTAGTCCACATTGGTAACCACGGGAACAACCATCTCGCCACCGGCGGTGGGAGCTTCTTCCACGGGAGCAGTGACGGAGAGGGAACCGCCCTCAAAAATGAGGGAACGCATGTCGCTACGGCCCTTGCCGTCCACGGCATAGAGGATAACCTTAGCCTTCTCGGCCGTACCGGCAGTCACCTTTACGGCGCCACCCTCGTTGTCGGCGGGGACGACATCGGCCCACCAGTCGCCGCTGGCAACGGCGTCCACGCGGGATTCGCCCTTACCCACACCGGAGAGGGTATAAGGGATTTCAGTGGCCTTACCGGTTACTACCTGGTACACCTGGCTGTCATCGATCTTCAGGGAGAAATCTACGTATTTGTCGATGGCCAGCTTGGAGCCGTCGGTGAGGGTGAAGACCACTTGATCCTTGGTCTCTTTCACGCCGGAGAACACGACGTCGACGCTTTCGGCAGCCGTCTGGGCCGGACCTACTACCGTCCAGGTTTCTCCGTCATAGGAGACTTCCCAATTGCCTTCGTTGATGCGCAGCTGCGGAGTCTGGCCGTCGGCACCGGGAGCACCGGGTGCACCGGGAGCGCCGTCATTGCCGGTCACGGGGATGGGATGTCCGTCCCCGTCAGTGATAAAGTTACCGTTGACGGTCCAATAGTAGACACCGCCTGATTCCTTTACGCCGATAACTGGCGTAGAGCCAGGCTCGCCGGGGGCTCCGGGGGCGCCAGGCTCACCGGGGGCACCGGTTTCGCCCTGATCACCTTTGTCGCCCTTGTCGCCTTTCTCACCATGGTAGATGGTGACAGGGGCGGTTTCGCCGGTAAAGGTAATGGTGTAGCCAATCACGTTGCCGTCGGTGTCCTTTACCTCGGTGACGCTCTTGACATAGACATTTTTCTGCAAGGCGGTCACGATGGTCTGCAGACCCTGGATATTGGTGTTGATCTGGGACACCTGGTCTTTCAGGGTCTTAACGTCGTTCTGCAGGGCTGCGATGTCCTTGTCGTGCTGGTCCAGCCTGTCCTTAAGGGATTGATTGGACAATTCCTCAGGTGTGCAGGCGGTCAGCAACAGGGCTGTACCTGCCAAGAATGTAAATAATTTCTTCATAGTAGTGATTTGTGTTTATGGTGTAATTTACTTGACGATGGATTTGCCGTCGCTCACGCGGAAAATCTGCATGGGGGCGCCGGAAGGATTGCTCCAGAAGTCATAGGCCTCGGTGTAACCCACCTCATACTTGCCCAGTCCGGGGGTATCCTTAGGGAAGGGAACGGGAATGAGCAGTTCGTAGTGCCAAGGACCGTAATTGCCTTCGGCGTCTTCGGCCCAGCCGGAGAGCGACCAGGGCCAGTGGTTCACGATATCACCCTCGCCGTCAACCCACTTGTAGCCCTCCTGGGAACCGTACCACCAAGGACGGTTGCGGAAGTACAGTTTGTCCTGCATGGCTGAACCCGAGACGTCGGGATTCATATCCAGGGTCATCAGGTAGTACTGTCCTCCCTGGTCCTTGAAGTTCTCCATGGGCGGCCAGCAGCCGAAGTACCAGTGCTTGGCATTGTCGGTTACCTGGAAGCGGACTACCATCACACAGTCGCCGGCGAAGTCTACGGCCGGGAACTGTACGGGATCCAGTTCGGTAAGGTCCTCACCGCGGAACAGTTCATAGGTGTAGGAGAAGTCGGCCGTGCTCTGGCCGAGCGGCGGCTTGGGTGCGTAAATGGGCCATTCGTACATCTTGGTAGTGTAGGTGCCCGCATAGCCGAAGACCAGCAGGATGTAATCGGTATCCGGGGTCACGTGCTGATGCAGCGTGCGCGGGCCTGCGAAGGCGTTGTAGTTGATTTCGTCCTCGTAGTATTCCTCTACCCACTCGAAGATTTCCTTCTCTTTCAGGGAGCCGTCTGCATTGCGGAAATACGTTTCGATGTCGGACTTTTCGGCCAGGAAGCTCATCCAGTATTCGTCGTTGATTTCAGGCGTTACGGTATAATCCAGGCCCTGCCAGGTGTTCTTGACGATGTCTACCTGGAAGTGGTTGTGGGATTCACCGGCAGCGGCGGTGGTGACGTCGATGGCGTTCACCACGGTGGAGCGGATGCCCCAGTTGTCGATGCCGAAGACATAGATGCGGTAGTCGTGCTGGGGCTGGAAGGTCCAGCCTTCGTCGCGGCGGCCCCAGATTTCGCGGACGCCGGGCTGCAGGCCGGGCAGGTTGGCCCAGCTCAGGTTCTCCACGTCATAATAATGCTGGTCGATACGCTGCGCCTCCATGTTGATAATGCGCTGGGCGGCCTGCTCGTCGGAGTAGCCGGCCATGATGGACTTGGCCACGAAGGCCACGTAGTAGCGCGTCTCCGGATTGGTGGGGGTGACGCGCACCTTGATGTCCATGTCCTCAATTTCAAGGGGCTCGATGGTGAAGGTGCAGTCGTCCGTGATTTCATAATCTGCCGTACGGAAGGTGAATACTTCCACCGGTGCCGTGGTGGCCGTCATATCCAGGTTCATGCCCCAGGCTATCACGGAATAGTTGGTGCCGGGCATCAGTTCGGTGGCCTGGAACGTCTCGGGGCCGTGGCAGAGAATCACATCGGCAGAGTAGGTGCCCAGGAGCGACTTGGCGCTGTTGATGCTGTTCTGCATCACCGTGGCCAGGTCGGTGGTCTGGAGCTGGATTTCGGACACCCAGTTCATGTACCAGTACTCGTTGTTGTTGGACGGGGTTACCGTGACGGTAGCATAGGTCTGGGCGATGTCCGTAGCGCGGCCGCTGAAGGAGAGGCCGGACTCGTCGGAGAAGCCGGTGTGGAATTCATGGATGCAGATAGGAGTCTTGCGCTTGGCCTCATCGGTGGCCTCCATGCCATAGACGATAAACACATAATCGGAGTCGATATTCAGGCCGCTGTAAGGCATGACGGTTTGGGCTTCCGTGCTGTACATGCTGCCCAGCATCCCGAAGAGCTGGCTCAGCGGATGACCGTGCTTCTGGGCAAGGCTCTTCAGGTATTCCACATCGCTCAGATAGAGCTTGTTACCCCAGGCGAAAGTGCCCATTTCGTTGGTTTCGCCATCCACATACTTCTTGAAGGTGTTCTTGTCCAGCACCTCGAAGAAATAACCGCCCGTATAACCGGCCTTGCGGTCGATGGTGATGGTGGCGCCGAAGGGGCCGATCTTATCGACGCTGATGCCGAATTCAGAATATACCCACTGCGATTGCGTGACCGTGAGCGAAACATCCTGTGCACCGGAGTAGGAAAGCTTGATGCCGGCGGTGCGGCTGGTCGACAGGTTGTCGGTGACGGTGAGGGGAACGCCGGCAGCCGTGGGGGTGCCCACTGTGAGCCAGTCGGCCGCTTCGGTGAGCGTGGCCTGCAGGCTCTTGCCATCTACCGGGTTTTGGATGGTTACGGGCAGCGTATAGGTGCTACCCTTGGCCAACATGGTGAAGTCCGATGCCTTGATAACGGGCGCATCGGTCTTTTGCTCAGGCTGGGGATCCGGGTTGGTTTTCCCACTGTCCGGTTGTTCGGGCTTGTCGCAGGAAAATGCTACGCAAAGCCCCAGCGCCATCAGGACGACGGCGCCAAAACGCGATGATATATGCATATTTGAAAGTTGAAGTTGTTTTTCAATCAGCAGTTTAGGCCTATCTCAAAGTTTTTCTCGGTTTAGGCCACATGCAAAGATACATTTTTTTAAAGAAAAACACTACCTTTGTTCCGATACTTAAAACAAGAACCAAACATTTCGTATGTCCAGAAAAACTTCCCTTGCCGCACTGTCTCTGTTTATCCTGACCGCCTGCACCGTTGCTGAACCCGAAACACCGGTTACGGAACCTCAACAGCCACAAGCATTTAACCCCTATGTCTCCGGCCGCGTGACAGTCCTGTTCGACGACGCGACAACCGCTCAGATAGAAGACGCCTTGGTCCAGGGGGCCAATCCGGTTACCAAAGCTTTTGGCAGCAGCCTGGAGGCGCTGGATATCCGGAACATGCGCCGGGTGTTCCCCGATGCGGGGGAATTCGAGCCCCGTACCCGCAGGGAAGGCCTGCACCGTTTCTATTATGTAGAGTTCGACGAGGACACGCCGGCCACCAAGGCGGCCCAGGATCTGGCCAGCCTGCCCGGCGTGGTGCACGTGAGCCCTCAGTTGCAGGTGCGCCCGCGTGCCGCCATCTGGAACGACCCTTATTTCGGCATGCAGTGGCATTTTGTGAACGGCCGCTATGCCGGGGCCGATATCAATGTGGAAAAAGTGTGGAAGGAGTTCACAGTGGGAAGTCCCAACGTAATCGTCTCCGTGGTAGACGCCGGTGTGAACATGACCCACGAGGACTTGGCGGCCAACCTGGTCCCTTGCTATCCGGACGGCAGCGGAAGTTATAATTTCAACAATGATACTCCTACGGTGGTCCCTTCCAGCAGCCATGGTACCCATGTGGCCGGTATCATTTCGGCCGTGAGCAACAACGGTGTGGGCGTAGCAGGCATAGCCGGCGGCAATGCAGCCGAGAGCCTGCCCGGTGTCAGAGTCATGTCCTGCCAGATTTTCGACCTTTACGGCAACCAGCCGGACCTCTTCCAGGCCATCAAGCACGGAGCGGACCATGGGGCCGTCATCCTCCAGTGCAGCTGGGGTTTCTCCCCGGACATGAATGGCGACGGTTTTACCACTGATGAGGAAATCGAGCTCTATCGTTCCTATACCATTAAGGACCTGCCCGAATACAAGGCGGCCCTGGATTATTTCATCAAATATGCCGGCTGTGACAACGACGGCAAGCAGCTGCCCGACGCCCCCATGAAGGGCGGTATCGCCGTCTTTGCGGCCGGAAACGACAACTTCGACTATGACCCGCTGGTGTCCTACGAAAATGTTATTGCTGTCGCTTCCTTCGACATGACAGGCAACAAGTCTTCCTTCTCCAATTATGGCGAATGGATCGATCTGGCGGCTCCCGGCGGAGAAACCAATACGGCCATTTACAGCACCATCGGCACGGATGGAACCGGTGGTTATGGCGGAAAGGATTACATTGGCACTTCCATGGCCTGCCCGCACGTTTCCGGTGTGGCAGCATTGCTGGTGTCCTACTTCGGCGGCCCCGGTTTCACGGCCGAAGAGTGCCGTGCGCGACTGCTGCGGGGTGCCAAGACCAATGCCTTCCCCGGCTCCAAGTATATCGGCCGCAAGCTGGATGCCTATGGCGCCTTTACCGTGGACCTGAACGCCCCCATCCTGCCGCCCGTCCTTTCCTGGGAGGGCACGCCGGTAACCGAGCTGCACTATAACGAGGTGGCCGATTTTGCGGTGGTTGCCACCGATCCCAACAACCAGCGCGTCCACCTGGAAGTTCCCGATGGTAGCGTGGGCGTTTCCATCACGGACGAAGGCAAGGTTCGGGTAAATGCCCTGGAACTGGGGCTGGGTCGTCATACCATTACCGTTCTGGGCGTGAACGAAGATCAGGCCAAGGCTGAACTCAGCCTGGAGGTGAAAGTGATGTACAACATGCGTCCCGTAGCTACGGAGGCCATGCCTGAGGGCCTTGTGATGGAAGGCGTGGGCGAGGAACTCATGCTGGATCTCTCCCAGGTCTTTGCCGATCCCGACCTGGACGAACTGACTTTCAGCGCCGAGGCTTCCCAGCCGGAGGTGGCGGAGGTTTCCGTGTCCGGAGGAACGCTCATGATTAAGGCGCTCCAGTCCGGTGTGACGCAGTTGAAGCTGAGTGCATCGGACGGCGACCTTGCCGGAGAGGTCAAACTTTCGCTGGTGGTGAAGAACCCTTCCATGCCGGTGTTCCTGTATCCGGCATCGGCCATTACGTCTTTGCACGTGGTTATCGACGCTGCCGAGCTGGTTCCGGTGAAGCTTACCGTATATTCGGCTTCCGGCGCCCTGGTGCGGGAAATGTCGGTCGATGCCGATAACTGCCATCCCGTAGAGGTGTCGGTGGCGGGCCTTGCCCCTGGCTTGTACACCCTGAACGCCGCCTATTCCGGCACTATCCGTAGCCTTAAGTTCACCAAGCGATAGGGCTTTCCGGAAGAATTTCACAGGTTTTTGCTATCTTTGCAATCTGTGAAAAGGGTTCTGGTCATAGCGTATTACTGGCCGCCGTCCGGAGGGTCGGGGGTGCAGCGCTGGGTAAAGTTCGTCAAATACCTGTGCGCGGAGGGCTGGGAACCCGTGGTGTGGGCGCCCGAAAATGCCACCTACCCTTCCATCGACCATACTTTTTCCGCAGAGGTGCCGCCGCAGGTGGAGGTGCTTCGCGGGCCCATCTGGGAGCCGTACGCCGCCTACCGCAAACTCACCGGTGCCAAAAGTACGGAAGTGACGGAAATCTCCTCCGGTCCCAAAACCTTCAAGCAGCGCCTGTCCCTGTGGATCCGGGCCAATCTCTTTGTGCCGGATCCGCGCATCGGCTGGGTGCGTCCTTCCGTCAAACGCCTCAAGGCCTATTTGAAGGAGCATCCGGTGGATGTGATGGTCACTACCGGACCGCCGCATTCGGTGCACCTGATCGGCGAAAAACTGCATAAAGCGCTGGGCATTCCGTGGATTCCGGACTTCCGGGATCCGTGGAGCAAGATGTATTATTTAAAGCATTTGCCCATGACCGGGCTCAGCTGGAAACGGCTGCGGAACATGGAGCAACGGGTGCTGGATAGTTGCAACACGGTGCTGGCCTGTACGCCGCTCATGCAGGAGGATTTCCAGGCCATGACTAAAACGCCCGTGGCGTGCATCACCAACGGCTACGACGAAGAAGACTTCATCGGCCCCGTACCTCCTATGGACGGGCATTTCAACATTACCCATACCGGTCTTTTTGCGGCCGATGGCAACCCGCTTGCGCTGTGGAAGGTGCTCGGGGAAAAGGCCGCCGCGGACCCGCATTTCAGGGCTGCGCTGTGCCTGCGCCTGGCGGGCAAAGTGGACCGGGAAATCCTCACGGCCATCAAGGCTGAGGGGCTCATCGACAACGTGGTTTCGTTGGGCTACTGCAAGCATGCGGAGGCCGTGAAGGAGCAGCGGAGCGCCAGTATTTTGCTGCTGCCGCTCCGGAACGACCCGCAGTACAGGCCCATCCTGCCCGGCAAGCTCTTCGAGTATCTGGCGGCCCGCCGGCCGGTGCTGGGCATCGGTCAGGTGGACGGTGCCATGGCCCGCGTGCTGGCGGCTACGGAAGCTGGCTGCACCATCGGCTGGGACGATGAAGAAGGCCTCCGGACCTTCCTGGAGGCGGCCTGGCGCACCCATTGCCGGGGAGGCATTCCGGCTACCGCGGGGGACATCGACCCGTATTCCCGTCGTGCCACGGCCCATGCGCTGGCACAATTGTTCAAGACTGTCATCGACTTATGAAATATTGGAAAAATATACTGATTGCCCTGGGCGTCGTGGCCCTGTTCCTTGCACTGAGTTACGGCTTTGTGCCGCAGGTGCTGGATGGGAAGATTGTGAACCAGAGCGACATTTCCGGCTTTGTGGGAATGTCGCACGAGATGAGTGAATGGAACGCCGCCCATCCGGATAATCCTACATACTGGACGGACTCCATGTTCGGCGGCATGCCCACAACGGCTATTTCCACGCAGAACAAGGGGGATTACACCGAGTGGCTGTACAAGCTGCTGCTGGTGGGAAAACGGCCGGCGACTTACCTGTTTATCGCGCTGTTGGGGGCCTTCCTGCTGTTCCTGGCGCTGGGGGTGAACTGGACTATCGCCCTGGGCGGGGCTATCGCTGTGGCTTTCTGCAGTTACAATTTCCAGATTATTCAGGTGGGGCACAATACCAAGATGCAGGCCATCGCCTTCATGCCCTGGGTCCTCGCCGCGTTGGTGTATACCTATCGCTCTGTGAGAGATGGCCGATCGGGGTCGGCCATGACGACCTCCACCGTCACTCCCGACTTGATCGGGAGTCTCTTCCGCACCCTCCTGGGCGCGACCCTCTTCGGCCTTACGCTCTCCCTGCAAATCAAGGCCAACCACCAGCAAATCACTTACTACCTGGCCATCATGGTACTGCTGTATGCCATCGTGGAGCTGGTGCATACCATCCGGACCAAGGCCTGGAAACCTTTCCTGCTGGCATCGACCCTCTTGCTGGTGCTGGGCAGCGCGGGCATCGCCACCAATGTGAATAAATTGCTGCCGCTGGCCAAATATACGCCGCAGACCATGCGCGGTGGCTCCGAACTTTCCAAGGAGGGCGCCAATGCGAGCGGCCTGGACCTGGACTATGCCACCGCGTGGAGCTACGGCTGGGAGGAACTGCCCAACCTGATGATTCCGGACTTCAACGGAGGGTCATCGTCAGGGGCGGTGAATCCGGAAAAGTCGGAGACCGTTAAATTGCTGCGCCGGGCGGGCCAGAAGAACCTCAAGGAGACGGCCAAACAGTTGCCGTTGTACTGGGGGCCGCAACCTTTCACCGCCGGTCCTATGTACATGGGTGCCATTTCCGTGTTCCTGTTTGTGCTGGGCCTGGGCCTGTACCGCGGGCGGGAGAAATGGTGGCTGCTGGCGGCGACGCTCCTGGCGGTGCTCATGGCGGTCGGCAGTCATTTCATGGCCTTTACGGCCTTCTGTTTCAAGGTGTTGCCGCTGTATAACAAGTTCCGTACGGTGTCGATGGCGCTGGTGGTGCTGCAAGTCACGCTGCCGGTGCTGGGCTTTGTGACACTGGACCGTATCGTCAGGGGAGAATATGACCGTAAGCGCTTCCTGAAGGCTTTCTGGTGGGCGCTGGGCGTCACCGGCGGCTTCTCGCTGCTGTGCGTGATGCTTCCCGGTCTCTTCGGCTCCTTCGAAGGGCCCAACGACGCCGGCATGCAGGATGTGCTCGTGGAGGCGCTGGTGCTGGACCGCATCGCCCTTTTCCGTGCCGATGCCCTCATGGCGCTGGGACTCATCGTGGCATCGGCCCTCTTGCTTTTGTGGGCCTATCTTCCCAAGGCGGAGACTTCCGGCTTCGGACGCAAATGGGTGGCCGCCCTTTGCATTTGCCTGCTGAGCGCCGCCAACCTGTTCATCGTGGGCAAGCGTTACCTCAACGCAGACCATTTCACCACCCCACGCGACTTCAACAAACCCTTCGCGGAAAGGCCCGTGGACCAGATTATCAAGGCCGATAACGACCCGCAGTACCGCGTGCTGGACCTCACGGTGAATGTGTTCAACTCCTCCGTGCCGTCGTACCATCACAAGAGCGTGGGCGGTTACTCGCCGGCCAAGCTCCAGCGGTACCAGGACCTGATTGAGCACTACCTGACGCCGGAAATCAATGGTTTGTACAAGCAGCTGAATGCGGCCGATTCCCTGGAGGCTGTGGAGGCGTGGATGGCTTCCAGCACCCCGGTGCTTAACGCCCTGAACACCCGCTACGTGGTGCTGGACGGTAATTATCCGCCGCTGGTGAACGACGGCGCATTTGGTCCTGCGTGGTTTGTGGATTCTGTGGCGGTAGCATCTGGTCCGGACGAGGAAATCGCCCTTCTGGGCGCCGTGGACCTCCGTTCCCAGGCCGTTGTCACCGAGCCCGTGGCCCTGCCGGGCACCCCTTCTGTCATACCGAGCTCTCCTTCTGTCATACCGAGCTCTCCTTCTGTCATACCGAGCGAAGCGAGTGTATCTCCCGCCCCGGAGGCCCCCGTCACCCCTTCTGTCATACCGAGCGAAGCGAGTGTATCTCCCGCCCCGGAGGCCCCCGTCATCCCCGGCTCGACCAGGGATCTCATCCGGATGACCTCCTACGCCCCCAACGAGCTCCACTACCAGTATACCGCCGCCACCGACCGGCTGGCCGTGTTCAGCGAAATCTACTACCCCAACGGCTGGCACACCACCGTGGACGGGCAGCCCCTGGACCTCCTCCGGGCCAACTGGACCCTCCGTGCCGCCCTCCTTCCGGCCGGCTCCCACGAAGTGGTGATGACCTTCCTCCCGGACAGCTACCGAATCGGCGCCACCGTCTCCCGCGTGGCCTCCCTCACCCTCCTGCTGCTCCTGGTGGTCGCCATCGCCCTTCCCCTCGCCCTCCGCAAACGCGCGAACTAACCCCGGCCACCGGGGCGTGACAACTAATAGGCTGAGTATCAGTATATTACAATATAATCCTCGTTCGATTTTTGAACGAGGATTATTCTATATCTTGCTGATTATCAGCATGTTAGCGATCACCCTATTGGAGATGGTTTGGGACGATAGTGCCGATTGGCTCCCGGCTACACGCTGGCGGCTACGCGGCCGGCCAGGTCCAGGAAGGCCTGGGAGTCCGGACGATTGAGCAGGGCCACGGGTTCACCGTTGTCCGCGCCTTCGCGGATATCCTGCACCAGGGGAATCTGGCCCAGGAAGGGAATGTCCAGGTTGTGGGCCATCTGGGAGCCGCCATCCTTGCCAAAAAGGTAGTACTTCTCTTCCGGATGGGCGGCCGGGGTGAACCAGGACATGTTCTCCACCAGGCCCAGGATGGGCTTGTTCACCTGCGGATTGCGGAACATGTTCACGCCGCGGAGCACGTCTGCCAGCGCCACCACCTGCGGGGTGGTTACGATTACGGCGCCGGTCATGGGGACATCGCCAATGAGGGAAATGTGAATATCGCCGGTTCCCGGAGGCATGTCGATAAGGAGGAAATCCAGCGGACCCCAGGCGGTTTGCAGGATAATCTGCTTGAGGGCGGTGGAGGCCATGGGACCGCGCCAGATGAGCGCCTGCCCGGCCTGCGACACGTGTCCCACTGAGAGCCACTTGACACCGTACTTCTCCACCGGGATGAACAGGTTGGTATGTTCGTCCTCGCCTTCCATTTCGATGGTGACGTCTTCCGTCCCAGTCATGGTGGGGATGGAGGGGCCGTAAACATCGGCATCGGCCACGCCAACCCGATAGCCCAGCCGAGCCAAAGCCACAGCCAGGTTTACGGTGACGGTGCTTTTGCCCACGCCGCCCTTTCCGGATGCAATGCCGATGATGTGGCTCACTTCCCGCAGCTGCTCCAGGTTGAATTCGATGCCTTTAGGTGCGGGTTTAGCCGGTTCCTTTACGATGGTATCCACCTGGATATCCGTTCCACCGGGTAAATGCCGGTACAGGCAGGCCTGCACGGCACCCACCAGGTAGTTCTTCAGCGGGTCCGGCCGTTTGGGGAAGGCCAGCGTTACGTGGACGCTGTTATCGACAATAGCTATCTTTTCCACCAGCCCCAGAGCCACCACATTCTGGTCCTCTTTGGCCGGATGCTGCACCTCCTGCAGCCACTGCAATATTTCTTTCTCGTTCATGCGCTTTGCGTTAGGGTATGCAAAAGTACGAAATAATTGGCACTATTACCAATCCTCCTCCGGGACTGGACAGCCTGTGGATATTTTGGTCATACTGGGCGTGACAACTAACTAATTGTAACAGAGCCTGTTATATAATAATCCTCGTTCAAAAATCGAACGAGGATTATATTGTAATTGCATGACAGCCAAGCGATTAGCTGTCACGGCAGCGGGCCGGAACCTTACTTCGCGAAGGTGAGTTCGTTGATGATGTTGGAGGCGCCGCCGTATTTCTCCACCAGCCAGAGGACGTAGCGGATATCTACGCAGATGCAGCGCTGGAGGTCCGGCTCGAACATGACGTCGGAGCTCATGCTCTCCCAGTTGCCGTCGAAGGCCAGGCCGATGAGCTCGCCCTTGGCGTTGAGCACCGGGGAACCGGAGTTGCCGCCCGTGATGTCGTTGTTGGTGAGGAAGCAGGTGTGCAGGGTGCCGTCGGCATCGGCCCAGCGGCCATAGTCACCGGCTTCCAGGAGGCTCTTGATGCCGGCAGGCAGCACGAATTCAGGGTTGGTGGGGTCTTCTTTCTCCAGCAGGCCGCGGGCGGTGGTGTAGTACTTGTACACCAGGGCATCCTTGGGGCTGTAAGGCAGCACATGGCCGTAGGTGAGGCGCATGGTGGAGTTGGCGTCCGGGTACATGGCCTGGCCTTTCTGCCACTCCAGCAGGGCGGCGGCAAAGTGCTTGCGGGCAATGTCGAAGGTAGGATCCGGCATGGCATACAGGGCCATGTAGGAAGGCATCAGGGCCGCAACGACAGCCTGAGCCAGTTCATTGGCCGGGTCTGCGTTCAGCTGCTCGGCAGTAGCGGCCATCATGCTGGCCTCGGAAACGAACACGCTCTTGCTGAACAGTTCTTCTACATAGGCCGGGATGTCCATCGTCGCAAAGTCGCGTTCGCCAATCTTGAGGTAGTTGGCGGGATCGGCCGTCTTCCGATAGTGTTCCAGCATAGCCACGGCCACTTTCTTGTCGATAGAAACCACATAGTCCCTATACTCTTCGCGGATGCGTTCGCGGGCGTTGACCAGTGCAAGCACAGAATCCTGACCCTGCTGCAAACCACGAGCATAGTAATTGGTAACGCCGGCGGCGAACTGCATGAGTTCAATCTGGTAAGGGCCTTCGATGATACGGTTCACGGCGATGTTGGCCGCCTCGTTCTTTTTCACATTCTTGGCGATTTCGGCCACCGGGTCCCCATACAGGGCCTTGCGCTCCGGGGAAGCCTCGATCCAGGCCTTCAGGTTGGCCTCTTTCTGCTCTTCGCGGCCGATGATGTTGAGGGCCTCGAAAGCCAGCTCCTCGCCCTGCCATTTCTTCCAGCCGTTGGCGGAGGAAGCGTATTTGTCGGCATATTTGAGGCGGACTGAAGGATCGGCCACCATCTGCTCCCACATGATGTCTTGACGGATGGTGCGGGCGTCGATACGGACGCGGTTATTGGCGATCATGCTGTTGAGCTGGGCAGCGGTCTGGTAGCGCTGGGTGCGGCCAGGATAGCCCATCACCATGGCGAAGTCGCCTTCCTTGACACCGCCGGTGGCAATCTTGAGGCTGCGGGCGGGGTTATAGGGAACGTTGTTTTCGCTATACTCTGCGGGCATGTTGTCGGTACCGGCGTACACGCGGAACATGGAGAAGTCGCAGGTGTGGCGGGGCCACATCCAGTTGTCGGTTTCTCCGCCGAACTTACCCATGGATGCCGGGGGAGCACCTACAAAGCGTACGTCTTTATAGGTTCGATACACAATGACATAGTGCACGTTGTCGTTGTAAAAGCCCGTTACGGTGACGCTGCAGCCGGGGTTGGCATCCTCTGCGGCCTTCCTGAGGGCCTCTTCCGAGATGGTGCCTTCCTCAATGACCTTGGTCACATCTTCCATGCTCACCAGGAAGGTGACGGTGAGGCCGGGGCAGGGGATTTCCTCGGCGAAGTTCTTGGCCCAGTAGCCGTCCATCAGGTAGTTGTGCTCGTCGGTGGACAGACCCTGGATGCTGCTGTAACCGCAGTGGTGGTTGGTGACCAGGAGGCCCTGGGCGCTGATCATCTCACCGGTGCAGCCGCCGCCAAAGTGGACGATGGCATCTTTCAGGGAAGTTTTGTTGATGGAGTAAATTTCCTCCGGGCTCAGCTTGCAGCCGGCAGCCTTGAGGTCTTTTCCGTTAAGTTGTTTCAGGAGCGGCAGAAGCCACATTCCTTCGTCGGCCATGGCGCTTACCGTAATGGCAAGACCGGCCAGGATAGCTAAGATACGTTTCATTGAATGACAGTTATTTGTACAAATATAAAAAAAATCAATGAGATTCACTCGGCCTTTGGCCTCGGAATGACAGAAAGGGCTTAAAATAGTGTCGGCTCCAACTCCTTCACATGGAAAGATTTCCGATGCCAGGGGGTGTAGCCGTGGGTGCGGATGGCGGCGATGTGCTCCGCGGTGGGGTAGCCCATGTTGCGGTCCCAGCCGTATTGGGGGTACTCCGCCGCCAGCTGCCGCATGCAATCGTCCCGATAAGTCTTGGCCAGGACCGATGCCGCCGCAATGCTGGCATAAGTGGCGTCGCCGTGCACCACCGTTAGGTAATCCTTGAAGCCATACGGGCCGAAGGGGCGGAACTTGTTGCCGTCCACTAGCAGGAAATCCGGTTTGGGTTCCAGTCGCAGCACCGCCCGTTGCATCCCCGTCACGGATGCCCAGAGGATGTTCAGCTGGTCGATTTCCTCTGCCGATACCGCCTCCACCGCCCAGGCGATGGCTTCCTGCTCGATGATGGGCCGCAGCGTCTCGCGGGCCTTTTCGCTCATCTGCTTGGAGTCGTTCAGGAGGGGATGGAAGAAGTCCGGCGGCAGGATGACCGCCGCGCAGTACACCGGCCCCGCCAGCGGCCCGCGTCCGGCCTCGTCGCAGCCGGCTTCCAGCCTTCCGGCCTCGCAATATGCCTTCAAATTCGGTTTCATCGACACAAAATTACGAAAAAAGCCTAACTTTGCGTCTATGATTAAAGAAATGTCTTTTTGGAAGTGGCTGGGGCTGCTGGTGTTGGCCCTCTTCCTGTCGTTGCTCATGTATGGGTTTGCCGGTATGGTGGATTTAGTGCCCCATGGCTGGTGGTACGCCGGGATATGCCTGGCGGTCAGTGCCGTTATGATACTGGTCTATTCCCGTTTCGTGCGCCTGTTCGAAAATGAGAATGCGCACGACCTGCCCATGGACCGGCTCCCCGTAGACACCGGGAAAGGCCTGGGCGTGGGTTTGGCGTATTTTTGCGTCGTTACGGGCATCATGGCGCTGCTCGGCGGCTACAAGGTTGCCAGCGTCGGGGCTCCGGCCAGTGAACTGATTTGGGCCTTCTGCTATTTCGCCGTGGTGGCCGTAGGGGAGGAGATTGTCTTCCGGGGCGTGTTGTTCCGCTGGATCGACGAAAAATGGGGCTTCCCGTGGGCGTTGGGCATATCGGCCCTGCTTTTCGGCCTCCTGCACTGGACCAATCCAGGGGGGACGCTTTGGGCCGGCATCGCCATTGCCATCGAGGCGGGGCTGCTGCTGGGTGCGGCGTACAAATGGTCCGGGACGCTGTGGTTCCCGATCGGCATCCATTGGGCCTGGAACTTCTCCCAGGGCAATATTTTCGGCTTTGCGGTATCCGGCCAGGATGCTGGCGAGACGTTGCTTCATGCACAGGTGCAGGGGAGCGACTGGCTCACCGGCGGTGTCTTCGGCGCAGAGGCTTCCGTAGTGGCTGTGGTCGTGGGCTTGGCAGTATCGGCCTGGTTCATTTGGCGTATTTCCAAGCAATAGCTATTGCTTTTTAGGCTAAAATCCCTATATTTGCAGACTGCGTTTGAAAATTGAAACAATTTAATAACACCAATGAAAACTTACACAACTAAAAACATCCGCAACATCGTCCTTATCGGCGCTCCCCGCAGTGGTAAAACCACCCTGTCGGAGGCTATGCTGTTTGAAGGAAAGGTCATCGACCGTCGTGGCACCGTGGAAGACAAAAATACGGTGTCGGACAACACCGAGTTTGAGCAGACCAACCAGAAGTCCATCAACGCCACTCCGCTGTACGCAGAGTTCAACGGCTGCAAGATCAACTTCATCGACGCTCCCGGTTCCGACGACTTCTCCGGTGGCGCCCTGGCTGCCTTTAAGGTGGTGGATGCGGCTATCATGGTCATGAACGGCACGGCCGGCATCGAGGTAGGTACCTCCCTGTATGCCCGCTACGCAGACCAGTACGGCATTCCTATGGTAATTGCCGTAAACCAGCTGGACCACGACAAAGCCAACTGGGAAGGCGTGCGCAATGCCATCCATGAGGAGTTCGGCAAAAAGGCCGCCCTGTGCCAGTTCCCGGTGAACCCCGGTGCCGGCCTGGAAGGCTTCGTGGATGTCATCACCATGAAATATTACAACAAGAAGAACGAGGAACTGGACATCCCCGCCGCCTATGCGGACGAGGCCGAGGAACTCCGCGCCGAACTCATGGAGAAGGCTGCCGAGGGTTCCGACGAACTCATGGAGAAGTTCTTCGAGACCATGGAACTCACCACGGACGAAATCCGCGAAGGTCTGCGCCTGGGCCTGCAGAAGGGTGAAACCATCCCCGTGTTCTGCGTGGCTGCCAAGGAAGACCTGGGCGTAAAACGCCTCATGGAGTTCACCGTGAACGTGGTTCCTTCTCCTTTCGGCAAGGAAGAACCCACCGTGGACGGCGGCACCATCAAGTGCGACCCTGCCGGCCCCGTGGCCCTGTTCATCTTCAAGACTTCCGTGGAACAGCACCTGGGTGAGGTTTCTTACTTCAAGGTGATGAGCGGTACCCTCAACGAGGGTGCAGACCTTGTGAACCCGGAAACCGGCAACGGTGAGCGCCTCAGCGCCATCTACGCCGTGGCTGGCTCCAAGAAGGAGAAAGTGTCCCAGATTTCCGCCGGTGACATCGGTTGCGTCATGAAGCTCAAGGCTGGTAAGACGGACGTTACCCTGGCTCAGAATGGCGTAGAGGCCATCAAGCACATGGTGTTCCCGGATGCCAAGTACCGCTGCGCCGTAAAGGCCGTGGACAAGAACGACGAGGCCAAGGTGGGCGACGCCCTCAACAAGATCGCCGCTCAGGATCCTACCATTGGTGTGGAATATTCCAAGGAACTGCGCCAGACCATCCTTACCGGTATGGGTGAGCAGCACATCAACTACGTGAAGTGGAGAGTGACCAACGAGTTTAAGCAGAACATCGAACTCTACGCTCCCAAGGTGCCGTATCGTGAGACCATCACCAAGATTGCAACGGCCCAGTATCGTCACAAGAAACAGTCCGGCGGTGCCGGTCAGTTCGGTGAGGTACATCTGCTCGTTTGCCCGTACGTAGAGGGTCAGGAAGCTCCCAAGAACTTCAAGATCGACGGCAAGGATGTGGTGTTCAACTTCAAGAGCCAGGACATCACCGACCTCGAGTGGGGTGGCAAGCTGGAATTCTACAACTGCGTTGTGGGTGGTTCCATCGACCTGTCCTTCATGCCCGCTATCCTGAAGGGTATCAAGAGCAAGATGGAAGAAGGCCCGCTTACCGGTTCCTACGCACGTGACATCCGCGTGTATGTTTATGACGGTAAGATGCACCCGGTAGACTCCAAGGAAATCGCCTTCATCATCGCCGGTCGTAACGCCTTCAAGGAGGCCTTCCGTCAGGCTGGTCCCAAGATCCTGGAACCCATCTACAATGTGGACATCTTCACCCCGAACGAGTATGTAGGCCCCTGCATGAGCGACCTGAACACCCGTCGCGGCATGATCATGAACCAGGATATGGAGAAGGGCTTCACCGTGCTCCACGCCCGCGTTCCGCTCGCAGAGCTGTACCGCTACTCCACCGTCCTGAGCTCCCTCACCGGTGGTTCCGCTACCTTCCAGATGAAGTTCGCGGAGTACGTACAGGTTCCGGCCGACGTCCAGACCAAGCTGCTGGCAGAATACGCTGCCCAGGAGCAGGAAGAGGACTAGTTCCCGGTTTTTCCCAGACGAAGGGCGGCCCTGCGGGGTGCGCCCTTCTTTTTTACCGGCGGATGGCGTTTCCACTCTGGCTCCTCCGCACCCGGCTCCGCGTATGGTCCCGCCCGTGATTCACGAGTGATGTTTTTTTCGTATCTTTGCAGCCAGATTCAGGTGCCTGCAAGGAGGCCAAAAGGGAAGCCGGTGAGAGACCGGGACTGTGCCCGCAGCTGTGTTATCCATAACGGTTCCGCATCCGTTGCCATTGGGGAAACCCGAGAAGGCCGGGGCCGGGAGAAGTCAGAAGACCTGCCTGGATCCAGTTAAGTATTCTGGCTCGGGGACAAGCCGGTGCGCTAACGTAAATATCTTATTTTCATGAAAAAAGCCCTGTTGCTTTTCGCTTTTGGCGTGCTCAGTGTTGTAGCTTGCCAGAAAACTCCTGTGCCGGAAACGCCGGCCAAAGATGCCTCGCTTACCGGGGAGATGGTTAAGGTTGGGGAATTCCCCGAGGATATCAAAAAGATTTTCGTGCTCAATGAGGGCCAGATGGGCGCCAACAACGCCACGCTGGATTTCCTCCGCCTGAGCGACGGCCTGTATATCACCGGCGCCTTCAAGAAAATGAACCCTTCCGCGGCGGCCGGACTGGGCGATGTGGCCAACGATATCGCCATTCATGACGATAAAGTTTGGATGGTGGTGAACAACTCCGGCATCGTGGAGGTTGTTGCCGCTGCCGATGAGACTGAACTCGCCGTCATCGACCTTCCTACGCCCCGTAACATTGCTTTCGACAGTCAATATGCCTATGTGACCTCCTGGGCGGGCGCTTTTGCCACCTACGGCCCGGACTATTCCGTCACCGACTCCGCCAACCCCAAGGGCTGCGTTTACAGGATCAACCTGAGCACCTATAAGGTCGATGGCAGCGTGGAGGTGGGCTATCAGCCGGAAGGCATCGCCTATTACGACGGCAAGCTGTATGTGGCCAATTCCGGCGGCATTTCCAGCCAGCTTCCGCCTCTGTACTCGTATGACAATACCGTGAGTATTATCGACACGAAAACTTTCAAGGTGACCAAGACCGTGGAGGTGGAGGTGAACCTGAAAAACGTGTATGCCGACGGCAAGGGGCACATTTTTGTGACTTCGCTGGGCAATTATTACGACGTGCACACCGGTTTGTACGTTTTCCCGGCGGCTTCGCCTGAAGAGGTGACGCACGTGACGAGTGATCTTTTTAAGCATACGCATGTCAGCTGCTCCTTCGCGCAGGGAGGCAATGTGTATTGTATCGGCACGGAGAATGAATTTGACTTTAACGCGAAGCACGACTACATGGTGTGGTCCTACAACGCCGCGAAAGGGAAGATTACCATTTATCCTGTCGATTTGGGCGGCGTGCCTTACGGAATGGCTGTCGTGGAGGATTCGATGGGGCTCTGCCTGATGCTGGTTGGCGATGCCGGCGATTACTTCAATCCCGGCAGCGTGAGTTGTTACCGGCTCTATAACGAGCATAATCAGATCTGGAGCGTGACGGCGGGCGTTTGCCCGGGCCATTTTGCCGTCTGGAAGTGATTCTTGCGGCCGTCATAGCCCTGTTCCTGCAGGAACCGGACTCGCTGGCGCCCGCTACCGTGTATGCTGTTAAAGAGCTGCCGGTGGTGCGGGCTGCAGAGGCGGTCCGGGTGGATTCGCTGGTATCGGCCCCCCTGGTGGTGGCCGATATTTTGCGTACTTTCACAGGGGTGCAGGTGAAGGACTATGGCGGTGTGGGCGGCCTCAAAACCGTGAACGTACGCAGCCTGGGCAGCGAGCATGTGGGGATTTTCCTGGACGGCATCCAGGTGGACAATGCCCAGAATATGCAAGTGGATCTGGGTCGATTCTCCACGGACGGACTGGGCCAGGTATTGCTTTATAACGGGCAGAAAACCAGCCGTTTACAGACGGCCAAGGAGTATGCTGCCGGGGCGGCGGTGCATCTGGAGTCTTCTGTGCCGGAGGCTTCCGGCGGACAGGTGCGGCTTCGGGGCGGGTCTTTCGCTACCGTAAACCCTTCCGTCCGCTGGGACCAGCGCCTGAGCTCCTCGCTGTTTTTACGCACGGCGGCTGAATTCTTGTATTCTTCCGGTCGATACAAATACCCCTGCTTCGACACCACCCTGGTGCGGGAAAACAGCGATATCCGCAGCCTGCGGCTGGAGGCCCAGCTCTTCGGCCGGGTACGCGGCGGACAGTGGCAGGTGCGGGTGTACGGCTACGGCTCCGAGCGGGGCTTCCCGGGACCGGTCATCCGGCGCGGCGCCTCCTTCCCTTTCAGCGCGGAACGCCAGGCCGACCAGGACCTCTTCGTACAGGGCGGCTGGACGCAGGAGTGGACGGCGCGCTACAGCACGGCCATCCGTTTCAAGTACGCCAACAATTACACCCATTACAACACCCACCCGGAGAAAAATCCCATGGCTTTGCCCTACGACCTGCATTACAGGCAGCAGTCGGGCTTTTTCTCGCTGGCTCAGTCGCTGGTGCTGGCAGGCCCCTGGTCGGTGGACCTTTCCACGGATGTGCAGCGGAATGCTTTGAATGCCGATGTAGGGCAGTTTGTCACCCCGCGCCGGACCACTTTTACGGGGGCGCTGGCTACGAGGGTGGTCTGGTCCCGCTTCCGGGCGGCGGCCCATCTGGTGTACCAGGGCGCGTGGGATACCTTCGACACGCCCTCTGCCGGCGGCTGGAGCCGTTCCAACGGTTATCGGGGCAGTTGGATGCCTTCGCTGAGCCTCTTCTGGGCGCCGCTCCGGTGGTTGGAGGCGAGCGCCTTCGTGAAGCGTTCGTATCGACTTCCCTCCTTTAACGACCTCTATTACAGCCTTATGGGGAATGCTTCGCTGGAGCCGGAGGCGGCGTTGCAAGTGGGGGTCGATTTGCGTGCGTCCCTACGGCCCGGCGCTTGGCAGCTGGAGCTACGCGCGTCCCCTTATTATAATCGCGTGAGCAACAAGATTGTCGCCATCCCCACCCTTTCGCAGTTCCGCTGGACCATGCTCAATATCGGCCTTGTCGATATCACCGGTGTCGATGTGAAGGCCTCCGCCCTGTGGCACAGCGGCTTGTGGGAGGTTGGCGGCACGCTTCGCTATACTTTCCAGCAGGCGCTGGACCATACTACTTTTGGGAGCCAGACCTGGGGCAACCAGATTCCGTATATCCCGCGGCACAGCGGGAGTGTAGCTTTGCACTTGGGCTGGAAGGATTTGGCTTTTAACTGGGACAGCAGTTTTACCGGCAGCCGCTGGTCCCGCACCGCCAACATCCCGGACTACTACCTGGCCCCGTGGACCATCAGCAGCGCGGCGGTGCAGTACACGCTTCGCTTTCCTGTTTCGTCCGGCGCACGTCCTGCCAGCCCGTCCGGTGCCTCCCGTGCCCTCCTGCTGGGCCTGGTGGCGGACAACCTCTTCGACACCCCCTACCAAATCGTCCAGGGCTACCCCATGCCCGGCTTCAGCGTCCAACTCTCCGCCACCTTCCGCTGGTAAGCGGGATGCGGCCGTGACAACTAACTCCGTGATACTCAGCATATTATGCAATAATCCTCGTTCGAAAAACGAACGAGGATTATCATGTAACACCCTGATAGCCAGGCTATTAGCGATCACCCAAATTGCGTGGGTTTACTGCTTGGACAATGTCTGAATCAGATCATCCAAGGTTTTGTACAGGGCGGGGGCGGTTTCCGGGGTGATACTGCGGCAAGCCACGGTTATCCCGCTGGTCGGTAATCCACTGATAATCAACAAGATGCTAATAATCCTCGGCGCAAAAAGAGCCGAGGATTTTCTATAAGTAACTGATTACCAATCATTTATTGACCAGCGGGTTTGCCACCCAACGACTCACAGAATGCCCCTCAGCCAAAAAAATGTGAAAAAAAAAATAAAATATCGCTTGCGATATAAAATTATTGTCGTATATTTGCATCGTGAACGATATAAATTAACACAAAATACAAAGCATCATGAACGCACAAAACTCCATCCAGATCCTGCAGGCCTATGCTACCGGCCTCAGCGCACAGTCCCGTCAGCACAAAGTACAGAGCCAGGTTTTCGCCTCCATGGGCCTGAACAAACTGGCCGAGAAGTATGCAGGCCACTCCGTGGAAGAGGCCGAGTGGGTAGACAAGTTCGTTGCCCGCATCATCGACCTTGGTGGTGAAGCCAAAGTGGAAGCCACTCCTGCACAGACCATCTACAAAGACGTGGTTGCCTTCCTGAAAGCCGACCTCGCTGTTTCCGTGAAGGAAGTTCCCGTACTGGGCCAGATGACCCTCTCCCTGGCAGAAGACATGACTACTTATGACCTCCTGAAGGGTTATTATCAGGACGAGGAAGAAGATATGTACTGGATGCAGGGACAGCTGGAACTGATCGAAGCTATCGGTTTGCAAAACTGGCTCGTAAAGCAACTCTAATGAAGAAGTTTATCCTTGCGGCAGTTCTGGGGCTTATGACCCTTGGCGCCGCCGCCCAAAATGAAAAAGCCATGGCAAGCATTTACGATTTCACCACCCTGAACAACAAGGGGAAAGAAGTAAACTTCAAGGACTATGAAGGTAAGGTGCTCCTCATTGTGAACACCGCCTCCAAATGTGGTTTCACTCCGCAGTACGATGGCCTGGAAGCCCTGTATCAGCAGTATAAGGACAAAGGTTTGGTGGTCATTGGCTTCCCCTGCGACCAGTTCGCCGGCCAGGAGCCCGGTTCCAACGAGCAGATCGAGGAGTTCTGCCGCCTGAACCATGGCGTCACCTTCCCCCTCATGGCCAAGACCGATGTGAACGGTGCCAACGCAGAGCCCATCTTCGAGTTCCTGAAGGCCCAGGCTCCCACCGAGGTGTACGACGGCCTCAAGGCCAAAGCCACCCATAAACTGCTCAAAGGCTTGAGCAAGAGCGTGGAGAAGGACAGCGATATCCTGTGGAACTTCACCAAGTTCCTGGTGTCCCGCGACGGTACCATCGTCAAGCGTTATGCTCCCGTGGTAGAGCCCAAGGACTTTGCCAAGGACGTAGAAGCCATGCTTTAAGAAGGGTATGCAGGAACAGCTCAAATTGGACAACCAGCTCTGTTTCAGGCTGTACACTGCCTCCCGGCTGATTACGCAGGCCTATCATCCACTCCTGAGCGGAATAGGCCTGACGTATCCGCAATATCTGGTGATGATGGTGCTGTGGGAACAGGACGGGATGCCGGTGAACGACATCGCCAAAAAGCTGTTCCTGGAAACCAACACCGTTACGCCGCTCCTTAAGCGCATGGAAGCGGAAGGCTTCATTACCCGCAAAAAGGGCAAGAACGATGCCCGTCAGGTGATTGTCCACCTCACGGAGAAAGGCCGCGAACTGGAATCCCAGGCCGGCTGCATCCCTTTCCAGATGGGTGAGGCGGTGGCTTGCCGCAGTATCACCCCGGAAACCGCCCCAGGCCTGTACAAAACCCTGGACGATCTGATTCAGACACTATCCTCCGCTGGTCAGTAATCCGCTGATAATCAGTAATATGCTAATAATCCTCGGCGCAAAAAGAGCCGAGGATTTTCTATAAATAACTGATTGATAACTACTTAGCGACCAGTGGCTTCCGGAAATGACATTCCGGGGCCAGAAATCTACAGGTCGATTAACGGTTCTCCGCGGCCTCTACGGCTTTGAAGTAACGGTAGCTGCTCACCTTGACCTCGCTGATGGAGTTCTCGTCGCACACGATGGTGCCGGCGGGGTGGTTCTGCAGACCGCTCAGGGTGCAGTAGTGGCTCATCGGGCCCTCGATGGCAGCCTGCAGGGCGCGGGCTTTCTTGGAGCCGAAGGCCAGGATGACCACTTCCTTGGAACTGAGCACGGTGGCAACACCCACAGTGAGAGCCTGTGCAGGAACGGCTTCCGGATCGTTGTCGAAGAAACGGGCATTGACCTCGCGGGTGTCCTGGGTGAGGGTGACCACGCGGGTGCGGCTGCTCAGGGAAGAGAAGGGCTCGTTGAAGGCGATGTGACCGTCTTCGCCCACGCCGCCCAGGAACAGGTCAAAGCCGCCGGCCTTCACAATGGCCTCTTCGTATGCGGCGCATTCGGCCTCGATATCCTTGGCGTTACCGTCGAGGATATGGATATTCTCGGGTTTTTCGTCGATATGGTCGAAGAGGTAACGGTGCATGAAGCTGTGGTAGCTCTCCGGGTGTTCCACGGGAAGGCCCACATATTCGTCCATGTTGAAGGAAATGACGTTCTTGAAGGAGAGTTCCCCAGCCTTCACCATGCGGATGAGTTCTGCATAGGTTTCGATAGGGGTGGAACCGGTGCAAAGGCCGATTACGAAGGGCTCGCTGGTGCGGGCAGCCTTTTCTTTGATTTTGGCTGCGATGTAGTGGGCAGCCCACAGGGAACCCTCGGAGGAGTTCTGACGGATGATAACTTTCATATCTTAATATAGTTTCAAAAATACTTCAATGGCCTGATATTCCGCCATGCCCAGCTGGTCGTACAGGCGGGCGGTGTTGGTAGTGCGTTCCTCGGCACGCTGCCAGAATTCGCGCGGATCCTCTCCCGGGAACGGGACGATGTCCTTCTGGGAAAGGTGGCGGAAGATGGCGTGACGCTTTTTGACCACCTCGTCCGGTGACAGCGGAACAGCCATGTCCACACGGCCCAGTTCCCATTCCATCCAGGCGCCGCGGTACAGCCACACGTGCGCGTCCTTGGTCCAGGCAGCGCCCTCTTCCTTCAGCTGCTCCAGGGCATCCAGGGCGGCTTCCGTGCACACACGGTGCGTGCCGTGCGGGTCCGCCAGGTCGCCGGCCATGAAAATCATATGCGGCTTTAACTCGTTCATGAGCTTTTTGATGATGTCCACATCGGCCTGGGTGCGGGGATTCTTCTTAATGCCGCCGCTCTCGTAGAACGGAAGGTTCAGGAAGTGGGCGTTGGTGTTGTCGTTGAGGCCAAAGGAACGCACGGCGCCGCGGGCTTCGCTGCGACGGATGGCGCCCTTCATGTCCAGCAGTTCGCGGGGCTCCGGCTCGCCGGGGACTTTGCTCTCCACCAGCTTTTTCACGGTGTCGAACATGTCGGAGAAGCCTAACTGGTAGGCGCAGTCCATGTGCTGGAGCACTACATCGTCATGTACGGCCACGTTGCCGGAGGTCTCATAGGCTACATGTACGTCGTGGCCCTGGGACACCAGGCGGATGAAGGTGCCGCCCATGGAGATGACGTCGTCGTCCGGGTGGGGCGAGAAGATGAGCACCGTCTTGGGGAAGGGCGTGGCCTTGACGGGACGCGTGCTGTCATCGGCATTGGGTTTGCCGCCGGGCCAGCCGGTAATGGTGTGCTGGAGGTCGTTGAATACGTCGATATTGATTTTGTCGAAGGGACCGGCCTTCTCCAGCAGTTCGCTCAGGTTGTTGTTCAGGTAGTCCTTTTCCGTGAGCTTGAGGATGGGCTTGCCGGTGACCTCGCACAGCCAGACCACGGCCTTGCGGATGAATTTGGGCGTCCAGTCGCAGGGACCCACCAGCCAAGGGGCCACGCTGCGGGTGAGCAGGCTGGCGGCGGTTTCATCGACATAGAAAGAAATGTGGTCGTGGAGCTGGAGCAGGGAGGCCGGGCAATCGGTGGTGACGGGGCCTTCCGCAATGGCTTTTACGGCTGCGGCTTTGTCTTCGCCCCAGGCCATGAGGATGATACGCTTGGCGCTGAGCATGGTGCTGATACCCATGGTGATGGCCTTGTCCGGCGTGGCGGCGATATCGCCGTTGAAATTGCTGGCCTGGCGCTTGCGGGAGCCGTAAGAGAGGCGCACGACGCGGGTGCGGGTCTTTTCATTGGAACCGGCCTCGTTGAAACCCACCTGGCCTTGTTCGCCGATGCCCATCACCAGCAGGTCCAGGTTGCGGGCCATGGCATCGAAACGGATGCAATAATCCGACAACTGCTCCTTGGGAACGGAGCCGTCCGGCAGGTGGATGTTCTCCTTCAGGATATCGACCTTGTCCAAAAGGGCCTCGTGAATGCGGTGGTTGCGGCTTTGCGCCTCTCCCTGGGACGAAGGATAATACTCGTCGATGGAAACCACTTCCACGTTTTTGAAGGAGACTTTTCCGGCGGCGTAGCGGCGGGCCAGCTCGTTGTACAACGATTTGGGCGTGGTGCCGGTGGTGATGCCCAGGCGGAAGAGGCCGTCCTTGTGCGCGTTGATGGAGTCTACGATGAAATCGGCAATGGCATAGGACGCCGGGCGTGACTCCGCATACACATTCGTCCAGATTTTCTCATACGTGTGCAGGATGCCTGCGGGGAGGTCTTTGTCTATGAGACCACCCTCGTACGGCAGGGTAAAATGCTTGCTCATGGTTATTAGTGTAGTTTTTCGTTATTTCAGAATGTTCTCGATGCGTTCCAGTTTTCCGTCCACCGGTGCCGGTTTAACGCCCAGCAGTTTGCACAGCATAGGATACAGGTCGATGTTGCGGAAGGCGGACTTTTCGCCAGGGGTGAAGGGGGCTTCATAGGCCACCTTGAAGTCCGGGCCCACGGCGCGGAAGGCCACCATCATGTCGGTTTCCTTGCAGTCGAAGCCATGGGTGCCGTTGTTGCGGGACGGGGCGAAGTTGAACTGCCAGCCCAGATCCGGGCTCACGATGAGGTCTCCCAGGCGGTTGGAGGTGCCATAGTGCAGATACTCAGGTACTTCTCCGTGCTTCCACACGTTCAGGTGCTCTATCTTGGAAAGACGGTTGTACAGGCTGTCTACATAGCCTTCCTGGGCCCAGATGCTGGTGGGAAGGTTGCCCGTCACTTTCTTGGTCCATTCCTGCGGCATTACGTCGTACCAGCCGATGAAACGGTCCTTGGAGATTTCGGTCATGCCGTGGTCGCCGGCCAGGATGAAGTTGATCCGGTCTCCGTGCGGCAAGGCCTTCAGGCGCAGGTACAGGGCGTGCATGAGGCTGTCCATGTGCTCCGCCATGGCTTTGGTTTCCGGGGAGAAGGGGCCGTAAACGTGGCCCTGGTGGTCCGGCTCGTCAAAATAACCCATGACCAGCTGCGGGCGTTCCTCCTCCGGGAGGCTCATCAGGCGGACGATTTCATCGACACGCTCGTCGAAGTTCCAATGCGGTTTCTCGTCCCAGTGGCGCCAGTAAGTAGGGTATTCATTCCCTTCCGGGCCGATGGCGATGTCGGAGCCCACCCAATATACCACGCCGCATTTGACGCCCTGCTTCTGGGCAGTGATCCAGATGGGTTCGCCGCCGTAAAAATGAGGGTCGAAGCGGGTGTCCTTGCTGCTGATGGCGTAATCGCTGTCGGTCTCCGGGTCCCAGAAACTGTTGTTTACCAGTCCGTGGTGGTCCGGAACCAGGCCCGTGGCCATAGTGTAGTGGTTGGGGAAGGTGGAGGAGGGGAAAGACGGCTCCATCCGGGCCTTCACACCCACGGTGGCCAGGGAATCGAAAAAAGGCATGTCGTAATAATCGGCATAGTCCCACCGGCTGCCGTCCAGAGAAATGATAACGGTGTAGTTGGCCGGTTTACTGCAGCAAGCCGTGAATCCGGCCAGCAAAACAAAGAACAGAAGAATTTTTTTCATGCGTCAATTTGTTGCAACAACAAAAGTACGAAAAATCTCGTATATTTGCGCCGATAAAAACGTTGAATTATCATGAAGAAGACTTTTTTTCTGCTCTCTTTGATAGCATTCTTTTTTGCAGCAGCGCAAACGGCCGAAGCTCAAATCAGTTTAGGCGTAGGCTCCGGAAGCCGCATTTATACTTTCCAGGAGGGAAATGACCCCGCAAAACCCGGTGTCGCGCCCACCATTTCCTTGGAATTCGAAGCCAACTTCCGCCTGTCCAGGGTTTTTGGCCTTTCCGTAGGCGCAGACCTTGCCGGCGTGGTGGGTTACCACTTCATGAACAATAAGAATAAAAACCTGGGTGAAATTTATCTGGAAGCCCCGGTTCGTGCCAAGTTGTACATTCCGCTGGGTTCCAAGGTAGACCTGTATATTTTTGCCGGTCCCGTGGCTTCGGTAAACCTTGTCTCCGGCGATTTTCACGCCAAACAAATCACGGATTACTACCAGACCATTCCTGAGCTGAGACGCTTCGACGTCATGCTGGGAGGCGGCGTTGGCATAGAAATCATACGCCACATCCGCGCTACCGTCGGCTATGACCACGGTCTCATCAACCGCGACGGCCGCCCGGGCTACAATTCCCACACCGGCGCACTCAAGGTGGCGGCGTATTACATGTTCTAAAGCTTGAAATTCCAGTTGAATCCCAGGATGATGAGACGGCGGTTCTGGTAGATTTGCTCTACCCATACCTCGTCTCCGTACACGGAGGTATACTGGTTCTTCTGCATGTGTTCCAGCAGGTCTTTGCCCTGCAGATAGAGGGTAAAGTTCTTGAATCTTTTCTGCACACGCGCGTTTAGGGTCCAATAGGCCGTAACCAGCGTGTGCAGCGTCATTGTGGGGTTCTTGTAGTTCATATCGGCCCCGATGCTCCAGCCGCTGCCCAGTTTTACCAGGAAGTCTGCCTTGATGCGCCAGTCGTCCGTGTTCTGTTTTTTGTTCTCCAGCGTGGCGATGCGGTAGGTGTGGGTGTACTTGATGTTCAGGTTGGCGTCCACCCACTTGCTGGCCCAGGAGAGCGTGTTGTTCATGCCCATGACGTGGCTGTTGGAGGAGTTCATCCAGGTGAACACCTTGTATTCCCGTCCATCGATGGTTTCCATGCTGAAGGTTTGGTCCACCTCGTTGAGCTTGCGGGTATAGAAGGTGGAGGAAGAGGCCGAGAACCGCTTATAGCGGAATTTGTAGTCTATGCTGAAGGTGGAGGAGGTGTTGGATTTGAGCTCCGGATTACCTCTCCAGATTTGGTTGATGAACGCACCGGGCCGCTCAAAGGAGCAGGTTTGCAGGTAGGTGGGATGTTTCACCGTGCGCTCATGGGAAAGGCCCAGCTCATGGGAGGGATGGATTTTCCAGGAGAAGGACGACTTGCCCACCACGTGCGGAACAGCCGTAAAAGGCGTGTCTTGGTATTTTTCTGTCTGCAGTTGGCGGAGATATACCTGCAGGCCATAATCCGCCTTTACCCTTATCGGGCCAAAAGTGTAGTCTGCCGCTACATAGGGCTCTATCTCCGAGGTAAAGAAGAGGAAATTTTCCCGAATGCTGGTGGAGTCTCTCCATACGCTGTTTTTCTCCGACAGGGGATTAATCAAGGTTGCGCCGCTGTTTTCGTCGTAGGTGTATTTGGCGTTAAGGCGGAGTCCCGGGTCCAGAATGAGTTTGTGACGGGTCTTAAGGAGGGTGTCCCGCAGGTGTATGACGGCATCTGCCGATATGTGGCCGGAGAAGGGCGTAAGTTTATAAATCTTGGCCCATAAGTTTGTTTTAGCAGGATCATCTGAGTCCCAAATCTCACTTCCCTTGGCACCCATTGTATTCCACTGATTAAAGCGGCTGTCCGATTTGTATTCTGTGGTGAGGCTGCTTTGCAGGGTTCTGCGGCCCAGCGCATGGGAGGTCTTGAAGCCGCCCGTGAAGGTGAGGCGTTTGCGGAGGGCCCATTCCTCGGTGTAATCTGCCGACTGGATGGTGGCGTTGACGGTTTCTGCGTCGTTGGCGTCATCCTGATAGCGGAAGTTGAACCAGGCGTCGTAGCGCTTTTGGGTGGCCGGCGTCCAGGTAAAGTCTGTCCGGAAACCCAGGTCCAGGGGGCGGGTGTTGGTAGATTTAATGAGCGCGCGCAGATTTAGGTCTTTCTCCTCCTTGCCCTTTGCCTCAAAGCGGTAGCGTTCAACCGTTTTTGGCTCAAAGTTGGCCTTGAGTTTGGTGCTCCACTGGAATTTGGGACTCTTGTAGCCAAAGCCCACATTCCCTTCTCCCAGCCCGTGGCCGATATAGGGATTTTTGTCGTCGATGATTTCCCCGCGCAGGCTTTTCATCCAGCCGCCGCCACCGGCAACGTCAAGGTTGCCATACCATTGCTGTGCACGGGCCGTCCCCGCCGCCATCAGCAGCAATGCAAGAACGCAAATATACCGAGCCCTACTCATAGTGTACAAAGATAATGATTTTCCGTCAAAGGCAATATCATACGCCTTTGCATTTCTCCCTATCATTCTTTATTTTTGCATTATGTTCAAACGAATTACACTCCTTCTGTTGCTGGCGGCGGGCCTGCCTTGGGCCTTGCAAGCACAATCATCGGCCCCCAAATGGATGCCGGACAGCGTATATTACCTCATGCCCCGCTTTAGCCAAGGGTATGTTTTCCTTCGCGGGCAAATGCCGGCGCAGGGGAAGATGAACATCTGCGCCGTGGACAATACCCTCCGTTTCCTGGACGACAAAGGAGCGGAACTGTCTTCCGGAGAGGATAATATCCTGAAGGTGATCATCGACAATGTGACCTTCCTCCGTTATGACGACGTCTTTTACAGGCTATACCCCGCTAAGGCCGATGTGGGCGTGGCCCTGTGCCGCAAAGTGCGGATTATCCGTGACCAAAAAGAAGCGGCCTACGGCGGCACGTCGCAGACCAGTTCTGTCAAGGAATACAGCACCTTGTATGCCGACGGTGTCACTTACAACCTGAACGACGACAAAGAGTATCCGTTTGAAACCACAGAAACCGTCAATATCTATAAGGGCGATACGGTTTTCCCCCTGACCAAGAAGTCTTTACGCAAGATTTTTTCCTCCCGTAAGGCCGATGTCGACGCCTGGTTCCAGGCCGGTCATTCCATGCCCCGCACGGTAGAAGAAACGCTGGAGATGCTGTCCCTGTGGGCGGAATAAGGACTTCGCAAAGGATAATGAAGCGGCAGCGTGTCATATCGTTACTGGCTGTCCTTGGTCTTCTGGCGGCGTGTCAGAAGCAGGACCCGCCGGCTCCGATCCTGCCGCCATCAGGGAGCGGGTCGTCTTCCGTCCCCCAGCCGGGGCCTTCGCCGGAAACGCCGTCGCCCGGGGATTTTTACCTGCCGGTGCTCCAAACCACGGATATCCACGGTCACATCGCTTACATCGATAACTCGGTGCATTACCGCCTGGCGTATATTGCCGATAAAGCCGACGACCTGCGGGGTACGGACCGGAGCCGGCTCCTGCTGGTGGACGGCGGAGACCTTTACCAGGGAGCCAGCATCTCCAACCTTCTTGAGGGCTGGCCCATCTATGTTTCCATCGACCGGATGGGGTACGATGCCGTTGCCCTCGGCAATCATGAGTTTGACTGGGGCGTGGAGAACCTGGTGGAGGAAGATGCCACCTTGCCCGCCTATGAGTGGCAGGGGAAGCAGTATCCCGGCGAGGTCCCGGTGGTTTGCGCCAACCTGTATCAGGATGGTAAGCGGGTCGATTTCACCAAGGACTACGTGATTGTGGAAAAATCGGCCGTCAGCGCCCGCGGGGAGGTGGTTCCGGTCAAAATCGGCATAGTCGGCTTTGCCGTCAATTACGGCAACAGTATTATGACCTCGAAGTTTAAAGGCCAGGGCTATTCCATCCGGGCCGATTATTCCATCGCCAACAGCGTGGCGCAGGAACTGGAAAGCTCCGGTGCCTGTGACGCTACGCTCTTGCTGATACATGGGGATGCCTCCGACGTAGCGCCCCAGCTGGGGAAGGACACCCCCATCGACCTTGTGCTTGGCGGCCATTCGCACGTCTCCCGCGTCGGAACGACCAACTGGGGACTCGCCTATTTGCAAGGGGGTCGATATTGCGAGCACTATGCCACCGGGCGCCTTGTTTTTCAGGTCGATGCATCCGGGAAGGCAACGTTCAAGTCCATCGACAAGATGGTCATGGGAGAGGTGAATGCCTATCGCGACCTGGCGCAGTTTTCTTCGGAACTGTCGGCCGATATCGTGGCCGTGTCGGACGAGGCCCTTTCCCGCACGGAACAGGCGCAGCACGATGTGTTGGGCTATATCGCGGTGGGGGCTACCACGTATTCCCTCGACGGCAGCGGCGGGCGTTCATCGGCCATGGCCAACTGGATGTGCGACCTTCTCCGTCGGGCCGGTAATGCCGATATTGCCTTTGTCAACAGCGGCGGTATCCGCGCTACGTTCCCGCTCAACGGACAGTCCCGCAGGAACATCACCGTGGCCAATGTGTACGACATGTTCCCCTTCGACAACAGCATTTACGTGTACAATCTCACGTATGCGGAGCTACTGACGGTCTTCAACTATGCCCTGACCGTCGGCGGCAAAGCCCTTTTCTCCTGCGAGGTGGGCGTGGACTGCTATTACGACGGCAGCCAGGTTAAGAATTTGTCGAAGGACGGCGTGGTCCTATATGAGAACGGCAGCTGGAAGGAGGACTGGGCCTCCCGTACGGTCACCTTGGCCGCCTCCGAGTACCTGGCCACCACCGAGCGAACGGACTACAGCACGGGCATTCCGAACCCTTTGCTTGGCTGGAACGGCACCGACCGTCTTGTTAGCAGTTCGCAGGTCGATAATGATGCCGTCGTCCGCGTTCTCCGGGCAGAGTCGGCGGCATCGGGCGGCCTCCTTTATATCGACCTGCATCCCTATTTTCACCAGTAATCTTTAGGCTTCCTGAAGGGTGGCGAGCTCCGTGAGCGCTGTATCCAGATAGCGGCGTGAGAGCTGCGGGTTCTCTTCGCCGACTACCATGATGCTGCTGTCGATGGCGTTGAGAATCTCGATGAAGTGCTGGATAAAGCTCTTGTAATTGAAGCCCATAAGGGCTTTGTCCTGGTTCTCAAGGACAAAGAGTACGGGGCCGTAAATATTTTCGTCCACTATTACGCTGGCGGCCCTGTTGGGTTTGGGATCGGCCCAATAATCCTTGTTGGCATACACCATGATGAGTTTCCATCCGGCGGCAAAGCCCATCTTCTCATTGATGGCATCGAGGAGTCTGGACTTTCTGAAGAACTGGAGGGACTCGGCGTCACTGAACCAATGGAAGACCTTCTCCCTGATGTTTTGGCCACGCTCCCATTGCACATACTGGATGGCGCCGTCGCAAAGGGACGCATTCACGCGTTTGTAATTGATGGCGATAGCGGTTTGACGGGCCAGATTGGGCTCCGGCTGGGAGGAATTGGCGCTACTTGAAGCGGAGTCGTCTGCTTCCAGGTTGTGGTCCGGAAGGCCGCACTTGTCCATGATATCCCAGTAAAGGCTCTTTTCGTTCTCTTCCAGGTTGCCGTCTGCCACGATGGTTTTCACAAAGAAATTGGACGTCCATTGTTTTTCCGCGGGGCCGAATGCGGCAATGCGCTTGAGGGCATCCATGGGCTCCATATTCATGCCATCCTTGAAATATTGCTTTAGGAGATCATCCTGGCCTTCAAAATTGTATTGGTCTGTGATGGACTTGACGATAGCGTTCATTTCGTCGTCTGTCACGTTTCCGTCCGCGTTGGCCAGGTGCACGGCCAGACAGATGACAGAGGCGAGGTCTTCATAAGATAAATTCAGTGTTGCCATAATGTTTTGCGTTTTTGCAAAGATAGCAAAAGTTTTTTATCTTCGTAAAATCGTCCAGCCATTTATGAATGCCATGACAAAGACCTTTGATATCACCCCAGACCGCGCATTTCTGCAGCATTTTCTTACCCCCTGGCGCACCAAAAGCCTTTCCCCGGAGATGGTGGAGAAGCTCAAAGCCAACAGCAAAACAGACCCCTATGCCGCTTACGGCTATGGTCGATGGCTGTCACTGGTGAATCCGGGCGGGGCGTGCCTCAAAGAGGCGGAGGTCCTACTCGCCTGGGCCGGCGCCAAAGGCGTCCCGGATGCCCATGCCGCCCTGGCCCAGATGTGCTATGACGGCCGCATAGAGGCCGACAAAGCCACCCCCGAGGCGCACGCTGCCCTAATGGATACCTCCTATAAGGCAGGCAGTGAACTGGCCACGATCCTGACCATGGAAAACACCATATACGGAGACTACGGTTTCCCCGAGGACCCCGCTTTGGTGGCCGATATCATCCAAAAGCACATAGAAAAGCACCCTGGCTGTGATACGCTCTACTATTATTTGCTGGGGCAGGCGCTGCAAGATGCGGATCCCATAGCTGCAGAAAAGGCTTTTCAGGTGAGTATAGACCGGGGAGACTGTGAGAGCTATTACTCCCTGGCCACCCTGTACCGGAGTCAGGGAGAGGAAGCCCGGGCATGCGCTGTGGCGGAAGAAGGCGCCCGGAAGGGGGCTGTAAACTGCCATCGCTTCAAGGCCGGGATGGATCAGGAGGCTTTCCTGGCACTTCCCGAGGAGGAGCAAGAGGCGCTTCACCAGGAGATTGCCCAAGGACTGGATTATGCCATAGAACATCATGACCGCAATGCTTGTTTACTGAAGGGCTGTTGCTTGTATTTTGGCAACTTGGGTTATCAGGAGGACGCGGTCCAGGCGCTGGAGCCGCTGGAACGCGGCTGTCAGATGGGCCACAGCAGCTGTTTTTGGCTCAAAGCGAACATCCTGAAGGAGCTGGGCAGAAAAGGCGTGGCCCAAGCCAGCCTGCAGGCGGCGCGTCTGGGGGACCGGGAGCAGTTTACCTTGGAGCAGGTGGCCCGGGGCTATGTTTCCGGAGAGCTTTCCCAGTATACGGAAGAGATTGAAACGCTGTGGCTCAAGGAGTACCTGAAGGTGAATCCCGAGGAAGAGAACGGGAAGGACAGCCTGGGCATCATTGCTGTGTATCCGCAGGGCTTCTATTATGCCATGGACGTGGAAGAAGCGGAAAAACTGGATCTGGAAGGCCTGGCTCAGAAGCTGGAAGCCCGCGGCTTTGACGTGGTGCACTTTTCGCCCCTGCTCACCCGCATTACCAAAGCACTCTCCCTGGAAGGCTGCCACGTGGCCATGCTGGTAGACAAAGACGGCTACATGAAGGGCCTTCCGGACAATATGGCCGGCACCCTCATTTATGGCCAGGCCCAGGAAATCCGCGGCACGGTTGTCTTTGTGCTGGAGGACGACAAATCCTACGTGATCAGGCCCATGAAGGGTCTCCAGCGGCTCTATATGTTCGTCCAGCTCTTAAACGCCGCAACGGGCGGGCTGGTAAGGCTGCCGTCTTCGGAGGAACTGGAATCCATCGGCGCTGGAGACCCCGACATTTTTGATGGCTATGAGTCGGAGCAGGAAATTGAAGAGGACATGGTGAGCGCGGATACTTCTTTCCAAGACCAGCTTCTGCGGGATATTGCCGCGTGCAACCTGTGCACCGACATCCTTGAGGTCAAACTTCCGGAGGACCCCAAGTACGGATTCATGTCCACGGAAGACCTCTTTTATGAGCTGGGCATCATGGACGCCATTGAGGAAAGCATTGAGCAGCACGGCGGCTACATGATAGACGAGTGGCAGTTTGTGGATGCCCGCCAGGTCCCCATGGACATTCGCTCGCGCATCCGCTTCCGGTAATGTGACAGGCTACGGAGGAGGTTTTCCTCAGAACTTTTTTGAGAAGTAGGACATCAGGGCCTTCTGGTAGTCCTGCAGGGCGGCAGAGCCTTTGGGCGTTATGCAGCAGACGGTGTGGGAGCCGCGGCCGGCGCCGCTGGTGGAAACTTTGATATAGCCGGCATCCTGGAGGTTGGTGAGCTGGACGGAAAGGTTGCCGGACGTTGCACCCGTGAGTCCTTTCAGGTACACGAAGTCTGCGTCGTCCAGCGAGTCCAGGGCGGCCATGATCTTGAGCCGTAACTCGTTGTGGAGTAGGGGATCAAGATCTTTAAATTCCATCCTCCCAGTTGAAATCCAAATAATAGGCTAATTATTTTTGACTTTTCTATTTAGGACACTCTAAATCAAGCATTTACAAAATGATTGATTTAGGGCGCAACAATAACAATCCATCGGTCTCATAGAGATCGATACGTTTGAGACTCTAAATAATCCTCGGTAAACAAACTTCCCAAAGCGGACAACTGAGTCCAGAGCCGCAAGTATCTGCATTAGGTTACGGAGGCAGGAGGTACACGCTTTAACAAGCGGACGTCAACGCCGCATTGGAATTTAAGTACTCTCTCCCAAGGGAAGTCTGTTTACCAGACAGGATTTCAATTGCATTATGAGACATAGCAGTTGACATAAGGCTGCTGATGTTTCATGACGAAATAAATACGATTGACCAGGCGTCTTGCAATCTTAATAATGGCCTTGCTCGGTTTCATTTTTCTGCAATATTCGACGTAAGCTGCGGAGAGGACCGGATCTTTTCGTGATGCCACCCATGCTGCTTCTACAATCAACCACCTCAGTTTGGCGTGGCGCCGAACGGTGATATCACCAATCCCATCATGAGCACCACTGGAATGACACATCGGGACGATACCTATGTAAGAGGCAAAGCAAGAAGCATCCTTAAAACGGGTAATATCATCCACCTCAGATAAAATCGTCAAACCGGCTAACTGTCCAATTCCAGGAACACTCATCAAATACTTAAGCGGCTCCTCAAACCGCTCTGTTCTTGACAGAACACGAAGTTCCTTCATCAGCTTGAGTTGCTGAGCACGAAGATCCTCATACTGTGCAATCAATAAATCAAGGGTCTTCTTTCCGTAATCCGTCTCAAGTTCCAGTCCTTTCAACCACAAGACAAACTTGTTGGTCCAAGCGCATCCGGGGCGCTGAAACTCCTCCGGAATATCAATCCCCAGATATCTTAGATGGGACTTGATCCTGTTCTTGTGACGCGTCTGATCTTTTGTCAACGAGTCTCTCAATCTTATCAAAGAGCGTATCTCTGTTGCCACGCTATCCGGGACATAAATCCCTTTCAACTCTCCGGCACGTAAACTTCTCGCAAGCTTCCCGCTGTCAACGGCATCTGTCTTCCGCAGTCTCTCTCCAGCCATCGTAGGCACATCCGCAGGGTTCACAACAATGTTGTTTATCCCTAAATTACACAACTCCCAGTGTATCCAGAACCCGCAGAAACCGGCCTCGTAGACCGAGTAATATTCCGCATCCGGATAAGTGTTGGTCAGAAACTTGTTCAAGGCAACAGGGCTTGGATCCTGTGTGAACTTCTTCAATACTGCCTGTTCTGATAGAACAGTTACCGACCAACTTCTCAAATGGACATCAAGTCCGACAAAAATCCTTTGACCTTTGAAGGAAAATGGTTTACTTTGTGTACTCATAGCTACTGTATTTTTAGTTACATGTTGGGCTTTATAAATGTAGCCAAAAATATCAGTAGCTTTTATTTCATATGAAAAACTTCTCGGGGGTCTGCCAAGCGGCAGGGGCCGACAAGCCCC
>JBGUPS010000042.1:0-3926 GCA_045130395.1 Candidatus Cryptobacteroides sp.
GCTACTTTTATGCTCCGGATCAGTTCTCTATATGCAGGACCAGATATTCGGACCGGGTGCCGATGCGGATCTTCGCGCCCCAGATCCCAAGGCCGGAACTCACATAATATCGGGTATTTCCGCGCCGATGGTGTCCCCACGCCTTCTCGTACATGGCGTCCGTGGCCCAGGAAATGGGCCAGACCTGGCCGTAGTGGGTATGGCCGCTGAACTGGAAATCAATCCCTGCTGCTTCAGCCTCTTCCAGATGGTATGGCTGATGATCCAGCAGGATCGTGAAACCCTGCAAAGAGTCGGCAAGAGCTTGAAGGGGCTTCCTGTCCGTGTTGGTGCGGTCGTCGCGGCCGATGACCGTCAAGCCCTTGAAGGGACTAACGGAATCCCGTAGCAGAAGGATTCCCGCATCGGCAAAGAATTTTCCGGAGCCGTCTGCATCGCTGTAGTATTCGTGATTTCCGAGTATGGTCCACACCGGGGCATCGATGCGCCGGAATTCCTCGGCATAATGGCCTTCCAACACAGGCCGCAGGCTCCTGTCCATGATGTCCCCGCCAATGAGTACCAGGTCCGGATGCTCCGAATTGATCATATCAACCCATCGGGCAAGTTCCGCACGTCGGTTGTGGTATCCCACATGCAGGTCGCTTGCCAATACGACGGTCAACGGCTTTTCAAGCGGCTTTTCCGTTTTTATCGTCAGTTCTTCCCGGTATTTGTGCTTGTAATGAACATTGCCGACAATCATGATGAGTACGACGATACCGATGGTCACTCCAAGACCTGCAAGGCTGCCATCCAGCAGCCCTTTGGGAAGAATACGGCAAAGCGAAAGCAAATCCGCTGCAAAAAAGAGCAGGAGCAGATACAGGAACGCTATCATCCATGGAAGCCCGGCCTCATAGAGCACCGTGGCGGTCTTGATGGAGACCTTTTCGGTCAGGCCGAAACCGGCCACGGCAACGCCAAACCACAACATGAAGACCAGCACGGCGGCCAGCTTCCAGGGCCAGCCCCCGGGTACGATACGCCATAGATGCCAAAGTACATACCCCAGCGACAGAGCGAATACGACAAGAATAATAACGAAACGTGTTCTCATAAGCTCTTTGCTATACCCATACGATATTGTCTTTCCCGGTCCAGCCGCAGCATCACTGACGGTCGAGGTACTTTGTTAGACAAATGTGAATTTAACGATTCTTCTGTTTTGACCAAATATTGTCGAGAATCACAAGAACGATATACAATATGAACGTAAATGCAATGAATGTAAATGTAGCGGCTAATGACTCACTGTCACCGCCAAGGTTTTATACAATCGGCGTTTGCGGGATCAGCCTCCAACGCTGATTGTCTTCACCGCTTTTCGCCTGAAGCACAGGACGGGCATTCGTCTCGGCCGAAGGAGCGGTAAGATAGAGTTCGGAACCGGACAGGCGCAGGCGGACAATACCTTCACCATCGGGCTCTACAACCCACTGCTGCAGCGCCGAACCGCCCAGGTTGCACTGTGAGAAGGTGATTCCGGCAACAGGAGCCCTATCCGGAGCAAAAGTGCGCTGAGAATAGAGATTCTTCAGCAGTGTAGTTCCATCGATGAGACCAATAAACTGCCAGGTGATGCATTCCCAGTTCTGGAGGGGATACAGGATGAGCGGAACGTCGTTCTGGTATCCCGCATCTTTCGGACGCAGGCAGGTCCCGGTCTCCATGTTCTGGATGGCGAAGGTGTTTTCATAAGAACGCTTCTTGCGCATATCCTTGGCAAGGCGCGGCCCGAATACTGCACAAAGGAGCACAATGATGGCCAAAAGGGTATAAAATGCAATTTTCATCAGGATTCGAATCGTTTAGTTCTTATAGCCCTCCCGCCTGTACTGCAGAGGCGTCAGGCCAGTCTTGGACTTGAACATGCGGGTGAAATGCTGCGGATACTCAAAGCCCAGGCTGGAGGCGATTTCGCCTACAGGGAGGTCTGTCGAGAGCAGCAGCCCCTTGGCCTTGTCGATGAGATAGGCGTGGATCTGCTGCTGGGTGCTCAGCCCTGTCCGGGCGCGGAGGTAGTCGCTCAGGTAGTGCGGGGTCATCGCCAGGTCGTCGGCAATCTTGGAGACCGAGGCCAGGAGCGGTTCGCTGCCTCCGTAATGCGCATCCAGCGCAGCCTTGAAGCAGGAAAGGATGTCCGGTTCCACGGCCTGACGCGTTCGGAACTGACGGGTGTAAAAGCGCTCGGAATAACCCAGCAGAACATCGATGAGTGAGACGATGATGCCCTGGGTGTGTTCGTCGATATCCCGGCTGTATTCCCGGGAGAGGTCCTGAAAGAGGCCGTCGATGGTCTCCCGCTCCGCCTCGCTCACGTGCAGGGCCTCGCTGACGCTGTAGGAAAAGAAATGCAGTTTCTCCAGTTTGGAGTAAAGTGCATGACGCCGCACGAAGTCCGGATGGAAGGCCAGCACCCAGCCCCAGCGTCCGGTGTTGTCTGGACTGTTGCCCCACTGGAACTCCTGTCCGGGAGAAAGGAAATTCATCGCCCCCTTGGTGAAGTCGTATTCCCGCCAGCCGTAGGTGCCCGTGCAGGTGCCGCCGTCCTTGGCGATGATGGTGTACAGCCCCATCTTCACGCCGATGGCTCCGCGGAACTCCGGCCGCAAATCGCTGAGAGGGCAGACGGTCATCAGCGGATGGCGGGTGGAAGGGGCGCCGAACAGAGAACAGAACTGCTCGGCGGTATTCACCTGTATGGTTTTGCCTGATTTCATCACGGCAAAGTTCGTAATTTCCACGCTGACAAGCAAATTATCTGAAATCCCGGGTTGCCTCCATGCACCAGTCCCAGACCTTCTGCTCTGCCTCTTCGCTCCAGAACTTGTCGCTGATCTTATCCTCTCCCTTCGGGCCGAAGTACTTGAGAGACACTCCTTCCAATTCCGGCGCCGTGGCCTCATGCACGCTGGGCCAAGCGCCCTTTGCCACGGAGTTCATCATCGGCAGCCAGAGGATGCCTACGATGGCAAAAAGAGGATTCTTGGAGGTGTCGCGGGCGAGCCGGGTCATCGCGGAACCGGGATGCGTAAGGTTAAAGGTCACGTTGCCGATGCCCTTGGCCCGGCAATCCTTTACAAAGTGACGCATCGCCCAGATGACATACAACTTGGAAAGGCCGTAGGACCTTGTCAGCGAGAAATTGTCCTTGAGGTCCATATCGTCCAGCAGCGGGGCGCCGCCCATCTTATGCGCGGCCGAAGAAACGGTAACGACCCTCGCAGACGGGCTCTTCTGCAGCAGGGGCATCAGGAGAGAAGTCAGCAGGAACGGTGCGAGCAAATTCACCTGCATCGTCAGTTCGTGGCCCTCCGGCGTCTCGTTGCGACTGCTGAACTGGGCGCCTGCATTGTTGATGAGAACGTCCAGTCTGTCTGTTTTTGCCATGATATTCTGAGCAAACTCCTTCACACCCGCAAGGGAGGAGAAGTCGCCCAGAGTGTAACTGAGTTCGGTGCTGCCGGTCGCAGCCTTGACTTCTTCAAAGGCTTTTTGGGTCTTCTCGGGATTGCGCCCGTGCATAATTACACTGTGTCCCATCAGGGCGAGCTGTTTGGCCGTTTCTTTGCCGATGCCGTCCGAGGCGCCGGTCACAAGGATGATTTTCTTTTCCATGTTATTTTGCATATCGATTGTACAGTATCACACTGCAAAGGTCGGAACTCTTTCCCTGTCAGCGCCTACCCGAATTGAATAAAAAACTACCATAATCGGAGCAGATACAAAAATCCCCGACAATCCTCCCGGTGACTGTCGGGGCCTGTGCTATACCGGTAAATTAGATTCCAACTGGGAATTTCGATTTAGTGAACTACTTCCTGATAAACGACTGATCTGTTGCAGGCACATCCTCTTCGGCCCTATAGTAGCGCTCAGCCGAC
>JBGUPS010000043.1:0-90012 GCA_045130395.1 Candidatus Cryptobacteroides sp.
CACCTTTACAATGATTTGCCGGCCGGTTTTTCTTCGCGTATAGATAAGGTGTCCGTCCTTAAGGTTTTCTTTCTTCAGATAAACCAGGTCCACGAAGGGGATGCCGCAGGCGTAAAAGCTGAACAGGAACAGGTCCCTGGCCAGGCACTCCCCTGCCTTCAGTTTGGTCTGGTTCCGGAGGGAGCGCAGCGCTTCCACCGGAATGGCGCGTTTAAGGGTGCTGTCGTTCCCTGTAAAGCATTTGGCAAATAGCGCCGTCCCCCAGCCCGGCTTTGCCCGGTTCAGCAGCGCCCGGAGGTTCCGGTTGTAGAAAGAAACGGTGTTGGGCCTGAGCCCCTTTGCCCGGAGGTGGGCGTTGAAGCCTTCAATGGTGGCTGTATTCAGTCTTTGAAGAGGGATCTCCTGTACCCCCAGGTACTGCAGCAGCCTTGCCACCGATGACGCATAATGCCGGGCAGTTGCATATCGACCCGCCTTGTACATGGATTTCGCCTGGGCATGCACAAAGGCCCCCAGCATCCGTTTGTCTGTTTTCATTGCGTAATCTTTTTGCAAAGTTTACGCAATTAAGTTAACTTTGCGGTACTATGTCTTAGTTGGGTTGGAGTATGGCAAGAATGAAGAATACTGAGAAGACGTTTGTGGTCGCAGATCGTGAGCACAAAGAAATAGCGGAGGTTCCATCTCCGGTGAGATACCCTATTTTCTACCTCAGGGGAGAGAATGTAATTCTTGATAAAGACATTGCTGGGTTGTATGGCGTTACAACAGGCGCGCTAAATCAAGCAGTAAAACGTAATCTTGATCGGTTCCCCATGGATTTCATGTTTCAATTAACAAAGGAAGAGTGGGAATCTTTGAAATCACAATTTGTGATAGCAAAAACCGGAAGAGGCGGATCCAGATCACTCCCCTATGCATTTACGGAACATGGCGTACTGATGCTGGCGAGTGTGCTTCACAGCAGCATTGCGGGGCGGTCAATGATTTATCAGAGGATATGCGACAAGAAATCGAGAACCTTTACAACGCGATAGGTGCTTTGTCAATTCAAGCCAGTAAATCACCTACAACATCAAGACCTAGAATTGGTTTTAAGCGTCAGGATGAAGATTAACAAGAGCGAGTCTGTGACTTTTTTGCAAAGTTTACGCAATTGAGTTAACTTTGCGGTACTATGAAACCGGAAGAAATACTCGCTGAGGCCTTGCGCGTCGTGCGCGAAGGCGGTACCATTCTTTACCCTACGGACACTGTGTGGGGGCTGGGCTGCGACGCTACCAATGCTGCGGCAGTCGCACGCATTTTTGAGATTAAGCAGCGGGCCGATTCCAAGTCGCTGGTCCTGTTGGCGAGCGACCTGGATATGGTGGCTAAATACGTGAAGGAGATTCCTTCTATTGCCATCGACCTTGTGGAAGTGAACGATGCGCCTATGACCATTATTTATCCCGGCGCCATTTGCTCGGAGACGGGCGACAAGTGGCACCTGGCGGCTTCCTGCGTAGCGGCCGACGGTACCGTGGGCATCCGCATTCCGCTGGCCGATTGGTGCAAACAGCTGGTTTACAAGCTGGGACGACCGCTCGTGAGTACATCGGCCAATATCTCCGGCGAACCTACGCCGCAGCGCTTCTCCGACATTCCTGAGGAGATTAAGAAGGCTGTCGATTTTGTGGTGCCGCCGTCCGTGGATACGGCTTCTACCGGCCGTGCGTCGCAAATCCTCAAGGTGGGCCTGCGCGGGGAGATTGAAATTATCCGCAAGTAGCCCATGGAACTCTTTTACGCATACGAGGTGAGCGGCGGCGTCTGTTTTTTGGATGCCGATGAAAGCGGGCACTGCGTCCGGGTGTTGCGGCATCGGGCCGGGGATCCGATTGATGTGATCGACGGTCTGGGGACGCTGTACCACTGCACGCTCGTGGACGATTCGCCCAAAGGGGCTCAGGCGCAGGTGCTTTCCTCCGTTCCGGGCTTCGGCGCGCATCCGTATCATCTCACGCTGGGCTGCTGCCCTACCAAGAACAACGACCGCTTCGAGTGGTTCGTGGAAAAGGCCACGGAGTTGGGGGTGGACGATATCGTCCCGCTCATTGGCGAGCGTTCGGAGCGGCGCGTGTATAAGACTGAACGGGCGGAAAGGATTGCTTTGTCGGCGACCAAGCAGTCGCTCAAGGCTAGGATTCCTTCCGTGTGGGAGCCGGTGAGCGTGAAGGAGTTTATTAAGATGGCCGATCAGGTCGGCCATGACGGGAACGAGGCTGTCGTGCCTGGGGACGGGAGCGTCATGCCCGGGGGTGGGGACGTCATGCCCGGCTCCGACCGGGCATCTCTTCGGTTGATTGCGTACTGCTTCGAGGACGATTCCGCGCCGCGGATCAGTATCAAGGAGGCCCTGGCAGGGTTTGAGGGCACTTCCGTGACCATTCTTATCGGCCCAGAAGGGGATTTTTCGCCGGAGGAAGCCCGTCTGGCTTTGGCTAACGGCTACATTCCCGTGCACCTGGGCGCTTCCCGTCTCCGCACCGAGACCGCCGCCGTTACCGCCGTCGCTGCGGTGTATTTCCGCTATATGAAGTAGAGGCTGGCTGCTGGATGCTGGCAGGCCGGTGATTGATGCCGTGGGTTGACGCCCTGTCGCGGGTGGTAGCCCAGTCATGGGTGATCGCCAACTAATTGATAGTCAATATTTTGTTGAAAATCCTCGTTCCATTTTGCGACGAGGATTTTCAGCATCTTGCTGATACTCAAACACTTACCGATCACCCCGCAAAAGGCCGATTTGGAGGGATGATTATCTTTGCACCATGATACGGGAATTGATGGATTTGTTGATGCCGCGGGAGTGTCTGGTGTGCGGGCGGCAGTTGGGGGCGCAGGAGCGGCACCTGTGCATCTGGTGTGCGGCGGATTTGCCGGAGACCCACTACTGGGAGTTGCCGCACAACCCCATGGCGGACCAGTTCAACGCCCTGCTGGAGCGGCAGCGGGCCGACAAAGAGGCTATGCAGTATGCCTACGCCACCGCGTTGCTGTTCTACCACCATGAGAATCCGTACAAACTCATTCCGCGGGCGCTGAAGTATGGAGGCAACATGGCCGTCGGGGCGTTTTTCGCCGCCCGGCTGGGGGCAAACATGGCCAGGCAGGCACATTTTGTCGATATCGACACGGTGCTTCCCGTCCCGCTGCACTGGTGGAGAAAGTGGCGGCGCGGCTACAATCAGGCGGAGGTGATTGCGGCCGAACTGGCCAAGGCCCTGCATGCGCAGCTGCGGTCCGGGGACTTGATCCGAGTGCGCCGTACCCGCAGCCAAACCCGGCTGGACGCAGAGGCCCGCGTGAAGAATGTGCAAGGCGTGTTCGCCCTTCGGCACGCCTTCCCCGCCCGGCACGTGCTCCTGGTGGACGATACCTTCACCACCGGTGCCACGCTAGCCGCCTGCTACAACGCAGTACGGAGCGCCCTCGGGCCCTCCGTACGAATCTCCATTGCCACCCTTGCGGTAGTCCAAGCCTAGCGGGGGAAGGGGGTATAGGGTGCAAAACCCTTCGTCGCTTCGCTCCTCGTCCCTCCCGATGCGTCGTGCCTAATAAGGCACGGACTGCGGGCCCCTCCCTCTAATACGGCCGAGGGTGGCCATAGGTTTTGCACCCTATACCCCCTTCCCCTGTTAGCTCCGCAGCGCGCGCATGGCGTTGAGGACGGCGAGGACGGTGACGCCGACATCGGCAAAGACAGCCATCCACATGGTGGCCAGGCCCAGCACGGCCAGCAGGAGCACCAGAACTTTGATGCCGATGGCAAAGGCGATGTTTTCCCTGGCGATGCGAATGGTCCGGCGGGCGATCCGCACCGCGGCGGCAATCTTGGAGGGCTTGTCGTCCATGAGCACCACGTCGGCGGCCTCGATGGCGGCGTCGGAGCCCAGGGCGCCCATGGCGATGCCGATATCGGCACGGGTGAGGACGGGGGCGTCGTTGATGCCGTCGCCCACGAAGGCCAGCGTACCTTCCGGCAGCAGGCGCTCCACCTGCTCCACCTTTTGTGCGGGCAGCAGACCGGCGTGGAACTCACTCACGCCCAGCTGCTTAGCTACGGATGCAGCTACGCTTTCCTGGTCGCCGGTGAGCATGACGGTCTTCCGGATGCCAACGGCTTTCAGGGCCTCCAGGGCCGGGACGGCATCGACCTTAATACGGTCGCTGATGACGATGTGGCCGGCATAAACGCCGTCGATAGCGACATGGATGATGGTGCCTTCGTGGTGACAGGGGCGCCAGGCAGCGCCTATGGTCTCCATGAGCTTGCTGTTGCCCACGGCCACCTTCTTGCCGTTCACCGTGGCGATAATTCCATGCCCAGCCGTCTCCTGGATGTCCTCCACGGAGCAATCGTCATGCTCGTTGGGGTAAGCGTTCCGCAGGGCCATGGCGATGGGATGGGTCGAATGCCGCTCCACGTGCGCAGCAAGGTGCAGAAGCTCCTGCTGGTCGATCACTTCCGGATGCACCGCCGTCACTTCAAACACACCTTCCGTAAGGGTTCCTGTCTTGTCGAAAACCACGGTCTGCAGCCTGGAAAGCTTGTCCATGAGGTTGGAGCCCTTGATGAGAATACCCTTCCGGGACGCTCCGCCCAGACCTCCGAAGAAGGTAAGCGGCACGGAAATCACCAGCGCGCAAGGGCAGGACACCACCAGGAACAGCAGCGCACGGTAAATCCAAGTGGCCCACTCTCCGGTAATAATACCAGGGACGATGGCAACCAGCACCGCCAGCACCACGACAATCGGGGTATAGATGCGTGCAAAACGCGTGATAAAACTCTCGCTCTTGGACTTGTTCTCCGCGGCATTCTCCACCAGATCCAGGATTTTGGCAGCGGTGGATTCGCCGAAGGCCTTGGTGGTGCGAACGCGCAGCACGCCAGTCTTGTTCACGCAGCCGGAGAGGATTTCATCGCCCTCAGAGATGCTTCTGGGCACGCTTTCACCGGTCAGAGCTACAGTGTCCAGGCTGGAACGGCCGTCTATCACAACGCCATCCATCGGCACTTTTTCTCCAGGTTGAATGACGATAATCTCGCCAACCTTGACCTCGTCCGGCTTCACGGAGACCAGGTTTTCGCCACGTTCCACATGGGCGATATCGGGCCGAATATCCATCAGGTGCGCGATTGATTTGCGGCTGTTGCCTTCGGCCTTTTCCTCGAACCATTCGCCCAGCTGGAAGAACAGCATCACAAAGACCGCCTCCGGGAATTGCGTTTCCGCACCGGGCATAAAGCCGATGCCCAGCGCACCCAGCGTAGCCACGCTCATGAGGAAGTCCTCGCTCAGCGCCTCGCCGTGCAGCAGCCCCTCGGCCGCCTCCTTCAATGTGTCCCAACCCACAACCAGGTAAGGGATCAGGAAAAGCAGCAGGTACTGCCAAGTTTCCCACTGGGTATACTTTTCGATGATGACCGCCGCAACCAGTAACACCGTGGCCGCGATGATTTTGGTCAGCCGATTGCCTCCCTCCCCCTCTTCGTGGTGATGGTGGTGCTCATGGCCGTGGTGGTGTTCGTGCTCGTGGTCATGATGGTGGTCATGGCCGTGCTCATGATGGCATTCGCAGTGGTGGTCGTGCTCATGTTCATGGTGATGTTCATGACAATGCACGTGTTCGTGCTCGTGCACATGCTCATGTTCATGCTCGTGGATATGTTTCTCTTCCATAGTCTACAACTTTTGTTGCTGCAAAGGTACACACTCCCCCGTGCAACTAAGTTGCAAATAAAACACTCCCCACCACCACAACCTTGCGCGAAGGTCCACACCCTGGACCTTCACGCAAGCGGTGATTGGTAAGTAATTGACACACAGTGAGATATGAATAATCCTCGTTCAAAAAATGAACGAGGATTATCAGGAAAATGCTGATAGTCAATGAGTTAGCGATCAGCGAGAGCGGGAGGCAACTATGCGGGCTGGGCGCACGGGCTATGCTGCCGGAGCAGCCATGCCGCCGGGGAGCCAACCCTAGCAGTACATCCCGCCATTCACGGCAATCACCTGGCCGGTGACGTAGGAGGAGAGGTCGGAGCCCAGGAAGAGGGCGACATTAGCCACTTCTTCCACGGTAGCGCCGCGCTTCAGCGGGATCAGTTTGATAAACTCGTCCTTCACGGCCTGGGGCAGCACTTCGGTCATTTCGGTAATCACATACCCCGGAGCGATGGAATTGGCGCGGATGCCACGCGGGCCCATCTCCTTGGCCACAGACTTGGCCATGGCGATGAGGCCGGCTTTGGAGGCCGAATAGTTCACCTGGCCCGGATTACCCGTCTGGCCGGCAATGGAAGCCATATTGATGATGCTTCCCCCCTTCTGGCGAGCCATCACAGGCACCACGGCATGCAGGAAGTTGAAAGCACTCTTCATGTTCACGGCAATCACCGCATCCCACTGGCCCTCGCTCATACGCATAACCAGGCCGTCTTTGGTGATACCGGCGTTATTGACCAGAATGTCGATGCGGCCAAAATCGGCCACAATCTGCTCCACCACGGTCTGCGTGGCCTCGAAGTCCGCGGCGTTGGAGGCATAGGCGCCCACCTTCACGCCGAAGGCTTCCAGCTCTTTCACCGTCTCCTGGGCGGCTTCGTTGATAACCAAGTCCGTAAAGGCAATGTCAGCGCCCTCGGAGGCATATTTAAGGGCGATGGCTTTGCCGATGCCCCGGGCGGCACCCGTAATGAGGGCCACCTTTCCTTCTAAGAGTTTCATATCTTTTTCTTTTCAATTTTTGCAACGATGGAAATAAGCAGGGATCCCAAAACGCCCGCGGCCAGGGAGCCCATGAGCACGGCAATCTTGCCGGCGTCGCGCAGGTGCTGGGTAACGGCAGGGTCGATGTCAGGGCCGGCGAACGACAGCGTGTCCACGAAGATGCTCATGGTAAAGCCGATACCGCCCAGGCAGGCCACGGCAAACAGCATGGGCCAGCTGGCCTTGGAGGGCATGGCGCCCACCTTGCACTTAATGGCAATCCAGGATGCCAAAGTGATGCCCAGCGGCTTACCCAGCAGCAGGCCCAGGAAAATACCCAGTCCTACACTGCCAAGCACCGGGTCGATGGCCTTGAACACATTGAAGTAGGACGGATCCGTAATCTCCACACCGGCGTTGGCCAGCGCAAAGACAGGCATAATGGCAAAGTTCACGATGGGGTTCAGTTTATGCTCCAGCCGATAGGACGGCGGAATGGTCTTCTTTGTGAGCCCGTACATGTGGCGTAGATAGTGGCGCTGGGGGCCGTTGGGGAAGGGTTCCGAGGTAACAACGCCCTCCGATTCCACCAGGCTGTTCCAGAGGATCCTGCTGCGTCGATGGAATTTGGCCTTGTTGTAGCGGGCCTGCATGGGGATGAACATCGCCATCACTACACCCGTCATCGTGGCGTGGATGCCGCTATAATAAAAGAGGAACCACACCAGGATAGCCGGAACGAAGTAATAGACCAGCCGCTTTTCTCCCAGTCGCTTCATCAGGGCCACAAAGAGGACGACCAACAAGGCCACGCCCAGCAGGGGCAAGTTGATGTTGCCACCATAGAAAATCGCCACCACCAGAATGGCGATAAGGTCATCGGCAATAGCCAGCGCCGTCAGGAACACCTTGAGCGAGATGGGCACCTTGTCTCCCAATATGGAGAGGATACCCACCGCAAAGGCGATGTCCGTGGCGGTAGGGATGCCCCAGCCGGAACCGGCCAGCGTGCCATGGTTCACGACGGTGTAAATGAGCGCAGGCACCACCACGCCGCCGAAAGCGGCAATCACGGGCAGGATGGCTTTCTTGAAAGTGGAGAGTTCTCCACAAACCACTTCCCGCTTGATCTCCAATCCCACGGTGAAGAAGAAAATCACCATCAGGATGTCGTTGATGAACTTCTCCACGGTCATTCCGTGCGGGAAGAACCAGTCTATGAATCCATCCGGCGAAGCCACGTGAATGGTGAGTTCCGTATGCAGGAGGCTATGATAGATATGCTTGGTAAACGGCAGGTTAGCCAGCAGCATGGCAACCACCACGCAAATCATCAGGATAACCCCGTTGGCCCAGGGCTGCTTGCGGAAGCTGGCCTGGGAAATCTTAAAGTTGTGGACCTCTTTGTTCCACCAGTAAATGGGAATGAGCGCCATTACCCGTAAATGTATTTAAATTGTTCTTCCGTGAGCGTGTCGATGGCAACGCCCCAGTGTTCCAGCTTGCGAAGGGCCACCTCGCGGTCGATGGAAAGCGGCACATTGTTCAGCTTCTGCGTAAAATTGCCCTGGTTCTGCACCAGATAGCGGGCGCTGAGGGCCTGGATGGCAAAGGACATGTCCATAATCTCGGCCGGATGTCCGTCGCCGGCGGCCAGGTTCACCAATCGACCTTCGGCAATGATATAAATGGTTTTGCCGTTTTCCAGAGTATAGCCTTCGATGTTGTTGCGGGCGGGCTTGTGGCTCACCGCCATGGCCTTGAGCTTGGCTACGGCCACCTCCACGTCGAAGTGCCCGGCGTTGCAGCAAATGGCCCCGTCCTTCATGCACAGGAAATCTTCCGGGCCGATGACATCTTCGCAACCGGTGACGGTAACAAAGAAGTCTCCCAGGGCAGCGGCCTGCCGCATGGGCATCACCTTGAAGCCGTCCATCACGGCCTCCATCGCCTTGATAGGATCCACTTCCGTGACGATGACCTCGGCGCCCAATCCCTTGGCGCGCATGGCCACACCCTTGCCGCACCAGCCGTAACCGGCCACGACCACGTTTTTACCGGCCACGATGAGGTTGGTGGTGCGGTTGATGCCGTCCCACACGCTCTGGCCCGTGCCGTAGCGGTTGTCGAACAGGTGTTTGCAGTCGGCGTCGTTCACCAGCATCATGGGGAACTGCAGCTGACCGGCGGCGTCCATGGCCTTCAGGCGCAGGATGCCGGTGGTGGTTTCCTCGCAACCGCCGATCACGTTCGGAAGCAGCTGAGGGAACTCCTTGTGCAGGGTGGTCACCAAGTCTCCGCCGTCGTCGATGATGACATTCGGGCCGATTTCCAGCACCCGGCGGATGTCCTCGAAGTATTCCTTCTCCGTGCAACCGTGGATGGCGAAGACGTTCAGGCCTTCGTGCACCAGCGCGGCGGCGACGTCGTCCTGCGTGCTCAGGGGGTTGGAACCGGTGATGTACATATCGGCCCCACCGGCCGCCAGTACCTCGCACAGATGGGCGGTCTTGGCCTCCAGATGCACGCTCAGGGCCACCTTCAGGCCCTTGAACGGCTGCGTCCTCTCGAAATCCTTCTGGATTCCGTCCAGCAGGGGCATGTGGCTGCGCACCCAGCTGAGCTTGAGTTCACCGCTTTCCCACAGGTTGATATCTTTGATATGACTTGCCATACTCTGTTTTGTTTCAAGCCTGCAAAGATAGCAAAAACTGGCGGTATTTCCTATTTTAGCCTTTCCCCATGGGTGTCGGAGGGTCTCAATGCACACGAGTACAAATTATCCAATTTGGATAATCTGTTTTAGGACAGGGTTTCCCCGGGGAGCCTCAATCCTCTTCCGGATCTATCAGCAGATCTCCGTTGGATGAATAGGGCCAGTGGCAAACGAACAGATTCGAGGCGCGCGGCTCCACATAATAGTCAAAGTGTAACCGGTTGTTCGAGCCGTAGTAAATACAGGGCGCAATGCGGTAGTATCTTCCATTCTCGAATTTGTGTTCCACGTCTCCTTCCAGCACCACTACATCCTCTTCCCCCGTGCCGGAATAAGTAGTGATGGGGAAGGCTCCCATGTTGACACCGTTCAACAATTCTCCGTAATACAGGGAACTTGTACAATAGTCTTCCAGTCCGGCGTCCATCATTTTGTCGTGATCCGGAATCTTCGAACTGCTCTTATACTTGAAGCCGGTTCCCTCGTATACCGCCACGCCAACGTAAAGGGGGAGGACCACCTCTTTTTTCATCTTAAACTTATAATGGACACCTGTATAGCCCAGAATGGCGTGGTCTCTATACTCAATAGGCGTTCCGTCCTCCTCCTTTCCGATGTATCTGCTGAATGTGTTTCCGGTTTCGGCGATGCGATAGAATTCCTCCACTTTCATGGACGGCAGCAGGTACTTCTGGTAAATGGGTTCGAATTCAAAGGGTTCTATGTCCTTCCAGGACCAGGTGAAAGCACCACCCAGCGAAGCCACTACGGGCGTCATCGCGAAGCTGGGCGTAATGTGCACATAGGCGCCGTTGTTGAACCCGTCGGCATCGTAACCGCCTTCATACATAAGTCCGAATGTCAATCCTATCTTGGTGGAGATACCCACCTTGAACAGACCATAAACGCCGATTTCCGGTTTGAACTTGAGTGCAGCCTCCACGCCGAATCCTCCGCCCAAGTTGAATTCGGGGCACTGGAATCCGTCCTCATCCGAAGGCTGGCTGATAGTACTGCGCGTAGTAAATCCATTACCCTTGTTGTAGGAAAAACCGTACGTACCCCAGTCGGACACATATTTCAGGGACGTATTCAGCTCGATGGATCCGCTGGCCGCCAGAGAGGCATCCACCGTGAAAGAGGGAGTCAGTACAATGGGCCCGACGGGAATGGGCGCAAAATAATAGGTTCCCAGTGACCAGTCATCATTCAGCCAATCATAATCCTGCGTAAAAGCCAACTTGGAATTCAGGCTGAATGTAGCTTTGGGGTTCACGTTAAAGTGGACATAGTGAGTGGTCCCATCAAAAACGCCAATGGATAATTTGGTGTTCAGCTGCAGCTGAATGCCCAGGGATGCTTCTCCCAGTCCTTCTTTCTTCAGATAAACCCGAAGGCGGGGCGTCTTGTAGCTGGAACTGGCGGCGGCTTTGGTTTCGGGATCCTCTTCGTCGCCCTCGATATCAAAGGGAAGTTCCTCTCCGTCGGCTGTTTCAATACGCTCCAGATAATTGAGCAGATTCAGGTCCAGGCCGCCTCCCTCCTGAACGGAACCGTCTTCATTGTACAGTGTTCCGCCGATGACCAGTTCCTCGAAGGCCTCTCCGAAGTCGTCCAGGGAGGCAATCAGGAGATACCGCTTGTCGCCTACCATCTCGGCCTCCAGAATCCGGCCGATAAAACCGCCCGGGAACATTTCCGAACCGCTGTTCATAAAGAAATAGTCTCCCACATTCCCCGGGAAACGCTCGTGTACATACATCTCCAGACCATCCCGCCAGTAGCTGTCTCCGCTGGCGGTAGGATAATTGCCGGATGTGCGGGAAGCGCTTTCAACCAGATCCCACATGTCACTGTCCATCACCACGGGCGTTCCCTTGTAACGGAAATGCACCTGGTCTGAGGTATAGCTCTGCTTCTCCGTGAGGTCGCCCACGGGATGTACCAAAGAACGGTACAACGTTTTCCCATAGATGGCTCCCACGGTTTTAATCACCTGGGTGCCGTCTTTCCGGGTGAAGGTGATTTCAAAGCCTTTTGCATACTCGCGGGCGGGAACCACCAGGAAGAAATATTTCAGTTCGTCCTGAGCCACAAACACGCCGGGCGAACAATCCAGCATAATGCTTTCCCCGTTGCCAATGATTTCGGCCTCCGGAATATCGCCATTCCAGTCTATCTTCACCTGGCCGCTCACCGGCTTCCCGGACAAATCCCGGAACTTGACGGAAGTAATCATCTGGTCTTCCTGGCCCATGTAACCCACTTTCAGCAGCGCCAGGACATTCCGCAGTTCCACGCCGTCGTTCCGCGACCCTTTTCCCGCCATCAGGAAGGCGTTTTTGTCCGGAGTGGGCAAGTTCTTGCGATAAGCCATCTTCTGCGTGGACGGCAGGACCAGGGTGAGCTTCTGCCCGTCGGCCGATGCTCCTTCCTGGAAAGGATAGTATGCGGTGAGGGCACCGTCGGCCGCATCTCCGAAGGGGAGGAAGAGGGCCGATGCGCCGTCAATCTTGTCGGCGGTAACCGTGTAGGGAAGATTCTCCCCGCTGCGGGAGCCGAAAACGCCTATCTCGTCTCCGGCTTCCCAATAAGGAGACATCCGAATACCGGGGTTGTCTACAAACTGAACCTTGGAAACGGGTTCGGTTTCTTTCAGCAGGGTGACCTTCAGGCCGTTGCCTTCCGGAACGTCCACGGGCATGTTTTCTCTGGCGCAACCCTGCAGCAGAGCGAAGGCAATAAAGAAAATAAAGTACTTTTTCATGTCTTGTCTGTATTAGGGTTAGTCCCACTCGGTGGGGTTGTCGTCATAGTTAATGGGTTCTCCGCTGTCCAGGCTGGGATCTTTGTAGCACACCTCAATGCTTGCGTAGGCTGTTTCGGTCTTCAGGACCAGCTGAGCCTGTACAGGTTTGGGCGTGTTGATGTCCCAGGCGGGTGCCGTAACCGTAACTTCTTTATCTCCGGTCCGTTCGGCGGTAAACCAGGCGGGAATGTCTCCCGTACGGGTGTAAATGGCCAGCTCCCATCCATAACTATTGGTAAAGATGGTGAGCACCTGTGTTCCTCCGGAGGGCGAGAAGTCCAGTTGTTGAATGCCCCAATCTACATAGGAGATGGGGTCTTGGATTACAGAGAGGGTGGCCACCACGTTGGTTTCAATAAAACACTGGACGGTAGCCGTACGCCAACTGACGCCCAACCCTTCGGCGTTGTATTCTTCCAAAGCTATCTCCAGTTCCGTTTCGTTATTGCTTGCTTTGCACCAGGGCTGGTCACTTTGGACCGTCCATTTGGGATAGTCGGTATGGACACCGATATAGTGCCGGGCTTGATAGAAGGGATAAACCACTTGGGTAACATTCCCCTCCAGGGCGAAGGTGTATGTGGGGGTGGGGTCCGTTCCCGGGTCGGTGCCAGGATCAGTTCCGGGATTGGTGCCAGGGTCGGTGCCGGGATCTGTACCTGGGTCGGTGCCGGGATTGGTGCCGGGATCTGTGCCGGGATCTGTGCCGGGATCTGTGCCAGGATTCTCTGTCTGGTTTTCTGGCTGCGCGGGCGGGTCACAGGCCGGTGCCAGTAGCAGCAGTGCAACAAAAAGGGGCCAAAAGCGTCCTAAAGTAGTCATAATCCATGTGATTTATGCGTAAAATTACGTTTTCCTCCCTGATTACCTACCTTCAATGTATATAAATCTATACTTACAATTTCGTGGGGATAATGTAAGTAAGGAAAAGCATGTTCGACCCTGGGCGATTCTGCCCAGGGCTGAACACTTTGATGTGACTTGCCATGTTTCTTGACTTAAGCCTATAAAGATAGCAAAAAACTACGGGAATTTGATGATGTAGTCAAGCTCTGTAGTGGACCAGACGACGCCTTCGTGGTCCTCGTAGCCGTCGTAGGAGGTGGAAAGCGTAATCTTTTCTCCTCTCTTGAGGCTGTAAATTTTCCTGTTGGCCAGAATCAGGACTTCGTCCGGAGAGGGAATATCCACTATGCGGGCGGTTATTCCGGCTGTAGGAAGCAGCTCGCCTGTCTTGATGGGGGCAGTACTTTTGCTTTCATGGCTCCCTTTGTCTTTCCCGTACAGATCGGTCTCGGAGGAATGGTAGCGGATATGCAGCTCTCCCGGCAGGCTCTTTTGGGGTAGCGCCTCCCAATCGACCTTATCCATGGCCAGTCCTTTGTCCATGGCCAGCACCATGCAACCATCCGGGAATACCGTCCTGACAAAGGCCTCGGCCTCTTCCCATCCGTATTCCGGAACAGGCCGGCACATGGCGGTAAATGCATCCCGGGCGGCTTGCTTCATGGCTTTTCCCTGGTCATCGGCCTTAAAAGGAGCGGCGCAGAAGACGAACATCTCGTTCTCATCGTGGGAGCAGTGGTTGTCCCCGAGGATGGGCTCCGCATTGGGGATCCCGTCCAGACTCAGGTAATTGATCGCCAGTGATGCAAGGGGCATATCGGCATGGAATTCTCCCCCGCTGTTCTCATAGCCGTGCAGCCAGATCTCCTTGTATTTTGTGTTGTCAAGGTCCGTGTGGAAGAAGCTGCACTGGACGCCTTCGGGCAGTTGCGGCTCAACGAAGTCCCATACCTCGTGCTCTCTTCTGGGGTAGAAGGAATACGACTTGCCCTCCGTGGCTTCCCAGGCCGTAGCAATAAGGTCAATAGCCTTGGCGTGCTCCTTTCCCTTGGCCAGCGCTATGTAGCAGGTCGATTTATAGTTTCCCTTCACAATCCTGGCAAAAGCCGACGACTCCCCCTTGGGGTCCGCAAATGTCTTGCAAATGAAATCCGGATTCATAGGCTGTCAGTCCTAAAAGGCGTAAAGTTAGTAAAAACCTTGCGCTTTTCCTATTTTGCCTGCTGCTGTTTCCATTCGGCCGGGGTGCAGCCGGTCTCGGCCTTAAAGGAACGGAAGAAACTGTTTTCGCTGGCGAAGCCTGCCTCATCGATGATGGAGGACAGCTTCTTGTCCGGGAATAGTTTCATCTGCTGCTGCGCAAAACGGATGCGGTATTGGGTAACAAAGCGCGGGAAGGAAAGCCCCATCTGGCTGTTGATACAGGCCGATATATAAGTGGTATTGGTATGCAGCCGGGTGGCGATATCGGCAATCCGGAGATCCGGCTTGCGGAAAAGCTGCTCCTGCTCCATCAGCTTCACAATCCGCTCCTGCAGGTCGGGATAGGTCTTTTCGGGGGCCGATTCTTCATCGGCCTTCCTCCTGCGACGTAGGCCGGCAAACAGGCCGATGCAGCCCACCGCGCCGGCTGCCAGCAGCCACCACCACCAGGCAAAGCGATTTTTCTGCGGCTGCGTATGGAACAGCATTACCGTGCCCTGGGCATCGTAGGAATCTTCCCCAAAGCCGCCAACCATCAGATAGTCTCCGCCCGGCAGGGCTAGGGCAGCGGCTTTATGGGGCATTCTTTCCAAGGGCTCAGAATAGAATACCTCTATGACTGCGGGTATCTCATTGTAGGCAACGCGCATCAGGTACAGCCGGTTGTCGGCATCAAATCCCCGCATCCAGGCGGTCTGGGATTCGGGTTCTACCGTCAGGCCGGGCTCCCATGTCAAGGAGCCCCTGGGGCCTTCTTCCGGCAGAGGGGAGGCGGTCTCCAGAAGAGAGAACCGTCCGTGATCTACCTGCAGGAGGGCATGCTGGCCTTCGGCGTTGGAGACGGGAATTAGATACGAAAACTCTCCTGTGGCATAGTGGTCCGGCGGGCAGGGCATATGACCATTCCCCAGGATCCATTCCTGCAGCAGCGGCTCCTGGAAGGGCTCCCCTTGCAACTGGTCCACCCAACCGCCCGGCAACTCCTCCCCGTAGTTATCCATGTCACCTATGACATAGACATTGTCTTCCCCCGTCAACAGGACATACGGTACCGACCTGGCATAGCTCAGCGGCTTCACAGTGGAAAAGACCGCCCCTCCTGAAAAGGTTTCCATAGCATCCGGGGCATACCAGTTGCCAGCCACCAGGATACGCCCGTCAGGCATTTCCAAGGCAGTGGCATGGGTGCGCATCTGGGCCAGGATGGGCCTGTAAGAAAAGCGGTGTTTGGCAGGATCATATACCTCCACACCCCAGGTCTGGCCCACGCCGAAGGTCTTCTCATAGCCCCCGCCCAGCATTACCTCTCCGTTACGCAATTTCACTGCAAAACCCGCGTCGTGCGGGTAAAGGGTCTGGACCGTATGCCACTTTCCGCGGCGGAAATATTCGGCCGTAGGCGTGGAAACAAAACCGGTGGTATGGCCGCCAAAGACAGTGAATTCCCCATTACACATCTCCAGGCGATGCGCTTCCCGGGGAATATTCAATTCAGGCAGCCGCTCATACGTAATGGGCGTGAAGGGTACGCCCTTCACGTTTACAGACACCGCCAATATGAGCGCCAGCAGATATTTCATGGCGTAAAGATACAAATAACTCGTTTATAAATCCATATCCGGGCTTTGGGGGAAGAAAGCCCCAAACGTCCGCAGAACGCACCGAGAGCCGGTATTCCCAAAACATTTAAGGAATTGTTAGTTAAAATTCATGAAATGGGGACTGGTTGGAGCGAGGATTCGTCCTACTTTTAAAAAATTAATAACACTCACTCACTATGTTTTGCAAATATTGTGGATCTCCGGTGCCCGACGGCGCCAAGTTCTGCCCCAAGTGTGGCGGCGCATTAACCCCTGTTTCTGAAGCCTCCAAGGCCGAGACTCCGGAGCCGCAGCCCACTCCCCAGCCCCAGCCTCAGCCCCAGCCTCAGCCTCAACCGCAGCAACAAGCGTATACCCCGGAGCCGGAGATGGACGAGGAACCCAAGAAGCCCTATATGAGCCTTAAGGAACTGTTTGCGGGAACCAAACTTACCATGGGAGGCGCTCCCATCGTCAACAAGCGGAATCTCATACTGTTTGCGGTAGGCTTGGTGGTTCTGGTTATTTTGGGCCTGTGCAGTCACTAACCCCTAACGCTATATAAATATGTTTTGCGAACAGTGCGGCGCCCCCATTCCCGAAGGTGCCAGATTCTGCGAACAGTGCGGAGCACCCGTTGCCCAGGAAGTAGATGTGGCCCTGGTGACCCCCGCAGAGCCGGAAGCCACCCCCGTCCCGGAACCGGAACCCCAGCCGGTTCACGACTCCCAGATGCCCCGGCGGGGAGATGCCGTGCCCCGGACCGGCCTTTTGCCAGTGCGCCTTATCATCGGCACCCTTATTTTGCTGGGTCTGGCATTCGCCGCCTATTGGGTCCTGGCCAATCTGTGATGACAAAGCGATATGGACCCCAATAACTACACAGGCGAGCGCGTTCGCCTTTGCGAAGACGGGAAATACCGTTGGACCCATCCGTTGGATTTGAAGAAGAATCCGACCATCCTCATCCTGGTGTACAAGCTGTTCGGCATCTTCTTCAGCATCCTGCTCCTCTATCTGGTTGTCCGGGCCGCCATCGAGGGCGACTGGGCCCGGGCCTGGGAAAACAGCATCAAGATCTGGCTCATTGTCATGGCCGTCATTGCCGTTATCATCTACCTTTCCTACCGGATGGTAATGGGATTCTACGGCGGCAAATTCATCGTCCACTTCACGCTGGACTCCCGGGAGCTGTCCTATCGGCAGGACGCCGTCCAGGAGGAACGGTCCAGAAAACTCGGCATCCTGGCCGTCCTCGTGGGCCTCTTGAGTGAGGATCCGTCCTCCATGGGCCAGGGCATGCACATGGCTTCCGGCAGTTCTCACACCGCCCCGCTCGACAAGATCCGGCGAATCAGGCCCTGCCGTTCCCAGCAACTCATCAAGCTGAGCCAGGGACTCCTCCAAAACCGGGTCTACGTGCAGGACGAAGACTTCGATTGGGTTCTTGGTTTCCTGCGCCAGCACTGTCACAACGCAAAATAATCACAGGCCCCAATGAAACAAACCTCTGTTCAAAACCTTATCATAAACGCCCTTCTGCTTGTGGAGGCGGTGCTGATTGTGTTTTTCCTTCTGCGGATGATAACCAAACCCCGCGACAAGGAAGCCGGGGCCGTAGTGCCCGACCGTGAGCTGACTATTGCCGAGCAGGAAGGGGAAACTCCGCTGCCGCCGGTGGTGGGAAACAGCAAGCCCGTGGACGTGCAGCCCGTGGACGGCATCCGCATCACGGCGCCAGAGAATGCGCTGGATAAGGACCGCGAGTTCAAGATTACGCCGGTGGACGAGAAGACCTGGGAGAAAACAGAGAAGAGAATAGCCGACGAGAGCGGCGAAAAAATGCTCTTCTGCTTTGACCTGGATGCCGGAATGAAGCCGCAGGAACATATCCCTGGCGAGTATACCGTCTCCCTGGACTTGGAGCAGATGGGAATCCCCCCCGAACTATATGACTATATCAGCATCTGGCGTCAGTCTGGTGACTATTTCCAGAAGTATTGCACAAGGATAGAAGATGGAAAGCTTATCTATCGGAGCAACCAGAACTCCATAGTGGTGGGAACGTTGGCCTATTACATAATTGATTATGGGCTTTTGGCCTTAATCGGCGTAGTATCCCGCTGGACGTATGATAAAGTGACCTGTCCAGATTTTTTCAATTACGATGACGACAGGATCTCGGTCACGTTGAAGCACCCCAATGGGGATCACACCCTCTATGCTCATTTCAAGATGACGGAATATGCGGATCGTTTCAAAGAGTTCAAAACAAGCAAGGAAGATCATAAAAAGCGCCTGGGGGAACTTGAGAAACAGGCTGATGCCGAGTATAAGCGCCGTTTGGACGCTCGTTACGGGGAAGGCGGCATGCGCTGGCTCAAGGAATGGGGCAACAAAAGGAGTAAGGAGGCCATAGACCGTTCGGCTATCTTTATGAAACTTTGCAAAGAAGATGAACAGCTGAAGAAGATCGAGGAGTTGATGAAGCTTCCGCCCAGCATAGTGGATCTTGGCTTGATGATCATCGCTGCCAACAAGTTTCTCTCAGAGGATCAGGGACTTACCAATCCGTTTTGGAATCTCGCCATTTATTTGATGGATATTGGCGAGAAGGGCCAACTTGTGTATCCGGCCGCTTCTGTCGGGGCGCCTTATGTGCTTTTAAATTATGCGGGAATGCTGTCCGAGAACATTCCTTATAAGCGGCAAGGCAAAGGCGAGGATATGCTCATGACGCTAACCCACGAGCTCTATCACTACCGCCAAAAGAAGAGCCAGTGGATTACGAATATGGATTTCCGGACCGAAGAAACCACGGCGGCTTATCAGGAAAAAGTCTCTTCTGCTTACTTTTTCAAAAAGGGCATTATGACCACGAAGGTAAGCGTCAGCGATCATGGTATCATTGAGATGTCCCCCCGCGAGAATTATGAGATGTTTGGCAATGACTTCAACGCCAATGCGAAAAAGTATGAAGGTGTTTTCCAGAAACGTAAAGACGCCGCCAACGAGTCATACACCTATGCCGATTTGATGGACTTCCTGGAAAAGAAAAAGGAATTGAAGAAACCGCTTACGGGGAAAGAGTTGATAGATAAATACACCATTTTTTCCCATAAGAAACTTTATATGACGTGGTTTGGGATAACGGAGGAGAAAGAGTTCGAAAACTGTTTGCGGGAGTTTTGCCTGGAGAATTATGATAAAATCGTTGATCGCCAGAATAGTATGACCACAGAGAAGCCGGAATTGGCAACGATTTCCTTTACCGTGTCCCCGGGCCGTCCGGTAGTAGAGGCAGAGACCGTGAAGGGAGATCTTATCCTGCGTGGGTTCGACGTGCGGCCGGACATAAAAGAGAAAGCGAAGCTGTTTAATGCTTTTGTCGTACGCGGAAAAGGCTGCACCCCGGAGCAAGTTCAGTTCTATACGTCCGCCTCTGCCAAGGCCAAGAAAGAGGAACTGTATCTCAAAACCCTCCCGGGCGCGAATACAAGCATCCTCTCCGGAGCCTATTTCAAGCCGCAGTCATCGGCCCTTCCGTTCAAGATTGTTGCCCTGTATGCCCCCGATGCGCCGGTTATCAAGAAAGTGAAGAAGAATTATGTGCGCTTCGTGCTTCCCAAGGCCGACAAGTCCCTGGTGAAGGCGGGATACATTACGGGTGCGCTGGTCACTTACCGGAATGCGGACGGGGCAGAGAAATACATCCGGGCGGGTGTGAACAAATTGGGGAAGGAGGTTAAATGGAGCATCCCGGGCGTCGGCAACAGCGGCTTCACCCTGCGCGTCAAATGGATTTGTGAAAACGAGGACGGCTCCGTCTATGAGTCACCGGCGTCCAAGCCCGCCGGACAGGGTTCTGTCCCGAAAGAGAAAGAGCCTGTAACTGCCTCGGCCAATGTGGGGAAGGAAAAGGATGTGGAGAAAAAACCCAAGGCTTCACAGGAAGGGGAAGAGAAGCTGGTTATTTACGAGAAGGTCCGAGACCTTCCCTGGAGGGCCGTCAATGTGTCTTTGTATTTAGATGAACTGGAGAAACAGGAACTGGTAGACTTTGATAGAAAGGTTTGTCATGTAATCGGCAGTTTTGGCTGGGGAAACGGAGTGGATTATCCATATATTACCGGACAGACTGAAGGCATGCTTGATAAAGGCGTGTATATTCACCATCCCATAAAAGGATTGAGCGTAAACAGCAATGTCAAGTTTGTAGAGACGGGAGAAGGATATACGCTCTCGGGCGTTATGAAGGAAAGTGGCGATGCCGACGGCGGTTCCCTAAAAGATGGTGCATATCAATTGGATGTGACGTTGGTTTTTGATGAGGATTTGAAGCTGTTGAAAGGCAAGTTCGAAGGTTCGAGCAAGCAGATGAGGAAAATCACCTATTATCGGCAGCCGTCTTCCAATGGGAAAAACGTCGTGAATTATTATCGCGACAATCCCTGGTTCCCGACCGACATGGTTTATTCGGGCTCATTCACCGCAGAGGAGATTTACTCCGACAGCAACTCAGAATTGTTGTATTACGCCAAATACGACAGTCTGAATATGCAAGGCAATTGGAAAGAAGACGCTTATACGGCCAACAAACAGTTTGGCGAAGCCGTGGTGGAGAAGCACTTTTCCAAGGGCCTGTCGGATGCCGTTTCCAAAGGAATAAAGGTAAAGATTGAACTTATTAAATGCGAAGATTAGCCCTTGCTTATGCGGCTTATTGAGTGCTGGCTAACCTGTAATACGTTTATGGACAACAATACTTTCCTCCGCTTTCATGCGAATCTTCGCTCTGCCTTCATCCAGGCCAGCGAGGTATGTTTCATCTGGCGTACGCCGGACAGTGACCAGAAGTATAATGCCTTCGAGATGGAGCAGATTGTCAAGGACTTCGATGCCGAAAACCCCTGTCCCGAGGGAAGTTGTTACGAAGTGAGCGTGGAGGGCGCCATCGGCTTTTGCCCCGGCGTCCAGTACCTCACCCGCTGGCTCTTCCTGCCCTGCATGGATGAGAATTCCGTCACCGAATTCGTTGAGGATATGGTGGACAAACTGCAGCAAATCAAGGCCGAAGAGGAGGCCCCTGCTGCCCGCTTCTGCCCCAATTGCGGGCAACCCTATCCCGACGACGAAACCCGTTTCTGCCCCAATTGCGGCACTCCGCGTCAATAATTTGAAAAACAGCCGATTATGGGTAAAGAGATAGACATGAACTCGGTAGAAGCGCAGGTAAAGACCGGGCGCTATACCAGCCTTGCAACAGCCCTGGGGGCCGCCATGAACTACTGCGCGGTATGGAAACTCAAGGGCCATGACAAAAAGCTTAACGCTTTGGAGGTGATGGGCTTCGTCGGTAAGTTCGACGAAGAGAACCCCATCCCTGAAGGTGCCCCCTCGTTCTTCCGAGTAAGCGAGGAAGGAGCCATCGGCATCTGCCCGGGAGTTGAATATCTGACAGAGTGGTTGCTCATTCCGGCCATGGACGAGGAGTCCATCAAGAAGTTTGAGAAGGATGTGAAAGAACTCCATGCCCGCGTGGACACCGACAGAAATCCGGCCCCTGAAATCCCTGTGGTCAAAGCCAAATTCTGCCCTAATTGCGGTACCCCGTACCGGAACGACACCGTTAAGTTTTGCGCCAACTGCGGTACGCCGCGAAAATAATCAGTTATGAGTTCCCAACCCACCCGCCAGAAGTTCTGGCCCTTTCTGAAGAGTTACCTCAAGCAAAGTCTGGAGGTGTACAAGCACCCCAAGCAACTGCTGCCCACCATTATCCTCACTGTGGTGTGGATGGTATTGGGTATCGTGCAGTTGAAGGTCAAGGAGATCCTGCCCATGCAGGTGCTCAATTTCATTACATATGCGCAGGGAGGACTGTACGGCGGCGTGGTGGGTGCCATCGGCGGCATCCTGGGCAAGGTGGTGGTGGCGGCCTTCGTGAACGCGCTTATCGTGCCGCTGTTCAGCGGAAAGAAGTCCTTCGACAGCCTGGGCGCAGGTTTCAAGGAGCTGAGAAAGCAGATTTCCTTTAACAGCAAAGAGGCCCTGGCTCCCCTCCTCAAAGGATTGGGAGCCGCTATGCTCATCTACATTCTGTTCAACATCACCGCTCGATTCGAGAACAGCATGGCCGGCATCATGGCGGCGGTCTCCTTTGCCCTGGCGTTGGGCCGCAAGAACGGGTTCATGTGGGACCTGGCCTTCAGCTATGCCAATAGCGTTTCCAAGGGGAAGGCGCCCAGCTATCAGAACGTGCTGCGCGGCATCACGGGCATGTCCCTGGGCTTTGCTCTGGCCGTGGCCCTTTCGGCCTTTGCCCCCAGCCTGGTGAGCTTGCTGGGCATCGTGGCCCTCATTGTGGGTTGGGTTTTCGGGAAGGGAACCAAGAAAGAAGCGGCCGCCATCCTGTCGCTGCTCCTGCTTTTTACCCTTTCCCAACAGGAACTGCGGGCGCAGGATGAACCGTCGGCAGCTTCCTCCGAGGGTACCTGGGTGCTGGTTGACAAGAAAACCACCCTGAGTTCCTCCTCTTATGATAGCGGAGATTATGATGCAGGGAATGGTGTGCTTAATAGAGTGGTCGTAGAAAATGTTTCAGGCACCGTGGAGCATTTTGAATTTGACGGAGATTTTATCGCCCGGACGCCTCGCAGCTGGACGGGAGGAACGGGATACAACGAAGCGTCGCATAACAAATCCCATGCGGAGGCCGCCGTAACGCCCTTTGAAGGTCCCTATCGGCCCGGGGAGGTCTTCGAAGCCCATTATAACGGAAAGGTGAATGGGCCCGCTATTATGCAGATTTATAGCAATATCCATCTTCAGATATTCCTTTCGTACTATCCCGGGGAGTCGGCTACGGCATCCTGGCAGTTCCCCAATGGAGACGATCAGTACTGGAGCTTTACCTTCCCCACAGTGGAGGAGGCGAAGGGTGAAAGATTCACCATCTCTTATCTCATCCAATTGGTGGAGGTTGTTTTGCAGATTGACTACATTTTTGAATGGGACCAGGCCACTTCCTTGAGCCTTCAGGATGTTTCAGATCTTCTGTGGTGGATGACAGGTGGAGAAGGCGAACATGCCCCGGCCGAATGGACCATTGCCATATCCATTATCGGAGGTTTTGGTGGCGCGGTAGGCGCCGGTCTGGGTGGTGGTATTGGTGGCGGTACCGGCGGCGATAGCGGTGGAGAACCGCCCATCTCTCCGGAAGAGCAGGAATGGCAGCGCTGGCAAAAAGAACTGGATGACCGGCGAAAACGTTACCTGAAAGACAACCCGGATGGCACACGGACCATGCGGGATCCCGCCACGGGGAAAGACTATACCCTATATCCCACTTATGATGATGAGGGCCAGCAGACGGGCTGGAAGAACGAGAATGACACGCCCTACAGCGAGGAGCGTATAGACGAATGGCTGGGCGACCGGGAACGCAATTCCGATTACTATAGCCATAACGAGTATACAGGTGAGCAAAACCGGGCCGATCAGCGGGCTCAAAACGACGCCCGCAATGCGGCCGATGCAGCCCGTGGCAGTTCCCGGGAGGCCGACGAATTCAAGGAGTGGAAGGAGAAGGAAGATGCGGCATTCAAACACGACGCATATCAGGACAAACTACGCAGTAAATACGGAAAGACTGACCTGAAGGACGTGAAGCGTGACATTCTGAAAGAGCGCCAGAAGGCAAATGAAGAGTATGGAAAAGCCGTTCGGGCCGAAGGAGCATCCCAGGAACTCATTAACCGGACTCAACTGGTGCAAGACTGCTGCGACACCATTATCAATGTAGGTGCCGCGATGACCGGTCCCGAAGGAGCGAAAATCCGGGACGCATATTCCATTCTGAAAGGAGCGGCCAGCCGGGGTTCGGAATCTTATGCCACGGGAGGCTCCTGGAAAGATGTGGCCAATCGTGCAGGAGCTGGGGCTGTTGAAGGAGCCGTAGAAGCCATTGGAAACAGGGTGGAAGACGTGGTGGAATGGTCTGGGGCGAAGGGTGTTGGAAAGAAAGTAGCCAATTATACGGGACAATCCGTGTTTGCCGGAGTCAAGGAGGTTGTGAGTGGTGCCCTGGACGGAAAGAGTACGCAGGAAATCGTGAGCGGCGCAAAGGAAGCCGCGGCCAAAAAGGTGATTAGCAACCTGTTTGGAGAGTTGGTGGACAAGGCGGGGGTTAAGTACGTGGGAAAGAAGTCCCGGGAAATGGTGAAAGATGCCGGCTATCAATGGGATTCTGGAGAAAAGCTGGTAAATAAGATAGAAAACCTGACCAAAAAAACAGAAGCCGTTACCAATGTGACGAAGGAGATTTTTGGAGACAAGACCGCGGAAGCCATCTACGGCGAAGGTGGCGTCATGGACTGGACCAGTGAGAAGTATCGTGAAGCCGCCAAATGGACCAGCGACCAGAAGCAGGCACTGGTTGAGGCGGCCAAGGAATATGGCAAAAAACACGGAAAGAAATGAAAAGACTGTTCATCCTATTCTCTTTTTTGCTCCCCCTGACCCTCCAGGCTCAGGAGATACGGGACATGGATATCCGCGTAGTGGTGGGCCGGGACGGCAGCGCCACGGTGACTACCGACTGGGACGTCACGGTGACCAGCGGCACGGAGTGGTATATCCCCGTGGAGAATCTGGGGCCCATGAAAGTGATGTCCCTCAAGGTGTCGGAAAACGGAAAGACCTTTGTGGATGAGGGCTTTAACTGGAATTCTTCCCGCAGTCTGGAGCAGAAGAAGGGCCGGAGCGGCCTGGTCCGCAAAACCGACGGCGTGGAACTTTGCTGGGGCCAGGGCAGCCTGGGCGACCACAAATGGCGCTCGGTGGTGAAGATGACCGGCCTGGTGCAGGGTATGACCGACTACGACGGCTTCAACTTCCAGTTTGTGAACACCCAGATGGTGGCCGGGCCCCGGCACGTGAAGGTAACCATCGAGAACAATACCGGCGGCCCGCAGTGGACGTCGGCCAACACTAAGGTCTGGGCTTTCGGCTTCAAGGGTTCCATCTACGTGATCGACGGCGCCGTGGTGGCCGAGACCCGTAAGCCCATGAGCAAGCGGAACCACGTCACCATCATGGTGCGCTTTGACAAGGGGATGTTTGCCCCCGAAGTAACCAAGAACTCCTCCTTCGTCGCCATGGAGAAAACGGCCAAGAAGGGCAGCAGCTACAATATCCTCTCCGACACCAAGGCCTGGGGGCCGTATCTGCTGGGTGCCGGCATCCTGGCCCTTCTCATCTGGATTCTGGGCGCGTTTGCCACCGGAAACAAATACCGGAAAAAGCTCTTCGGCACCCGCAAGATCGAGGGCTGGTGCCGCGACGTGCCGCTGGACGGCAATCTCTTTGCCGCCTTCTATGTGATGGACGGCAGCCGCCGTTTCTATCTGGATGGCAACAAATACCACCGCAACCTCATGGGCGCGGTGTTCCTCAAATGGATGCTGGAGGGCAAAGCAAGCGTCCATAAGGGCTGGTCCAAGAGAAATGTCAAGCTGGCGCTCCGCCCCGATGTTGAAATAGAGAACCCCGTTGAGGCCGAATTGTACGAGATGTGTATGGCGGCCGCCGGCCGGGACCTCATCCTGACGCCCCGGGAGTTCAGGCGCTGGTCCCGCTGGCACTATGAAACCATCAAGGGCTGGCCGTACCGGGCCCGGGGCACGGGACGCAGTTACCTGCTCCGGAAAGGCTTCATAGACAAGCGGGACCGCGGTACGGAAAAGGGGTTCGGCCCTCTGAAGGAAGTGATTGAGTTCAAGCATTTCCTGAAAGATTTCACCATCCTGAACCAACGTACCATCCCCGAGGTGCATCTGTGGAACCAGTACCTGATATACGCGGCCCTGTTTGGCGTTGCCGACAAGGTGTCCAAGCAGATGAAGAAACTGTATCCCACCGAATACACCGAATACTCCCAGGACCACCTGCTGGATGTGTTTACCATGATGGCGCTGGGCTATTTGGTACAGAAACTGGCCGATGCGGGCATGCGCGCAGCCTCCACGCAGGCAGCCCGCGAGAGCGGCGAAGGCGGCAGCTCCTCCGTGGGCGGTGGTGGCGGCCATTCCGGCGGCGGCGTAGGTGGCGGAAGCCGATAATAAAACAAAGACTATGATAAAGAAGCTATTACTCATTGTTTGGGCCGGTATCCTGGCCACTTCATTCACTGCCACCGCCCAGAACTGGCAGCTGCAGGACACCAAGACCTATGGCGCAGGCGGCGCCTGGGAAAACGGGCAGAAGGTGCGCATCGAGCGCAGTTACCGCAGCGGCACCTTCTCCTTCGAGCGCAAGGTGTCGGAGGGCAGCTCCCTGGTTGTCTTTTCCAGCAAGGGCGTATTCTCGGCCCTGAAAAAGGAGTATGCACCGGGCGAAGCCTTTACCGTAGAGGTTTCCGTGTCGGCCAAGGGGTCTGCGGCCGCGGCGCCCGCCCTCACCTACGGACGCGTCACCATCATTCCCGACGCCCCCGAATGGAACAAGTCCCGGATTATCAAGGGCTCGGCCACCGTGGACGGCCAGCTTGCAGCGGCTAACGGCAGAGCCGTAGCCAGCCCCGCCACGGGGGAGACCGTGAAGCTGCAACTGAGCGGTACCATGCCCGCCACAGGCGCTCGCGTAGCCGTCATCTTCTCCTGCAACGGAATGGATGTGGTGCAGGTGTACACGCGGGATGCCTCTATGGACACCCCGGCCATGGAGGAACCTTCCGAAGAAGTCCCGGCGGAGGAACTGGAAGAGGCACACATGCCGGAAGAAACCCCTGTTCAGGAGGAAATAGAAGAAACAACCCCTGTCGAAGCGATTTTCGACAGGAGTTATCCGGAACCCATACCCGATGAGCTGGAAACGGTGGGCCTCCCGCTGGTGAAAATCATTCTGCTTGTGGGAATTCTCATCCTGGCCGTCATAGACGTGCTTTGGATGCTCCGCAAACGGCGGAAGTAGCTCCGGCGGCTACTGGGCCGGAATGACGTAAATTTCTACGCGACGGTTCTTGGCCCGGCCGGCTTCGGTACTGTTATCGGCCACCGGCTGGGTGAAAGACTTGCCTTCGGCCGTGATGCGGCTGGCGGCTATCCCTTTCGTTTCCAGGTATTTGGCCACTTCTTTGGCCCGTTTGGCAGAAACGGCCTGGTTGGCCTCGGCACTGCCCACGATGTCCGTATGACCAAACACGCGGACTTTGCTGTCGGGCATGTCGGCAATGCTTCTAACCAGGCGGCTTAGCGACTGCTTGGCTTCCTCGCTCAGGTCGGCCTTGTTAAAGCCAAAGAGAATTCCGCTGTCGAAGGTGACCTTAAGCGCAACAGCTCCGTCTTTGAGCGTAACAGATTCCACCGTAGCGCCCTTCAGGTTGGCCAGGTCCAGTGCTTTTTTATCGACCTGCTGCTGGGCCGTGGGTTGTTGCTTGAAAATGCCGCAACTTACGGCAAGAAGGCTGCAAAGCACAATGCAGGAAAACAGTTTTTTTAGGTTGGTCATCATGATCGGAAATTAACGCTTCATTTTTACTGCAATATAGGCACAACGCAGCCCACCGTCACTCTCATTTCAAAAAATCACACTCTCATTTTCTAAAAATGTCCCTCAAAGGTCCAGAGCGTGAACCTTCGTGCAAAGAGATGCCCGATCGGGGCCGGGCATGGCGGGGAAAGGGCGCGCGACTTGGCAAAGCCATTTTTTTTGACTACATTTGAAGAATCAATAAAACCATTCTTGACTATGTTTGCAAAAGAGGTATACGTTCGTCGTCGCGCCGAACTGGCCAAAAAGATGCGGGAAGCCGGTCAGAGCGGCATCATTCTTTTCGTAGGAAACGCCGAAGCTCCGGCCCAATACAAAGACAACTGCTACAAATGGCGTCAGGACAGCTCCTGGCTCTATTACTGGGGCCTGGACGAGCCCCTGATGGCCGCCATCCTGGACATCGACACCGGTGCGGAAACCCTCTTTGCCGATGATGTGGATATTGACGATATCATCTGGATGGGCCCGCAGCCCAGTGTCCGTTCCAAGGCCGATGCCGTGGGTATCGCCAACACCGCGCCCTATGCGGCCGTGGAAAATTCCGTGGCCCTGGCACTTAAGAGCGGAAGGCCGGTCCATTTCCTGCCGCCCAGCCGTTATTTCAACACCCTCCGGCTGCAGCAGCTGGTTCCCGGCGGCAAGCCCTCCGAGGCCCTCATCAAAGCCGTCATTTCTCAGCGCCTGATCAAGGAAGCCATCGAAATTGAAGCGCTGGACTACGCCTGCGACCTGGGCTACCAGATGCATTCAGCCGCCCGAGATGCCATCCAGATCGGCATCGTGGAACAGGAAATTGTGGGCAAGATGGAAGCTGTGGCGCTGGCCAAGGGCTGGGGCGTTTCTTTCCCCACCATCCTCACCCAGCACGGAGAAACCCTGCACAACCACGGCCATGCCGCTGTGATTGAACCCGGCAAACTTATGGTGATTGACGCCGGCGTGGAGAGCAACGAGCACTATGCCAGCGACTTCACCCGCACCTATCCCACCAGCGGCAAGTTCACGCAGAAACAGCGGGAGATTTACCAGATTGTCTATGAGTGCAACGAGCTGGCCTTCTCCCTGGCTAAGCCCGGCATCACCTACCGGGAGGTACACCTGGCCACGGCCCGCAAGATGCTGGAGTGCCTCAGTGCTCTGGGCCTGGTCCGCGGAGATCTTGACGAGATGGTAGCCAAGGGCATCGCCGGCCTGTTCCAGCCCCACGGCCTGGGCCACAACATGGGCCTGGACGTGCACGACATGGAAGACCTGGGCGAGAATCTGGTGGGGTACGATCCTGATCAAACCCGCGCCAAACAGCTGGGTCTGGGCTCGCTGCGCATGGCCCGTCGCCTGCGCCCCGGCCATGTAATCACCGACGAACCAGGCATTTACTTCATTCCGGCGCTTATCGAAAAGTTCAAGAAAGAAGGCCTTGGCTATGACTTCGTGAACTACGCCAAGCTGGAAAGCTATTACGATTTCGGTGGCATCCGCCTGGAAGACGACGTCCTCATCACGGCCGATGGCGCCCGCCGCCTGGGTCCCAAGCGCCTGCCCATCGCCCCCGACGACGTAGAGGCCGCTATGGCCCGCTAACTACTCCCACTCGATCGTTCCTGGAGGTTTGGAGGTGATGTCGTAGACTACGCGGTTGACGCCGCGGACTTTGCGGATGATTTCGTTGGAAACGGTGCGGAGGAAGTCGTAGGGGAAGGGGAACCAGTCGGCGGTCATGGCGTCGGTGGAGACCACGGCGCGGAGGGCCACAGGGTTCTCGTAGGTGCGCTCATCGCCCATGACGCCTACGCTCTTGACCGGGAGGAGGATTACGCCGGCCTGCCAGATGGCATCGTACAGGTTGGTAGCCATGACGCGGGGGTCGGAAGCGGACGGGAAACCCATGCCGGTGCAGTCGTAGGTGCGCAGGCCGCGGATGAAAATGTCATCGGCCTCACGCAGGACGGCCAGTTTTTCTTCGGTGACTTCGCCGATGATGCGGATGGCCAGCGACGGGCCCGGGAAGGGATGGCGGTTAATCAGCGCCGCGGGGATGCCCAGCGCGCGCCCCACACGGCGGACTTCGTCCTTAAACAGCATCCGCAGCGGTTCCACCACCTTCAAGTTCATCTCCTCCGGCAGGCCTCCCACGTTGTGGTGGCTCTTGATTTTGGAGGCGATGCCGGGAATGCCGGCGCTCTCGATGACATCCGGATAAATGGTCCCCTGGGCCAGCCAACGGGCGCCCTCGATGCCTTTGGCATACTTGTCGAAGGTTTCCACAAACAGCCTGCCGATGGCCTTGCGCTTGGCTTCCGGCTCCGTCACCCCCTTGAGCGCCTGGAGGAAATCGACAGAAGCATCGGCCCCTATCACATTGAGTCCCATATCTTTATAGGACGCCAGCACATCGGAGAACTCGTTCTTCCGCAGGAGGCCGTTGTTCACGAAGATGCAGGTAAGTTGCTTGCCGATGGCCTTGTTCAGCAACACGCCCGCCACGGTGGAATCCACGCCGCCGGAAAGGCCCAGAATTACTTTTTCCGTGCCGATTTGCGCCCGCAGCGCCTCCACGGTTGTCTCGATGAAGGAATCCGGCGTCCAGTCCCCCTTGCAGCCGCAAATCCCCATGGCAAAATTCTCCAGCATCCGGCTGCCCTCAGTGGTGTGGTACACCTCCGGATGGAACTGCACCGCATAGGTAGGCTCGTCCTTGAACTGGTAAGCGGCATTCACCACATCCGCCGTAGAGGCAATCACCTCCGCGCCTGCCGGCAGGGCCGATATGCTGTCCCCGTGCGACATCCACACCTGCGTCTGGCGACTCACCCCCTTGAGCAGCGGAGAGTCCGCCGTAACGGTGAGCATGGCATGGCCGTATTCGCGGGTATCCGAAGCCTCCACACGGCCACCGAAATGGTGCGCCAGATATTGGGCGCCATAGCAAATGCCCAGCAGCGGCAGACGGCCTTTAAAGGTCGATACATCCACCTGCGGCGCATTGGGCTGCCGGACGGAACAGGGACTGCCGGAAAGGATGACCCCCTTTACCGAAGCATCCAGCGCCGGAACCTTATTATACGGATAGATTTCACAGAAAACATTGAGTTCCCGAAGGCGGCGTCCGATAAGCTGCGTCACCTGCGAGCCGAAGTCCAGAATAAGGATTTTATCCATGCGGTTAAGAAATATTCTGCAATTTACGAATATTTTTCAAATTATTGTTAAATTTGCGCCTCGTAAGGCAAGGCCACCGTTGCCAAGCCTAACTATAAAACTCTTACATACTTATGGCTACATTCCGCGAAAGGGCGCTCGCCGTAGCGTCCTCACGTGATGTTAAGAGACATTGCGTGGAAGACGGGCCGATTTCGACGTACTTCGGCCAGAATGTATTTGCCTTGGAGACCATGCGGAGGTATATGTCCGACGCAGCCTTCCAGTCCATCTTGCGGGCCCGTAAAACCGGCAACAAGATAGACCGGAGCATGGCTGAGGAAATCGCTTCCGGCATGAAGTCCTGGGCAAAGGAACTGGGTGCTACTCATTACACCCACCTCTTTCAACCCCTCACCGGTTCAACAGCAGAAAAACACGAAGCCTTCCTCTCCTTCCAGGACGGGAAAGCCATCGAGCACTTTAAGGGCAGCGCCCTGGTGCAGCAGGAACCGGATGCCTCCAGTTTCCCTAACGGAGGACTCCGCAACACCTTCGAAGCCCGCGGTTATACGGCCTGGGACCCCCACTCCCCTGCCTTTATCTTAGACGGTACGCTCTGTATCCCTTCCGTTTTCGTATCCTATACCGGAGAAGCGCTGGACATGAAAGTGCCCAATCTCCGCTCCATCCAGGCGCTGGACGCCGCCGCTACCACCGTGGCACGGCTGTTCGAGCCGGAGGTGAAGCACGTGAGCGTAAACATCGGTCTGGAGCAGGAGTACTTTCTGGTGGACGAAGCCCTGTACAATGCCCGCCCGGACCTCCAGCTTTGCGGCCGCACGGTAATCGGCCATACATCGGCCAAGGACCAGCAGCTGAGTGACCACTATTTTGGCGCCATTCCTTCCCGCGTGGCGGTGTTCATGAAAGACTTTGAGACGGAAGCCTACAAACTGGGCATTCCGCTGCAAACCCGCCATAACGAGGTTGCGCCCAACCAGTTTGAGTGCGCCCCGGTGTTCTCGGACATCACCACCGCCGTGGACCAGAACATGCTGCTCATGATCGTGATGCAGAAGGTGGCCCAGAAACACCACCTCAAGGTGATTTTCCACGAGAAGCCCTTCCAGGGCATCAACGGTAGCGGCAAGCACTGCAACTGGTCCATGCAGACCGATACCGGCATCAATCTGCTTTCCCCCGGAACAACGCCGGAGAAAAACCTCCGCTTCCTGGCTTTCTATACTTCCGTCCTGCATGCGGTACGCCAGCATGAGTCCCTGCTCATGGCCTCCGTGTGCTCCCTGAACAACTCCTACCGGCTGGGCGGCCACGAGGCTCCGCCGGCCGTGATGTCGGTGTTCTCCGGCTCCACGCTGGACCGCGTGTTCAAGGGTATCCTCCAGAAAGAGGGTGCCGCGCAGGAAGCAGAACTGCGCCGCAGCATCGACCTGATGAGTTCACTGCCAGAAATCATTCCGGACAATACGGACCGCAACCGCACCTCGCCGTTTGCCTTTACCGGCAACCGTTTCGAGTTCCGCGCCCTGGGTTCCTCTGCCAATGCAGCCCAGGCCACCTTTGTGCTCAACAGCGCCGTGGCGGAAAGCCTGCGGGCCTTCTCGTCACAGGTGCAGGCGCTTGTAAAACAAGGCGAAACGCAGGATCAGGCCATCATCGACGTGGTCCGTTCCTTCCTGGAAGAGGCGGCCCCGGTGATGTTCGAAGGCAACGGATACAGCGCCGAGTGGCAGCAGGAAGCCGTCCTTCGCGGCCTCACGCCGGTGACCAACGTGCCCAAAGCTTTCCAGGCCTTCCTGAAACCTTCCTCCATCGCCCTGTTCACGGAAACCAAAGTGCTTTCCGTCCCGGAAATCAAGGCGCGCGTGGAGGTCCAGGAGGAAACCTACGTGAAAAAGCTGCAGATCGAAGCCCGCATCCTGGGCGACATCTGCCTCAACCACGTAATCCCGGCCGCCGTCAGTTACCAGAACGTGCTCATCCGCAACATCCAGGGCAGCAAGGACATTTTTGGCGATGAATACGCCACGCTGTGCAAGGCGGACGTGGACACCTGCCGGAAAATCGCCGGCTACATCAACGCCCTTTCGGCCGATGTGCAGGCTCTGGTGGATGTCCGGAAAAAGGCCAACCGGATCACGGACATGTCGGAGCGGGCCTATGCCTACTCCACCGAGGTGATGGACGCCATGTCCCGTGTACGCGCCAGCGCCGACCAGCTGGAAATGCTGGTGGACGACGCCCTGTGGCCGCTTCCCAAATATCGCGAACTCTTATTTTTCTAATTCTTACCAACCATGTGTGGCATCGTTGGTTACGTCGGGCATCGCCAGGCGTATCCCATCATTATAAAAGGCCTGCATAGACTGGAGTACAGAGGCTATGACAGCGCCGGCGTCGCCCTTATCGGAAAGGACGGCCAGATTGGACTGTACAAATGCAAAGGAAAGGTGGACGATTTGGAGCGCTTCATGGCGGGAAAAGACGCCGAGAGCACCATCGGCATCGGCCATACCCGCTGGGCTACGCATGGCGCTCCCAACGACGCCAATGCGCATCCCCACTTTTCCCAGAGCGGCCGCCTGGCCCTCATCCACAACGGCATCATCGAGAACTTCCGCGTGCTCAAGGACGCCCTCATCAGTCACGGATACACCTTCCGGAGCAGCACCGACTCGGAAGTGCTGGTGAACCTCATCGAATACGTGCAGGACACCAACGAATGCACCCTGGAAGAGGCCGTGCGCATCGCCCTGCGGCAAGTGGTCGGTGCTTACGCCATCGCCGTCATCAAACGGGGCGATCCGGACCGCATCATCGCCGCGCGGCAAAGCTCCCCGATGGCCATCGGCATCGGCGAAGGGGAATATTTCATCAGCTCCGACGCCGCCTCCATCATCGACTATACGCAAAAGTTCGTGTACCTGAAAGACGGTGAAGTGACGACGATAGAAAAAGGCAAGCCCCTCCAGATCAAAAACCTGTACGGAGAGCGCTCCAAGGTCGATATCCAAAAGCTGGAGATGTCCATCTCGCAACTGGAAAAAGGCGGCTTCCCGCACTTTATGCTCAAGGAAATCCACGAGCAGCCGGACACGCTGATGGACTGCATCCGGGGACGCGTGAACCCGGATACGCGGGAGATTGTCCTTTCCGGCGTATTGGACAACAAAGAACATTTCCTGCAGGCCGGACGCATCATCTTTGTGGCGTGCGGCACGTCCTGGCACGCCTCGCTCATCGGCGAGCATCTCATCGAAAACCTCTGCCGCATTCCGGTGGAGGTGGAGTATGCGTCCGAGTTCCGCTACCGCAACCCCATTATCCGCAAGGACGATGTGGTCATCGCCGTTTCCCAGTCGGGTGAGACGGCCGATACGCTGGCCGCCATCGACATTGCCAAACGCGCCGGGGCCTTTGTCTATGGCATTTGCAACGTAGTGGGTTCTTCCATCGCCCGCGCCACGGACTCCGGTACGTACATCCATGTGGGACCGGAGATTGGTGTGGCATCGACCAAAGCGTTTACCGGACAGGTGACCGTGATGACCATGCTGGCACTGCTGATTGGGAAACTGCGCGGAACCGTGGATAGCGCCTTTTACCATGAGGTGGCGGGCGCGCTGCTGGAGTTGCCGGAGGCCATCCGGAAGGTGCTGAAGAAAGCGCCGGAGGTGGAGAAACTCTCCCGCATCTTCACCTATGCCCACAATTTCATCTACCTGGGCCGCGGCTACAACTATCCCACGGCGCTGGAGGGTGCCCTCAAGCTCAAGGAAATCTCCTATATCCATGCGGAAGGCCTTCCGGCGGCGGAAATGAAGCACGGCCCCATCGCCTTAATCGACGCCGAGATGCCCACCGTGGTGATTGCCACGCTGGACCATACTTACGAGAAAACCGTTTCCAACATCGAGGAAATCAAGGCGCGCGGCGGCAAGATTATCGCCGTCATTTCCGAGGGCGACACGCAGCTGCGGCACCGAGCCGATTACACCATTGAAGTACCGGCCACGGTCGAGTGCCTCATGCCCATCATCTCCATCATTCCGCTCCAGCTCATGGCCTATTACATTGCCGTGAGCAAAGGACGGAACGTGGACCAGCCGCGCAATCTGGCCAAATCCGTTACCGTGGAGTAGTCTTATAGTCCAGGGCGGCCTTGACGAAGTGCACAAAGATGGGTTGAGGCCGCTCCGGCGTACTTTTCAGCTCCGGGTGGAACTGGGTGGCGATAAAGAACGGGTGGCCGGGGATTTCCACAATTTCTGCCAGGTGGCTTTCCGGATTGATGCCACTCACTTTCAGTCCGGCCGCCTGCAGTTCTGCGACAAAGCGGTTGTTGAGTTCATACCGGTGCCGATGGCGCTCGGAAATCAGCGGTTGGCCATAAATCTGCCAGGCAAGCGTCCCTTCCTGCACCTGACAAGGGTACGCACCCAGACGCATGGTGCCGCCTTTTAGGGTGGTCTTCTTTTGTTCCTCCATCAGGTCGATGACCGGATACGGGGTGTCCGGCGTCTCTTCCGTAGAGGCGGCATCGACCCAACCTAATACGTCCCTGGCGAATTCAACCACGGCCATTTGCATGCCCAGGCAGATGCCGAAGAACGGGATTTTGTTCTCGCGGGCATAGCGGACGGCGGCGATTTTTCCTTCCAGGCCGCGGGAGCCGAAGCCGGGGGCAACCAGGATGCCGTCTACTCCCGCCAGCTTTTGGGGGATACTCTCCGGCGTAAGGTGATCGGCCTGAATGGTAAGGACGTTCACTTTGCATTGATTGGCGGCGCCGGCGTGGACGAAGCTTTCCTGGATGCTCTTGTACGCATCCTGCAATTCCACGTATTTGCCAACCAAGGCGATGTTTACCTCCGCCTTGGGGTTCTTCAGTTTATCCAGGAAGCTGCTCAGGGCGCTTAAATCCGGTTTGGGCAGGTTCGGAATCTCCAGCTTGTTCACCACCATCTCGTCCAGGTGCTCCGCCTCCATGTTAAAGGGCACCTGATAAATGCTCCACGCATCCATGGATTGGATGACGTGACCCGGTTTCACATTGCAGAACAGGGCGATTTTCCGGCGGATTTCCGGAGTAAGTTCCTTTTCCGTGCGGCAAACGATGATGTCCGGATGCACACCCTGGGACTGCAACTCCTGGACGGAGTGCTGCGTGGGCTTGGTCTTGAGTTCCTTGGCCGCTTTCAGATAGGGAATGAGGGTAAGGTGGATGCTCAGGAAATCCTCCTCCGGCAATTCCCACTGCAACTGGCGCATGGCCTCCACGAAAGGCTGGCTTTCCATGTCGCCCACGGTGCCACCCACCTCGGTGATAATCACGTCATAGTCCCCCGTCTGCCCCAGCAGGAGCATCCGGCGCTTGATTTCGTCCGTAATATGCGGGACGATCTGGACGGTCTTGCCCAGATAGGCGCCTTCCCGTTCTTTGGTAATGACCGTATTGTAGATTCTGCCGGTGGTGACGTTATTGGCCTGGGAGGTGTAAATGCCCAGGAAACGCTCGTAATGGCCCAGGTCCAGGTCGGTCTCTGCGCCATCCTCCGTCACGTAACATTCCCCGTGCTCGTAGGGATTCAACGTGCCCGGGTCGATGTTCAGATAAGGGTCGAATTTTTGGATGGTGACGCGCAGGCCCCTTGCCTGCAGCAGCTTGGCCAGAGAGGCCGCGATGATTCCTTTACCTAAAGAGGAGGCCACGCCTCCCGTAACGAAAACATATTTAGTGTTCATAGCCCGATATTCAAATACCGGGACTCAAAGATACGAATTTTTCGGACAAACGCCTAATAATTAGGCGCTTTTTTGGCGATGGTCACGTCGTGCGGATGGTTCTCCTGCACGGTGGCCGGACTGATTTTTACGAAGGATGCCTTGTGGAGGGCATCCAGGTTGGCCGCGCCGCAGTAACCCATGCCGCTGCGGAGGCCGCCCGTGAGCTGGTACAGGACATCGGCCACGGGACCTTTGTAGGCCACGCGGGCCACCACGCCCTCCGGAACCAGCTTTTTGGCGCCTTTCTGGAAGTAACGGTCGGCGCTGCCGGCCTGCATGGCGTCGATGCTGCCCATGCCGCGGTAGCCTTTCATCTTGACGCCGTCCACCTCCACCACCTCACCGGGGGCTTCGTCGGTGCCGGCGAACATGCTGCCGCACATGACGCAGTGCGCACCGGCGGCGAGGGCCTTCACCACGTCTCCTGAGTAGCGCAGACCGCCATCGGCAATGACGGGAACGTCACCGGCGACCTCGGCCACATCGGCAATGGCGGTGAGCTGCGGAACGCCTACGCCCGCAACGATGCGCGTGGTGCAGATGGAACCGGGGCCGATGCCCACCTTGAGACCGTCCGCACCGGCGGCGATCAGGTCCTTCGCGGCGGCAGCCGTAGCGATGTTACCCACCACCACGTCCAGGCCCGGGAAGGCCGATTTAATGGCCTTTAACGCGTCGATGACACCCTTGGAATGCCCATGGGCGCTGTCCAGCACAACGGCGTCCACGCCAGCATCGACCAGTAATTTTACGCGGTCCAGGACGTCGGGGGTGATGCCTACGCCGGCGGCCACTTTGAGCCCTTCGGCCTTTACCTTGGCCACCTCCGCCGCCTGCTGCTCCGCACTCATGTTCTTGTGAATGACGCCGATACCGCCTTCGCGGGCCATCGCCGCGGCCATCGAGGCCTCGGTTACGGTATCCATCGCCGCAGAAGCGAAGGGAATGTCCAGCGCAATGTGCCTGGAGAATCGACCCTGAAGGGAGACCTCACGCGGGAGGACCTCGGAATAGGCCGGCATCAGAAGGACGTCGTCGAAGGTAATGCCTTCCTGGAAAATACGGTCGTGTAGCGCCATAAGTTCTTTATCTAAAAAAATCCTTATCTTTGTAGCCGATGAAACGCTTCACCTGCATACTCTTACTCTTTGTGGCCGTCCTGGCGCAAGCCCAGGTACGTACCTATTCGGACAATGCCTCCAAAACCTTTGTAGTGGGCCTGGACAGCTATTTTTACGGCGAGGCCGGGTCGCTCAGCTTCGATGCGGCGGGCCAGTCTTTTCAGGCTTCCGTAGGTGCGGACGGCGTCTTTATCGGCGACCATCGGCTGGGGGCGGGCGGCGACGTTGTCATCGGCATCCACGACTTCACCGGCAACCGGGTTCCGGAACTGGTGATGGCCACCCGCAAGGAGGAAGCCATCGGCCTGTGGATTTACGCCCTTAACGGAAGCTCCTGGAGCCTCCTTAAAATGATGGCCTTACACGGCGCCAAGGAAGTCCGCATCTTCCGTCAGGTGGTCTCCGCACGCCGGGGAGAAGCGTTGTGCTCCTGGACCTGGCACGGAGACAAGTTCGACTACAAAGCCTCCGACGGAAGCGCCGAACCTACTTCTCTCTGACGTGAATGACAGACTTCACCGGAGCAATGTCTTCCAGACGGCTGCGGCCCGGTAAATCGTCAATCTCCACCAGGAACACGAAGTCCTTCACCTTCACCTGATATTCTTTCCCGTCGATAACCACCTTCTGGGCGTTCAGGCCCAGGGCGAGGCCGCGTGCCGTACCGCCGGTGGCCAGGATATCGTCAAAGAAAGTAATCTCGATGGTGTCGCCGGTGGGCTTGCTGGCGGCAAGGTCCGAGCGGCGGAAGTACACGTGGTCCGGACCGTACTCCTTCATGATTTCCACTTGCACCAGGTCACCCTCCGCGAAGGGCAGTTTGCCTTTTTTGCGCAGCGGGATCAGGTTCTGGATGGGGTTGGGCCCGTAGAGCATGCCGGCGCCGAACAGGAAACCACGCGCCTCGGGGGCGGCGATGTTGGGGGCCAGGCACATGGCGGTAAGGTCATCGCAGAGGCTGCGGAACAAGTCCTTGTCCTGGATGAAGGGAATGATGTCCACAAAGTTGACTCCCTTGATGGGGAAGTCCGGATAGAATTTGATGTACTTGCTGTAATCCATATTATTCTACTGAATTCATGTCTATCAGGTTGTTCAGGAGGGCATACACCGTGAGACCCGCCACCGTTTTGATGCCGGTTTTGCGGGTGATGTTCTTGCGGTGGGTGATGACGGTGTAGATGGAGATGTTGTACAGGTCCGCAATCTCCTTGTTGAGCATGCCCTTGGCCACGCAGATGAGGATTTCCTTTTCCCGCTGGGAGAGCTCCTCCCCTTCTGCCCGGGGGGCCTCCGTACGGTCTTCCAGGGCGGCCCGCACTTTTTTAATAATAGCCGGAGGGGTATCCATCAGGCCGATTACAGCGTCGTACTGGCGCTGCTGTTCCTCGTCCAGAGGGCTGATGGTGAAGGCGATGACGGCGGCGTCGGAATACTCCGCTACGCGGGCTTTGACGCTGCTGCGGGAGGCATAATCGAACAGGTTGGGATCCACCACCACCACATCCGGAGCCATGCTCCGCAGTTCCTGGCCGCTCAGGTCCCGCAGGATGGCGCAGACTTCGAATTCCCCCAAGTCGTTGAACACTTGTTCCAGGCCTTTTGCCGCAATGGCGGAAGGGACGACTATGAGGATGCGTTTACTCATGGTTTTCCATCCTCCCTACCATGGGGACCAGGATATCGTCCTCGATGAACGTGTGCTTGCCCAGGTCGTTTTCCAGGTTGTAGATGTAGAAAAGCACCTTGTAGGCTTCCTGCTGGTTGCACGCGGCAGGAATGTATTTCATTACCAGGTTTTTCAGGTCCTCCAGCTTCTCCTCCACATTGGAATGGTTTTCCTCATACTCGCCGATGGTGAACTGGGCGCCCTTCCGCTTGTTCAGGACGGCCTCCACATAGGGGAACACCTGCCCTTCTTCGTAGGCGAAGTGCTTGGCCAGTTCCTCTTTGTAATCGGCAAAGAATTTCCAGATGACGCGCTGCTGCTTTTCTTCGCAGGGCTTGATCATGCGCTCCAGGGCGGAGGCCATCTGCGGCACCACCACCTCCGTGTAGTACGCGTGCGACTGGTGCAAGTATTGGAGGATGTCCTTCAGGTTGGCAGCGGCAAGCGCCTCCTGCGTGGGCCTGTAGCCGTCGAAGGCATAGACACGACAGATGAGAAGGAAAGTTTCCGGGTCGATGCCGGCGTGGTGGCAAACGTCTGCCACGGTGGCTTCGCCGAAGCCGAAATGCAGCCCCATACGGGTTGCGACACCTAAAAGGGAGAAGTCCGTATCCAGCAGTTCCGCCATTTTCATGGCAGGACTCATGGGGTGACGGGTGGAGCTGGTATTCATACGGGACACAAAGTTAACAAAATTCAGGAAATTAAAAAACTTCCAGACCTCGCAGCCGGGAAGTTTTATAACAACAATAAAAGGATCAAAACTATCTAACTATATGGCTTATTTAGTTTTCTGTTGCAAAGGTACGCGCTTTGGCGATGCCCTGCAATCACAATTAGTTGGTAATTAGTATCCTTTTACTAGAAATTAATGATGAGTCCGGTGCCGTATTGGCCATTGCCGATGCGTGCGGTGACCTGGCGGCTCTCCGTGCTGTTGTAGTCCTGGGCCACCCATTCCAGCCGTTGGGTACTGATGGCGCGGAATATCAGACCGGTGATAATGGCCGATACGCCCGCGGCGGTGACAAAGATGGAGCTGCCTATTCCCAATTCCGTAAGAACCATCTGCGTTTTGAGCGACTGCGGTGCGTTGGCACCGGCTGAGGCCTTTTTATCCTGAATCCTTTTGTAGAAAATGGCCGAGGTAGCAATGCCTCCTGCTCCCAAAACCGTGGTGCCGACACCCGACCAAATCAGGATTGTGCTGGCATTATACTGCTTGACGGCCCCTACATACGTTTCATCGTAAATATCCTGGCCGATACCCGCCAGAACTTCTTCGTCCGAGAGGACTACGCCCGTTTCCGAGACCAGGGTGTTCCGCACGCGGTGCAGGTTGTCCGGATGATAGAACTGTGCGTAAGCCGTCCGGCCGGTCAGACAGGCCAGGACCACTATAAGGAAAACGGCTATTTTTTTCATAATGGCTTATTTTTCACAAAGGTAACATTTTTTCGTATCTTTGCACGCCTAATTGCAAATTCATCCATGGCAATTCATACAGAAAAGACAGAGCATCGGGCTGAATCGACCCGGAAAATGAACGGCTGGCTGGCGTTGAGCCCGCTTTTTGTGTTTTTGGCCGTTTACCTGCTGGGGTCCATTATCGCCCATGATTTTTATAAGGTGCCCGTTGCGGCGGCGTTCATCGTGGCCAGCGCGTATGCCCTGGTCATTACGCGGGGCGTGGAGAAGACGGACGATAAGATTGCCATTTTCTCGGAGGGGGCCGGCAACAAGAACGTGCTCTTGATGATTTGGATCTTTGTCCTGGCGGGGGCGTTTGCGGCTACGGCCAAGGACATCGGCGCTATTGACGCAACGGTGAATGCGACGCTGCGCGTCCTGCCGGGGAACCTCCTTTACGCGGGACTGTTCCTGGCGGCCTGCTTCATTTCCATGGCCATCGGCACATCTGTAGGGACGATTGTGGCGCTGGTGCCCATCGCTTCCGGCATTGCCGCGGAGGCAGGAATCGGCATTCCTTTCATGACGGCCATTATTGTGGGCGGCGCTTTCTTTGGCGACAACCTTTCGTTCATTTCCGATACCACCGTGGCGGCCACCAAGATGCTGGGCTGCTCCATGCGGGACAAGTTCCGCGTGAACCTGTGGATTGCGGCACCGGCGGCCATCCTGGTGACGGCGCTGTATGTGTTCCTGGGGCTGTCCGTGGAGGCGGCTCCTTCCGCCGCACCGGTGCAATGGCTGGGCCTGGTGCCTTATATGCTGGTGATTCTGCTGGCGCTGGTGGGCGTGAATGTGGTGACGGTGCTGGTAATTGGTACCATCGTCAATGGCATCATCGGCTGGTGCACCGGGGCCTTCGGTTTCGTGGGCTGGATGGCCTCTATCGGGAGTGGTATCGGCTCCATGGGCGAACTCATCATTGTGTCGCTCCTGGCGGGCGGCATGCTGGAGATTATCCGGTATAATGGTGGGCTGCAGTTTATTATCGACGGGCTTACCCGCCGCATTGCCGGACGCAGGACGGCAGCCCTGTCCATTGCCTGGCTGGTGTCGCTGGTGAACCTGTGCACGGCCAACAATACCATTGCCATCATCACCGTGGGTCCCCTGGCACGCGACATCACCGAGCGTTTTGGCCTGGATCCGCGCAAGACGGCCTCCATCCTGGATACCTTCTCCTGCCTGGTGCAGGGCATCATCCCCTACGGCGCGCAAATGCTCATGGCCAGCGGCCTGGCAGGCGTGTCGGCGGTGGCCATTATCGGCCATCTGTACTATCCCCTCGCCCTGGGCCTGATGGCCTTCCTCTCCATCCTCCTCCGCTTCCCGCGACGCTATTCCTAGCCTTCAGCGCTTCTCATCCTTATTTTGGGTCGATTTTGAGGACGAGAGCCTGGTTTTGGGCTTCTCGTCCTTATTTTCGGCCTAATTTAAGGACGACACCCCGGTTTAGGCCTCCTCATCCTCAAATTCGGCCGTTTTTAAGGATGAAACCCCGGCTTACCCCCTCTCGTCCTCGTTTTGGGGTCGATTTTGAGGACGGGGACTAAACCGGCCAGATGAGCAGGCCGAGGCGGTAGGTGACGAAGGCGCAGAGCCAGGCGATGACGATGGTGTATAGCGCCAGCAGGATGGCCCAACGCCATTTGCCGATTTCGTTTTTGGTGGCCACAAAGGTGGCGATACAAGGGAAATACAGCAGTACAAACACCATGAACGCCAGGGCGGCGGCAGTGGGCACGGATGCCTTCAGGGCCGCCTGGAGGGCTGTATCGTCCTCGCTTTCGGAGACATTGCCTTCCTGGGCGTACATCACGCCCATGGTGCTGATAACCAGTTCCTTGGCACCGACGCCGGCGAGCAGGCCCACGTCCATCTTCCAGTTAAAGCCCAGGGGCTCGTTGATGGGCTCGATGGTTTTGCCCAGCATGCCGATGTAGGAATGCTCCTGCTGGTAAGCTGTGGAAGCAGCTTCATGACGCGGGAAGTACCCGAGGAACCAGATAACCACGGAGAAGATAAGGATGGTGGTGGCCATCTTTTCCAGATACTGCTTGCCCTTTTCCCAGGTGTGGCGCCAGATGGCCTTGCCGGTAGGGACGCGGTAAGGCGGCAGCTCCATCACGAACGGGAGGTCATCGTCCTTGACGAACTTGCTGATAACTTGCGCGCTCAGGATGGCCAGCACAACGCCCAGCAGGTAGATGCCCAGCAGGACCGTAGCGGCATTGTGCGGGAAAAAGGCGCCGGCAAAGAGCACGAAGATGGGCAGCCGTCCGGAGCAGGACATGAAGGGAATAATGGCGATGGTAATCAGCCGGCTCTTGCGGCTCTCGATGCTGCGCGTGGCCATGATGGCGGGCACGTTGCAGCCGAAGCCCATCACCATGGGGATGAAACTTTTTCCGTGCAGGCCGATCCGGTGCATCAGATTATCCACGATAAACGCCGCGCGGGCCATGTAGCCACTGTCCTCCAGGAGGGAAATGAAGAAGTACAGGATCAGGATGTTGGGCAGGAACACCAGCACGCTGCCCACACCGGCAATGACGCCGTCTACCATGAGGTCCCGGAACCAGCCGTCGGGAAGGTATTGTCCCACAAAATCTCCCAGCCATGCTACGCCCGCGTCGATCCAGTCCATCGGGTACTGCCCTACGGTGAAGGTGGCCCAGAAAATGAACCACAGCAGCACCAGGAAAATCGGGAAGGCCGCCCATCGGTTGGTGACGATGGCGTCGATACGGTCCGTGATGGTGCGCCGCGGGCGCTCTTCCTGGTATCGCTCGTAGGTCTCTGCCAGGGCACCCTGGATAAAGGCATATTTTGCGTCGACGATGGCGCTTTCCGCATTGGTGCCCAGCAACTCCTTGATGCGGGCCTCTTCCTCTTTGCGGGCCAGTTGCAGGGCCTTGAGCTCCGGAATATCGGCAAGAACCTTTTCCACATCCCTGTCCGCTTCCAGGTATTTAATGGCTAGATAACGGGTCGAGAACTGCGAGCGGATGCTGTGGTTCCCGTATAGAATCATCTGTATGCGGCGGATGCTCTTTTCCAGCTCCGCGCCGTGGTTGATGTGGATGTGGCGGGCCAGCTTGGGATCCGACTGCTCGTAAATCTTGATGACGGTGTCCAGCAACTCCGGGATGCCTTGCCCGTCGCGGCTCACGGTGGGGCAGACGGGCAGGCCCAGCAGCCAGCCTAACTGCTTGATGTCCAGCTTGTCGCCTTTGTGCTGGAGCTCGTCGTACATGTTCAGGGCCATGACCGTTCGCAGGTTCATGTCGATGAGTTGGGTGGTCAGGTACAGGTTGCGCTCGATGTTGGAAGCATCGACCACGTTGACCACCACGTCCGGCATGGCTTCCAGGAGATTTTTGCGCACATAGAGTTCCTCCGGGGAGTAGGCGCTCAGCGAATAGGTGCCGGGAAGGTCCACCAGGGTGATGTCGTACCCTTTATATTGGAAATAGCCTTCCTTGGCGTCTACGGTGACGCCGGAGTAGTTTCCCACATGCTCGTGGCTGCCGGAGGCGATGTTGAACAGGGAGGTTTTGCCGCAGTTGGGGTTGCCCACCAGCGCTACGCGGATGTTGTGGTGCCGTTCCTCCGCCACGTGGGCCAGAGCACGGTTCAGGCGCTCATCGTCTTCCAGATCCCCCGGAAGGGCCTGCAGATGCTCGTCGGTACGGAGAGCCTCCCGGGCTTCTTCCTCCGTAACCACTTCAATCTGTCGGGCTTCCTCCCGCCGGAGGGAAACTTTATAGCCGATAATTTCGTATTCGATGGGGTCCTTGAGGGGGGCGTTCAGCACCACCCGGACTTCTTTCCCCTGGATGAAGCCCATCTCTATCAGGCGTTTACGGAAACTTCCGTGGCCGTTCACACGAACAATCACGGCGTGTTCGCCTGTCTGCAAATCTGAAAGTCTCATGGTTTTTCCTGCGTTTGCGCTGGGCGCAAAGTTACGGCACTTTTGGCGCTCTGTCAATCCCTATAAATGGGGATATTGACCGAATTTGTCGGCGTAAAGTCACAAGTTTTCAAGAAAAAGCGCTACATTTGTAGAATTAAAAATGAAGAAAGTAAGATGAAAAAGGTATTAATTTTAGTTGCCGCCCTGTTTGTGGGCCTTCAGGCCAATGCTCAGTTGCAGGTTGAGGGCGGTTATCAGCATTTCTTTGAACAAACTCAAATTCAGGTTGGCGATACCAAGAACATTAGTGAAAGCGGCTGGGACGGCCTCTTTGTAGGTGCCCGTTACAATGTTAACCTTCCTTGGGTATCGGGGCTTTCCGTATTGCCGGGCCTCAATTTCTCTTTTATGTTCAACAAACCCGAGGGTGTGAACAATGTCAGCTGCCGCGAAATAGCCCTCAATATCCCTGTCGATATCGCTTATACTTATCGCGTGAGTTCCTCCGTGAAACTCAGGGGCTTTACCGGTCCGGACTTCCAGATTGGCCTGCTCAATCATGCCGTAGTATCTGGCGGCAACAGTACGCATAGCTATAATCTGTATGCCAGCACCGAATACCTGAATGCCGCCCGCACCCGCCTCAATGTTTCCTGGGGATTCGGTGCCGGTGTAGTCGTAAACGGCAAATTTACCGCCCATGTGCGCTATGAGTTGGGTATGGTGAACCTCTCAACCGCCCAATATACCAAACTGTTCCGCAATACCCTCCAGATTGGTGTAGGATATATTTTCTAATTAAAGGATATTACCATGAAAAAGATTTACGCGCTTGTTCTTGCAGCGGCACTCATGCTGCTGGGAACGCAGGCCAAGGCCCAGTTCCACATTGGCGTGGGCTACCTGAACTCCACGGAAATCACCCGCTATAACAGCGGTGCCGATCCTTTCCGTGAAACCATGCATGGCTTCTACCTGGGTGGTACGTTCAACATCAAGCTGGCCGGAGACTTTGGCATCGCTCCCGGTTTCTATCTGGACATGCTGTTCCAGGAGGAACTCTACAAAGAGCAGCCGGCATACTATCAGAGCCGTTTCGGCGGATTCCAGTTCCAAAGCGGTCTTTACCGTGAACTGGCCCTGAACATTCCGGTGAACCTTACCTACGACTTCGAAATCAACGACAACGTGCGCATCTTTGTCTATGGTGGTGTAACAGCACAGTTCGCTCCTTTTGCCCAGACCACCTACCGGGAAGGTACGGCTGCACCTGGCGGTGTCGTCATCACCCCCAGAGGTCCGCGCACCATCTTCATCGTCAATGGAGAAACCTACAAGTATGATCACCTGTGGGGCGAGGGACCGGATATGCGTCCGTTCAACGTGTATGCCGGTGGCGGCTTCGGCGTGCGGCTGGGAGACATCCGCATCATGGCCGGATACGATCACAGCCTGCTTAACATCTCCCGCATCGACGGAGAAAGAACCGGTCGTTCCCAGTTCAAGATTGGTGTCAACTTCGTCTTTGGTGACGATTAATTCCGGGAGAACTCACAACCGCAGAACAGCTGGTTGTAGAAGTTTTCTTCCTTAATGATTTGATTCCGGCGTTCCTGGAGCCCGCCCTTACGCCAGTTTTGGGCCCACCAGGTGACGCCGGAAACTTGTTCACAGGCCCATCGACCCGCCTCATCCACCTGCTGGAGGTCTTTCCAGCGGGAACTGGCCAGAGTGGTGGTGAGGACCGTGAATCCGTTTTCCGCGGCATACCGTGCCGCCCGTAACAAACGCTGCTTGAAGCACTCCAGGCAGCGTTTTCCGCGTTCCGGCTCCGCCTCCAGCCCTTGGGCGCAATGCCGCCAGGCGTCGTGGTCGTAGACATCGTCCACAATCTCGATGCCCCACTTCTTGGCGTAGCGGAGGCACTCGTTGAGCCGGTGGTCGTATTCCTCGCGGGGGAAAATGTTGGAATTGGAGTAGAAGATAACCGGCGTGACGCCCCGTTCCATGAGGCATTCCACAATGGCGCTGGAGCACGGCGCGCAGCACGCATGCAGCAGCACCTTCCGTGCCCCTCCCGGCACCTCTATTTGCACCTGTGTCTTCATCTCAACCGCAAAGATACGCTTTTTCCCCTCGTCCTCAAAATCGACCCAAAACAAGGACGAGAGGGCTGAAATCGGCATGTCATCCTTAAATTCGGCCTTATTTAAGGACGAGGAAGTTGTTTCACATGAATCGATAGAAAAAATCTCAAAAAAATTCGTGTTTTTGAAGATGGGACTCCACAAAAAGACATATCTTGCAGCGGGACGATAAAACCCGCCCGACAGGAATGTATGAAGAATTGTGAACAACTGTTTTGTGAAGGAGGAGAGTACTATCACCTGTGCACCAAACCCATTGAAGACGAGCTGCTATTCCGGACAGAGGATGAACTGAATGAAATGCTCAATTTTATTGCTTTGGCAACCTATGGCAGCCAATGCTCGCTACTGGCTTTCTCCATCATGGAAAACCATCTGCATTTTATACTGGAGGGAGCGCAGAAGGACTGTGGTGCATTTTATGATGACCTGCAGCAGCGTCTGTTGAAACTGCATCGGACAGACGGGAGGGCAAAAATTGTCATGGCTGCCACACCGCAGTTAATACCCATCAACAGTCTGAAGCAACTCCGGGACGAAATCGTTTATGTAATCCGGAATCCCTTTGTGGACAGGACGAATGTGAACCTTTTTAGTTACAAATGGTGCAGCGGTTATCTGTATTTCAATGGGTTGCTAGACTTCTTGCCGGAGGGAGATTCAGCCGCAGCGATGTCTTTGACCTGGCGCAGGGCATTTAAGCATGAGCGTGACGGGTTCATTGACCCTAGAATCAAGGTCTTCAAGGGCGTGGCACTTCCGTCAAGTTTTACGGATTATCGACGGGTGGAATCTTTTTTTGAAAACGCCCGGGAATTTGTGCATTGGACCCTGAAGAATGTCGAGTCTCAATTGGAAATAGCCAAAAGGCATGGAGAGAAACTGTTTCTGGACGATAAAGAACTGTGGAGTGTTATTTTCAAGTTGTGCAAAGAGACATATCATGTGGAGGGTCCAAGACTGCTTTCCAATGAAAACAAAGTGCGCTTGGCAAAAACTTTAAAATGGGATTATAATGCCAACAATGCTCAAATCGCCCGGTGCATGAGTTTTCCTCTATCTGTGGTAAATGATTTGTTCCCCCTCTCCGCCAAACAATAATCGGCCCTCGTCCTCAAAATCGACCCCAAAACGAGGACGAGAGGGGTAAGCCGGGGTTTCATCCTTAAAAACGGCCGAATTTGAGGATGAGGAGGCCTAAACCGAGGTGTCGTCCTTAAATTAGGCCGAAAATAAGGACGAGAAGCCCAAAACCAGGCCCTCGTCCTCAAAATCGACCCAAAACAAGGATGAGGAGGAGGCTAGTCCTCCTGGAATTCCAGGCCGGTGGGGATGACGTTGTTGTTGCGGTATTGCATGGCCAGGCCGCCGGCGGAGGTTTCCTTGTACAGGGAAGGCAGGTCTTTGCCGGTTTGTTTCATCACTTCCACCACGTGGTCGAAGGAGATGCGGTGCCGGCCGTCGGAGAAGGTGGAATAGATGTTGGCATCCAGGGCGCGGGTGGCGGCAAAGGCATTGCGCTCGATGCAGGGGATCTGCACCAGGCCGCACACCGGGTCGCAGGTCATGCCCAGGTGGTGCTCCAGGCCCATCTCCGCCGCGTATTCAATCTGGAACGGACTGCCACCGAAGAGCTGGCAGGCAGCACCTGACGCCATGGCGCAGGCTACACCCACTTCTCCCTGGCACCCCACTTCTGCACCGGAAATGGACGCATTGTGCTTTACTACATTGCCGATAAGGCCGGCCGTGGCCAGGGCGTGCAGCACCCGTTCGTCGCTGAAGTTGTGGCCGCGGGCCACGTGGTACAGGACGCCGGGCAGGACGCCGCAGGAGCCGCAGGTGGGCGCCGTTACGATACGGCCGCCCGAAGCGTTTTCCTCACTGGCGGCCAGCGCGTAAGCGAACACCAGGCCGCGGGAACGCAGGCTGGGCTGGTAGCCCATGGCCTTCACGTGGTACAGGGCGGCCTTGCGGGGCAGGTTCAGCGGACCGGGCAAGCGCCCTTCCGAATTCAGACCATTCTCCACGCAGGCTTTCATGGCCTCCCATACCTCCTGGAGGTAAGTCCAGATTTCCGGCCCTTCCACCAGGTCCACATATTCCCACATGCTCCGGCCGTGCTCGTCGCACCAGGCAATGATCTCCGTTAGGGTGTTCATGTCGTACACCTCTCCGGAACGGGTCATCTCCTTGCCGGGCCCTTCCGACAGCGCACCGCCGCCGATGGAATAAACGGTCCAGTCCTCCTGCAGGTTGTCTTCGGCATCGAAAGCCTTGAACTCCATGGCGTTGGAGTGATATTCCAGGAAAGTGCGCGGGCGCCAGTGCACCTTGACCGGGGCGATGTGCTCCAGCGCATCCAGGATGGCGACGTCCGTCATGTGGCCCTTGCCGGTAGCGGCCAGCGAGCCGAACAGTGTCACATCGAACCGGGCTGCATCCGCATGCCGGGAAGCAAAGAGGGTAGCAGCGGTATAAGGGCCCATCGTATGTGATGACGACGGGCCCCTACCTATTTTATAAAGTTCTCTAAGGGAATACAAGACTTACAGATTGGCGTTCATTGTTTTCCAGTCCTGCGTAGCGGGAACGATACCCAGGGAGATGATTTCGTCGCGCATCTTTACGAGGTGCTCGTAAGAAGCGTCCAGAGCGGCCATTTCCTCAGCGGTGCCCTTGGGAGCCGTGAAGTGGCAACCGGTGGCGTCGATGGTGGTAGGCATGGCCATCATCACGTTCTTGTACTTGCCTTCGTTTACGTAAGTACCTGCAGGCCAGGTGAATTTGTCGCCGCCCATGGAGGCCTCGATCATCTTGATAGCCTGGTATGCAGGGCTCTGGAAGGAGCTGCGGCCACGGAGCTTGATGATGTTGGAACCACCCTGGATGGTGTTGTGCTTGATTTCTGCGAAGCGCTCTTCGCTGAGACCCATCTCGGCGAGGGGCTTGCCGTCGATCTTCACCTGGGAGGCGAATACGGCCATGGCCTCACCGTGACCACCATAGGTGTGGGCACCGGTGACTTTGCACTGCTGTACGCCGAATTCCTGGGCCAGGGCTTCCTGCAGACGGGTGCTGTCCAGAGCAGCCAGCGAGGTGAGCTGGGAAGGCTTGAGGCCGGAGTGGATGAGGGCGGTGAGCGCCGTGACATCGGCCGGGTTGAAGATAACGACCACGAACTTGGCATCCGGGCAGTACTTCTTGATGTTGTCGCCGAATTCGGCAGCGATTTGGCAGTTGCCCTTGAGGAGGTCTTCGCGGGTCATGCCCTCTTTACGGGGAGCACCACCGGCGGAAACGATGTACTTGGCACCCGTGAAAGCCTCTTTCGGGTCGATGGTGGCGGTGAGGTTGATGCCCTCGAAAGCGCAGTGGTCCATCTCTGCCAGGACACCCTTAAGACCGGGCTCGAAGATATCGTACAGGCAGATGTTGGGGGTAAGACCGAGCATAGCGGCCGTCTGGGCCATGTTGGAGCCAATCATGCCGGCTGCGCCGACAATGAGAAGCTTTTCATCAGTAAGGAACTTCATAATATTGTGTATTTTACAGTCAATTATTCTTACAGGACTACAAAGATAAGAAATTCCCTGGAAAGATTTGTTGGAATTGAGAAAAATACGTTATCTTTGTGCCGATATATTGTAACGATTAACATGGAGCCTCCCAGTCAGGTAAAATCTAACCAGGTAACGGTCGTCGGTTCAGACGACCCTCTGTTGCGATTGTACATTTGATAATTAAAGGAAACCGGTGCCCACGGGCATCCGGCGGCTTTTGTGTTGTCGTTCGAAACCACCTTATATGGGCTTATATTTAAAGAAGAAACTTGAAAACGAAGCCACCATCGGCGTGTGGCAAATCACCGAAACGGAGGAGGAGCTGGTAAAGCTGGCCTCCACCCCCACGGACGAGATGGAGGAGATCTCGTTCATCCGCAGCGAATCCCTGCGCAAACAGCGGCTGGCCGTACGGGCCCTGCTGAACACCCTGTTCGATGAAAAGGTATACCTGAGCCACCACGACAACGGCAAGCCTTATCTGGAGAACAACGCGGTGAACATTTCCATCACCCATACGGAAAAATACGTGGCCGTCATCCTGCACGACGAAGAAGACTGCGGCATCGACGTGGAGTCCCTGGACCGGGATTTCTCCGCCGTGGAAAAGAAAGCCCTGAGCGAGGACGAAATCGACGACCTGGAAGACGAGAAGCGCAACGAGCAGCTGGCCATCTACTGGTGCGCCAAAGAGGCCATCTTCAAACTGCTGAGCCGCTACAATGTGGACTTCGCCGAACAAATCGAAATCGAGCGTTTCCGTCCCCGCGGAGAGGGTGAGTTGGAAGCTACCTTCATCGACAAAGACGGCGACGAAGAAGAGTTCGATTTGGAGTATATGACCTTCGACCGGCACGTGCTGGTTTGGGTCGTGGGGGACTAGTTTTTCCCCCTGTTGAAAACTTCCCCCAAAAAGAAACAAAGAAGTTTTTATTTAGAGTTATTCTAAATTAGAAATTTGCGCAACTATTTGTTAATCAGTGTATTAACAGGCAGTTGCGCTTGTTGTTGATAACTTTTTTCGGGAAAAGTTGGCGAAAGTCAAAACTTATTATCTAACTTTGTCCTCGCAGCCGGAATCCGGCCGCCCTTAAAACCGAATAAATACTAGCCTTATGGTAAAACGTGTACTAAAACGCGACGGGCGTCGTGTCGACTTTAATAATCAAAAAATAGTAGCGGCCATCCTTAAAGCGATGGACGTAACCGAGAGCGGTGAGGACATCGTACTTGCTGCTCAAATCGCCAAAGCCATCTCCGAATTGGACAAGGAAGAGATGACCGTGGAAGAAATCCAGGAAGTGGTAGAGAACCACCTGATGAACAGCCCTCGTCAGGAGGTGGCCAAGGAGTATATCCGCTATCGCAACAAGCGTAATATCGCCCGCAAGGCCAAGAGCAACGAGATCTTCGAGACCATCATCCAGGCCCAGGCCAACGATATCACCCGCGAGAACGCCAACATGAACGCAGACACCCCTGCGGGCATGATGATGAAGTTCGCCTCGGAGGCCACCAAGAGCTATGTGGACGAGTGCCTGCTCAGCGACCCGGTCCGTGAGGCCGTCGCCGGCAACTACATCCACGTCCACGACAAGGACTATTATCCCACCAAGAGCCTTACCTGCATCCAGCACCCGCTGGATCTCATCCTGGAGCATGGCCTGCGTGCCGGTCACGGCGAGTCCCGTCCCGCCAAGCGCATCGAGACCGCCAGCGTGCTGGCTTGCATCTCCATGGAAACCGTTCAGAACGAGATGCACGGTGGTCAGGCCATCCCCGCCTTCGACTTCTATCTGGCTCCTTACGTGCACAAGACCTTCGAGGAAGAAATCGACAAGGTGAGCGATATGGAGAACGCCGACTACAGCGAACTCAAATCGGCCCACATCGACGATTATCTTAAGCGTGACCTCACCGGCCTGCAGGGTAAGGAGCGTGCCTTCCAGCATGCCATCAACCAGACCGTGGGTCGCGTGCACCAGGCCATGGAGGCGTTCGTGCACAACATGAACACCATCCACAGCCGTGGCGGTAATCAGGTGGTCTTCTCCTCCATCAACTACGGTACGGACACTTCCGCAGAAGGCCGTTGCGTCATCCGCGAAATCCTTAACACCACTTATGAAGGTGTGGGTAACGGCTCCACCGCCATCTTCCCCATCCAGATCTGGAAAAAGAAGAAGGGCGTGAGCTACCTCCCGGAAGATCCCAACTACGACCTGTACAAGTTCGCCTGCAAGGTGAGCGCCCGCCGCTTCTTCCCCAACTTCCTGAACCTGGATGCCACCTACAACCAGGATCCGGAATGGAAGGCCGACGATCCCAAGCGCTACGTCCACGAGGTTGCCACCATGGGTTGCCGCACCCGCGTGTACGACAACCGCTTCGGCCCCAAGACCTCTATCGGCCGTGGTAACCTGAGCTTCACCACTATTAATATTGTGAAGCTGGCTATCGAGTGCATGAGCATCAAGGACAAGGAGCAGCGCATCGGCAAATTCTTCGAGCGCCTGGATTGGGCCCTGGAAATCAGCGCCCGCCAGCTGGACGAGCGCTTCCAGTTCCAGAAGACCGCCCTCAAGAAGCAGTTCCCGCTGCTGATGAACGGCCTGTGGCTGGGCAGCGGCAAGCTGGATCCGGACGACACCATCGAGAGCGTCATCAACCAGGGTACGCTGGCTATCGGCTTCATCGGTCTGGCGGAATGCCTCATCGCCCTTATCGGTAAGCATCACGGCGAGAGCGAGGAAGCCCAGGAGCTGGGTCTGCGCATCGTGGCCTTCATGAAGGACAAGATCAACGGCTTCAGCGAGAAGTACCAGCACAACTACTCCTGCTTCGCCACGCCCGCAGAAGGCCTGGCCGGCAAGTTCACCAAGCGCGACAAGAAGACCTTCGGCATCCTGCCCGGCATCACGGACAAGGACTACTACACCAACTCCAGCCACGTGCCTGTGTATTACCACTGCACGCCGGAGCACAAGGCCAAGATCGAGGGTCCCTACCACCAGTACGAGGGCGCCGGCCACATCTTCTATGTGGAAATCGACGGCGACGCCACCCACAACCCGGAGGCCATCATGCGCATCGTGGACCTGATGGACAAGTACAACATCGGCTACGGTTCCGTGAACCACAACCGCAACCGCTGCCTGGACTGCGGCTACGAGAACTCCCAGGAGGATCTCACCGAATGCCCGCACTGCCACGGCCACCACATCGACACGCTGCAGCGTATCACCGGTTACCTGGTGGGCACCACCGACCGCTGGAACGGCGGCAAGCTCGCTGAGCTTCGCGACCGCGTGGTGGCCAAAAATCCCACGCTTTTTTTTGACACAGGGCTCTCCACGTTACCCCCACCCGAAACCCCTCCCCTCGGGGGAGGGACTTTACAGGAACCTAAAGTGATGGGAAATGCATCGGGCTGATTATTAATTATTTACAGAAAATCGTCTATGTAGTTTTGCATAGACGATTTTTGACAAAAGACTTACTATCAAGCACTTATATTTCACAGCATGAGAATTCGAGTACTAGATATCTTACACCAAACCATGGCCGACGGGCCGGGGTTCCGCACTTCTATATATTGCGCGGGATGCAAGCACGCCTGCAAGGGCTGTCACAACCCGCAGAGCTGGAGCTTCGAGGCCGGCCAGTGGATGGAGGTGGAAGAGCTGCTGGAAATCATTAAGGCGGACGATTTGTCGGACGTTTCCTTCTCCGGCGGAGACCCGTTCTATCAGGTGGAAGCCTTTACGGAACTGGCCCGCCGCATCAAGGAGGAGACCAGCAAAACCATCTGGTGCTGGACCGGCTTTACGCTGGAAGAAATCCAGGCCTCGGAAAAACTCTCGCAGATGCTCCCCTATTTGGATGTACTGGTCGATGGTCCCTTCATCCTGGAGCAACGGGACACGGACCTTCTGTTCCGCGGCAGCCCCAACCAGCGCATCATCTACCTGCACGGAGCCCCGCCGGAGGATATCATCCCCGGCACCGTGGCCCTGAAACCACTGCGGTAAAACTATTTTCCTAAGTTGAAACGGAGGCCGGCTTCTATATCGAAACGAAGCGGCTGGATGGTACGCAGCGAGCGAGGCTGGAGGTCCGGACGGAAGTAATAGCGGAAGGACGGATCCAGGTACACGCCCAGCCAAGGCGTAATCTTGAATTCCACACCCAAACCCAGTCCGGCGGAGAATTGCGGACGGGTGCCACGCTGGTGGTAATGGATATCTTTCTGGGTACCATGGACCAGGTAGTCGTTATCGACCAAGAATTCCATGCTGCCACCGGTGAAAACATGCACACGCCAGCGGTTGGTGTTTACGAACGCGTAATAGACGTTAAGGGGAATGCCCAGCCAATGCTGGTGATTGTCGATATCCGTTTGCGGAAGACGGTAGCCGTTACCCACGTAATCGCCCACGAACGTGCGGCTGAGGTTGGTGTAGCGAAGGCCCAAGCCTACAGCCCAATGCTTGGCAAACTGCCAGTCCAGGCCGACGCCCACGGAGAACGGCAGGCTGAAGCTCACTTCCGGACTCTCGTTGTAAATGCCTTCGGTGGCGCTCAGCGGCGGGGCGCTGTAGCGGGTGGCGGAATACGAGGACACCGTATTGCGGCGTTTGTCTTCCAGGTTACCGGAAACGGCCAGCGACCAGCCCTTGCCGGCGTTGTACTTGCTTTCCTCCTCATACGCAATTTGGTTGAAGAGCGCCTGGTCGCTTTCCTGGGACCGGGACGCTGCTTCCCGTACCGGGGCCACCTCTTGCACAGGGACTGCCTCCCGAACCGGAGCGGCCTCCTGTACCGGAGTAGCTTCTTGGACTGGAGCTGCATCTTGTACCGGAACGGATTCCTGTACCGGGGTGGTTTCCTGTACAACGGGCACGGCCGGCTTCTTGGCGACCTGCGCCAGACGGACCGGACGATTTACCTGAGGAGTTGTGGGGGCCGCGCTCTCCCCCGCCGGAAGGAGTTCTTCCTGTTCTGCAGGGACCTCCATGATGTCTTCCGACGGGGTTTCGGCCAATATAATAATAGGATTAGAATGTTCTTGCTGGTTTGCGGGCCACAGGAGCACTACGCCTGCCAGGATGGCGGCCGCAGCGGCTACGGCTCCGGTCCAACGCCAGAAAGCGGCCGCACGGCGTTTGCGTGCCAAGCCGGCTTGCACACCCTCCCACACGGAAGGTGACACGCTTTCCTGCGCATTTTGTAAGAGGTTTCTTACCTGTATGTCAAATTCGTTCTCTTTCATTGCTCTTGCTTCATCATTTCCTGCAAGCGGAGCCTGGCCCTTTGCAACTTGGAACGGGAAGTGGCTTCTGTACAGCCCAGTTCCTTGGCAATCTCCTTGTGGGAGTAGCCTTCTACCACATACATGTTAAACACGGTTCTGGCATCGGCCGGAAGGGTAGCAATCATCCGCATCAAATCTCTGTATCCCATTTTTTGCACGGGCGTGGCCTCCTGCGTGAACAGGCCGTGGGCCTGCTCGATATCGTCACTGAGACCCAGGGCGTCCGTGCGCCTGAGATGCATGAGTGCAGTATTGACAAAGATTCTTCTTGCCCAGCCTTCAAAGGAGCCTGCTCCCTGATAGCTGTCTATTTTGGTGAACAGGGTGATGAATCCTTCCTGCAAAACGTCCTCGGCCTCCTCCCGGCTACCCATGTACCGCAGGCACAGGGCCATCATTTTGGGAGAAAGGGCATCGAACAACCGCTTCTGGGCCCGCGTGTCTCCCTCCTGGCAGGCAGCGGCCAGCTGCTCCATAGACGACGACACGGCAGGGGACCCATCGTCCCTTGTCCATGTAATAAGATGCAAATTTTCCCAAAAACGTTTCACCGGGTCCGAAATTTGTTTTTGCTAACACAAATTTATGCGTTACGGGAGGAGAAAACAAATTATTTGTTTGTTTTTTGCAAAACCCGTATTTTTGTGCTGATGAAAAGAACCGTCCTGGCGCTTGCGCTGTTTTTTCTGATTCCGGTAGGGGTCCTGGCCCAATCCCTGGAAAGCAATCTGATCGATGCCGTTACCTTGTATGGGAACGGCCAGTATCAGCGTGCCCGGGACATTCTGCAGGCCCTTTCCGTAACCGCCCCGGACAACGATGCCGTGTGGTATTACCTGGCGCAGACGCAGTGGCAGGCACAGGAAAGGGATGCCGCGGAGGCCTCCCTCAAAAAGGCCGTTGCTCTGGACAGCACCAACTTCTGGTACCGCCGCCTCCTGGGCCGCATGTACCTGATGCAAAACCGCACGGAAGAGGCCATGACCGAGTATGAAAGCCTGGTAAAGGCCTTCCCGGATAAAAACTCGACCGTTTACGAATTGCTGGACATTTATCTGGCCCGGAAAGAGTTCGAAAAAGCGCTTACGACACTTGACGATATCGAAACGCAGCGCGGTCCTTCGGAAGAAGTCACCCGCACCCGCTACGATATTTACACGGCCATGGGCAAGCAGGAGGAGGGTATCGAACAACTGGAAGCGTTCAACCAGCAGTACTCCTCCCCCACCATCCTGTCCATGCTGGGAGACTATTACGTGCAGGATTATGCCGATTCGTTGGCGCAGGTGCGCTATGAAGAGGCGCTGGCGCTGGACAGCGGTTACATGCCCGCCATCCTGGGCATGTCGGAAGTATACAGGCACACCCGCCGCTATCCGGAATACTTCCGGACGCTGGACAAATTCTTTGGCTCGGAGGACATTCCCGCCAGCAGCAAAACCATGTACCTGACCAATCTCACCCGTGCCATCGACCCGAAAATCCTGCAGCTGCATCGGGAGGGCTTTGACGGGCTTGTGCTTAAAACGGCCGAGATGCATCCCGCCGACAGCACGGTGCTGGCCACCGTGGGGAGCTATTATTATGGTACCGGACGGGAGGAGGAAGCCGGGCAGTGGTTCCGCGAGGCTGCGGACCTTTATCCTGCCAGCCTGGGCCAGACGGCCACTTATGTCCAATACTTGTCGCTGCAGAAAGACTGGGCGGAGTTGCAGGTGCGCGCCATGGATGCTTATCGACGCTTTAACGAACTGGCCTTCCTGGACTATGCCAACATGGCCAATTACGAGCTGGCGGCATACGGGGACATTATCGACAATTGCAAGGAAGTACTGGCGCGGCATGCCAAGGACAAGGCCATCGCCGTAGGTGCTTATGCCATGATGGGCGATGCGTACCACGCCATGGGGGACAGCAAGCAGGCCTACAAGACCTACGAGAAAGCACTGAAGCTGGACCCGAACTATGCGCCGGTACTGAACAACTATGCCTACTACCTGAGCGAGGAAGGGAAAAAGCTCAATAAAGCGTACGCCATGTCCAAGAAGACAGTAGAGGCGGAACCCGACAACGCCACTTATCTGGACACCTTTGCCTGGATCCTGCATCTGCTAGGCAAAGATCTGGAAGCCAAGCCGTTCTTCAAGCACGCCATGCTGTACGGCGGCAAAGAGAGCGCCGTTATCCTGCGGCACTACGCCACCGTCCTGGAGGCACTGGGCGAGGAGGATACAGCCAAGGTATATCGTAAACAGGCCGCCCGCCTGGAACCCACAGAATAGCCATGAGAAAATTCCTGTATAGCTTACTGCTGGTCATGTGTGTCTGCCTCCCTGCCATGGGGCAGAAAAAGACCTCCATGAAAACGCTGGAGAGCCAGCGGGCGCAGCTGGAGAAGGAGATTGCCACCCTGAACCGACAACTGGCCCAAAACTCCAAAAACAGCTCGGAGGCCATGAGCAGCCTCACGCTGGTGCGCAGCAAAATATCGGCCCGGGAAAAACTCATCGCCGGCTGCGACCAAACGCTGCACATGCTCAACGACTCCATCCGAACCTGCCAGGGGGAGATTAACCGGTTGCAGGCACGCTACGATACCCTTTCCCTGTACTACGGACGCCTTATCCGGGGCTCTTACAAGAACCGCGACAGCCGCTTGTGGTACATGTATCTGCTTTCCAGCGAGTCGCTGGGACAGGGTCTCCGCCGATTTGGCTACCTGCGGAATCTGTCCAACGAAATGAGCGAGCAGGCCGTGAAAATCCGGGAGACGCAGGCAGAACTGGAGGTGGAACGGGAACGCCTGTCCATCCTGAAGGAGCAGGCGGAAGAAATGCGCCAGAAGATAGTGCAGGAGCGTTCCAGCCTGCAAAACGAAGAAGCCGAGCACAACCGGCTGGTTGAAAAGCTGAACAAAGACCGCAAGAAGTACCAGCAGCAGTTGCAGGAAAAGAACAAGCAGAAGGAAGCGCTGAACCGCAAAATCGCGGAGCTCATCCGCCAGCAGCAGCAACAGGCCAGCAAGGGAAACAAGGGCAACAAGGGAAAGACCGGCTCCAAGACCACTTCTACGGAAATCGACACCAAACTGTCCAACGAGTTTGCCGCCAACAAGGGCCGGCTGCCCTGGCCGGTGGAAGGCGCTATCATCGAGCGTTTTGGCAAGCACAAGCACCCGGTATACCAGAATGTGGACCTGCCGCAAAACAACGGCGTAACCCTGGCCGTGAAGCGCGGAACGCAGGCCAAGGCGGTATTCAATGGAACCGTGACACAGATTGTGGTGCTGCCCGGCTACAACCAGTGCGTACTGGTGAGCCACGGTGCCTACTTCACCTTATATAGCAAGCTCAAGAGTGTGGCGGTGAAGGTGGGCCAGAAGGTAACAACAGGCCAGGTGGTGGGTACGGTGGACACCATCGGCGGAGAAGACCAGTTCCACTTTGAACTGTGGAACGGCTCCACACCGCAGAACCCGGAAAACTGGCTGCGGCAGTAACTTACTCCTTAGGGAAAATACCAAAGCAGGCGCTCCCACTGCCGCTCATGGCAGCGTAAAGGGCGCCTCTTTCGTAGAGTGCCGCCTTCACTTGGGCAAGCGCAGGATGGACAGCGAATACCGTCTGCTCAAAATCGTTGTGCAGGTCGGTTTTCCAAGTGTCGATATCTTGCTGCAGCACCTCCCGCAGGGATTTTTCCGGGACGCGGGGCGTAATGCCGCGATAGGCCTCCGCGGTGGAAACGGCAATGCCTTCCGGCACCACTACTTCCAGCCTGTAGGCATCCAGATCAATGGAAAATGGCTCCAGCACCTCTCCGCGTCCGCTGCCGAACATGGGCTTATTGTACACGAAAAAGGCACAGTCGCTACCCAGACGGGCGGCATAGGAGGCCAAGGTAGCGGAGTCCAGGTCCAAGCCGGCGAGTTCCGCCATGGCGCGAAGGGCGAATGCGGCGTCTGCGCTGCCGCCTCCAAGGCCGGCGCCCACCGGCGAACGTTTCTCCAGGAAAACCTTCATGGGCGGCAGGTCATGGTCGGCCGCCAACAGGGCGTATGCCTTGGCCGTGAGGTCTTTGAGCGGATCCCAATCCACGCCCTCCTTCCGGGCGATGGTAATCATGAGTTTCCCATCCGGCGAAATGGCCTGTGTAAGCGCACCGTACCGCTCCTTCAGACCGGCCAGGGTGCGGCTGTAGTCATCGGCCAGGATGACCTCCAGGCTGTCGCTGATTTCCGGGTAGGGAACAAAGAGCGTTTCCAGGTCGTGGAAGCCGTCCGGGCGGCGGCGGAGCACATGGAGCCCCAGATTGATTTTGACGTTGGGATAGCAGATCATACTGCAAAGATACATTGCAAATCGGTAGAAACAGCAAAAAAACATGTGAAACAACACTTTTTTTCAACCGAACCATTGTTTTTCGCCGAGTGTTTCCGAACTTGCCGCTGACAAAAACGAGAAAGCTATGTGCAAGTTGATTCGATGGGTACTCTTTTCTATGGCCGTTCTCTCGTGCCAGCCCCCGCTTTTTGATTCTATCCCCCGTTCGGGGAATCCTTATGACTCCGGCACAGGACACTCTTATGCCGACAAACCCGATGCATCCGAACCGTCAGGCGCGGAGGAAGTAAGCCTTTATGCAACGGCTGTCTGCTTTCCGGACAGCGTGGATTGGCGAGCGGGAGAAGGTGGCGAGTCCATGTTGTTCCTGCTCAAGAACGGAGATGAGGTGCTGCGTGTTCCCATGAACGACCGGCCGGAGTCTTACAGGCACCGGATTATCCGCGGAGCACTGTGGACAGACCATTACGAGAATGGCCAAATGGTAGTTTCCTGCAATGGCGAGGAACGATTTCGCTTTCAAGGAGAGGAGGTTTTTAATGGTTTTTGGGTGGTAAACGACCAAATATACACCCTGGGACAGCGTCCGGGAGGGGGTGGCCTCAGTTTTCGCGTGAACGGGCAAGAGCGCTTTTCCTCGGAGAGCGGCGTGCTCCTGAACGGGCCGGACGAGACCGAGTGGGACGGCGGCGCTTTCTGTTTTGACACGTCGGGTATATACTATGCCTATGGGGTGCCTGTCCAGAAAGAGGAGGAGGTAAACTGGGAATATCGTATCATGAAAGAAGGGCAGGTGGAAAAAGTGGTTCCGGCCAGTGCCGATTGCCAGCTGTACGATATCCGCGTGTGGAACGGCACCATTTATCGCGTCGAAAAACACGGCATCAATAATTGTCTGGTAAAAGGCGAAACTTATATCACCCTGCCCTTCCCTCCCGGCGAGGTCCCCCATTACTGCAAACTGGTGCCCGGGGACGATCGCATCCTGATTAAAGGATACAGCTATACGCCCAGCTTTACCTATTGGCTTCGGGACCAGGGCGGCACGGTATTCTCCATCGGCAGCGCTTATGTCCTTCGTGCCCTCGTCAAGGATGGAGACGATTATGGCTATATCTCCGAATATGACGATGGCAGCACGCTGGGCGTATTTATCAACCGTGATGTCGTTCTCCTGGCCAACGGCCGTTTCACCCTCACATCGACACGATGTGTACAATTCCGGAAACAGACCTTCGGGGCTGCGCTAACGGCCACCCAGGGCAAGCGGCAGATGCTTATCCACAACCGCGACACCATCGCCCTCCGCTTCAACGGGTATTTCACTTCCATTCAAATCGACTAAGCCATGATTGTCTATATTCATAGCGCAAAATGCCTGGGTATCCGGGCGGTTCCGGTTACCGTAGAAGTCAATATCACCCTGGGTATCGGTATCCACCTGGTGGGGCTGGCCGACGCCGCCGTCAAGGAGAGCCTCCTGCGAACGGTGACGGCCCTGCAGGCCAAGGGATTCCATGTGCCGGGCAAGAGAATCGTCATTAACCTGGCGCCGGCCGATATGCACAAACAGGGCAGCGGTTATGACCTTCCCATCGCCCTTGGCGTGATTGCCGCTTCCGACCAGCGATTGCTCCCGGGGCTGGGTAAATACCTGATTATGGGCGAATTGGGCCTGGACGGAAGCCTGAGGCCCGTCAGCGGTGCCCTGCCCATGGTGGAACTGGCGATGGAGCAAGGATTCAAGGGCTGCATCCTGCCTGAAGAGAGCGCGCTGGAGGCGGCCGACTTTACGCAAACGCAGGTGTTCGCCGTGCGGACGCTGGAAGACGTGCTGCTCATCCTGGAGGAGCGCGAGGATCCCTCGCACCTACTGGTCTGGAACACGGAAAGCTATCGACGCGCACTGGAAGAACCCACCCTCCCCTTCGGCGCCTTCATGGATTTTGCCGATATCATCGGGCAGGAGGGTGCCAAGCGAGGCGTGGAAATTGCCAGCGCCGGCGGGCACAATGTGCTGCTTCTGGGAGCGCCCGGAAGCGGGAAAAGCTCCATCGCCAAGGCCATGGCGGGCATTCTGCCGCCGATGAGCCTGGAGGAGAGCGTACTTACTTCCAAAGTGTATTCGGTGGCGGGACGTACCACCGGGCGGCCCGGACTTTTGCGCACCCGGCCTTTCCGTGCACCGCACATATCGGCCTCCAAAGCGGCCATGCTGGGTGGTGGCAGCGGGGAAAACATCTTGCCCGGGGAGGTGTCATTGGCGACTGGAGGCGTGCTTTTTCTTGACGAATTTTGTGAGGCGCCTAAAAGCACCCTGGAGGCCCTTCGGGCGCCGCTGGAGGACCGGAAAGTATGCATTTCCCGGCTCAAGGCCAAGATTGAATATCCCGCCTCGTTCATGCTGGTGGCGGCCTCCAACCCCTGCCCCTGCGGATACTACGGGGAGGGCGAACGCTGCACCTGTACACCCGGCCAGCGCCTGGGCTACCTGTCCAAGCTCTCGGGCCCCATCATGGATAGAATCGACATACAACTTCTTTGTCGACCCGTCCAGACCAATGCGCTTATCCGGGGTGAGAAGGCGGAGCCCTCGGCGGCCATTGCGGCAAGGGTGCTTCGCGCGAGAGAGGTACAACGTCAGCGTTTTGCAGGAAGCGGCATTTTCACCAATTCGGAGATGAGCTCGAAGCAACTGGAACGCTTTTGCCCGCTCTCTGAGGCCTGTAAGGAGCTGCTGGAGCAGATTATCGACAGGTTGGGCCTAAGCGCGCGAGCTTATACGCGCATCGTCAAAATTGCCCGCACCATTGCCGATTTGGCCGACTCCCGGGACATCGAGCCCGCCCACCTGGCCGAAGCCGCCAGCTATCGCTTCCTGGACCGCCGGAATCTGCTGGATTTGTAAAATAGTATCATTTTTAGTATCTTTGTCATGTCAACGAAAGACAAACTGATAGAGCGGTTTAAAAAACTGCCGAAAGACTTTACATTTGAAGAATTAAGCAGCGTAATGGTGCATCTTGGATTTAGGATGACCAACAAAGGAGCCACCTCCGGATCCAGAGTTGGGTTTATTAAAGGCTCTTTACTCATCAAGATGCACAAGCCCCATCCACAAAACATTGTGGGCTACAAAACATTGAAGGAAATTCAAGCTACATTAAAAAGAGAAAAAATATGGGAAGACTGACCTATAAAGGATATACCGGCTCTGTTGAATATGACGACAGCGTTAATAAACTGGTGGGAAAGATTCTTGGTATGAAGCATACTCTTATCCTGTATGAAGGAGACTCGATAGAGTCCCTGAAAAAGGATTTCGAGGAGGCAGTGGATGACTATTTGGAAGAGTGCAAAACAAATAATCTTGAACCAGAAAAACCGTTTAGCGGAAAAACCGTTATCAGGATGGGGGCAGAATTACACCAGGCGGCAACGCTGAAAGCCAAAGATTTAGGAATCAGTTTAAACGATTTTATCAAACGAGCAATTTCCGCAGCAGTATTATGAAACATCAGATTCAGATAGCGGGTCTGGAGGACCTGGAACGGGCGGCGAAGGAGTTCCTGCAGCTGCTGGGAGGCCACACGCTGGTGGCGTTTTATGCGCCGATGGGTGCCGGGAAAACCACTTTTACCACAGCGCTGTGCAAGGTGCTGGGGGTGGAGGAAGATGCCATCTCCTCCCCTACTTTTGCCATTGTGAACGAGTACCGGGGCAAGGGCGGACGGCCCGTTTTCCACTTCGATTTTTACCGGATAGACAACCCGGCGGAGGCCTTGGATATCGGCCTGTACGATTATCTGGATTCCGGGGAGCTGTGTCTGATGGAATGGCCGGAAAACATTGAAGGCCTCCTACCAGAGGAGACTTTACGCGTGCAAATTTCCGTTCAGCCGGACGGCTCGCGCCTCCTGGCCTGGGAAGACTAAAGTTGCGCCTGAATTACCTGCAGGTGCTTATCGTAATTGTGCTTGAGGCGCTGCACGGCTTCGTGGAACGACAGGTTTTCATCGCCATTGATGATTTGGCCGCCATTCTGCCAACGATCGTCGGCCGGGTTCCACATCTGGAAGTTCAGTTTGGCGCTTTCCGTGAGCAGCGCTTCGCATTCGTCCATATAGGCGGGGATGGTCTCCAACTGCGGTAAGAGCTCGTAAAAACGGGCTTTTACGCGGGCCTTGAAGGCGGGGTCCTGGAACAGGCGTTCGTACCAGATGGCCTTGCCGTTCACCAGCCGTGTTTCTCCGGGCGAGGTGTAGAAGGAAAGGACACCCCAGTCAAAGTCCCAAACGGGGCCGGCCGTGAGCAGACCGTCTTTATCCTTGTGGAAAAAGACGCTGCCGGGATTCCCCAGTTCGTGGTTGCACATCACTTCATAGACAATCCATTCATCGATGAATGAGTCGATGTCCAGATAGTGAGCATATCCCTTCTCCGAGTCTTTAAAATCATTGCCATATATGGCATTGGAGACTTCCTTGATATAATTCTTGATATAGGTCTTCTGCGTCGGGGTAAGGTCCTCGGGATCCGGATACTTTACCGCGAAGGGAATGTTGCGCTCTTTCCATTGGAATTCGTTGTCGTAGTGGAAATCCAGCTCCAGCAAATACCCCTCTTCCTTGGAAATGTTCACGCGGTCTTTATCGACACGGACCTGTTCTATGAGCAGATAACTGCCCTGGTGCTTACCGTTGAGCACCACCTCCACGGGCACGCAGCGCGGGGTCCATGCCAAAGATGTGAACGTAGCCACCTTCATGGACACCAGGTTGCGCATAAGCGTACGGTCCATGAAATTGGCCAGCAGGACCCATCTTTTATGACGGGGCATCCCCAGGACGCTCTGCTGCTCGTCCATCTTGATCAGGTAAGGCTTCTTGGGCCAGCTCCAGGTGGTGTTGCCACGGCCGCGGATAGAGCAGCTGACTGGCTGCAGGGTAGGATAGTCCCCCACCCCCTTGATATACACGCTGGCCGGGACATATTCTGTCTTGGAGTATACACCCTTCCCGCCTTCCGTGTCGACATAAACCACCGGCAGGCCCGTATTCACACGCACACGGACGGTCTGTTGCTCGGAACGGACAACAAATAAGAGGGAGGAGACATAAGAGGTTTGGCCGGTTTCCGCGTTCTTGAGCGGCACCACCAAGCACACCTGCGTGAAATATACCTCTTCTACCCCCTTGTCCTTAATAACTGCGACATACTCTCCTTCCCTCTCCGTGCGACGGAAACTTTCCAGGGAGTAAAGCACAGGGGCCTCCCCGGTGCCTGTTTGCAACTCCAGGGAAGGAATTACAAACGCGGGGTCCTTCACGGTGAAGGACAGTTCTGCACTGCCTCCGGCCGGAAGGACCAGCGTTTGTTGGGTAACGGTTATGGATTGCAGGGTGGGAAGCGGCTTTTCCGGTTCGGAAGGAATGATTTCCTTCTGCGAACAGGATACCACCGCCAACGCAAACAGCAAGCCGATAAACCTTTTCATCGATTAGTCTTTCTGGAATACGCGTACGTAGTCGATTTCATACACGGCAGGAAGCTTGGATTCGTCTACCGTTCCACCCATATTTCCGCCCCAGGCCATGTTCAGCTTGAGGTAGAAGGGATTGTAGAAAGGCCAGGTATTGTAGTTCCCCGCCTTATCGTTGGCAAAGGTATGATGAGCCTTGCCGTCGATATAGAAGGTGAAACCGTCAGCCGTCCACTCGCAAGCATACACGTGATACTCCGTGGCGGCATTCTTCACGCTTTGCACGTGCGTCTTGCCAGTCCCGATAGTATGGTTGTAGGATTTGCAGTGAATGCTGGAGGAGGACTTGTCCTTTCCCTGCGTCTGGATGGCATATTCCATAATATCCACCTCACCGTCATCCGGCCAGGCTTTGAAGTTCTGCGGCATCATCCAGAAAGCAGGCCAGCTGCCGGGCGCGTCAGATACTTTCAGACGGGCCTCGAACCAGCCATAGGTCCAGTACTTCTTGGTGTTCATCCGGATGGAATACACCGTACTGCCAATCTTCTGAGCCACGATCTTCAGGCTGCCGTCGGAGATGTACGCAAGGTCCGTACCGTCCTTAGACTGTGCCACGTAGTTCTGGAGTTCATTGTTCCCCCAGCCACCGGCGCCGGTCTCATACCACCATTCGCTGGCGGAAGGAGCTCCGTTCTTGGAGAATTCGTCCTGCCAGACCAGGTGGTATCCCTCCGGAATGTCGATGTCAATCTCCCCTTGTTCCATAGCGGCCTGCGTGAGCTTGACCTTATGACGGGTGGTACCGCACTTGATGGTGACATAGGTTTCACGGGGCTGGTAGGCGATGTTATCGTCAACCGCCACCGTTACGACAGCGGTCTTCTCGGCACTGTAGGACGGCTTTACGCTAACCCATTCAATCCCGTCTTCGGCATAAGCCTGGAAAGCGGCCGAGGCCGTGACGTTCAGCGTGAGAACAGAAGCTGAAGCCGCGCAGGAAAGCTCCGTGGGATTCACCGATACGGTTTCCTGGCCCGTGGGGGTAGCCGGCTCTTTCGAGCCGCCGCAGGAACAGGCTGCGGCGGCCAGAATGAGCGAAATGTAAAGAATACGTTTCATGGTTTACTTGTGTTCACGAAGGATGATGTCCTTGATGGTCACTTCGGTACCGGCCGGGCAGCCGCCAAAGTCGAAGACCATCTTCACCGCAGCAGCGTCGATACCGGCCAGGTTGGTCATCTCGAAGGTGAACTCCTCGTAGGCCGCAATGTCGCAACGCTCGGTGAACAGGAAGTTTCCGTCATCACCCGTGTCGGTGAGCTTGAAGGTCACGCCGGGCACATCCTCGCTCAAAGTCACCTTGCACTGAAAATCATAAGCCTTTTCGGCGCTCAGGGCAATGGCGGCGTCAGGGATGATGAAGAACTGGGCCTGCCACTGCATGCTGGTAGCCGATTCATACGTGAAGCTATAAGCGGAACCGTTCTGGGTGATCTCCGGGTTGGGAAGACCGGACCAGCCGTCACCGGTAGCCGTGTACTGGGAGTACGTGTGGGCGGCATCGGCCGCTTTCCACATATTCTCATCGGCATTGTAGTCAAACGGGGCGGAACCAGAAGGGGCGGAACCACCCACGTGCTCCTGCAGGATGATGTCCTTGATGACCACTTCCGTGCCAGCCGGGCAGCCACCGAAGTCGAAAACCATCTTCACGACAGCGGCGTCGATACCGGCCATGTTGGTCATCTCGAAGGTGAACTCCTCATAGGCCGTAATGTCACAACGCTCGGTGAAGAAGAAGTTGCCGTCGTCGGTGGTGTCGGTGAGCTTGAAGGTCACACCAGGCACATCCTCACTCAAGGTGACCTTGCACTGGAAGTCGTACGTCTTGTCAGCCGATACGGCGAAGGCGGTGGCTTCGGTAGGAATCACGAAGAACTGGGCCTGCCACTGCATGCTGGTGGCCGATTCATACGTGAAGCTGTAAGCGGAACCGTTCTGGGTAATCTCCGGATTGGGCAGACCCTCCCAGCCGTCACCGGTAGCGGTGTACTGGGAATAGGTATGACCACCCTCGGCATCTACGGGTTTCCACAGGTTGCTGGCGGCGTTGTAGTCAAAGACCACTTCATCACCACCACCCTGAGGCTCCTGGTGCAGCTGGAAGCAGATATCCCTGATTTCCACCTCGGTGTCGGCCGGGTTGCCGCCGAAGTCGAAGAACAGAGCTATCTTTTCCATGTCGATACCCGGCATGTTGGGCATCTTGTACTCGAAGGGCTCATTGGCGGTGAGGTCGTGGCGATCGGCGAAATAGAAGGTGTTGTCGTCGCCTTCCTTGACCAACTTGATGGTGACGCCCGGGATATCCTCGTTGGAAGTGAGCGTGCAGCAGAAGTCGTAGAAGTTCTCGGCCGAAGAGCTCATCGTGGTGTGGAAGGCCACCTGGCGCTGCCACTGGCTGTCCGTTGCTTCGGGCATGATGAGATGATAGGCATAATTAATATCATCGGCCTCGAAGCCGGTGTCGGGCAAACCTTCCCAACTACCACCGTGGGCGGTATAGAAGCTCATGGTGTAGGTCATGCTGCGCCAGAGGTTGGTGGCACCGGTGATGTCGTAATGGGCACCGCTTTCCGGCTCGACGGGTTTTTCAGGCTCATCGGGCAGTACAGTACCGTCATCAATAGCGTGATCCTTCACGACGATGCGGGAAATGGAGACCTCCGTATCGGCGGCGTTTCCACCAAAGTCGAAGACCATCTTGACACCGTCGGGAGCGTCGATACCAGGCAGGTCGGTGAGGTAGTAAACCGTTTCACCAGCCTCGAATTTCTCGCGCTCGGTGAAGAGGAAGTTACCGTCATCGGTCACGTCGGTGAGCTTGAGAGTGAGACCCGGAAGATCATTGTTGGTGTTGATAACCACGGAGAAGTCGTAGTTCTTGGAAGCCTCCAGGATAACGGGGTTGGTGGGGTTGATGAAGAACTGGGCCTGCCACTGGTCGGTGGTGGCTTCCGGCAGCGTGAGGATGTACTCTGGGCCGTTCTCTACGGTCTCGGGATCGGCAATCTGACTCCAGCCGGGGGCATACCAGTAAGAGAGGGTATGGTTCTCGTCGGCAGGCTTCCACAGGTTGCTGTCGGCAGAGTAGTTGAAGCCGGTGAACTTCTGGACGCCAGCCTTGCTGGTGAGGATGAACTGCCAGGCGATGGGGCCGCCGCCGTTGCCGGTGGGCGTGTACCATACCAGAGTCATGGCGCTGGCATTCATGCTCTGCACATAGAACTTGGTGTCCTTGATGAAGTCGTTGTTGGGGATGTACGGGAACGGCGTTCCGGCAGGCAGGTTCAGGAGCAGGTTGTCACCTTCCACAGAGAAGGAATAAACAGACTCCACGGCATCTACGGCAACCTGGTAGTCGGCGTCGTGACCGGCCTCGCCATAGGGAGCCTCCGTCACACCGACATTCACGTACACGGTACCGGCATCACCGGGATCGAAGCCGTATGCGCCCTCGACATTGAAGGCCAAACGGTTGTCATACACGCCAAACTCCGCCTTTTCATCGGCCTTGGCAGCCCACCATCCGGTAGCATTGCTGATGCTCTCGCCGCAGGCCATATGACCCTCGGCGCTGTTGTCGATGCGCCAGACACGGAAGCCTTCTGCACCTCCGGCAATGAACTTGATGTACTTGTCGAAGTTGACGAGCGTATTGTCGATATGGAAGGTTTTTTCCACATAGTCGGGAGTGACACCCGCGGCGTTCATGATCTGCAAGCGGACTTTATAGTCGCCGGCGTTGGTGAAAATGCGCTGCAGGCCATTTTGGGCATAACGGTCGGTGAAATCCTCCGTCTTGCTGTTGTAGAAGAGCCAAATGGGAATGACCCCCTTGGCATCTATCGAGAAGGTAACCTGGTTGGTCTCCTGGTCTACAGTGATGACCGGCTCATACACAGAGGCGGTGGCAGGAGCCTGGGCCTCGGTAGGATGATGAATCTCTTCCTTGGCGCAAGCGGCAAAGGCCAGAACTGCAGAGAGTATATATACAAATCTTTTCATAATCAATAGTTATTCTGGGTGAGTTCAAACGTCTTGCCCTTGGCCGAGTCAATCTCGCCCTGAGGGATGGGCAGGTACTTCTTGGAAGCCTTCCAGCTATTGGTACGGTAGCCATATTCATCCGGAGTGAGCACGGTGGAAGCCTTGATACCGTCGGCATCGTTCGTCAGTTCCCAGCGAACCAGGTCCCAATAACGCTTGCCTTCGCCCACGAATTCCAGTTGGCGTTCCTTCTTGATGTTCTCCAGGTTCAGTTCCACGGTGGCTCCGTTCAGGGAACGGCCGTGTACCTTGTTCAGCCAACCGGCGGCATCGCCGCTACCATAACCGCGAACCACCAACTCGGCGGCATTCAGCAGGGTTTCGGCAAAGCGATAGATGCGAAGGTTGTTGTTGAAGTTGAGGTCACCGTCGGCCAGCTGACCGGCGTTGTTCTCCTTGTAGGCGATGTACTTCTCCAGGAAGACACCCGTGTCCTGATAGCGGGGGCTGTAACCCACACCGGCACCGACGTTCCAGCAGGTAGCGTCACGACGGGCATCGGCCGCATCATACATCTCGTAGGTTTCCATACGAACGGGAGCAAAACCCCAGCCGTTGTCATGCACGGCGTCTCCGCTCCAGCCATTAGGACTGATGAGACGAGGCAGTACAGTACCACCGGCGGTGTAAGGCCAGGACCAGCTGCGGGCAGCGTTGTCGTCCTTGTAATTGATGTCGAAGATGGTCTCAACACCCCACTCGCTCTCTTCCTTGAAGAGCACGCCATAGTCGGCGATGAGGTCGTAATCGGCAGCAATGATCTCCTTCATGTAATCCAGTGCCTTGGGCAGACGCGTGGCGTCGTTCTGGTACATAGCCAATTCGGCATACAGCATATAAGCCATCGCCTTGGAAACGCGGCCCGTGTTTTCACCCGTCCATTTCATGGGCAGGGCGTTCAGGGCGATGGCGCCTTCCAGGTCGGCCATAATCTTGCCGTACACTTCGTCAGCCTGGAATTGCTGGGCGGTAAAGTCGCCGGTGAGGTTTACCTCATAATAAGGGATGTTACCCCAGAATTTCCAAAGGATGTTGTAGTAGAAAGCGCGCAGTACGCGGGCCTGGGCCTCTACGACCTTGCCTTCTGCGGCATCCAGGTCTTTGGTCCAACCCATATAGGTGATGACGTCGTTGCAGCGCTTGACACCGGTATAACAATCGGCCCAGATACCGCTCATGCAGTTGGTGGGAAGGGCCTCATAGTTCATCATCAGGTGCCAGAAGGCGTTGTCGCTCTTATCGGAGCCACCCACCCAAATCTGGTCAGCCATCACGTCGCTCATAATGTTGAGCGGGTTGTACTGGTTGTTGCCCCAGTCGAACCACTCCAGCGGATCGTAGGCGGCGATAACGGCCTCTTGCAGATGCTCGGGGGTGGTGAAGTATTCCTCCAGCGGGCTGGCCGTGGGGTGTTCCACGGTGAGGAATTCCTTTCCGCAGGCGGTGAAAAGAATGCCGGCGGCTGTCAGTGCATATAAAATGTTCTTTTTCATATCCTTTCCTCCCGTTTAGAATTTAAGATTCAGACCAACACGGAACGTGCGCGGCTGAGGATATACACCGTAGTCGATACCCAGGGAAGTGCCGCCGGAAGAGATTTCCGGATCGTAACCGTGATACTTGGTAATGGTAGCCAGGTTCTCGGCGCTCACATAGAAACGCAGCATGGAGATAAAGATCTTCTTGGTGATCTTCTCGGGAAGGGTGTAACCCAGCTGGATGGTCTTCAGGCGGCCATAGGAGCCGTCATAGACATAGAGGTCGGAGAGCTGCCAGTTAACGGAGTCGCCGCGGACATAACGGGGAATGCGGTTGGAGGTGCCTTCACCGGTCCAGCGGTTCAGCATATAGGAAGGCAGGTTGGACTGGGCGATATCCACGCGGCGGGTCAGGTCCAGTACGTCGTTGCCGGCGGTACCCTGCCACAGCATGTAGAAGTCGATGCCTTTCCAGTTGGCGCTGAAGTTGATACCCCAGGTCCAGTCGGGCGTACCGTTACCGATGTCGGTACGGTCGTTATCGTCAAAGATACCGTCACCATTCACATCCACGAAGCGGACGTCACCGGGAACGGCGTTAGGCATGATCTTGTCGCCCTCCTTATTCACATAAGCGTCGATTTCGGCCTGGTTCTGGAAGACGCCGTCCGTCTTGTAACCGTAGAAGAAGACGAAAGGCTTGCCGTTTTCGGCGCGGGAGATGGAACCGGCACCCTGGAAGGAGCCATAGTTCTGGAAGCCGCTGTCATTACCCAGGTTGATAAGGGTGTTCTTGAGGTAGGTGGCATTGCCGCCCAGGCGGAAGTTGGCGTCGCCTGCATGGAATTTCCAGCTGGCCTCGAACTCAACACCGGTGTTGTCCATCACACCTACGTTGCCGATGGGCTTGTCTTCACCTACATAGGCGTTGATCGGGGTTTCCATCAGCATGCCGTTGGTGCGCTTCTTATACCAGTCCACGGAGAAGGTGACGGCATTCTGCAGGAAGCCCAAATCCAAACCGACGTTGGTCTGGGTGGACTCTTCCCAACGGAGGTCGGGGTTGGCCAGGCCGCCGGACTTAACGCCCTGAGCCACGCTCTCGGAGGTACCCAGAATGTAGTTGCGGTCCTTGGCGGTCATCACGGTGTAGCGGAAGTCACCGATATTTTCGTTACCGTTCTTACCCCAGGAGAAACGCAGCTTGGCATTGGACAGCCAGGTGGGAACGGGGATATAAGGTTCCTTGTGGATATTCCAACCCAGGGAGAAGGAAGGGAATACGCCCCACTTGTTGTTGGAACCGAAGCGGGAAGAACCGTCACGACGTACAGTTACCTGGGCCATATAGCGCTCGTTGTAGTTGTAGTCGGCACGGGCGAAGTAGGAAGCCAGGCGGTGCTCGGTATAATTGGCACCGTACACGCTCATACGGCCATCTTCCTGAAGACCGGTAGCGTTGTCGATATAAGGCTTGTTATAGTTCTCGGAGCCCAGGTCCAGGCGGGAGCCACCCAGCTGCTTGCCCGTGGAACGGTAAGCACTCTGTCCCAACAGGACGGAGAAGCTGTGCTTGTCCAGGGTTTTGCTGTAGGACAGCACATTTTCCAGCTGCCAGCTGAAACTCTGTGCCGAGTATGCGTTGGCGTTGGAGTTTTCGGCCTTGTTGTTGCCGGACAGGTAGAACAGCGGAGTGTAACCCTCGTTGCCCCAGAAGCCCATGTCGAAGCCGATGGAGCTCTTGAATTTGAGGTTGTCCCAAATCTGGAGTTCTGCGGAGAAACCGGCCGTGAATTTATGGGTCCAGTTCTGGTTGGCAGGCAGGTTCAGGCTGGCAATCGGGTTCACCATTTCATTGTAGTCCATACCAGGGATCATGAAGGTACCCTTGTCGTCAGCCACAAGCGTCTGACCGGCATAGATTACGTTGTATTCGGCCAGCTGCTCATCGGTGGCATACACGCCCAGGATAGGGCTCAGGGCCAGGGCCGATCCCAGCGGGGAACCCCACTGAGAGTTCTCGTCGATGCCTTTGGAATGAATGTTGGCATAGGAGAGCTGGGAGGTGATGTTCATGTTGTTGAGCCAGTTGCGCTCATCCTTCTTGTCGAAGAGGGTGTAGGTGGTGTTGGAGCGTACCGTGAGACGGTCGTAGTTGGAACGGCCGAACTGTCCGCCCACAATACCTTCCTGCTTCACATAACCCAGGGAGAGGTAGTAGTTCACCTTATCGGTAGCACCGCTCACGGAAACCTCGTGGTTCTGGGAAGGGGCGTTGTAGTTGAACACCTGCTTCTGCCAGTTGGTACCCTCGCCATAGGACCAGGGATCGGCATAAACGGGATCCATACCTGCGTTGATACGGCCTTCATTGTTCATGAGGGCATATTCGCTGGCATTCAGGACGTCACGCTCGCGCCAGGGGCTGGACCAGCCATAGGAGAAATCGTACGTGACACGCGTGGAGCCTTTAGCGCCTTTCTTGGTGGTAACCAGGATAACGCCGTTGGCAGCACGGGCACCGTAAACAGCACCGGCGGCAGCATCCTTGAGCACTTCGATGGACTCGATATCCTGAGGGTTCAGGTAGTCGATGCCGTCGATGCCCATGGGCATACCATCCACGATGTATAACGGGTTGGAGTCATTGATGGTGCCGATACCGCGGATGCGGATACGGGAAGAGGCGCCAGGCTGACCGGAAGAAGAGGTGACCTGCACACCGGCGGTAAGGCCCTTGAGGGCGTTATCCACGCGGGTGGGAGCGGTCACTCCCAGGGCTTCGGCGTCTACCTTGGCGATAGAGGCCGTCACCACGGACTTTTTCTGGACACCGTAACCGATGACCACCGTTTCTTCGAGCATCTGGGTGTCGTCCGGAAGGACCACCTCCATGTTCTGCTCGCCGTTGTTGACAATCACCTGCGTTGCATAGCCGATGCAGGAAACTTCAATGGAAGCCCCACGCGGCGTGGAAAGGACGAAGTCTCCGTCCACCCCCGTCATGGTACCATTGTTGGTCCCCTGCTGTACGACAAACGCTCCGATGACAGGTTCGCCGGCGCTGTCCTTCACGACACCCTTGAGGGTGACGTTCTGGGCCACTGCCGACAAAGCCAATCCTAATGTAAGGATCAGAGTTGCGATTTTTTTCATACGCTTTTGTACGTTGGTTATTATTATTGGTTGGTTAATGGATTGCAAATGGAACGGGAGCACCGCTGGCGCTGTCGCCGGCTACCCACAGCTGGAAGTCGCCGGGTTCCACCTTCCTCTTTCCGTCCAGGCCGTAGAAGGCAAGTTCCTTCACGGGGATTTTCACGGAAAGGGTGCGGCTCTCGCCGGCTTTCAGGCTCACTCGCTCGAAAGCCTTGAGTTCTTTCACCGGACGGGCGATGGAGCCCACCAGGTCGCGGACATACACCTGAGCCACCTCGGTACCGTCATACGCGCCGGTATTGGTGAGGGTGAAGCTGACGGTGAGGGTGTCATCGACCTTGTAGGTATCCTTGTCCAGGCCGATACCGGAATAGGCGAAGCTGGTGTAGCTGAGGCCGTAACCGAAGGGGAAGAGCGGATAAGCGCCGTAGTCCAGGTAATAGGACGTATTTCCCAGGGAAGTCTGGCCGGCCTCCGGCTGGATGTCATCCAACAGCAACTCACCGCTATAGGGGCGGCCGGTCATGTTGTGATTGTAGTACATCGGAGCCTGGCCCACGGTACGAAGGAAGGTGACCGGCGTTTTTCCGGAGGGGTTCACATCGCCCCAAATCAGGTTCACCAGCGCAGGACCGCCCATCGTGCCCGGATGGAAGCTGTACAGCAGGGCATCCACGTTGGGCAGGTCGCGCTCGATGGTAAGCGGGCGTCCGGCCATCACCACGGCCACGACGGGTTTGCCCGTAGCTTTCAGGGCCGATAGGAGTTCGCTCTGGGAGCCCTTGAGGTTGAGGTCGGCCAGGGAATGGGCCTCACCGGAAAGGATGGCTTCCTCGCCCAGGAAGGCAAGGACTACGTCGGCACGGCGGGCGGCAGCGACCACATCGTCAAAGCGGTCCCGGTAATCGCGGCTGTAACGCAGGCCGGGAACGAATTCCACCTGACCGGGGAAACGCTCCTGCAGGGCTCTCAGCGGGGTGACCGTATGCTCTTTTTCACCGTCGAAGGCCCAGGTGCCCAGCTGATCGTGAGGGGCGTCGGCCAAAGGACCGGTGACCAAAATCCGGCGAATGCCCTTGAGGGGAAGCACACCGTCGTTCTTAAGGAGGATAGCCGCCTCTTCGGCCGTCTTTTGGGCCGATGCCAGATGCGCGGGGGCATACTGGACGGGCTTGGAGGCTTCTACGTCAATATAAGGGTTCTCAAAGAGACCGAGTTTGATTTTGACGCGCAGGATGTTGCGCACGGCATTGTCGATGGTCTTTTCCTTTACGGCACCACTCTTCACCAGTTCTTCCAGGTGGGAAATGAAGCCCATCGTCATCATATCCATATCGACACCGGCGTTCACGGCCTTTTCGGCCACGTCCTTGCGGTCCGTACCAAAACCGTGGTTGATCATTTCGCCCATGGAATTCCAGTCGGTGACCACCAGGCCGTCAAAGCCCCATTCGTTGCGGAGGATGTCCTTTAATATATAGGTATTGCCTGTGGAAGGCACGCCGTCATTGTCGTTGAAGGAGGTCATCAGCGTCATGGCACCAGCCTGGACACCGGCCTCGAAGGGAGGGAGATAGACATTCCTGAGCAGGTGTTCCGGAATAAGGGTGCTGTTGTAATCGCGTCCCCCTTCCGCGGCACCGTAGCCGACAAAGTGCTTGATGCAGGCTGCCATGGAAGTGGAATCGGCCGTTCTGCCCTGATAACCGTAAATCATGGCCTCGGCCATGCGGGCATCCAGATACGGATCCTCTCCGCTGCCTTCTGCCATGCGGCCCCAGCGAGGGTCACGGGCGATATCCAGCATCGGGGAGAAGGTCCAGCGGATACCCTGTGCGGTAGCCTCGAGTGCAGCCACGCGCGCGCCTTCCTCTACCAATGCAGGGTCGAAAGTGGCAGCCTGGCCCAGGGGAATGGGATACACCGTATGGAAGCCGTGAATGACGTCACGGGCAACCAGCAGCGGAATGCCCAGGCGGGATTCCGTAACGGCGATACGCTGGAATTCGTTGATTTTTACGGGGTCGACTTCGTTCAGGATGGACCCGATCTGGCCCTTCCGAAGGGCTTCGGCGTAATTAGCCACATCTCCTCCTGCGGAGACTTGATTCATCTGGCCAATTTTCTCGGACAGGGTCATTTTTGCGAGAAGCTGGTCTATCTGCTTTTCCGTAACGTCCTGAGAGGAGCAGGAGAGCAGGATTCCCGCAGCAAATGCGACTAAGAGAGTGCGAAAAGAATGCATTCGGTTTGGTTATTGGTTTGATGCAAAAATAGATGGGAAAAACACACCACGCGCATGTAAGAATATAAAAGTAGCGATACAATAAACCTAATTAGTTGTAAATGAACTAATTAAAATCATTTAAAATAGTAAAAAAGTAGTAAAGAAATAGAGCGAAACCTGCTACTTCCCAATGGCTTTTACCTGTTCCTCAAAGGTTTCACGATCTCCAAGGGCAGCGTTTTTAACTGACACTTTGTAATTGTAGATAGTGCTCAAGGAATAGTCCAGCATGTTGGCAATGGCCTTGCTGTCGTCCACGCCCAGACGGATTAGAGCGAAGATGCGCTGAGCGGTGGTGAGCCTTCCGTCGGGTGCGACTTCCCGCGCTTCCTCTTTAAGCAAAGCATTAAACTTCTCGATAAATGCCGGATACAGGGCCAGGAAGGTGGTATCGAAGGTTTCGTAGAATTCGTCGCGTGCCTTTTCGCTGCGGCCGCTGATGGACAGTTCCTTGAGGAGTTGGTCCGCCTTTCCCTGTTTGAGCAGGTTGCGGAAGCGGTTGTCCTCGGCGCGAATGACGGTAACCTGCGCCGACAGGCCTTGCAGGAAGTTCAGGATATACTTTTCCTTCACCTTGTCGGCCTTTGAAATCTGTTGGTTCAAGCCATTCAAGGTCACGTTGGCCAGCGCCAGGGATTTGTTGCTTTCTTCCAGTTCCAACCGCAATTTGGCGAGTTTGCGGGAACGGACTACGAGGAAATAAGAGACAAACGATAATATTAAGGTAAGGATAGCCAGCAGGATGGACCAGATCTGGCCTGCGCGTGTTAGGCGGGCCTGCCGTTCTTGATAGGCGTCCTGCACCTCCATCAGGAAGCGGGAAATTTGCCAAGGACGTAATTTGGAGTTGTAAAACAGGGCGTCATCCTGCGCTATGCGCAAATAGCGGAACGAACGGTCCACATCGACCGGAAGGATAATTTGTGCCACCATCGTCAGGGAAGCATAGTCCTTTACGGCGCACAGGATGTCACTCTTGGCACTTTCTACCAGCCACTTGAGCCGGTCGTCCGGTCGCCCGCTGAAGCCGGCGATTTCTGAACAGAAAAAAGCGTGAATGGCATAATTGTGCTCGTCCGGACGCGTGCCGGAGAGCAGGATATGGGCCACGCTGTCTGCGGCAGGCCAGTTTTCCGCTTCAATGTACTCGTCCCGCAGGAGCGCCCGCCAGCGCTCACTGTTCTCGGGCAGGAGCGGCATCAGCTGTTTGCGGTACGAGGCGGCGGAAGGGATGGACAGGCGTTCCACCATACCGGAATTGCCTGCCAGGTCGCGGCTGAAATCGTACAAAACCCACAGGTACTCCGGCAGCAGGGCTTTGGACAGGCGTGTGCTGTCCAACTGCCCATATAATAAGGTATAAGCCTCCATGTAACTGCCGGCCTTCTCATACAAGTGACCAAGGGCGATGGAGGCTTCTTCGTAGCGCTCCTTGTTGGTCCCGGCCAGTTGTTGGCAGTGTTTCAGATAGGCTTGCGTAGAGTCAAAACTGAAGGCGAAATACTCCTGGGCCACGGTAAATTCCAGGTTATAGCGCAGGGTGGGATCGTCAATATCCCGTGCAAGCTTGGAAAGAGCAGCCAGCTGGTTCTGCTTTTGGGCTACGTACAAATCCCTGGTTTCCAGGTATTTGTCGAGGCCTGTCAGCAAGTTCTCCGTTTGCCGGTCGACGCCCATCCGGACGCAGGAAAGCGCCAGGCTCGCAGTAAGCAGTATGAGCAGCGACCTACTCCGCATAACTTCTGAGCACCCGTTCAATTTCCTCCTCCCGGCCGGCCGGAATTACCGGGGACAGGAAGGACAGCATCTGCAGCGTCCGGGCTTCCGCTTCGGGAACGCCACGGGAACGCATGTAGAAGAGTTCGTCGGCGTTGAGCTGCCCCACAGTGGCACCGTGGGAGCATTTGACATCATCGGCATAAATTTCCAGCTGCGGACGGGTGTCTACCTTGGCCGTTTCCGAGAGCACGATGTTATGGTTCTCCTGATAAGCCTCCGTCTGCTGGGCGTCCGGGGCGACGACGATGGTGCCACCAAAGTTCACCTGCGCCTCTCCTCCGGCAATGCCGTTGATCAGCTGGGTGCTGCGGCAACCGGGCGCGCGGTGATGCATCAGGATGCGGAAGTTCACCTTTTCATCGGCCTTGCAAAGGTACAGGGCCTTGATATGCGCCTCCGCGCCAGGACCGATAAGGTCGATGTTTATGTCGATATCCCTACTCTCCCCGGGCAGCACCACGTACTCCAGATTCAGGACCTCGCCAGCTTTCACCCGATGATGGGACATGCTCGCTTCGCTCGGTGTGACATGGTCATTCCGAGGCCGAAGGCCGAGAGAATCTCCTGCCTTGAAGGGATCTATGTACTTACCGTGTCCCATGGTTAAAACTGGTCAAATCCTTGAGACTCAATGGCGTCGATGAGCTCCCGTCCGCCGGTTTTCACAATCTGGCCCGCCTTGAGCACATGCACCACGTCCGGCTGCACGTATTCCAGCAGCTTATGATAGTGCGTGATGATGATGGCGCTCTTTTCGGGACTGCGGAGCGTGTTCACGCCATCGGCCACAATCTTGAGGGCGTCCACGTCCAGGCCGCTGTCGGTCTCGTCCAGGATGGACAGGTCCGGCTCCAGCAGGGCCATCTGGAAAATCTCGTTGCGCTTTTTCTCGCCGCCGGAGAAGCCCACGTTCACCTCGCGCTTGGCGAACTCCGGTTTCATCTGCACCAGAGCCATCTTTTGCTTCATCAGTTTGAGGAAGTCACCGGTCTTTAGCTCCGGCAACCCCTGGGCTTTGCGCTTGGCGTTCACCGCCGCCTTCATGAAGGCCGTAATGGTGACGCCCGGAATCTCGATCGGGTACTGGAAACTCAGGAATAGGCCCGCCCAGGCACGCTCCTCGGGCGATTTGGCCAGCAAGTCCTCCCCTTTGTACAGGATACTTCCCTCCGTGACTTCGTAGTCCGGACGGCCGGTAAGCACGGCGCTCAAGGTGCTCTTCCCCGCTCCGTTGGGCCCCATCACGGCATGTACTTCGCCAGGGCCGATGTGAAGGTTGATTCCCTTCAGGATTTCTTTGTCGCCAATCTTGGCATGGAGGTTTATTATGTCCAGCATAGCCTGGTATGTAACTAGTTGTTTATCATTATCTTATGTTATCGAACCCCTTTAATTATTCCAGGGTTCGTTTACTTATCTTTCTTATTATCAGCACTTTGCGTACCATGCATCAGGTGGCCCCATGACACCAGGGACCAGATGCCGTTGATCAGGTACAGGGCGCTCACGATGGACATGAGCACATTGCCCACGCTCAGGTGCAGGATGATTTGCGTAATGTTCACCAGCAGCCAGGCAATCCAGCAGTCCCACTTTTTGAGGGCGCTGAGCAGCTGGGCCATGAGGATGAGCACGGTGACGCAGGAATCCAGGTACGGATGCGGATCCTCCGGGAACAGGCGGTCCAGCGACCAGCCCCACAGGCCGGCGATGATGAACACCCCCGCCACGCAGTAAACGCGCCACATCCAAGTTAAGGAACTCACGTTCAGCGTTTTGCCGTCGCTGGTTTCCTCCGGCTTGGGGTGCGTCCAGCGGTAATGGCCCAGCATGTTGATGACCAGCGAAATGGGCTGCAACAACAAGTTGGCGTACAGGTTCCGGTGCATGAACAGCAGGAACAGCGCCGCCGTGTACAGGTAGCCCACCCAGAAGTTGTACTTGGAATTGCGCCCAGCAAGGAACACGCAGGTGAGCCCCAACAGGCTTGCAATCAAGTCGATGAGGAGCACCGGGCGCCCGGCCAATTCGAATATGACAGTATCGATCATCCTACCGAGCCCTCCAGAGAAACTTGAAGCAGTTTTTGCGCCTCCACAGCAAATTCCATGGGCAGGCGGCTCAGCACTTCACGGGCATAGCCGTTCACAATCAGGCCCACCGCCTCTTCCGGGCCGATACCCCGCTGATTGCAGTAAAACAACTGATCCTCAGATATTTTTGAAGTGGTAGCCTCGTGCTCCACCGTGGCCGTGGGGTTCTGCGACTGAATGAGCGGGAAGGTATGGGCACCGCAACGCGAGCCGATAAGCAGGCTGTCGCACTGCGAGTAATTGCGCGCGTTCCGGGCATTCTTGCCCATGCGCACCAGGCCGCGGTAGCTGTTCTGGCTCACCCCTGCCGATATGCCTTTGGACACGATCCGGCTCTTGGTCCCCTGTCCCAGATGAATCATCTTGGTGCCGGTATCGGCCTGCTGATGGTTGTTGGTGACGGCCACCGAATAAAATTCAGAGGAAGAAAAATCGCCCTTTAATATGGTCGATGGATATTTCCAGGTGATGGCGCTGCCGGTTTCCACCTGGGTCCAGCTCAGGTGCGAGCCGCTGCCTTTGCAGATGCCGCGCTTGGTCACCAGGTTCAGGATGCCGCCCTTGCCGTCTGCGTCGCCGGGGTACCAGTTCTGGACGGTGGAGTATTTGACATCGGCATCTTTCTCCACGATAATCTCCACCACGGCGGCGTGAAGCTGCTGCTCGTCGCGCATGGGAGCCGTGCAGCCTTCCATATAACTGACGTAGGAGCCTTCATCGGCAACGATGAGCGTGCGCTCGAACTGACCGGTACCGCGGGCGTTGATGCGGAAGTAGCTGCTCAGTTCCATGGGGCAGCGGACGCCTTTGGGTATGTAGCAGAAGGAACCGTCGGAGAAAACGGCGCTGTTCAGGGCCGCGAAATAGTTGTCGGAGGCGGGCACCACGCTGGCCAGGTACTTGCGCACCAGGTCCGGATGCTCTTTTACGGCTTCCGAGAAGGAGCAGAAAATAATGCCCTTCTCCGCCAGGGTTTTGCGGAAGGTGGTGGTGACGGACACGGAGTCGAAGACGGCATCTATCGCCACAACGCCGGCCAGGACGTCCCGCTCCTTAAGAGGAATGCCCAGTTTGTCAAAGGTCTCCGCCAGTTTAGGGTCGATTTCCTTGGGACGATCCTTGTCCTTCTTGGGCGCGGCAAAATAGATAATATCCTGGAAATCAATCTCCGGCATATCCAGATGCGCCCAGTCCGGCTGCGGCATGGCCTGCCACTTGCGGAAAGCGTCCAGCCGGAATTCCAGCAGCCAATCAGGCTCCTCTTTCCGGGCCGATATCATGCGCACGATGTCCTCGTTCAACCCCTTGGGGATGAACTCCTGCTCCACATCGGTCACAAAGCCCTCTTTGTACTCCCCGGAAGTGAACTGCTGTATGATATCTTCTGCCATAGGGATGCAAAGATACGATTTTTGCCCGACTTAACCTAAAGCGCCAGGTCCACCAGGACGATGGCCGCCATGGCCTCTACAATCACGGGGGTGCGCAGGGCGAAACAGACGTCGTGACGTCCCGGAATACCTGCCTTGGCGATGCTGGCAGTGGGTTTGAAGGCCACGCGGAACACCAGCGGATTGCCATTGGTGATGCCGCCGTTCACGCCGCCGGCATGGTTGGTTACGGGCGGCTGCGGACGTTTGTGACGGCCACAGCAGTGGTGTCCCTCCCCTTCTTCATGGTGGCAACCACCCTCTTCGTGATGGCAGCCGCCTTCCCCGTGGCAGCACTCGTGCTTTTCTTCCTCGTGGTCACCGTGACAATGGCACTCGTGCCCCTCCTCATGCTCGCCATGGCAGCACTGATGCTCCGGGAACGGATCGTTGTGCTCCGAACCGCGCATGGCAGCCGCAGCAAACCCATCGCCAAACTCAATACCCCGCACGCCGGGTATGGCAAAAACAGCATGGGAAATCTGGCTCTCGACACTATTCCAGAAAGGTTCTCCAAGGCCGATGGGAACGTTCTCTACCGTGCACTCCACAACGCCGCCCAGGGAGTCGCCATCGGCCTGTGCAGCGCGAAGCGCCTCCGGCCAGCGGTCCGCCTCTTTGATACCCCCCACCTCGGTGAGCGCGGCATGGAAGTTGGCAAAATAGAGCATCTTTTTGGCTACGACGCCAGCTGCGACGATGCCCAGCGTAAGCCGGCCACTGAAATGGCCGCCGCCGCGGGGGTCGTTGAAACCGCCGAACTTGAGGTTGGCCGTGAAGTCGGCATGGCCCGGACGGGGATGTTTCCGGAACTGCTCGTAGTCCTCGCTGCGGGTGTTCTCGTTGCGGAAAAGAATGGTGAGCGGGGCACCCGTCGTATGTCCCTCGTACACGCCGGAGACAATTTCCGGAAGGTCGGACTCAACACGCGGCGTCGTTCCCAGCGCCCCAGCCTTTCTCCGGAGAAGGTCCTGGGTGAAATCCTCTTCACTGAGCGGAATGCCGGGCAGCACGCCGTCCAGGGTTACACCGATGCGCTCCCCGTGGGATTCGCCAAAGATGCTAACACGAAATTTATTGCCAAAAGTATTCATCTGCTATTGGGTTTGAGACGACCGGTCGGAGCCGGTCATGACGGAAAACATTTCATTAAAACCGGGGAAGGATTTGGCGACGCAGGCGGTATCGTCGATGAGCACCGGAGCGTCTGCACCCAGGGCCGCCACCTTCAGCGCCATCACCATGCGGTGATCGGAGAAGGAAGGATAGTTACCCCCCTTCAGAAGGCGCTTTGTTGCCATGCGCTGGGTGAGAGAAATGCCGGAGACCACCATTTCATCGTCGTTTACAGCCACCTCAACACCCATCTGTTTCAGGGTTTGTTCTATTGCGGAGGCGCGGTCCGTCTCTTTATGACGCAGGCGTTCCACGCCAAACAGGTGACTTTCACCCGGGCAGAAGGCAGCCAACACCGCTACTATCGGGAACAAATCCGGGCAGTTGTTCAAATCGGCCCGGAAGGGACTTAACGGAGCGCGTCTTACATGGATGGGACCATCTTCCCCATCCAGTTGCGACATGCTGGCACCGGCCTCCGTGAGAATATCCATGATGGAAATATCGGCCTGTAGGGAACGTGTGTCCAAGCCCGTTACTTCCACGTCGCCAAAGATGGCACCGGCAACCAGGAAGGGAGCGGCACCGGACCAATCGGCCTCGATGGCAAAGTCTGCCGCCCGATAGCGCTGACCACCGCGGATGCGGAAATTCACGCCCGTACAGAGACTCCAGTCCTGTGTTTCCAGAAAGGCGTCGTCGCCCTCCATTTCCGAACCAATTTTTACGCCGAATTTCTTGAGGACATCCACCGTGATAAACAGGTACGGGATGCTCCGCGGTTCATGGACATAGAGGACCGATTTTTCCTGTAACAGCGGCAGGGCCGCCAGCAGACCGCTCACCAGCTGGGAGCCGCCTTTTCCGGAGACATCGGCCCGGCCGGGAAGAAGCGGACCCGCCACTTTGAGCGGCAGGTAGCAGTCCGTCTTGCGGGAAGCATTGCTCTCCGGGTATAGGCGTACGCCATAGGCCGCCATGATGTCATGGGCATCCGTCAACGGTCGCGACAGGAGTGTTTTTTCTCCCGTTACCCGCATCGGCTCTGTCGACAGGACCGACAGCAGCGGAATCATCAGTCGCGTGAGGAAACCCGACTCGCCGGTATGCAGTTCCGGAAGATGCAATCCTCCTTCCCTTGCACCAATCCCCTCGATAATCAGTTGGGAACCATTTACTTGCACTCTCGCACCCAGCGCCTGAGCTACGCGTAACGCGCTTTCGTTATCGCCACAGGGGGAATAACCGCTCAGGTGCGAGGTTCCTTCCGCCAGCGCCGCCGCGATGATGGCCCGCTGGGCAAAACTCTTGGATGACGGCATGGGCAGCATCTCCGCTTTCACGAAGCGATAATCTCCATACACAGCCTTCCGCATGTCTTCCAGGGCCCACTGGCCCTCGGCGGTAGCATCGGTCTCGTTCAAACAGGCGTAGGTAAACGGAGCGCCACGTTTCAGCGCTTCCAGACGGGAAGCCCGTCCTTTTTTGCCCATGCAAAAGGCAACCAGCGTGCCGGGCTCAGCCATATCATAAAGCTGGGCTACAACGGCATTATCGGCCTCAGAAGTAGCTGTAGTGACGATTTTCACCACTTCTCCACCGAACTGGCGCGCACGTTCCATCAGGGATTGCAATACCGGCAGCGGAGGCGTCCCCTCAAAATTATGGTATGAGCGGATGAGCACGGTGCCCCACTCGCGGCAGGCCTCGCGGATGCGTCGTCCCACGGCGGCGGGGGCTTCCATCTCCAGGTCCACGTACTTGGCACCGGCCTTGATAGCCCGCTCCAGCAGCGCCGGGGCCTGAGGCTCTTCCTGGAGCCGGCAGGTGGCGATCAGCGGCACATCGGACTCCGAGAACAACTGGTCGATCTCCTCTTCCTCCAGGGCGCAGCGGTCCAGGCGGATTTCCGCCATTTCCAGCCCCGGCAACAGGTCCAGGATTTCCGAGAGTTCCTTATTTTGTATGGAGGTAGCAATCATAGGGTAATTCTTGCAAAATAACGTCTCCGGGGGCACGCAGGAGCACAAATTTCACCTTTTCGCCGGTAACGGCCTTCTTGTCCTTGCGCAGCGCTTCCTGCAGGTCTTCCACCGGGTAAGGGCTTTCCACCGGCAGGCCTAGGAGGCGGAAATCGGCCTTCAATTGTGTCGATAAGCCCTCCTTCGCCACGCCCAGCCGCTCCGACAGTTCCGCCGCCAGGATGATGCCCATGGCAACGGCCTCCCCGTGGTTGATATCGTCCCCGTGAACCCGTGCCTGGTGCTCGATGGCATGCCCGAAGGTGTGCCCCAGGTTCAGTTTGGCGCGAACGCCGTGCTCCTCGGGGTCCTCGGCCACGATTTGGGACTTGATGGCCGCTGCCTTCCGCACAGCATCCTCAATTTGGGTCGATTTTGAGGATGAGACGAAGGCTGCATAGGCCTCGCCGTCCCCGATCAGGAAGGTCTTGAGCAGCTCCGCCAGGCCGCAGCGGAACTCGCGCGGGGGCAGCGTCTGCAGAAACGACGTCTCCAGCACCGTGAACTCCGGCATCCGGAAAGCGCCCAGCATGTTTTTGTAGCCGTCCAGGTTGACGCCCGTTTTTCCGCCGATGGCCGCGTCCACCTGCGCCAGGAGCGTCGTGGGCACGTTTGCATAGCGGATGCCGCGTTTATAGATGGCGGCCGTGAAGCCCACCAGGTCCGTCGTGATGCCGCCGCCTACGGCCAGCAGAAGGGCGCCGCGGGAGGCATCGACCTGTAAAAGCCAACGCTCCAACGCTTGCACCGTCTGCAGGGTTTTCCCCTCTTCCGAGGTCTCCAGCGGCATGGATGCGCGGACCGGAAGGACCTCCAGCAACTGCGAGGCCACCCATTCTATATTTGCGTCATAGACCACAAACAGTTCCGGCTCCGTTTGCAGGCGGGCCAGGGCGTCGGTCAGGGAAAGGAGGACGGGTGCGTTCATTGCAGCATGCTTTCCAGGAAGGCGGCACGCTCACGGTCCCAAAGCGGCTCCTGCCACATGGCATGGCCGCAGGTGGGCACGCAAAGGAAGCGTTTATCGCTGGTTCCCAGGTTGTTATAAATGGCGAAATTGGTATGCGGCGGGCAGGTCGGATCCTGCAGGCCGAAGCTCATATATACCGGGCACTTCACCTTGGGGGCGAAGTTCTTGATGTCGAAATAACGCAGCATGGCAAAAAGCTGCTCGTGCGGAATGCCCTGCCCATCGGCCGCCTCCATCACCTCGTGTACCGGCCACCAAACGATGCGGGCATAGTCCTCATAGTCGCCCAGGAAAGGCACCGCAGGGGCAATGGCCTTGATACGGCTGTCCACAGCGGCCGAAAGGAACGTAAATGCACCGCCCTGGCTTTCGCCCCAGGCTACCATACGGTTGACATCGGCCTTTTCCAAAGAAGCCACAAAATCCACCGCGCGTTTTACATCGCAGAAGGCTCCTCTATAATAAAAGGTCTGTTTTGCGCGCAGGCCTCTGTCGATCCAGCCGCCCATATCGTCCTTGAAAATGCCCTGATCCCGCACGCTCACCAGGAACTGAATCTGCTCCGGATAGGCATTCGGGTTCATGTAATACGGATCTGCGCCGTAGCCCATGTACATGATTTGCACTGGATATTTGCCGGGCGCATTGGGAATGGAGATGATACCGCCGGTAACACCCCCGCCCCAGGACTCGTAGCGCACTTCGTAGCAGGTGCGCACCTCATTAGAGTATTCCGGTATCTCTTTATATTCGGGCTCCAGGGGCACTTGGTCCAGTGCCTGGAAAGTGGTTTCCCAAAACTCATCGAAGTCCTCCGGGGCATCCGGCGCGCTAACCACCGCATCCGGGCGCACGCCGATGTTCCAGCGGACCGTGTCCCGCAGGCGCACCTGGTAAAAACCGGGCTCCAATTTCCCCAGCTCCACGGTAAGGGTACTGTCTGTCGATACCACCACCTGCGTGCTAAGCACGGTGTCCTGGGTGGCGGCCATGAGCGACACGTCTTTCACCAGCACCAGCGAAGCCTCGCCGGGCGCCGCCTTCACGTGGGTTTGCAAAGTGTAAGGGCCTTTTTCCAGGAAAAGCCAACCCAGATCCGGCTCCGTGCGGCCGGTTACCGTTTCCATACGGGGCGCGCAGGCCACAACCAGCACTGCCGCAATCCCCCATGAGAGAATTCTTTTCATAGACTACAAAGATAACGGAAAAATTTGGCAGTTCCCCGAAATTACTCTAAATTTGCAGTCCTGTCTTTCCAAAGACCCCACTCGCCCGGATGGCGGAATTGGTAGACGCGCTGGACTCAAAATCCTGTGATAGCAATATCGTGCGGGTTCGATTCCCGCTCTGGGCACCCAGAATCGGCTTCTCAGACGAATGAGAGGCCGGTTTGTTTTTTCTCATAGGTAAGTATTGTTTATTTTTTAAACTTTAGTATCTTTGTGAAGTTTATCGAACAAACCTAAAATTATTCATATATGAAACTCAAACATTTACTCTCCTTCTTTGCCTTGGCGGCAGTGGTCTGCGCTTCTTGCGATCCAACGAACGTTGAGATAGGCGGCCACGTTGCAGGCCTGTCGGCAAGTCCTTCTTCACAAAAGATTGCAAGTGACGGAACCGCATCCTTCACTTTTTCATTCAGTTTAAAAAGCAGCTCCGGCACTCCCAGGGACCTTAGTCACTTCACGGCTACCATCGCATTTGAAGCGACAGGCGGTTCGGTAAGCCCAACATCGGCCACAACCGACAAAAACGGAAATGTCACCGTCGTGTTCACTACACCTGACCCGAAGTCCTTTACCGGTGGTACAGTCAAAGGCACCATCAAGAATGTAAAGCAGGACACCCAGGACGGCCTGTTCCAGCAGGGCGACCTGGCAACGGCTACTGCTACTGTGCTGCCCCTGGATGCGGAAGACCCGCCCGTGGTGGGAGAAGAGCCTATCAAGAAGGCTGAAGGCTTGAGGGAGAATACCTATTCCGTGCAGAAGAAGGGGGGAGAGGTATATGTCTATGACCTTCCTCAGAATTTTTCCAAATGGTACGTGGGCTCCAGTTGGATGGATGGGACCAAGCAGTGTGTCCACGTAGAATGTATGGATGAGGACGAGAATGATATAACTCAAGGCTGGCTTAATGGAGAGATTCCCCTGGAAGTGGCCAATAAACTCACCACCATCAACAAAGAGTTCTACGAGAAATATCCATGGGCCGGAATCAAGATGGGAACCATGAGGTTTGGCCAGAATAACATGATTGACGCCCATGTAGGACAGGGTGGAAATGTCAAACTGGACGGAAGTAGCCAGTTCTATCTTAAGGAAAAGAGTGGTACCAAGGCCTATAGCGGCCAGTATCAATATCTGGTGGTCTTGGAGTTTGAGAACCAGATCTGGGACCAGGAAACAGAGACCTACCTCACCGGAGACGAGTACACCATCTGCATCAATGCTACCCTTGACGAGCTGGTTGCCGATCTCTCAGACTTCAGCCTTAGTTACGAGGACAACTGGGTGGCCCCCGGCAAGTCCACTACCCTCACCGCACAATGGACTGCAGGTGCCAGCTTTGACTGGAACAAGGTTACCCTGAAGAGCCAGAAACGCAACGGTTCATCCGGCGAATGGTTCAGCTGGGATGCTTCTACGCAAAAGCTCACCGCTACCCAATCGGCCGAGAATGAGCAGGTGGAACTCACCTTCGGCTACTCCGGCACGGAGATGACCTATACAATATCACTCTACAACGGCCCCGGGTACTCTTCGTTCTCCCTTTCGATGCAAAACAGTTCCGCCGATTATATCCTGACCGAGAATGATCCCGCTTACGGATGGGGCAGCGACAGCATCTGGCTTACGGTAGATGAATGGAAACCCGAGGGTTCTTCTTTCACCGGTTACGGCATAGAGATTGACCCGGCTACGGAGAACTATAACAAGTTGTATTACAATCCTTACGGCAAATATGTCGATTTCAAGAAGGGCATCCCGGAAGGAGAGTTTGACCTGGTCTTCCGCAGCGTGACCGACCACAACGTCAAGTTCACCATCCCCGTAAAGGTGGTTCATCATAAGGCCACCTCCTTCCAGATCACCTATAAGCACAGCAACGGCGCTTTTGAACCCTGGACCAGCGGCGGAGAAAACGGCATATGCAATTATTCTATGGGTATGGAAGTGGGCGTGATTACGGATCCTGAAGACGCCTACTGGAACTGGGCCGATGTGGAGCTGGCCTACGACTACGACGGCTTCACCTTCTCCGGCCATGGCGGCAAGGACGATCACCCGAAGCTTCAGCGCACCAAGAGCAATCCCGGCGGCGATACTTCCTACGGCACTCAGATTGTTTTCCGACTGAAGTGGGATAACAGAAAAAAATCGACCATCTACGTAGACCACAACTAACGTCATTCCCGGCTGACCGGGAATCTCGAATTAATTCATTATCTTTGCCCCTGTTATGGAAGAAAACTTTGATGCTCTCGAAGTGATTGCCCGGACCAGGGGCAAAGTTGATATGGATAAGGTCCCCACCGGAGAAAACTTATTTCTTCTGTGGGGAACGCTTACCGCCGGTTTTTTCCTTCTGCAGTTTGTTCTGTGGGAGCTGCTGCACCAGCCCTGGTGCTTGTGGGTATGGGCTGGGGCCGTACTGATCGGCTGGCCTTGGATGATACTCCTACTCAGGAAGGATCACAACCGCACCCATTGCAGGACGCATGAAGCCAAGGTCATTCTGGACATTTGGGTGTTTATCGGCGCCGCCTGCGCCATCGGCGGTTTCGTTTTTGGCCTTGCCGATAAATTTGAATGGTTCGCCATGCCGCTTATGAGCCTTCTCATGGGCATCGGTGCTTTTGTGACCGGGGAAATCAACCGCTTCCGCCCTAAGATTATCGGCGGGCTCTCGGGAGCGGCCATCGGCATAGGTTCCTTTCTTCTTCAGGGGGACCTTTGGGCGTGGCAAATGCTGGCGCTCTCCGTTGTTTCCGTTGTGTCACTGGTCATACCCGGGCTTCTTTATAAAAAAAGCGTAAAAGTAACTATGTTTGTAATCCAAATGAAGAACGCTCTCAGGGGCTTGTCGGCCCCTGCCGCTTGGCAGACCCCCGAGAAGTTTTT
>JBGUPS010000044.1:0-4428 GCA_045130395.1 Candidatus Cryptobacteroides sp.
AACCACTTACATACTTTTCCTCGTTCGAAAATTGAACGAGGATTGTACTATAATTCACTGTAAGATAGAGAGTTAACGATCAGTGTAGCACCAGCACTTCGTCCTCAAAAATGGGCCCAAACAAGGACGAGCACCGCCCTTGCCGAGCCGCCCCTCTTGTCATTCCGAGCGGCCCCCTGTCATTCCGAGCGTAGCCGAGGAATCTCCTAAAAGTCCATGCCAAAGATCACCCCCACGTACCAGGGGCGTTCCTGGCCCGTTTGGGCGTAGAAGGAGCCGCCCAGGTAGCTGAAGGAAACGCCCAGGGAAGAGTTGAACGGCAGGATGAGCTTGGAAAGTTCTGCCGTGAAGTCGGCCCCGGCGCTCCAGAGATTGCCGCCGGACAGGCCGGTGTAGTCTCCGTGCGGGGTGAGCACAAAATTGCGGATGTGGGCAATGCCGGGGATGTACCAGTCTCCCACGTAAATGGGAATGGCATAGTCCGCCGTCACCCTCCACTGCGTAGGACTGGCCTGGGCCACGGCCTGCAGAGATTCATCGTCAAAACCGCGCGGCAGGATATTGCTTCCCAGTTCGCCAAAATACAATTGTCCGTCCGGGGTAAGCTGCCGCTGCACCATGGCCGTGAGCCGCAGCCCCTGCGTGCGCCAGAACCCAGGCAGGTAGCCGTACAAATAGGCAAAAACTGTGGGCGTGAAAATCTTTTCCATCGACGGACGGAAAGAGCCGCCTATTTCCGCGCCGATACCCAGATAAGGATAAACCTGGTTTTCCTCGCTGGGAATGGTGATATAACCCCGCACCGATGCGCTGATACGCTGCATGAGTACGGAGGCATCGCTACCCACCCCTGCCAGTTTGTAGTGGGCCGGCAGCTTGGCGAATCGGTCCGGAGCTTCCCACAGAACGGGATCGGTGGCAAGCCAATTGTTGGTAATAGAATAGCGCACCTGCGGGATAAAGCCGTAATTCACGCCAAATCTACGCCAGGACAGGGGCACGTATACGCGTAAAGAGGCATCTACCAGCGGTGCCTTCCGAAGGAAATAAGCGGTGCTCTGCTCCTGACGGGAACCATCGGTAAAGCGGTTCAGGAAATATTGTCGGGCCGATCGGTCCCCCAGGTCCAGCGAAGCCTCAAAGACCGGATATAGACCCGAATATACCAGCTTGGCATGGAAGGAGTTCCGCCAATTGGCCCGATTGTCCGGACTGCGGTGAAGGCTGTACCCCGCACTGCCGTACACCGTCCCCAGGGAATTTTGGAAAAATCCTGTAAGGCCGATGGAAGCCGTCTTATACGAAAAGTCCATAGACCCCTCTTTCACGGCATCGTAGTCCACGTACAACGGCAGCCAGGAATGCAGCCGCAGCGGGTTCAGCCACTTGTAATAGCGTTTTGGGGTCGATAGCGGCACGGGCTGCGACAGGTCCGGTCCCGGCCCCAGCGCCTGCTCCTGCGCAGTGATGGCATCGGCAAGGGGATACGGGGCGATATCGGCAAAATTCACCTCCCGCGGCTTCAGGGAATCCAGCGGCGTGCGGAAAAGGTGCTCGCCGTTCAGCGTTATCGACATCGCTATCAAATCCTTATCGTCCATGATCGCATCCACCACGCCGTAGCGGCTGCTGGTGAGCTGCAAAAGCTGTCCGGTGGCCGGATAAAAACGATAAAATTCGTTGGTTCCGGTGGGGTCCGATACCCATTCCAGGTAGTCTTCGTCGCCGCCCATGTTGGTCACCTTCTGGATGCTCGGCGCCAGGACTTCCCGCCATTCGGGCGTCACCTGGTAAATGCCATAACCCCCTACGGAGATGGCCGTTGTGTACAAGGTGTCCCCAATCCAACCGAATTCCGTGGGCTGGTACCCGTCCGGGACCCGCAGCCGGGCCATTACGGAGCCATCCTTGGGCGACAACTGCACCACGTAATTTTCCCCGTTGGGCTTGTATTCCGCCACGGCAACACGGGTGCCGTCCCCCGAAGGTTGCGGATTCTGGTAATGGTGCCCTTTGGCCAGCGTATGCACTTTATCGGTGTTGATGTCATAATAGGCGACGACGCTTTCTCCGGCCAATTTCCAACGAGGGTGCGTTCGACGCTCCATAAAGTAGAGCCGATTCCAGTTGGAATCATAGGTCATCGATATATCCAGCCCGTTCACATAGGTGATATGCCGCACTTCTCCGTCCTTGAGGCTCACGATTTCCGGCGCATATGTAAATCCGTCGCGAAGGGCGAAAAGGGTGCCGTTATTGTCGATTTGGGGCGAACAGTAAAAGATGGGATACGACGAGGGTCGGGTGATTTGCTCCTGCGGGATGAGCGGCCCGCGCGCGATGGCATCGGCCTGCCAAGTATGATTCACCGTGTCCAGGATGGCGTGGAAGGCTTCGTCGAAGTTCGGGAAACCGTTGCGCTTGAGCGTGCTGCGGAAACTGTGGGAGAGCAGCCAGGGCCGTTTGCTGGCGTTCTGGGCGTTCTCGTGCATGATGGTGGGATTCCCGGTAAGGAGGCGGGCGCCGGCCACGGTGAGGTAACCTACCTTGTAATGATCCGGCGTATAGTGCTTGAAGGAATCGTAGCGCCAGCGGAACCAGTTGCGGTAGTCTCCCTGGTCCAGCGCCACGCGGTAGTAGTTCAGGAAGTCTGCCGTGCGGGCGCGGGTGCCGTTCCAGAGGCCGGTTTCTACCGTGACGGCATCGCCCTCTCCCAGCGCATGGCCCAGGAAAACCTGGTAAGCCACCGGATTCCATGCCTGGCCGATGATGTATCGAAACGCTTTAAAATACTTTCGTTCACCCTGCTGCAGCTGCGCCTGGTGGCGGGGCTCATGGGAGACCAGTTGGATGCTCCACGGCGCGGGGTCTGAACAGACACCGTTGGGAAGCGTCTGCAGGTCCATGCGGGCTGGGGCCCAGCCTACGGAACCGTTGGGGTGGGGATTGGAAGGGTGTAGCAGGACGGGCAGTTTTTTCCACTGGTTATCACCGGGGATAACGCCGTAACTGCGGCCTACGGGCTCGCGGAACTGCTCCAGCTGGGTAGCGTACACCCGTGCCAGGGAATCCAGGCCGGCGGGGTAGATGAGCTGATAATGACTGCTTTCCAGCGTGTACCACTTTACATGAGCAGGGTCTTCCCCGCCCAGGAAGAACTGGGCGTGAAGGGGGAAAGTGGCCAGGAGCAATAGCAGGGCCAGTAAGGTCTTGCGTTTCATAAGGATACAAAAATACAGATTTTTCTGTAAATTTGCGTGCTATGAATGTGAGAAAGCTTCTTCTTGCCAGCCTTTGTGTGCTGGCGCTGGCCTGCGGGCCCCGGAAAGTATCGGCCCCGGTGAGCCATACCCGTGCATTTCCTGCCGCGGAAATTCCCCTGATGATTACCGAGCCTGCGGAGCGCATGGCCTGGCTGGGGGAACATTTTTGGGACCGCTATATGGCGACGGACAGCCTGTATTACAGCGATTCCGTCACCGTGAACGGCGTAAAGATGGAGGACCTGGAAAAGCAGGTGGGCATCTTTGTCACCTTGCTGGAGCAGGGGGCGCCGGAGAGCGGCGAGCGGGCCATGACAACCCTTTATACCCGCATGGAGGCATTCCAGCAGACTTTTGCTGAGGCCAATCTGCTGCCGGAACTCACCGGGTTGATTTCCAGATACTTATATGATCCTAACTCGCCCGTGCGGAGTGAGGACTTGTACCTGCCGTTTGTGCAGGGATTGTCGAACTGCCAGCTCATCACGGGGCTGGACCGGGCACGCTATGCCCGCGAGGCCAGGTTGTGCGCATTGAATCGACCCGGAACCCGCGCGGCGGACTTCCGCTTTGTGGACACCGCCGGCCGCAGCCATACGCTGTATGGGATTAAGGCCGAAATGATGCTCCTGGTGTTCGGCAACCCGGACTGCCATGCCTGCAAAGAGCTGCAGGCTGCCCTGGAAGAGTCCGAGGAACTGTCTGGCGCCATCGCCTCCGGTGAGCTGAAGGTGGTGGATATTTATATCGACGAGGACATCGAGGCCTGGAAAAAGCACATCCCTGAATACCCCACCACATGGATGAATGGGTACGATCCTGCCTTTGTGATTCGCACGGACCTGCTGTACAACGTCCGCGCCCTGCCTTCGCTGTACCTCCTTTCTGCCGATAAAACCGTCCTCCTCAAAGACGCCACCACCGAGCAGTTCTTCGCCGCCCTGGGGCTGTAGGACAGGAGATTCCTCGGCAACGCTCGGAATGACAGGGGGCCGGCTCGGAATGACAGGAGGGGCGGCTCGGCAAGGGCGGTGCTCGTCCTTGTTAGGGGTGGTTTTTAAGGACGAAGTGCTGGTGATACACTGATCGTTAACTCTCTATCTTACAGTGAATTATAGTACAATCCTCGTTCAATTTTCGAACGAGGAAAAGTATGTAAGTGGTT
>JBGUPS010000045.1:0-14969 GCA_045130395.1 Candidatus Cryptobacteroides sp.
AAGATGAAAAAAGCGCTTGTCTGGACAGGAGCCGTTGTGGCTGTGCTGCTTCTCGTTTGGGGAGCGGTGGTGGCCTATCGCGTGTGGTACGACCGCAAAGCGCCCAATTTCACGGGCGTGCAGCACGTGTACATCTATCCGGACATGAGCCTGGAGGAGGTCCAGGAGGAGATTCTTACCAGCGAGCAGGTGAAAAAGCCGGCCAGTCTCAAGCGTGTATTCAAGGAAGTCACGGCCGTAAAACCCGGTCATTATCTGGTGGATTCCACCTGCACTAGCATGTATGTCAAGCGCATGCTGGAAAAGGGCTGGCAAACGCCCGTGAACCTGACGCTCTCCGGAACTATCCGCCGGGAGTCGGACCTGGCGCGCAGAATCGCCGCCCAGATGATGGTGGATTCCGCCCAGGTGGCGTCCTTTATCGGTTCCAATGATTCGCTCGCGCGTTATGGCGTCAAGCGGTCGCACCTGTTCACTCTCATCATTCCGGATACGTACCAGATCCTGTGGACGGCATCGGTCCCGGAAATCATGAACCGCCTGGTAGAACAGCGCAATGCCTGGTGGACGGAGGAACGCAAGGCGGCCGCCCAAAAGCAGGGGCTCACGCCGGTGGAGGTGTCCGTACTGGCTTCCATCGTGGATGGAGAAACCAAATATGTCCCCGAACAGCCGGCCGTTGCGGCCGTGTATCTGAACCGCTTACGTACGGGCATGAAGCTGCAGGCGGACCCTACAGTGGCCTATTGCTTCGATTATCAGCTCAACCGCGTACTCAAGTCGCACCTGCTGGTGGACTCCCCGTATAATACCTATAAATATATGGGGCTGCCTCCGGGGCCCATCTCCTGTCCACCCAAAAGCTGCCTGGAGGCGGTGTTGCACCCGGACAAGCACAATTACATTTTCTTCTGCGCGGACCCGGCGTTCAACGGAACCCACCGTTTTGCCTCGACCTATTCCGAGCACCTGGCCAACGCCCGCGCGTTCCAGCGCGCCCTCACCGCCCGGCAACGCGCACAGAAGTAATTAACCGATTATCAGATGAATAACTCCCCAGACATAGTTGCGAAAGCGCGAGAAGTGGCGGTTGCGACCCTCAAGGACCACACTCGCTACGACGGCTCGCCGTTCATCGGCCACCCGGATGCGGTGGCCCGCATCGTCACGGAAGAAATCGGTCTTCCGGAAGAATGTATCGCTGCCGTATACCTGCACGAGGCCAGCCGTATGGGCGGGTATGAGGTAAAGGCAGGGGAGTGGGGCGATGTCGTCTGCAACCTGGTGGACGGCTTGAACAAGATTGCCACCGTCAAGCCCAAGGATACGCGGCTGGAAGCGGAGAATTACAAAAAACTCATCATCCAGTATTCGCGGGACCCGCGCGTAACGGTGCTCAAGTTGGCTGACCGCCTGGAGGTGATGCGCAGCCTGCCCATGTTCCCCAAAAGTACCCGGGAGCAAAAGATCCTGGAAACCCTCATGCTGTATATTCCGCTGGCGCACCAGCTGGGCCTGTACAACATGAAGCGGGAGATGGAGGATATCTACCTGAACTACGCCCAGCCGGAGCAGTACAGGCTCATCACCAATAAGTTGAAGGCAGGGGAGAAGGACCGCGAAAAACTGATGGCGGAGTTTATCGAGCCGCTGAAAGGCAAGCTGGACGGGGCTGGAATCAAGTACAAATTGAAGATCCGCACCAAGGCCGCTTATTCCATCTGGCAGAAGATGGTGAAACAGAAAGTGCCCTTCGAAGGCGTGTATGACGTTTTCGCGATGCGCTTCATCATCGACTGCGATCCGGAAGACCATAAGCTGGAGAAGGACCTTTGCTGGCAGGTGTACTCCTTCGTGACGGAAGAATACGAGGCCGATACCAAACGCCTCAGGGACTGGGTGACCAATCCCAAGCCCAACGGATACGAGAGCCTGCACATCACGGTCAAAAACCGCGACGGCGCTTACGTGGAGGTGCAAATCCGCACCAAACGGATGGACGATGTGGCCGAGAACGGCTTCGCCAGCCACTGGTCCTACAAAGGCATCAAGCGGGAAGAGGGCCTGGATACCTGGCTGAAGAGCGTCCGTTATGCCCTGGAGCACCCCGGCTCCGATAGCCCGGAAGACCTTCCGCAGCCGCCGGACAAGGAAATCTTCGTCTTCACCCCCACCGGCGAACTCCGCATCCTGGCCGCCGGCTCCACGGTGCTGGACTTCGCGTTCGGCATCCATACCAATATTGGCGCGCATTGCGTGGGCGCGCGCGTGAACGGCAAGGCGGTGAGCATCCGGGAAAAGTTAAGCACCGGAGACGTGGTGGAAATCCAGACCGGTAAAAACCAGCACCCCTCGCCGGACTGGATCAACTGGGTGGTCACTTCCAAGGCCCGCAGCAAAGTCAAGCAGGCCCTGGCCGCCCAGGAGCTGTCCCGTGCCGCCGATGGCAAGGAAATCCTGGAGCGCCGTCTCAAAAACTGGAAGCTGGAGCTTTCGGACGAAATGCTCACGGAGTTCCGCAAAAAGTTGAATTATCCCACGCTCACGGGCTTCTACGCCGCCATCGGCAACGAAACCCTGGACGTAAACCAGGTCAAGAACTTCATCCTGGGAGAAGAAGCGCGCCATGCGGCGTCCGTAGAAGCGGCAGAGGCGGTGATGGCTCAGGCCAGGCAGCGCCATGCGAGCGAGGCCAAGGACGACATCCTGGTACTCAACGCCAAAAACGTCAAAGGCCTGGACTACAAGATGTCCAAGTGCTGCAACCCGGTTTTCGGGGACGATGTCTTCGGCTTCGTGACGCGCACGGACGGGATCAAAATCCACCGCATCACCTGTCCCAACGCCGCCCGCCTGCTGGAACTCTACCCTTATCGTATCCAAAAGGTGAAGTGGGCCGAAACCCCTTCCAGCAGCAGTTTCCAGGTGGGTATCAAGATGGTGGTCGATGAAGAAAGCGTCGGTGGCCGCATTTTGGAGACAGTGGGCCAGTTCAAGGCCAGCGTCCGCAGCTTCAACGTTACGGACAATCCTCGCAACGGCACCTGGGAAATCGCCATCAAAATCTCCGTCCCCTCCAACCTGGAGCTGGACAAAGTGCTCTCCCAGCTTCGCGCGCTAAAGCATGTAGTAAAGGTTACGAGGCAATAGTTAGTCCTGCCACACCTTCAGGTACTGCTGTAGGGCCCACATTTCGTCGCGGAATTTGGCCGCTGCCGTGAAATCCAGCTCGGCGGCGGCTTTTTGCATCTTGCGTTTGGCCTCCTCGGCGGCCTTTTCCACCTGCTCGCGGGACATGGAACGGATGACCGGATCCTGCAGGACGGCGGCCAGGTCCGCCACAATGTAGCCGTCCACATAGGCCGATGTCCCTTCGCGCTTGGCGTCGTGCCCGAGACCCACGCTCACATCGCCCTTGCCCAGTTCGGAGGCGCTGGGGACGTATTCCGGGTTGGAAACGGAGTCGCGCGCGCTCACATGGCCGGTGACGCTGTTCTGCAGCACCGGGTTCAGGAAGCCGCTCATGTGGGTGGTATCGTCACCGGATTTCACCAGCTCGCTCATGAGCACGTTGGCGCGTACCTGCACCTGCTTGGGCGTAATGCCGTGCAACTTGTTGTATTCCTGCTGCTTGGCACGGCGGCGGGCGGTTTCACGGATGGTCTCGTCCATGCTCTCGGTGATGGTATCGGCATACATGATCACCAGGCCGTTGATGTTGCGGGCGGCACGGCCGGCGGTTTGCGTGAGGGCGCGTCCGCTGCGGAGGAAACCTTCTTTATCGGCATCCAGTATGGCTACCAGCGACACCGTGGGAATGTCCAGGCCTTCGCGCAGGAGGTTTACGCCGATGAGCACGTCGAACAGACCGTTCTTGAAGTCCTCGATAATTTCCACGCGTTCAGCCGTATCCACGTCCGAGTGGATGTAGCGGCAGCGAATGCCGGTTTTGGTGAAATAGCTGTCCAGCTCCTCCGCCATGCGTTTGGTGAGGGTGGTCACCAGCACGCGCTCGTCCTTGGCGGCCCGCTTCTGAATCTCCTCCATGAGGTCATCCACCTGGTTCTTGGTGGGCCGAACCTCGATGGGCGGGTCCAGGAGGCCGGTCGGGCGCACGATTTGCTCCACTACCAGGCCTTCGGATTTGGCCAGTTCGTAATCGGCCGGCGTGGCGCTCACGTACACCGTCTGGCCGGTCACAGCCTCGAACTCGTCAAAGGTGAGGGGACGGTTGTCACTGGCGGCGGGCAGGCGGAAGCCATATTCCACCAGCGTTTCCTTGCGCGAATGGTCCCCGCCGTACATGGCACGGATCTGGGGAAGCGTCACATGGCTCTCGTCGATGAACACCAGGAAATCGTCCGGGAAATAATCTATTAAGGTAAAGGGACGCTGACCGGGCTTGCGGCCGTCGAAGTAGCGCGAGTAGTTTTCCACGCCGGGACAGTAGCCCATCTCCTTAATCATCTCGATGTCGTATTCCACCCGCTGCTTGAGGCGCTTGGCCTCCAGGAATTTGCCAATCGACTCAAAATATTCCACCTGCTTCACCAGGTCCTCCTGAATCTGGCTCACTGCCTTGGCACCCTTTTCCTTGGAAGTGACAAAGTTCTTGGCCGGATAAAGGTCGATTTTGTCCATCTCTTCAAAAACGGCCCCGCTCACAGGGTCGATGAGCGCAATGCGGTCCACCTCGTCTCCGAAGAACTCGATGCGGGCGGCATAATCGGCACCGCCTAAATATATATCTATGGTATCCCCGCGCACGCGAAAGGAGCCGCGCTTGAAATCCGTCTCGGTCCGGTAGTATAAGGCATCGACGATTTTATACAGCAGGCGCGTCATGGACATCTGTTCGCCTTTGCGCACCGTCACCGTCTGGTCGTGGAAGTCATCCGGATTGCCGATCCCGTATAGGCAGCTTACGGACGAGATCACTATCACGTCCCGCCGGCCGCTCATGAGGGCCGATGCCGCACTGACCCGCAGTTCGTCGATTTTGTCGTTGATGCTCAGGTCCTTTTCTATATAGGTATCGGTGACGGGAATATAGGCCTCCGGCTGGTAATAATCGTAATAGGAGACGAAATATTCCACTGCATTCTCCGGGAAAAAGGCTTTGAACTCGCCATACAGCTGGGCCGCCAGCGTTTTGTTGTGGCTCAGGATAAGGGCCGGACGCTGGAGTCGCTGGATGACATTGGCCATGGTAAAAGTCTTGCCGGAACCCGTTACGCCCAGCAATGTAACATCCTCCACGCCCTGCTGTAGAGCCTTGCACAATTGGTCGATGGCGACCGGCTGATCACCGGACGGAAGGTAGTCTGAATGCAGCTTGAACTCCATAAAAAAACTTGTTATGCAAAGATAAGAGGTTTCTATAAAAATTAAAAAAGTTGCGTAAAATTTTGCTAGCAAGAAAAAAATACCTACCTTTGCAGCGACAATCCCCAGAAGGGACTGGAAAAAATGGTAATTGTTAATTTCTAATATTGTATTATGAAAGGTATCAAAATCTTTGGAGCTCTTGCCATCGCAAGCCTCCTGTTCTCCGCTAACGCTTTTGCTCAGGAGAACCACAACCGTGATGAAAACGGTAAGATTGTCCATGGTCCTTATGAGACCAATCATGCTGGTGACAACATGTTCATCGGTATCGGTGCTGGTATCAACAGCGTTATCGGTCCCATCCGTGATCCTAAGCAGTGGGGTAACATCGGCCTCGCCGCTGACCTGAACTTCGGTAAATGGTTCACTCCTACCATCGGTATCCGTCTGGGTTATCATGGTCTTTGGAACAACTCCAAGGTTGCTTTCGACAGCCCTGCTGTTGCTGCTGGTGACAAGTTCGGTTTCCACTATCTGCACGGTGACTTCATGTGGAACATTTCCCACACCATCGCCGGTTACAACGAGCTCCGCTTCTGGAACTTCGTTCCTTATGTGACCATGGGTGTTCTGGATATCACCAAGGGTGTCAATCCTATTAAGAAGGGTGCTGTTAACAACTTCGAGTATGCCGCTGGTGCCGGTCTCCTCAATGTCCTTCGCCTGGGCAAGCGTATCAACCTCACCCTGGACCTCCAGGTCCTGGTTGGCAAGGCTCACGCTTACACCAACAACGCTGGTCGTTTCATCCTCTATCCTTCCGCCGCCCTCGGTATGCAGGTTAACCTTGGTAAGACCAACTGGGATCGTCACAGCACCATCACTCCTGTTGTTATCCCTGTTCCTTTCACCACCGAGCAGTACAACGCCCTCCAGGACAAAGTGGCTGCCCTCGAGAAAGAGAATGCCGCCCTCAAGGACAAAGTGGCTGCCCTCGAAAACGAGCTTGCTCCTTATCGCAACCTCCAGAATGGTCAGACCTATCTGTACGAGAATGGCACCTTCACTGCTGTTGAGGTTAAGCCGAATGCTCCTATAACCCTCTACTTCGACTGCGGTTCCGCTAAGCTCAGCGCTCGTGAGAAAGCTCACCTCGAGTATTTCGCCCAGAACGTTGTTAACGGTGACACCAAGCTCGCAGTTAACGGTTACGCCGACAAGCAGACTGGTTCCGCCAAGCGCAATCAGCAGCTGTCCGAGCAGCGCGCCCAGGCCGTTGTGGATCTCCTCAAGGCCGCTGGTGCTAACGAAGCCAACATCGAGTGCGCTGGTCACGGTGCCGATGTTCAGCTCTTCGACGGTGCTGCTAAGAACCGCGTTGTTACTATCGAGGTTAAGTAAGTTTAGCTTACACACCAAATCTAGAGACATTCCTTCGGGGATGTCTCTTTTTTTATTACCTTTGCAGCGTTAAATGGATAAGAAATGAGACGCAAACCCATCATAGGCTTAATCTACGACTTTGACGGAACCCTGTCTCCCGGCAACATGCAGGAGTTCGGCTTCATCCAGGCCATCGGCCAGACGCCGGAGGAGTTCTGGGCCAAGAGCGACGGAATCGCCATCGGCCAGGATGCTTCCAATATTCTGGCATACATGAAGCTGATGCACGACGAAGCCAAGAAAAACCATATCAAACTCACGCGCGATGGCTTCCATCGCTTTGGGACCGATATCAAACTGTACGACGGCGTGCGGGAGTGGTTCAACAACGTGAACGAATATGGCAAGCAGCACGGGGTCATCATCGAGCACTATATCAATTCCTCCGGTCTTACGGAAATCATCGAGGGCTCTGCCATCGCCAAGTATTTCAAGCACATCTTTGCGGGCAGTTTCATTTATGACGATAAAGGGGAGGCGGAGTGGCCCGGCATCGCTGTGGACTTTACGGCCAAAACGCAGTACCTGTTCAAAATCCAGAAGGGTATTTTCTCTTCCCGGGACGCCCAGCATGTGAATGAATCGATGGCCGACGACGCCAAGCGCCTGCCGTTCACCAATATGATTTATTTTGGCGATGGAGACACGGACGTGCCTTCCATGAAGCTTGTGACCATGTTCGGAGGCAATGCCATCGCGGTATTCGACCCCAGCCGTCCGTCCAAGAAGGCCACCGCGCAAAAGTTGCTCCGGCAGGGACGCGTGAACTTTATCACGCCGGCCAGCTACACCAAGGATTCCCGTACTTTCCGCCTGGTTTGTGCCATTATCGACAAAATCAAGGCCGATAGCGAGTTAAGACAATTTAGCCGATACAAATAATGAGAAAACTGAAGATAGGCATGGTGCAGCAGCCTTGCACCGCCAATATTCCCGAGAATGTAGCCCGTTTGCAGCAGCATGTACGTGAAGCTGCCGCACAGGGCGCCCAACTGGTAGTACTGCAGGAATTGCACAACAGCCTGTACTTCTGCCAGGAGGAAAATGCCAAACTGTGCGACCTGGCGGAACCTATCCCCGGACCGTCCACGGAGTCTTTTGGCAAGCTGGCCCGGGAATTGGGCATCGTACTGGTGCTGTCGCTGTTCGAGCGTCGCACGGCGGGCATTTACCACAACACCGCCGTGGTGCTGGAGAAAGACGGCAGCATTGCCGGCACTTATCGCAAGATGCACATTCCGGACGATCCTCTCTTCTACGAAAAGTTCTATTTCACGCCCGGAGACCTGGGTTTCCAGCCCATCAAAACTTCGGTGGGTACGCTGGGCGTGCTGGTCTGCTGGGATCAGTGGTATCCGGAAGCCGCCCGCGCCATGGCGCTCAACGGTGCGGAAATGCTCATTTATCCTACGGCTATCGGGGGCGTTCCCACGGACCCGGACTGGGAGCAGGCGCAACAGCGCCAGGCCTGGCAGCTGGTTCAGCGCGGCCATAGTGTCGCCAATGGCCTGCCGGTCATCACGGTAAACCGCACGGGCGTGGAGCCGGATCCCACCGGCCATTCTACCGGCATCGACTTCTGGGGGCATTCGTTTGCCACCGGTGCGCAGGGTGAGTTGCTAACGGAGTTCGAAAAGGCAGAAGAAGGCGTTCATGTCGTAGAAATCGACATGGAGCAGTGCGAATACGTCCGCCGCGGCTGGCCCTTCCTCCGCGACCGCCGCATAGATGCGTACGATATTCTCTTGAAACGCTACGGGAAATAGGTAATCATTGTCATACCGAGCGTAGCGTTATCATTGTCATACCGAGCGTAGCGAGTGTATCTCATATATGTATAAATCCTATTATGTCTATATTGTTTCCAACACTATTGGTACGGTCTATTATACTGGTGTAACCAATAATTTGGAGAGGAGAATACTCGAGCATAAGAGCGGATCTTATGCTGGTTTTACAAAGAAGTATAATTGTAATAAACTATTATACTTTGAAGTTTTCTCCGATATAGATCAGGCTATAGAGAGAGAAAAGAAGGTAAAGAAGTTATCGAGAGTAAATAAGGACAAACTCATTGATAAGATGAACCTTGACAGGAGAGATCTATTTAATGAGATACGCTCGGGCTTCGCCCCCGGTATGACAGGAGAACCTACCAGCCCTCGGTATGACAGGAGAACCTACCATGCCCTCGGTATGACAGGAGAAACTACCAGCCCTGAGGGTAGTTCATGGTGATGCAGTGGAGGCCGCCGTGGCCGGAGAGGAGGGCGCGGCAGTCGATGATTTCTACGGTGCGGTCCGGGAAGGCTTTTTGGAGCTGCCCGGCCGCTTTTGCATCCAGCTCGGACCCCGCGCCCGGCATGAGCACGGCGCCGTTCACAATCAGGAAGTTGGCGTAGGAGGCCGGCAGGCGGTAATCGTCCAGATACATCGGCTCCGGAAGGGGTAGGGGAATCAGCTTGTACGGTTTGCCATCCAGGGTGCGGAAGGTGCGGAGCTGCTCTTCCATGGCCTTCAGGGGTGCATAGTTCTCATCGTCAGGATTCTCACAGACGGTATAGGCAATGGTGTCCGGGCTGCAGAAGCGCGCCAGGATGTCCACGTGGCTGTCCGTATCGTCACCGATAATGCCGCCGTGATCCACCCACAGGATGCGCTGCAGGCCAAACGCCTCCTTGAGCTTCTGCTCAATCTCCTGCTGACTCAGGTACTCGTTGCGGTTGAGCGAGCAGAGGCATTCGCTGGTGGCCATGAGCGTACCGGCACCATCTGTGTCGATACTGCCGCCTTCCAGTACGAAGGGACGCATGTCCAGGTAGCGGACATCAGCCGCAAAAGCGCCGGCCTTATAGATGTTGCGCGTAATCTGGTTGTCCAGGTCCGAGCCGAACTTGAGGCCCCAGCCGTTGAAGACGAAGTCCTCGATGCACTTCTCGCCATTATCGCCCCAGACGGAAATGGCGCCGTGGTCGCGGGCCCAGGTGTCGTTGAGCGGACTTTCCACAAAACGCACGTTGCTGCCAGGTTCCCAGTTGCGGGCAGCCATGTCGGCCAGGCATTCGGCCTTGTCGCGGCAGACAATCAGCAGCGGCTCATACTTGGTAATTGCTTGTGCAACTGCCACATAGCAATCCAATACCTGGGGCAGTGCATACCAGGCGGTGTCCTCGTGCGGCCATGTGAGCTGCACGAATCCTTGTTTTTCCCATTCGGCCGGAAGTCTCATAAACTCATTTCTTAGGATACAAAGATACGGATTTTCTAAAAAAATTAGTAAATTTGTAAGCTGTACAAAACCTTTAACTTATTTTTATGGAGAAAATAGTTTACCCGCACTACCTTCAGCGCCTGCAAGACGCCACCCGTAAGTATTGGGACAAGCCTGCACTCAACACCCTCGGGGGAGACTCTTTCACGTACTCCCAGATGGCAACCGATATCGCCCGCTTCCATATTGTATTCGAGAAAGCCGGCTTCAAGAAAGGAGATAAAATCGCCCTTTGCGCCAACAACGGTGCCAAGTGGGGTTTCGCCTATCTTGCTGTAAATACCTATGAGACCGTTATCGTCCCCATTCTGGCCGACTTTACGCCGGAAAGCGTCATGGGCCTGGTGAATCACAGCGATTCTGTGGCTCTGTTCACCAACGCCGCCCGTTGGGCCAAGATGGATCCCGAGAAAATGCCCGCCCTCAAGGTGGCTTTCGACGTAGACACCTGGAAGGTGCTCTTCTGCCGCGAGGCCAAAATCCAGGAGGCGGTGGACAATCTGGACACCCTCTTTGCAGAAAAATACCCCAAGGGATTCGGCCCGGAGGACGTTGTGTTCCCTACAGACAACTGGGACGACCTGTCCACCATCAACTATACTTCCGGCTCTACCGGCGACCCGAAGGGCGTCATGCTTACCTACCGTAACTTCTCGGCCAATGTCGATTTCGACCAGCGTTACATGCCCGCCGGCGACAAGATCGTCTCCATGCTGCCCATGGCCCACATGTATGGCCTGGTGATCGAGTTCATCTACCCGCTGTGCAACGGTACGTCCATTTACTGGCTGGGTAAGGCTCCCACTCCGGCTTCGCTGCTGAAAGCCTTTGCCGAGGTAAAGCCCTACCTCCTGGTCACCGTTCCGCTGGTGATGGAAAAGATTTACAAGAGCAAACTCAAGCCCACCTTGGACAAGCCGCTCATCAAGTTTCTCACCAAGATTCCCGGCATCAAGAACCTTATCTACAAGAAGGTGAAAGACGGTCTGTGCGAAGCTTTCGGTGGCAAGGTGCGCGAATTCATCATGGGTGGCGCCGCCCTGAATCCGGAGGTGGAGCGCCTGTTCAAGGCCATCAAACTCCCTTACGTGGTGGGTTATGGCATGACGGAAGGTTGCCCGCTGATGGCCTACAGCGGCTGGCGCACGTATGTGCCCGGCTCCTGCGGTAAACCTGTGGACATTACCGAAATCCGCATCGATTCCGATGATCCCCAGCACGTCGTGGGTGAAATCCAGGCCAAGGGCGACAACATCACCGTTGGCTATTACAAGAACCCGGAGGCTACGGCCAATGCCTTCACCGAGGACGGCTGGCTGCGCACCGGCGACCTGGGCGTCATGGATGCCGATGGCAACATCTTCATCCGCGGCCGCTCCAAGAACATGATCCTGGGTCCTTCTGGCCAGAATATCTATCCGGAAGAGATTGAAGTTGTGGTCAACAACCAGCCGTTCGTAATGGAAAGCGTGGTGGTAGACCGTGGCGGCAAACTGGTCGCCCTGGTATTCCTGGATGAGCAGGCCATCGCATCCTCGCTGCTGGACAACGAGGCCAAGGCCGAAATCCCGGAGAACATCCGCCTGGGCTCCAACCGTCTGCTTCCCAGCTACAGCCAAATCGCCAAGGTGGAGTTAGTGGACAAGCCCTTCGAGAAAACTCCGAAGATGAGCATCCGCCGCTTCCTGTACAAGTAAGCCGTGAAATGGAAGTGACTCAGTTTGAGTCGATAACAAAAAATCGTCTATGCAGATTCGCATAGACGATTTTTTGTTATTCGCTGATAACCAGCCTTTTACATTTCACGCAAGACTTTCTGGCTGCGGGCGATGAAGTCGCTCAGCGCCTTGCCTTTGAGCATGCCGTTGCCCAGCAGGGCCAGATCCACCAACTGGTGCAGCAGTTCGTTGTCCTTCGCGAAAGCTTCCACATCGGACCGATGGGCTCTGCGGACAGCCTCACGGGCTTCGCGGGCCTTGGTCTTCTCCTCATCGGATGCATCGGACGGGGCTTCGGCGGGCAGTTCTGCCTGCGGGGCAACATCGGCCTGTTTGGCAGCCCAAATCTTTGCCACCAGCGGATGCTCCATGTTCACGGTGAGGTTGTAGCTCTCCGGCATGGAACCGTAGAAGTTCATCCCGCCGCCCAGGGCGCTCATTTCGCGGTAACGGCGCATGAACTCGTTCTGGGTAATCAGGATGGGGGCACCGTTCTCGCCCAGGTTGTCGCCCTGCACAAAGTAATCGGGACCTTCCGGCAGTACGGCCTTGAAGAGGTTCTCCAGGTCGTAGCGCTCGTCCTCCTTCATCTCCAGTTTCATCTTGTCTTCCTTGGGGATGAGGTTCTCCACGGCGTCGGAGTCCACGCGGGCAAAGCGGATGTCCGTGAGCTTCTGCTCCAGGAGGTTCACATAGTGGGCGTCCAGTTCGCAGTCCATCAGGAGCACGTCGTAGCCCTTGTCCTTGGCGGCCTGGATGTAGGTGTACTGGTCCTCCGGCTTGGTGGCATACAGGTACACAAGCTTTTTGTCCTTGTCCGTCTGCTGGCCTTCCACCGCCGTTTTGTACTCGTCAAAGCTGCAGTATTTGCCATCGACATTCTTCAAAAGGGCGAACTTGAGCGCGCGCTCGCAGAATTTTTCGTCGGAGAGCATGCCGTACTCGATGAAGAGCTTCAGGTTGTCCCACTTCTCTTCCAGCTGGGCACGTTCCTCCTTGAAGATATTCTCCAGACGGTCCGCCACCTTCTTAGTAATATAGGTCGATATCTTCTTGACGGCAGCGTCGCTCTGCAGGTAGCTGCGGCTCACATTCAGCGGAATGTCCGGCGAGTCGATGACACCATGCAGCAACGTCATGAAGTCCGGGACGATGTTGTCCACATGGTCCGTCACGAACATCTGGTTGCAGTAGAGGGAAATCTTGTTGCGCTCCACCGCCACGCGGTCCTTGAGCTTAGGGAAGTACAGGATACCGGTGAGGTTGAACGGATAGTCCACGTTCAGGTGAATCCAGAACAGCGGCTCCTCGTTCATGGGGAAGAGGGTGCGGTAGAACTCCTTGTAATCCTCGTCCTTGAGCTCGCTCGGGGCCTTGGTCCACAGCGGCTCCACGGAGTTGATAATCTTGTCCTTATCGGTATCGACATACTTACCGTCCTTCCATTCCTGTTCCTTGCCGAAGACGATGGGAACGGGCATGAACTTGCAGTATTTGTTCAGCAGGGCCTCGATGCGGGCCTTCTCACCGTACTCCTTGGAGTCGTCGTCCAGATACAGGGTGATGACAGTTCCGCGTTCCGCCTTGTCGATTTCCTCCATCTCATAAGCCGGAGAACCGTCGCAGGTCCATTTCACGGCCTTGGCACCTTCCTTCCAGGAAAGCGTTTCGATGGTCACCTTCTTGGATACCATGAAAGCGCTGTAGAAGCCCAGGCCAAAGTGGCCGATGATATTCTGGATCTGGTCCTTGTACTTCTCCAGGAACTCTCCGGCGCTGGAGAAGGCAATCTGGTTGATGTATTTGTCGACTTCTTCCTCTGTCATGCCGATACCGTTATCGACAATCTTGAGGGTCTGCGCCTGCTCGTCCAGCTGGAGGGTCACTTTCAGTTCGCCCAGCTCTTCTTTATAGTCGCCACTGGCTGCCAGCGCTTTCATCTTTTGCGTGGCGTCCACGGCATTGGCCACCAGTTCACGGAGGAAAATCTCGTGGTCACTGTACAGGAACTGCTTGATAACCGGGAAGATGTTCTCGGTGGTTACGCCAATTTGTCCTTTGTTTGCCATAATATTTTGTTTTTTTAGATTTCAAAAATACCGGCCCCATCGGGAGCCGGTATCGAATTCTCAAATTATGCGCCAAGCCTTTCTGGCTGACAAATTGGCAGGCTATCGGCCAATCAGCTGCAGGAACTCGTTGCGGGTTTTGTCGCTCTTCAGGAAAATGCCTGAGAAGGCCGATGTGGTGGTGATGGCGTTGGATTTTTGTACGCCACGCATGGACATGCACGTGTGCATGGCTTCGATGACCACGGCCACGCCCAGCGGATGCAGGGATTCCTGCAGGCAGTCGCGGATTTGCTCGGTGAGACGCTCCTGCACCTGGAGCCGGCGGGCGTAGGTTTCCACCACGCGGGCCACTTTGCTCAGGCCGGTGATTTCCCCCTTGGGAATATAGGCTACATGGGCCTTGCCGATGAAGGGAAGCATATGGTGCTCGCACAGGGAGAACAGTTCGATGTCCTTCACAATCACCATATGGTTATACGGCTCCTGGAACAGGGCGCTCTTGACGATGGTTTCACCGTCCTGGAAATAGCCCTGGGTGAGGAACTGCATGGCCTTGGCCACCCGTTCCGGCGTCTTTTGCAGGCCTTCGCGCGTGGTGTCTTCTCCAAGCAAGTCCAGAATGGCCTTGATGTGAGCGGCAATTTCCTGCGTGGTCTGCGGATCGTATTCTTCAATCTTTTTGTATGCCATGGTCTGTTCTTTGTAGCAAATGGTCCATAAAAAAGGACTGCAAAATTAACGAAAAAAATCCATTATATCATTTTTTTGTCTATCTTTGCATTCCCAAATAAGCGCTTTTTGCGATAAACACTTGATAATTAACAACTAAAACCCATACTTACTATGTTTTGGACACTCGAACTTGCAAGTTCCCTGGACGATGCCCCGTGGCCCGCAACCAAAGAAGAACTGATTGATTACGCTACCCGCACCTGCGCCCCGGACGAGGTAATTGAAAACCTGGAAGAACTGGACGACGACAACGCAGAAATCTACGAATCCATCGAAGACATCTGGCCGGACTATCCCACCAAAGAGGACTTCATGTGGAACGAGGAAGAGTATTAGGGGCTTAACTATCTGAAAATAAGCAACTTACGCCGATTGGGTACGATTTTCACGAATCGTGCCCAATCG
>JBGUPS010000046.1:0-18435 GCA_045130395.1 Candidatus Cryptobacteroides sp.
GTGCGCGTAATCATCCGCACCTACGACTTCGACCCGGAAATCGGCCGTGCCCAAATCGCCTCCTGGGTGGAGGCGGAAAAGCCGGATCTGATTATCGGAGAGTCACTTGGTGCCATTCAGGCGCTCCGTATCCAGGGCCTTCCGCACCTCTTCGTTTCGCCTTCGCTGGGTGCACCGGAGAACCTGTACAGAGGGGCCGGCATCGCCCGTTTTGCTTTGGGTCGATGGTACCTGCATCATCGTTTTCCTGTGAAGGAAGGGGACAGGCAGGAACTCAAATTCACCCGCGAAGTGCTGCTCAAATACAAGGCGCACGGGGAGGCCGCCATCGCCAGCATCGAACCGGGTGGCTATTATTACGCTTTTTTCGGCAAGAACGACCACTACAAGGCCTCCGGCGTGGTCCGGGTGGATTTGTGGGAAAAGTACTTTGGCAAAACCACTTACACGGAATATGACGGCACCCATTTCATGGAGCCTGAGTATATCGACAGCCTGCTCATCCCCAAAATCGAGGAAATTCTGGGATTGCATAAGTAGCCGGAATTGATTATTTTTGCATTTTAGCAAATACTATGAAAAGAATCATCATATTGGGACTCGTTGCGCTGGCTGCACTTACCTCGTGCAAGCCGCGTACGGTCGTACTCAAGTCCAGCCTTCCGCTGGTCGTTTCCATCGCGGCGGACTCCACCGGAACGGGCCGCGTGGTGGCCCAGGCCGGTAAGTTTGGGGCCGAAGGTTCCATCGCCATCATCGGACAGCCGGAGGAGGTCCTTCCGCTCGCGCGCCGTTTCCAGACGACCGACGCCGTGGACAACGTAGACGGCCGTTCCGTACGGGACTCCCTGCCGGACTTCGCAGGGGAGCGTTTCGACGTTATCCTGGATGTCTATAACGATGCCTATGCACACTTTATCCCGGAAGATAAGGACGTATTTGAGTCGGCGGACAGCCTGCGTGAGGCGGCCATCCGCAATGCCGTCTTTGCCTGGGATACCACTTGTGTCCGGTCTTCGTCCGATACTGAACAAACACTTGAGAAAACACGGGCTAAAATACTGATTTTCACTTCTTCTATGCAGGGAGAATTTGGTATTTCAGACGTGGATACACTGCAGCAGATGTGCGGCGGAAAGAGCATTTTGCTCTCTCCCACAGATATCCTGCTGGAACAGGCCTATGCCTCCGGCGCCCGCAATCTGGCGGTCTGGACGGGACGGGCTACGCGCAGGAGCAATGCCTGGCAATCCGTCTTTGCCAAGAAGGGTTGGGAGGATGCCCGGCTGGCCGTCCTTACGCCCGAATCGGCCCTGGATATCCGTACGGAATTCCGCAACCTGCTGCGCCAGTACCGTTCAACAGGCCGGCCGATGGATGCCCTTATCGTGGATAGCTATAACTTCGACCTTACCTATCTGGAGTCGGAACTGGCCCTGATCCGCCGCGAGGGGACAGAGGAGGACAGCTCCTTCAACAAAATGCTTTCCAAAGGCTTCCATTTCCTGGATCCGCAGCCGGTCCTCATCCGTACCACCTACGATTTGCTGCGCTCGCAGCGTCTTTTCACGCATCGGATTGCCCGCCCGGCCCTGCATTTCTTCGAAACCGAGGAATCGGATTCAGGATTGCCGGTCCTGGTGGAAGTGACTCCTACTTACGTACAGGAAACCTATGTACAAAATCTCCGTTAGCCCAGAAGAAATAGGAGCCTTGGAGCTGGCGTCTTTCCCCGGAACCATCGAGGTTATCGACACGGACGGGGAGGCCTTCCATCGCGCCCTGCGCTACCTGAAACGGCAGCGGGTGCTGGGCTTCGACACGGAGACCCGTCCCACTTTCACGCCGGAACAGCACGCCAACGGAACGGCGCTGTTGCAACTCTCCGGCAGCGGAAAGGCCTTCCTTTTCCGGCTGCAGACGCTGGGCTTGCCCCGCCCACTGGCTTCCATCCTGGCCAACCCGTCCATCACCAAGGTGGGCGCCGCCACGCTGGACGATGTCAGGGGCCTGCAGAAATTCACCAAATTCGTCCCCAAGGGCTTTGTGGACCTGCAAAATATCGTTTGGGAATATGGCATCCGCGACAAAAGCGTGAAGAAAATGACGGCCATCATCCTGGGCGTAAAGATTTCCAAGGCCCAGCAGCTTTCCAACTGGGAGGCCGAGCACTTGAGCGAATCACAGCAGCGCTACGCCGCCACGGATGCCTGGGTGTGCCGGGAAATGTACCTGAAACTGATGCATTCCCAGAAGCATCCCCTCACGCCCGAACAACTTCATCCTGAAAGATACCAAGACAATGGATAAAATCATCCTCAAACCCCGCCGGGAGGAATCCCTGCTGCGCTATCATCCCTGGGTGTTCTCCGGGGCCATCGCCCAAGTCGTGGGCCATCCCGCAGAGGGGGACCTCGTGAGCGTATGCTCCTCCGACGGCAAACTGCTTGCCTGCGGACACTACCAGATCGGCTCCATCGCCGTGCGCATCCTCAGCTTCGACGAAGATCCTACACAGCCGGATTTCTGGGAGCGGATGCTGTTCCGGGCCTATCAGCTCCGGGAAGCCTATGGCCTGGCGCAGAATGCCAAGATCAATTGCTACCGGCTGGTGCACGGGGAAGGGGATGGCCTGCCTGGCCTTATCATCGACTATTACGACGGCGTTTGCGTGCTCCAGGCCCATTCGGTGGGCATGTTCCGCGCCAAAAACGCCATTTGCGAAGCGCTCAAAACCGTGTACGGAGAGCGCCTGAAGGCCGTTTACGACAAAAGTTCCGGCACCGCGCCCTTCAAGGCCGGCCTGGACCTGGTGGACGGCTACCTTTGGAAAGCACCCGGTTTGGAGGCCGATGAACAGGCTGTCCTGGAAAACGGCAACCAATTCCTGGTGAACTGGCAGGAAGGCCAGAAGACCGGCTTCTTCCTGGACCAGCGGGAAAACCGCGCTGCGGTGGGACGCTTGGCGGCCGGTCGCCGTGTGCTCAACCTCTTCTGCTACACGGGCGGTTTCTCCATCTACGCCCTTGCCGGCGGCGCCGTGCATGTGGACTCGGTAGACAGCTCCCAGCGGGCCATGGACATGGTGGACCGCAACGTGGCGCTCAACGGCTTCACGGCCGAGCAGCACACTTCTTATTGTGCCGATGCCATCGACTTTGTCAAGAATATCTCCGACGGCGCGTACGACCTTATCATCGTGGATCCGCCGGCATTCGCCAAGCACCGTGGGGCGCTCAAAAATGCCCTCAGGGCCTATCAGCGCCTGAATGCGGCAGCCATCGCCAAGGTGGCGCCGGGCGGCTTCGTGTTCACTTTCAGCTGCTCGCAGGTGGTGGACAAGGAGGCCTTTGCCCTGGCCGTGTTCTCCGCCGCCGCGGAGACGGGTCGCAGCGTCCGCATCCTGGACCGCTTGAATCAACCCGCGGACCACTCCGTAAACATTTATCATCCGGAAGGAGAATATCTGAAGGGACTGCTTTTGTATGTCGAATAACGACTACATGTTTCCCACTTCCGTCAAGGAGGTGCAGGCGCTGGGCTGGGATTATATCGACATTATCCTGTTCAGCGGCGACGCCTTCATCGACCATCCGTCGTTCGGAACGGCGGTCATCGCGCGCTGGCTCCAGAAATGGGGCTATCGGGTGGCGGTGATTCCGCAGCCCAACTGGCGGGACGATTTACGCGATTTCCGCAAACTGGGCGCTCCCAGGCTGTATTTCGGCCTCAATGCCGGCGCCATGGACTCCATGGTGAACCATTACACGGCCTCCAAGCGCCTGCGTCACGACGACGCCTACACGCCGGACGGCAAGGCCGGCGCCCGACCGGACTACGCCGTTACGGTGTACACCCAAATCCTCAAGAAACTGTACCCGGAGATTCCGGTGATTATCGGCGGCATCGAGGCCTCGCTCCGCCGCCTGACGCATTACGACTACTGGAAAGACTGCCTGATGCCCTCGGTCCTATACACTTCCGGGGCCGACTACCTCTGCTACGGCATGGGCGAGCGTCCCATGCTGGAACTCACCAAGGGCATCGAGAAGGGCTGGCCCCGCCACCGCATGCAACAGATCCCCCAAATCGCTTTCTATGTTAACGGGAAGCTTCCGGAGGGGGTATCTATTCCGGAATCGTCGCTTCGCGACCCCTCCCAAAACGCAATGCGCCGTCTACCGACGAGCGGCTCTGGGCCCCTCCCTCTTACACGGCCGAGGGTGGCCATGGATTCCGGAACAGACACCCCCTCCGGAAAGCTTCTGCTACATAGTTTCGAAGAATGTTGTAAGGACAAACGGGCCTTTGCGGAGAACTTTCACTGGATTGAGACGCATGCCAACATGATGCATCCGGACACCATCCTGGAGCCGGTAGGGAAGGGGTACGTCCAGATCAATCCGCCATTCCCGCCGGCTACCACCGAAGAAATGGACTCCTTCTGGGACCTGCCGTTCACCAAACTGCCGCATCCGCGGTACAAGGGCAAGCGCATCCCGGCCTACGACATGATCAAGTTCTCCGTGAACACCCACCGCGGGTGCTTCGGCGGCTGTAACTTCTGCACCATCGCCGCGCACCAGGGCAAGTTCATATCGTCCCGAAGCGAACAATCCATCCTCAAGGAGGTCAAGGCGCTGAACGACCTGCCGGACTTTGCCGGCAATATTTCCGACGTGGGGGCGCCTACGGCCAACATGTACGGCATGCACGGGAAAAACCTGGAGCTGTGCGACAAATGCAAGCGGCGCAGCTGCCTGTTCCCCAAGCGCTGTCCCAACCTGAATTGCGACCATACCCGCCTCATGGAGCTGTACAAGCGGATCGACAATACAAAAGGCATCCGGCACAGCTATATCGGCAGCGGCATCCGTTACGACCTTTTCCTGACGGAGGACGGTTTTGTCGATACCAGCTCCAAGCCTTACCTGCAGACGCTGGTGCTGGACCACACGTCCGGCCGCCTGAAAGTGGCCCCGGAGCATACCGAGGACCATGTGCTGCAGAAGATGGCCAAGCCCAGCTTCCGCCTTTTCGAGCGGTTGCGCAAGGAATTCGACAAGGTGAACCGCGAAGCCGGTACCCATGTGGGGCTTGTACCGTATTTTATCTCCTCGCACCCCGGCTGCACCATGAAGGACATGGAGCACCTGGCGTCACACCCGGCCCTGAAGGGAATCTGGATGGACCAGGTGCAGGATTTTACGCCCACGCCCATGACCACTTCGTCCGTGATGTTCTACACAGGACTGGACCCGAGAGACATGACTCCGGTGTTTACAGAACGTGATCCGGAGAAAAAACAGCGGCAAAAATCGTTTTTCTTCAAAAATTCTTCGAAAAAAACACAAAAGCCCTTGCAGAGTTCAAAACAAAGTCCTAATATTGCAGCACGAAAACCTAAGCACAAGTAAACAGATATGGCAGACAGCAAGAAAAGACATGTGGTGAGTTATGAGAAGATGTCCGGTCACCCGGACCTGGCCGCTGCATTCGCAGAAAAGTACCCCAAGGGCTTCAGCGATTACCTGAACGATCTAATCAAGTATCCCAAGCCGGACGGTACCTCTTTTTATGCAGTGACCATCGAGACGGACGATGCCATCTATCTGGTGAAAATCAACGTGAAAACGGACGATCTGGAGGATGTGGCCCGTTGGCTGGAAGGAGAGGAAGATGCCGAGAACGAGGCCGTGGCCGGTGGCAGCGCCGACGCTTCGGACGCCGCAGGGGAAACCCTTCCGGACGACAACATCGCCCAGTATTCCAACGGCTCTGACGAAGATTAACAGCCATGGCAAACCGTGGTGGCATAAAATGGATATGGGGCCCCGTCAGGGGCCTTTTGCATAAGATGCCGGAAACCACGGCCCTCCTTGTATTATCTATTGTAACCGGCATCCTGTGCGGCCTGGCCGCCGTGGGGCTCAAACTGGCCATCCATGGCATTCAGGGCTGGGTGGAGCAACTGGTCCCGGGCAGCCGCTGGCCCTATCTGGTGCTGCCGGGTGTGGGTATGCTCCTGAGCCTGCTCATCGTCAAGTATATCATCCGGGACAATATCGGCCATGGCGTTACCAAGGTGCTGCAGGCCGTTTCCAAGAACGAATCCAAAATCAAAGCACACAACTGCTGGAGTTCGCTGGTAACCAGTGCGCTCACCATCGGCTTTGGCGGTTCCGTGGGTGCGGAGGCGCCCATCGTGTATACCGGTGCGGCCATCGGCTCCAATCTGGGTCGATATTGCGGCATGTCCTACCGTGGCATGACGCTCCTGCTCGGTTGCGGCGCGGCTGGTGCTGTAGCGGGTATCTTCAACGCCCCGCTTGCAGGTGTCCTGTTCACGCTGGAAATCCTGCTGTTCAACCTGTCCATGAGCGGCATCCTGCCGCTGCTGCTCAGTTCCATATCGGCCACGCTGGTAAGCTATATTTGCCTGGGACGCGAGAGCGCCTTTGCCGCTACCGTGATTCCGTTCAATATGGGAAATGTGCCGTTCTATGTGCTCCTGGGCATCTTCTGCGGCCTGGGTTCGCTGTATTTCCTCCGCACTACGCTGGAGATGGAAGACCGGCTGGGTAAGCTCAAGAACCGTTACCTGCGCTGGGCCATTTCTGCCGTAACGCTCGGCGTTCTCATCTTCCTGTTCCCGCCGCTGTACGGGGAAGGCTACGATTTCCTGTCGCCCCTGCTCAATGGCAAAATGGTCGATTTTGGCGGCGGAACCCCGCTGAACTATTTCTTGAGCTGGCACTGGGCCGTGCCTCTGTTCTTCCTGCTGGTCATGCTGCTCAAGGTGTTCTCCATGACCTTCACCAATGCCGGTGGCGGCGTGGGCGGTACTTTCGGTCCTACGCTGTTCATGGGCGCCATCGCGGGCTTTGTGCTGGCTACCACGGTCAACCTGGTCCACCCGGGCCTGGTTCCGGTCTCCAATTTTGTGCTGGTGGGTATGGCCGGACTCATGGCCGGCGTCATGCAGGCGCCGCTTACCGCCATCTTCTTAATTGCCGAGATTTCAGGCGGTTATGAGCTGCTTGTGCCGCTTATCCTCACCTCGGCCATCGCTTATGGCGTAACGCGCATCTTCGAGAAATATTCCATCTATACCAAGCGTATTGCCGCCAGCGGGGAACTCCTCACGCACGACTCCGACCAGGCGGTGCTCACGCTCCTGAAGACGGACGCCCTGCTGGAAACGGACTTCCTGCCCATCCGTATCGACGCTACGCTGCGGGATTTGGTGGAGGCGGTATCGACCTCCAATCGTCATTTGTTCCCGGTGGTCGATTCCCGTGGCCGTTTCCAGGGCTATGTGACCCTTTCCGATATCCGCAAGGAAATGTTCAGCCAGGAGCTGTACGACAAACGCCACGTTTACAATTACATGCGCACGGCGCCGGAGTATGTGTACGTGGACGAACCCATGGAGTCGGTCATGCGCAAATTCGAAAAATCCGGCGCATGGAACTTGCCGGTGGTAGATAAGGACCGTAAGTATTTGGGCTTCCTGTCTAAGTCTATGATTTTCAGCGCCTACCGTGAGGAACTGAAAGACTTCTCCCAGGATTAAACGCCGGTGAGGGCGCGGAAATCCTGCACCGTCTCGCGAATCACTTTGACGTAATACCGGATAAACAGGTAGAACGGCTTTAGGAGCCGGGGTGCACGCTCGTACAGCAGATAGGGCCCAAAGCAGAGAATAGCCAGCGGCAGCAGCTCAATCAGAAAGAGAATATTGACGATAGTCCACCACCAGGAGGGGGCTTGGGTTTGCGCTTGTTCCATGATTCGTTGGGTGTATATTGCAAATTTACGCAAAAAATAGTACATTTGAAAATATGAAAGAACTATACATCAAGCATATCGCCAAGTTGCTGGGCATACAGTCCTGGCAGGTGGAAAACTGCGTGGAACTGTTCGCAGACGGGTGCACCATTCCCTTCATCAGCCGTTACCGCAAGGAGCGCACCGGCGGCCTCACGGACGTAGAAGTGGCGGAGGTAAAACATTGGGTCGATGTCTTTGAGGAGATGGAAAAACGGAAAGCCTCCATCCTCAAAACCATCGCGGAGCAGGATAAACTCACGGCAGACCTTCAGAAGAAGATAGAGAACTGCGTCAGCAGCAGCGACCTGGAAGATTTGTACCTCCCGTACAGGCCCAAGCGGAAAACCCGCGCCACCATTGCCGTGGCCAAGGGTTTGGAACCCCTCGCGGACCTTTTATGGAGCGGCAAATCGCAAGATCCCAAGGCGGATGCCCGCAAGTTCGTGAAAGGGGAGGTGAAGGACACGGAAGAGGCCCTGCAGGGCGCCCGTGACATCGTGGCGGAACGCCTGAGCGAGACGGCCGTCATCCGTGAGAATCTGCGGGGTATTTACCGCACCCGTCGGGTGGCTTCCAAGGTCACCAAGGCAGGGGAGAGCAGCCCGGATGCCGCCAAGTACCGCAGCTATTTCAACTTCTCCATGCCCATCGGCAAAATACCCGCCCACAACCTGCTGGCCATGTTGCGCGCCCAGGAGGAAGGCTTCGTGCGTGTGGAAATCGACGCAGACGGGGAAAAGTGCGCCAACAAGATGTATTACGATTTTTGCCAGGAGCACGGCTATCCCCAGCGGGAAACCGGCCTGCAGGTGCGTGAGGCCGTGGATGACGCCTGGAAGCGTTTGCTGGACCCTTCCATCACCGGAGAGGTGTTGCGGGAGGCCAAGGAAAAGGCCGATGTGGCTTCTATCCAGGTGTTTGGCGAGAACCTGCGTCAGCTACTGCTGGCACCGCCGGTGGGGCAAAAACGCGTGATGGCCATCGACCCGGGTTTCCGTACCGGTTGCAAGGTGGTCTGCCTGGATGCGCAGGGGAACCTGCTGCACCACGACGTCATTTTCCCGCACCCGCCTGTGGCCAAGAAAATCCAGGCCATCACCACCGTGGCGGACCTGGTGGAAAAGTATGATATTGAGGTCATTGCCATCGGTTCCGGAACGGCCGGCCGGGAGACGGAGGCTTTTGTGCGGATGGTCGGGCTGCCGGAAAGCGTACGCATTTTCTCCGTGAGCGAGGATGGCGCTTCCGTCTATTCTGCCTCGGAGGTGGGACGGGAGGAATTCCCGGAGTACGACGTTACCGTCCGTGGCGCGGTTTCCATCGGCCGTCGCCTGATGGATCCGCTGGCGGAGCTGGTGAAAATCGACCCCAAGTCGCTGGGCATCGGTCAGTATCAGCACGACGTGGACCAGGGGCTCCTCAAGGAAAAGCTGGACAATACCGTAGAGAGTTGCGTAAATAGCGTAGGCGTGTCCGTGAACACCGCCAGTCCCTATCTGCTGCAATACGTGGCCGGCATCGGCCCTGCGCTGTCCAAGGCCATTGTGGCCTATCGGAGCCAGAACGGCAATTTCACCAGCCGGGAGGAACTCAAGAAGGTGCCGCGCCTGGGCGCCAAGGCTTTCGAGCAGTGCGCCGGCTTCCTCCGCATCCCCGGAGCGGCCAATCCGCTGGACAATTCGGCGGTGCATCCGGAGGCCTATCATATTGTCGATATAATGGCCCGCAACCTGCATGTGAGCACCAGTGAACTGGTCGGGAATGCGGCGCTGTGCAAGCAGATCAAGGCCCAGGATTATGTGGAAAAGGAGTTCGGCCTGCCCACCATCAACGACATCATCCTGGAGTTGCAAAAGCCGGGACGGGACCCTCGTGAGGCCGCGCAGGAATTCTCCTTTGCGGACGATATCCACGACATCGACGACCTCAAAGTGGGTATGGAACTGCCGGGCCTGGTCACCAACCTGACCGCCTTTGGTGCATTTGTCGATATCGGCCTGCACGAAAATGGCCTTATCCATGCCTCGCAGATGGGCCAGAAGGGGATGGCCGTGCCTTCCCAGGTCCTTAAGCTGCACCAACACGTAAAAGTCCAGGTCCTTTCTGTGGACCCGGACCGTAAACGGATTGGATTAAGACTTATTCCCGGCCGCGGATAGAACGGAAGCGGAGCCCCATCACGCCCCAGAAAGCCTCGCCAAAGATGCCTCCACTCATCTTGGAGGTGCCTTTTTGGCGGTTGGTAAAGACGATGGGCACTTCCTTGAGTTTGAATCCCAGTTTCCAGGCCGTGTACTTCATCTCGATCTGGAAGCCGTATCCTTTCATCCGGATGGCATTTAAGTCGATGGTTTCCAGTACCTTGCGGCTGTAGCAAACGAATCCGGCGGTGGTGTCGTAGATTTTCATGCGCAGCACGGTGCGCACGTAACCGGAAGCAAAATAGGAGATGAGGATGCGGCTGATGGGCCAGTCCACCACGCTCACGCCGTTGCAATAGCGGGAGCCGACGCTCAAGTCTGCGCCCTCCTGACAGGCCTTGTACAGGCGCAGGAGATCCGCCGGGTTGTGGGAGAAATCGGCATCCATTTCAAAAACATAGTCATAACCGTGCTCTAAGGCCCATGCGAAGCCCGTGAGGTAGGCGGTTCCCAGTCCTAGTTTTCCGCTGCGTTCCAACAGGTGCAGCGTTTCGGGGAATTGTTCCTGCATGCCTTTTACCAGGGAGGCGGTGCCGTCCGGGGAACCATCGTCAATGACCAGTACGTGGAACTGGCCTTCCAGGTTGAATACGGCTTTGACGATGTCCTCGATGTTTTCCCTTTCGTTGTAGGTGGGGATAATGACTAATTTTTTGTCCATCTGTTATTTTAAAGATTTGTTGTTCTGTTTATGGAAGGCGACGGTCTCCTGCTTGCCATTGCGGATCACCGAATAGCCGGTGAAGAGGTGGGTGTAGTAACTCCGGTCAATTTTCTCTACCGCGTTGATTCTCAGCTGCCCATACTCCATATGGTATCCCGCCAGGCAAAGCCCGGAGGGCAGGAAAGCCTGCATGCAGGTGTCCAGGCGGCGGAGCACGTCTTCTTTTTCCGACTCCCGGATATCGTCTTCCAGCACTACATGAGCAACTATCGGGCCGTTTTCCGTATCCAGCCGGCAAACCAGGGCATCTTTTACGGCAGGGTCCTCCCGCAACTGGTTGGCGATGTCAAACAGGTATACCTTTTCTCCGTTGCGAGCAACCACGTGCTGGGCCATGCGGCCATAGATAAAGAGTTTGCCGCTGGGGTCCAGTTGTCCCAGGTCCTGGGTGCGCAGCCAGCCGTCCTTTATTCTGACCCGGTTGAGTTCCGGATTGTCATAGCCGCTGGTGAGGGTGGGGGTCTTGATCCAGACCTCGCCACGCTCCTCGTAGTCCAGTTCCTGGCCGTTCTCGTCAAAAATACCTACGGAGACGCCGGGGAAGGGGTAGCCTACGCACACGACCGGGCGGGAATAGTCTTTGTCGAAGCCCGTGGGCTCATAGTCCACCGTCGACACGGAGAAGATTTCGGTGAGTCCGTAGCCCGAGGTAAGGGCCACCGGAGAGCCGCAGGCTTCCAGTACCTCGTTGATGTGCCGCAGCGCTTCTGGCGTGCAACCTTCGCCGCCCATGACAGGGAATCGGAGGAAACTCAGGTCCGGACGCTTGCCTTGTTGGATGAGCTTGTCGACCTGTTCAATCAGTTTAATCCAGTACCCTCCGGTGGCCACGGCAATTTGCGGACGGATGGTAAGGACGTTTTTGGCAAAAAGTTGGGCCGATAGCCTCGGATCCAGATACACGGTCATGCCGCGGTATAGCGGGGCCATCACCAGCGTAAAGAAGCCGGTGCACACAAAGGGCGGTACAGGGCAGTAGGAGCTGGTTCCTTCGCGGAAGGGGCTTCCTTTCAAGTTGAACGCCAGTGCATTCCGGCACATGGCAATCATAGCCTTGTCGGTCATGCCGATCTGGTTCGCGTAGCCATTGCCGGACGTTCCGGACGAACAGAAAAGATAGGCCGGTTTATCCGTTTCGCCCGTCGCATCCAGCGGACCGTCGTATTGTCCGAACTGCCGGATAGCGGCGTCGGCTGTCAGGTATTTGGCCCTGTAGCGCAGGCCGAATCGTTTGATGCCGTTCATGGGCGCTGCGAGCAATCTGAGTGGATTCCCCATGGAGCGCGTGGCCGAAAGAATGACCACGTGTTCGAACTGCTTCTGCTCCAGCATTTTCCGGATCAGTTTTTCCATCCCGTCGAACACGAAGGCAACGCGGCTCCGGCCCACCATGGAGTCCAGGTCTTCCGGTTTCACCATCAGATTGGGCAGATTGGCTGTTACCCCTACCATGTCCGCCGCGAACATAATGTAGATGAATTCTGGCAGGGCAGGGCCGTAAATCAGCAGTTCATCTCCCTCCTTTAGCCCCATGCCTTTGATGACGCGGCCCCAGAGGTGCACCTGTTCTACAAACGTATTGCGACTGATCCGGCGCCCGAAATACACCAGGGCGTCGTGGCGGTTTTCATCGGAAAGAATGCCGTCCTCCAGGAATTTCCATAACGTCTTCTGAGGGAACTCCTTGTTCAGGATTTCCTCATATCCGCTGGGATAGAATTGCTTCCAGCGCATTTCCTCAGAAGGACGGCGTATATTCTTCGGTTCACTCATGCTTATTTAACAGGGCTGTATATCAGCAACATATCGGACGGGTTTTCCATACAAGCCATATGGATTTGCACCATGAAGGAAATGATAAAATGCGTGTTCAGGCCACCGGTAGGGAAGTCGCCAAGGGAGGAGACCTTCATCATACGGACTTTGGTATTCTGCCCTTGGTTGCTGAGGGTGCGGTACATGCTATTGGCCAACTCGTATGGGATCATGCCGTCTTCGGTGCTATGGGCCAGAAAAACAGGGTGTTCCGGTGTCCAGCCGTCCAGGTTGTTGTGTTTTTTGAGGCAGGCCATCCAGGCGCGGATTTTAGGACAGTCCATGTCCACCTCTCCGTCCGGGGTGAGCATATCCGGCGCAACCACCTCGCTAAAAGAGGTCATCTTCTGGCCGATGGGGTCCACGATGTCCGTGTAGAAAAAGCTGACGGCATCATAGAAAGTAATTTCGCGTCCGTTTACCTGATATTTGGTGTCGATATACCATTGCGGCACAAAATCGTTGGGCGAATAGCCGCCCAGTTGTGCCGGTGAGAACGCTTTGATATAGGCCACAATGATGGTCAACAGGGGAGGAATCAGCTCCGGATGCTGATAACTGTGCTTGATAAAAGCCGGCATGTCGATCGCCCCTTCTCCGGAGAAAGTGGAATGAAGCCGCAAGGCATCCTTGAACCATTGCGGGGCCTCTTCCTCGTACCAGCGGGCAAAGATCAGGGCGGGAACAGCATTTTGCGAACTGCCCCAGTTGGTGGTATATCCGTCGGGCGCCAGGCTTACACCGTGCTGCCGCATGACTTCCAGCGCTGCAACGGTGCAGTCGGCCATTTGCCGGGCCATGTGGAGACCGGAACCGCCGCCATCGGCTTCTATCCCATGCGTGATGCCCCATTTCTGCAGGTCCGGCTCGATGACGGCAGAATCCCACAAGGCCTTGAGCGGCATGAACATCAGGCTCTCGGACGGCGTCCACTCCGAAGAGAAGAATCCTTGATGGAAGTGGAGCGAAAGCGTTTTCACCTGATGCAGGATATCGCTCACGGTGTTGTTGGGGAAGGTGACCCGGGCCGACAGCACCACATCGCGGCCATCGACCGTCTGGCTGCGGTAGGTAAAGATATAGCTCTGGATTTCCCAACAGCGCTTGGATAACACGCCGTTGTTGCACTCTTTGTCAAATTGGCGGTCCAGCATAGGCACGTGCGCCATCACTTTGCCCTTGATGAGGGCGTCGGCCCACGGAAGGGCTTTGGGCTCGATACTTTCCAGCACTTTCGTGAAGGACGGCGAGCCCAGTGATTCGATGAATTCATCGGGCGTATAGTGCTCCTCCCGGAGGATGCCCACCAGGGTTTTCTCCGAGAGTTTCCACTGCTTTTCCTGCGAGGGCGTGTTCTCCGGATCGGCGTCTTTGCAGGCCGGGAAAAGGAGCACAAGCCCTACGCAGAAAAGTGTCAGTTTATGTTTGCTGTCCCGAATCATCCATTATTTACCTATCTCTTTCAGCATTTCCGCCACGGCGGCTTCCAACTGGAGGTCGCGGCCGCTCAAAGTGGCTTCCGGCGTGTTGTACACCAGGATGTCTGGCTCTACCTGGAAGTTCTCAATATAGCGCTGGTCCTTGGTGCCCCAGTTGCCCACCTGCGGAATACCGAACACCACCAGTGCGTTCACCTGCGTTTCCCACCACACGGCCGTCATGGTGCCGGGTACGGGCGCACCGATGAGCTTGCCCAAGCCTAGGGAACGGTATGCGTACGGGAAGCCGGAGGCGTCCGAGTAATTGTCTTCGCCCATGAGCACGCAGCTGGGTTTGGTCCATTTGTTAAAAGGCTCATGGCCGACATATTGGCCGCGCGGCGTGAAGGTGCAGTATTCCTTGCCACCAAGGAAGGTGACCAGGTCGTCGTGCAGCCAGCCGCCTCCGTTATGACGGGTGTCCACGATGAGGGCGTCGCAGTTGCGATACTTGCCCAGGGCCTTGTGGTACAGTTCCCGGTAGCTGGGGGAGTCCATGCCTTCAATATGCACATAGCCCACACGGCCGCCGGAGAGGCGTTCTACCATTTCCTCACGCTGGCGTACCCAGCGGCGATACAGCAGGGTGGCATCCGAGGAACTGGGCGTGACGATATAGGTCTTTTCCTTGCCGCCGGTCTTTACCGTAATGACGGTCTTTTTCCCGTTGCGCTCGTACAGGTATTTCATCCAGTTCTCTCCGGCTTTTACAGGATTGCCCTCGATGGAGGTGATGAGGTCGCCGGCTTTGATGGAAGCGTCCGTAAGGGAGAGTACGCCGCCGGGCAGCACCTCGGCAATGCGCAGGCCGTCACCCTGGTAGGTCATATCGTACAGCACGCCCAGGTGACCCAGGCTGCGGGTGGAAGTGGAACGATAGCGGGCACCGGTGTGGGAACCGTTCAACTCGCCCAGCATTTCCGACAGCAGGTCCTGGAAGTCGTAGTAGTTGTTGATGTAGGGGAGGAACTGCACGTAGTTGTCGTGGTAGTACTGCCAGTCGATTCCATGTAAATCGGGATCATAGAATTTCTCCTTCACCTGCTTCCAGCAGTGCTCGAAGATATAGGTCCGTTCCTCCTGGGGCTTGAACTCATACTCGCCGGAGAAGGTCACGGGTTTGTCCTTGCCGCTGGCCAGGTCCAGTTTGATCAGGTTGCCGCCCCGGCCGATGAACAGCGACTTGCCGTCCGGCGAGGGATAGAAGCCGCCCATGACGTTCTTTTTGATAACGGTGATATCGCCCTTCTCGATCTTGAGTTCGCAAAGGTCGAAGCTCTTTTCCAGTTGCTGGGTAAAGTACAGCTTTTCGCCGTCCGGGGTAAGGTAATGGTCGCCGATCCTGTTGGAGAAGCGGGTGATCCGGCGGATACGGTCCTCGCGGTTGGCCAAATCCAGCTCCAGTTTCTCCACTTTTTGCTTCAGGCTGTCTTTTTCGGCCTTCTTTTCTGCTTTCTCCACGGCTTTTTCGCCCATCAGCAGCTTGTCGATTTCCTTGGCTTCCTTGCCCTTGCCAAAATCGACATAAGCCTTGCCGTCAAAGAACATGATGTAGATGTCGCCTTCCGCACCCCAGCTGCCGTGGCTGCGGTAGCCGTTTTTGTCGCTTTCCCAGGTCATGGCCTTGCCGCCCAGCGCCCAGCGGAAGTTACCATCCGCGTATCCGCTTTGGGTGAGGTTGGTGATGGCGCCGCTCTCCACTTCCACCAGGGCGATGTCGGGGTTGTTCCAACCGCCATTGGCAGCCCAGTTGCAAAGGATGTAGCGGCTGTCCGGGCTCCAGGCAAACTCCTGGTCGCCGTCCCTATAGGAGTAATTGATGTTTTTGTGGAGGCTCTTGGGAGTGCCGCCCTTGGTGGGCAGGACCACCAGTTCCGTGCGGTCACGCAGGTAGGCCAGCCATTTTCCGTCCGGGGAAACCTCCATCTGGAAGGAGGTTTCGCCTTCCGGGCTCACGCGTTCTTCCTTGAACTGCACGGCGTAGGTGAAGAGTTGGTCTTCCTTGTTCACCAGAGCGCTCTTGTAGATGCTCCAGCAGCCGTTCCGCTCCGAGGCGTAGTACAGTTCGCGGCCGTCTTTGGAGAAGCAGACGTCCCGCTCCTGCTCCGGCGTGTTGGTGATGCGGCGGGTGGTGTTGAATTCCACGGAGGTGACAAAAACATCGCCCCGCATAACTATAGCCACTTCTTTCCCGTCCGGCGATATGGCCAGGGACGAGGCGCTCTTGAGGGTGAGGGGATTGATGTCTTTCTGATCCTCGTCGCGGGAGAGGGTGATGTTCACTTTTCCGCCCTTGAGGGTATACAGGTCGCCATTATAAGAATAGGCAACCGTGCCGTCCTTTGCCACGGACAGGAATCGAACCGGATTCTTGTCGTAGAAGGTGAGCTGAATCTGCTGTTCCGGATGCGAGACGCTGCTGCAGAATACGTTGGACGTTTTGCCGTCCTGCTCGCTCAGGAAGTAGAAGGTGTCGCCATCGGCCCCGAAAACGGGGTTGCGGTCCTCGCCTTTATAAGTGGAAAGCTTGGTGAAGCTGGCTTTTGCGTCGATGGTGCCGACCTGCGCGGGCTTGCACAGCCAGATGTCGCGGGTGACGGAGGAGGTGTGGTGCTTGCGGAGCGGATCCTCGTAGCCCTTCCAGTCCTCGTACAGGATGTCGCCTTTGTCATTGACGCTCATGGCCGACAGGGTGAGGGAAGTCACCAGTTCCGGCACCTTGCCTTCCAGGTTGGTCTTGTACAGGGCAGGTTCGCCGGGGAAGCCGTCGAAGCCGGGGCTCATGAGGTTGGAGTCCTGCCAGGAGAAATAGACGGTGCCGTCGGCCGTTACGGCCAGCGGCGTCTCGTTGCCGGGCAGGGTGGTGAGGCGCTTGGGAACGCCGCCCTCTTTCCCGCTGATATACAGGTCTTTACTGCCTTCTCGCCAGCTGGAGAACACAATCTTTTGGCCGTCCGCCGTCCAGAAAGGGTCGCTTTCATAGGCCCGGTTGGACGTGATTTGACGAGCCTCGCCGCCGCTTGTGGGGACGGTGAAAATATCGCCTTTATAGCTGAATGCCAGCATTTTACCATCCGGCGAGATGGCATTGCGACGAATCCAGGTAGGGTTTTCCTGAGCTTGGGCTGCCATGGCGAACGCAAGACAGGCAATAAGGGGGAGAACAAATCTTTTCATAATTAACAAAGATAGTGTTTATTTGCCGATTTCCACGATTTTTTTGAGCCAAAGTGCATCGGTGGCGTCAAAGGTCGCATATTCCGTGCTGTCGATGTCCAGAACGGCTGTCACGGTGCCATTCTCGCACACGGGGACCACGATTTCCGATTTGGACAGGCTGCTGCAGGCGATGTGTCCCGGGAATTCTTCCACATCCGGCACCACCAGCGTGCGGTTTTCCTTCCAGGCAGAGCCGCAAACGCCTTTTCCGTAGCCGATGCGCATGCAGGCCGAGGGCCCCTGGAACGGTCCCAGCACCAGTTGCTGTCCCTGAACGCGGTAGTAACCGGTCCAGAAGAAATGCATCCGCTCATGGATGAGCGCGGCGGTCTGGGCCATGCGGGTGATGGGGTCCGGCTCATCGGCCAGAATCAATTTGATGTCCTGGTACAGCCTTACATAGCGGAAGGCCTTGAAGGGGAGGTGGCAGTAGCCGTCCGGATTTTTGTCCAGGTAATCCTGGTGGCGTTCCTCCGCCGGGAAGAAGTTCTGCAGCGGCTCGAGTTCCACCACCAGCGGTACGCCTACATTGGCTTCCTCGCGCGCGTATATAGTTTGGATGTGTTCGCGCTCCGCCGGATCCGTATAATAAATGCCCGTGCGGTAGCGCGTGCCTTCGTCGTGTCCCTGACGATTCAAAGTAAGCGGGTCGATGATGCAGAAAAACAGGCTGGTGAGTTCCTCCAGGCTGATTCTCGCGGGGTCGTAGGTAACCTTCACCGTTTCTGCAAAGCCGGTGGTGTCCGTGTAAACTTCCTCATATTTAGGGTTTTGCGTATTTCCGTTGGCATAGCCGCAAACGGCCTCCTTCACTCCGTCCACCTGTTTGAAGAAATGTTGCGTGCCCCAGAAGCACCCGCCGGCAAAGAAAATGTCCTTAGTCATATATTTATATTTACTCTACAAAGATAACACATTATATTTGATTGTGTTGTAATAATTTTGGTCCTGCCCGGATATCTTTTTTTGAAAAAAAGTCAAAAAAAATTTGCCAATTCAAAAAAAGGTCGTACCTTTGCATTCCCGCTTCACGAGTGAGCGGGATTTTTTACGAACGATCATTGAAAAGACTGAAAGGAAGTACAAGCAAGTACCGGAAGTTGTAACATACAATTTCAAACTAAACGAGCGTCAGTTTCTTAGGAAACTAAAAGTCAAGGACAAG
>JBGUPS010000047.1:0-12165 GCA_045130395.1 Candidatus Cryptobacteroides sp.
CTTTGAAAACTAACGAGACTTACTTACCTTTGAAACAGCCTTCCGCTGGCCCCTTTTTCAAATCCACTTTGGCGGAAATCTGCTTTATTATCTACACTTTGCTAAATAGCAAAGATTTGCAAAAAAACGCAAATTGGCAACAACGGATTTGGGGCCGACCCAAATGAATGCACGGCCCCCCCACATGCGAAAACAAAGCGGGCAGGCCTTTTGGCCTGCCCAATCTATGTCGTTTACCACCATTTGGCGGCTACAACGGTGCATTCTCCCCCACTCGAAGAAAGAATCAGTCGTCGTAGGTGTAGTTTCAAATTTTCTTGCCTTGCCACTTTTTCCCGTGGATGTAGATAATTCCCTGAATCCAAATGCAAAGGGAATAGATGCCGTCCGCCGTCCAGCACACGGCCACGCTGGATTGAAGGATGCCGATAATGACGGTGCAGTACACCGCATAGATGGCCAGGGCCACCACATCGAAGCGGAGGCACACCCGCGTGTCGCCCGTTCCCGCCACGGACTGCAGATACACATTCCATGGCAGCGTTAGCACCGTAGCGGCGCACATCACCCACAGGGTGGGCACGGACGCCTGTACCAGGGACGGGATATCGGTGAACAGGCCTATGATCAGGCGCGGACACAGGGCGAAGAACACCAGCAGCGGCAGCATGGTGACCACACAGAGCACCACCACCCGCCGGATAATGGGAATGACGCCCTCCGGATGCCCTTCCCCGATGATGTTACTCACCAGCGTAGCCGCCGTGGACGCAAAAGCCGCCGAGAAAACGAACGGCACCTCGGAGATGCTCCGGACAATGTTGGCCACCGCCAGCTCTTCCTCACCCAAATGCTCGATGAACAGGAAGAAAAGCAGCCATACGGAAATGTTCAGCACATACTCCACCATTACCCACGAGGCGGTGGAGAACAACTGCTTAAGCTCTTTCCAGATGGGTTTAACCACCTTCTGGAGGCCATAGACCTTATCTACGGTGGAGATAGACCAAATCACAAAGAACAACAGGGAGATGCCCTCGGAGATGGTGGAGGCCAATGCCGCGCCCTGAATGCCCAGGGCCGGCGCACCCCAGTGGCCAAAGATGAGCACCCAGTCCAGCAGGATATTGCTTCCCACCATCACAATGGAGTTCAGGGTGAGGCTGGCCGTTTCCCGCGTGCCCACGTAGAACGCGCGGAAAAGCGCGGTCATAAAGGCAAAAAAGAGCCCCGGGACGCGCCAGTTCACATACACTACAGCCGCATTGAAAATGTTCTCCGACTTGAGGATCCCCTTCAGAAGCGGCGGCGACAGGAAGTACGACAGCGCCATGGTCACCAGCGCCAGGGCGCTCAGAAACCATACGCCTTGCCAGAAAACACGGCCGATAGCGCCAAAACCCTTTCCGCTTTCGCAGGCCTCTCCATTGCGGCGGCCAATAATGATTTGCACACCGATGGAAAAGCCAAAGCCGAGCATGTACAGGATGGTGAAATACACGCCGGCAATGGCCGATGCGCCCAATTCTATCTCACCTACACGGCCCAGGAAGGCCGTATCTGTCATACCCAGCAGCTCTTCCATTACCAGCGCTACCAGGATAGGGAAAGTAATCCGCCAAATGGATTTGAAGGAATACCGCTCCGGAAGCAAGAAGTTCTTTCCAGCTTTCATGCCTTACTTTTGACCGGCCAGATAGGCCGCAACGCGCTTGGCTGCGTTCTCCTTGATGTTGTTGAAATAATACATATAGTCGTAGGCGTGACGGCCGTCCGGGCCGAAGAACGAGGCGGCCACCGCAGCGCTTTCCTCGGGCATCGGCTTATCTTTGGCATGCGTCACCACTACGCCACGGGCCAGGTTGATTTGCGCATCCGCGCCGATATCCCCGATGGAAGGCTCTCCGGTTTCCGGATCCTCGACGATGGAGCCCAGGTTCATGCTCGCAGGGGCGTAGGTTTCGTCCAGCTTCCAGTTGAGGGGGTTGATGCTCCTCGTATGCGGCAGAACCACAATGTTGTGGGCATTGGTCTCCACGTTCTTGGGGCCCTCGGTGTTCCAGGCGATAATCACGCCCGTGTCGCACTCCCCTGTCGCGAACTTCAGGTGCGGGTTGGCTGCAAGGTATTCGTCCGTAACGGAATAGCCGATGGTGTAGGCCGCAACCATGCGTGCATAATAATCGGGATGTTCTTTAAAATAGGTTGCGAGCAGCTGTAAAACCATGGCCGAGCCCTGGCTGTGACCGGCGATGATAAACGGGCGACCGCCATTAAGGTGTTCAAAGTAATGGTCCAGTGCGGCGATAATATCACCGAGTGGCATGCCTATGAACGCGTCGTTGGCGTTTCCGGTCTTTTTAAAGACTTCCCCGGCGTACTTCAAACCGGACTGTCTGTAATACGGCAGAAATATATTGGTGGCCTCTGCGAAAGCAGATGCGTGATCCCTGTATTCCACTGCCACACCTTCCCGCATTTCCACGTTGTCTAACGATGCAAAATCGGGGGCACCCTCCTCAAAGCTGCCCAGGATGTACTCCGTGGCGTAAATGTAGAACGTGTCAACTTGCTTGGTGATTTGAGGAATCAGATACCAGTTCTCTTTCTTTGAATAGTCGATAGGGGTTATTTTATCCATAGCGTTATCAATTACAGCATATAATATTTGGTGAGAAAATAGGTCTTGTCCCAATCCACGATCTTCAGATCGGCTTCCTTGGCAGGATGGATGTCAAATTCATCCAGGACCATGACCTTCTTGTCCTTGAGGTCGTAAAGCGGCCAGTCTTTGGACGGGCAGCCGGTCTTGGCGAACTGAACCCACATCTTACGCATGTTCTTGCAGAAGGTTTCGTCGAATGCCCTTCCCGTATCTGCAGTCATCTCCGGATGATTGAATACTACCGAAAGCTCGATGGCATGTCCGCATTTCATGATGGGATCGGGCGACTCCGGCGTGAAGTAGTAGGTGTAACACTTGCCGCCGCCCATTGTCTGGCACTCAGACAGTTTGATGATGGGCACATTAAACCAGCTCTGGCTTAACAGACTGCTGTCGGGCTGGAAGTAGTCGCCCCTCACATCCTTCATGTAGCTCTCCACCAGCGCTTTTTCATCGGCCGGCAACTTGTCGAACTTCTCCTTCTTGCGCTCCGCAATCCAATTGTCCCAGCCTTCCTTTCCGAAACTTGAGACGAAGAAGTTCATCTCATCCTTGTTGCAACCTACAAGAATTGTCAAGTCCTTGGCTGCGCCGTTGGCATAGGCCGCAAAGGTATCCGTGGGCAGATGTTTCCCGTCTCTTTCGGGCATCTGATGTACAAAGTTCACGGCAGATGCCTCCAGGAGTTTTTCGCCATCGACCTTCAAGAGATCGGCAACGGTTTTGCAGCCCAGCACTTCCAGCAGTTTATTGGTACACGCGATCCCCTCTTCCGGGGATCTGGTCTGGTTGACGGAGCCACTCTCGGCAATCAGCCGCTTGAAATACTTCTGGGATCCCGGAACCAACGGCTGCAGGGTACAGCTTGCGGCACCTGCGGACTCACCGAAGATGGTCACGTTGTCGGGGTCGCCGCCAAAGGCTGCAATATTCTCGTGAACCCACTTCAGCGCCATCTTCTGATCCAAGAGCCCTAAATTCTGTGAGTCAGGGTATTCCTTGCCGTCGGGCAGGTGCGACAGATGCAGGAAGCCCATGACACCCAGCCTGTAGGCAATGGTAACTACAATGACATCGGGATTCTCTTTCACGAGATTGACGCAGTCAAACATCGGGTCGATGGTACCGCCCGCCTCAAAAGCACCGCCGTGAATCCATACCATGACGGGCTTCTTCGCCGTCGCATCATCGGCCTTGAATATATTCAGATACAGGCAGTTCTCATCCCAATAGTACATGGAACCTACTTCAAACGACGCATTGCCGTAGGCGCTCTTCGCGTTGTAATAGGCTTCATAGATTCCGTTGTCCGGAGCAATATCCACCGGAGCTTTCCAGCGCAGTTCCCCGACGGGTTGCATGCCCACATACGGGATGCCCCTATATACAGCGATATTCTCCGTCTTCCTGCCGACGAATGTACCGTTAATACACTTGACCGCCAGCGAGGGATCATAATTTCCGTTGACGATTGGCTTGTTCTCGCCGCCGTACATTTGTTTCAGCGTCTCTCTGATCTCTTGTAAGTCCATGGTCTTTAAAAAGTGTCGATAAACTCCATAAAGGTAGCACTTTTTTGTTGAAAATGCCAATTAGAAGGGATAGCCTATGCCAAAGTTGAGGCGCAGTCCGTCAAGGACCGAAGGGATATTATAATAACTGGTTATCGGTTGCGTGAAGTCAGGCTTGCGTTCCTTCGTGTATTTGTAGGTCTGGTAAGGGGCGTGGATCCCTACGCCCAAGTCCAGACGGATAACAAGCCCGTCCAGGTCCAGGCGGAGCCCCGCGCCGGTGCCCAGTGCAATCTGTCTGGCGAGTTGAGGATTATTGAAGAATCCGTCTTTCAATTCTCCAACTATCCCAAGTTTCTCGATAAAGAACGCATAATCTTCGGCCGAAAGAATCTCGGAACTGTTATGCCATCCCCAAACGTTCCCGGCATCGAGGAAGGTTGCGCCGTAGATTTTCCACACGATGGGGAAACGCAATTCGAGATTTGCTTCGAGCTTAATGTCGCCGGCATGGAAAATACTCTGATTATAGTTGGAGCTGTAGAGATTGCCGGGGCCATACGCATAAGGCCTGGCCGCCCGCAGGCTATTGGGCCCTCCGGCATAGAATGACTCAGAAAGCGGCGCAATCTCAGAGTTTCCCAGCGGTATGTTGGCGCCTGCAAATAGACGCGTTGCAATGCAAACCTTTTCCGTCAGGTTGAATTTGTTGCAGAGTTCAACTGTCAACTTGACAAATTGGTTGAACGGGAGATTGAAAATGGTTTTGTTCCGTTCATCCCATTTGTGGCTGAAAGCGCAATAGGCGGCGTTGATGAGGTTGCCGGATTCTTTGATGTCAAGGTCGATCATCGTGTTGACAGGTCGCTTGGCCCGGTAATCATTGTAGGTGATTCCATAGCCGATTGAGGGGACCAATTCGTTTCCGGCAAGCAATCTGACCAGCCCTGCAAAGTCCGTTGTTTTATCGATGTTCTCTGACCCGACCTGTGTTCTGACTACGGAAAGCGAGAAAGGCGTGATAGTTTGTGAAACAAAGCGAGAGGAACGGATAAAGTACGAGAATCCACCGGAAAATTTGTGAACCTTGGATCCGCCGGCTATGTTCTCGTATTTATATCCAATCCGGTAACGCGTATCGCCGTCAGGATTGTTGTCTCCCCCCCATTGCAGGTAAGGGAATGTGAGGGAAGCGTCAACACCGAACTTGTAGGTATCTGTTCTTTGGGGATCTCCCCGAAGGCGGTCGCGAAGCCCCCAATAGTATGTCCCGAATCCCTTTACCGTTAAAGTTTCTTCGTGTCCCAGAAGGTTCTTCATCTTCTGGCTCAGGGTGAGGTTGGGACCTATACTGTTGTTTGAGCGATAAACGAAATCTGCATCCGCAGTAAAACTGTATGTGCGCTGGGCTGCATTCCAATCCTTAGTAGTCCTTACGCCAATTCCCGACTTGTAGAGTTCCCCTTCAAAGATATTGTCGTAATCGCGCTTAGAGAACAGTTGCAGATAAGTATTACCGGATGGGACCAGTTGATAATCTGCGGATATATGGCTGAACAGGCCGTTTGTTTTGTTCACCTCCGGGTTGTCGGACAGGGAGGAACCGGCCGTAATGCGCAGTCTGTCATGGAACAGCGATTTGCTGATGGCGATATTCATATCGTTGGTATTGCCGCCTGCGTGCATTTTTTGCCCGCTGCTGAAATCAATGTCGATAACCTTGCCCATTTTAGAATTGGCCATGGCGGCATTGATGCGGCTGTTGAGGATGCTGGACAGGGCATATCCGTCACGATGTGCCGCCACATTGCTTTCGCCCATATACATTCCGGTGGCCAGCAGGGTAGCAGCTATCCCTTCGCGAGTGTCTTCATCCATCGCGGCGAGTTCGCGCTCAACGGCCTCGTCATGCGGCGCTTCGAGGAAAAAACCGATGGCTTTCAAGCCGAGTGAATCCAGCGTTCCCTGGACACGGACACCCGTATTGAATTCTACTCGGCGGGTTTCCTCGCCTTCCGACTGCACATCTGCTTTCACCTGCTGCGAGGCGGAAATGTTCATCAGCGTCTGCCCCAGGGGTCCCTGGAATCGAATATAACTTGTCGAATCCACCTGGAAGGGCATCATGGGATATAACTTGGGAGAATAGCGAACCAAACCGTCATCCACCTTGAGGAGTCCGCCCAGCAGAAGCGTCCCGTCTACGGAGCTGTACCGGGCATTGACCGTGCCGTGCGGTTTGACTTGCGCAAGATTCTTTTTATCAATCGGATAAGTAATGTCCGTGGTGGGCAGGACCGTAACATCCACGTTTGCGAGAATGTTGTCTATCGGACCGCTCACCCGTCCCCGTATATCGGTTTCCAGGTTGCCATAGACGGGAATCGGACCACCCTGCTCCAGTTTGGCCGGGGAAAAATGGTCAGCGGTCAGCTCTACATCCAACTGCATTTTGTCCATATCCAGACCGCCGTTGAGGGCCAGGTAGGAACTATCGGCTCCATAGATACGAAAATCGTCGAATTTCACATTGTTATGACTGACGACAATGGGCCTTTCCCCTACAGAGATTTTTACGTCGTAGGGTTTATAGGTGGCGCTTACCTCCACGGGCAGCACCTCGGCGGAAATGTCAACTGTTGCAGGCAGGCCGTCAATGCTGCCCTTCGCCCGGACAATACCGTCCAGGCCGATGTCGTCCATCTGAAGGATGCCGCTGACCAGTTCCATAGGGATATCGTTCATGCGCACATCGGCCCTGATGGCATTCTTATACAGTTCTGACGGTGAGATAAGAATGTCCGCCGTGCGGTTTCCCAAATCCATCTGTTTGAATCTGAGGCTGTCCAATGCAAGATGTCCCGTTCCGTTCAGCTTGCGGCCGTTGCGTTCCAGATTCACCTGCATCGCAGCATCGGTGCTGAGACTGTCCAAGCTCATCACCCCATCCTTGATGCTGGTGTTGGCTGTGATAGAGGCGAGGGTTTTACCTTCCGTCATATTGAGCCGCACCGCAGCAGAAGCAGCGGCGGGCAGGCACAGTGTAGCATCCAGGTTCAGGTCCGATTGGTTGTCTTTAGATTTCAGCAACAGCGCCACACGCTGTACATCCACTCCCATCTCCTCGATAATGGACTGGACAGGACTGCCTTTCGCCAGCCGGATGTCCGCCCCAAGATCCGGGATAAGTCGATTGAGCGTATCCAGCATAGACAAGTCCTCCAGCGAGGTGATGGACTGTATTGCCGTAGAGTCTGTGACGAAATCCAGCAGCGGCTGAACCTTGTCCCAAAGGCGGAGTGCATGCATCGGGCTTTGTACATCGACGGTAAGTCCCCGCGTAGCCAAATTCAACGAAGTAGCGGCATCCGTGGCAAAGTCAAGACGGAGATGGTCGATGTCAAAATTCTCCCCCGCCACCTGGGCCGTCACATGCTTCATTTGCGTATGGTAGTCAACTTTCATCCGCTCCGGGGTGAAAAAGTCTGACACGCGGAACTGATGCTCCGTCTGCGCATTCAGCCGGAGAGCAGGGTCCGTCATATTCACAGGCAGATGCAGGTTTCCGTCCACGGATTTATTGGCGAGTTCGGCATCCAGCTTCAAGCCGGAAACATCGATCTGATTGTAGATGCCCTCCGTCAGATTCATGGTCAGCTTGCACTTCATCGCAGGAGAATGAGGATCTATCCCTTTTCCCTGTGCGCGAATTTGGCCGGCTAACGCCACATGGGTGCTGTCCTTGAGGAACGGAGTCGGGTTCACATGCTCTATGTTCACCAGCAGGTCATATACCTCGTCATCAATATCATAGAATCCTTTCAACTCCGCCTTGTTGCCTTGATAATCGGCATTTCCTGACAAGTTCACCAGCATCGTCTCCAGATTCAGCTTTGTGGCTGTCAGGTCTGCCTTCGCCCCTAACGAGTCGGAGCGTACGACAAACCGGTTCGAGGTAATCAGAGGGGCGTTCAGATCCACCACCGCATCTCCATCGATCAGGTCAAACGGAAGGGTCAGCGTCCCAAACGTAAGAGAGGCATTTTCGATATTCAGGTGCCGTGCATCGTAGAGGTTGCCCCCCACATCCGCCAACACATCCGTGTTCAGGGAGCCGGCACGGACATCCAGCCCCATCGGATTGAGAACGAACCGCACATTGCGCAACTCGCCGTCAGGAATATCAAAGGCCATAGGAGTAGCCGTCGTGTCCTTTTCTTCGTCAGAAGGTGGCGTGTCGCGCAACTCGATGCCCACATACGCATCGGCCAGTTTCAAACCGTGCAGCGGGTAATTTCCTTTCGCAATATTGAGTCCGGGACTCTTTACATCCAGCTGTTTCACTAGAGCGTCGATACCCATGGCGTCAATCAACGTGCCGGAATGGAGCGTCGTTTGTTCCAGAAGCAGTTGGTCCACCACAATCGTACGGGCGGTCAGATCTTTACCCGACTCCCCCTCCTCAACTTTTTTCACATTGCCCTGCAGGCGAATGGCATGCGCATAGATTAGCGTATCCTTACCGCGATGACCCACATAGAGACTGTCTATCTCTATGAGCAGCGGCAGGTCTTCTTTGCCCTTATATGCGCGGTAGAGAATCTTCGGAGAATGGTGGAAAGGCGAGAGATAAAGCCGTCCCAGATCCACATCCCAGTCGGTCCGCTCATTGACTGCCTTCACGCATGTACGCAGGGCCGCCGTGCGGGCTCCGGGCACCACCAAAACGACCGCTGCAGCAATCAACAGTAAAAGTACGATTCCCAAGATGACACCTATACCGATGCAGGGAATTTTCCAGATCAGACTCTTTTTACGCATATTTTATCCCCGTGAACAGGTCCTCGGGGAGTTTTGCCGCCTCTTTAAAGCATATAATACTTGGTCAGGAAATAGGTCCTGTCCCAATCCACGATCTTGATATCGGCCTCCTTTGCCGGATGGATGTCATGCTCGTCCAGCACCATCACCTGCTTGTCCTTGAGGTCGTAGAGCGGCCAGTTGGACGCCGGAACGCCGGTTCTGGCAAACTGCACCCACATCCCGCGCATGGCCTTGCAGAAGGCCTCGTCGTACGGCCGTCCTTCTATCATGTGCCTGTGATTGAAGACGATGGGGACCTCCTCGAAATGGGCGCTTTTCCGGATGGGATCGGACGATTCTACCCGGTAGAAATAGGTGTAGGATTTGCCTCCGCCAAGGGTCTGGCACTCGGACATCTTGATGGCGCCCTCGATGAACCAGCTATGGCCGAAAAGCTTGCTGTCCGGCTCCCACTCTTCCACGGCGCCCTCTTTGCAGAAGCTCTCCACCTTGGCTTTTTCTTCCTCCGTGAGCAGCTGCGCAAACTTGTGCGTCTTGCGTTCGGCGGCCCACGCCTTGAACCCTTCCACGGTCCAGTCGGCCACGAAGCAGTTCATCTCGTCCTTGTTGCAGCCCTGCAGGAAGGTGATATCCTTGGCGATGCCACTCTCGTATGCTTTCCAAGGGTCCAGCGGGAGGATACGTCCGTCCCGCACGGGGAACATGCGTAGTGCAACCACTTCCGCCGCCGTATCTATCAGCGTCCGGGCATCCAGCTTCATCAGATCGGCTACCGTCTTGCAGTCCAAAGCCGCCATAAGATCGTTGGTGGTGGCGATGCTCTCTTCCAGGGAATTGGACTGACAGGGGGCGCCACTTTGCGCAATCACCTTCTGGAAATACTGCTGGGAACCGGGGATGAGCGGCTGCATGGTCACGCTGCCGGCGCCGGCCGATTCGCCCCAGATGGTCACGTTATCCGGGTCTCCGCCAAAGGCGGCAATATTCTCGTGGACCCACTTCAGCGCCATCGTCTGGTCCAGCAGCGCCACGTTCTGCGCATCCGGATAGTCGGCTCCGTCCGGGAGATGGGACAGATGCAGGAAGCCCAGGGCACCCAGCCTGTACGCCACTGTGACGAAGATCACGTCCGGATTCTCTTTGGCAAGGTCGGTGCAGTCAAACAGATCGAGACCCGTGCCGCCGGCCATAAAGGCTCCGCCGTGAATCCACACCATTACTGGCCGTTTCCCGGCCGCGCCCTCGGCCTTCCATACGTTCAGGTACAGGCAGTCTTCCCCCTGATGGTCGGTGACGGACAGGTCCTGGACGGCGAGTTTGGCAAACTCATAGGCTTCATATACGCCGTCGTCCGGTGTAATGTCCACCGGTGCCTTCCAGCGATACTTGCCCACAGGCTGCTCTCCCACAAACGGAATGCCCTTGAAGGAGATGATGTTCTCCGTCTTCTTTCCCACGAAGGTGCCGTTAATACACTTGACGGCCAACGACTTGTCGTAATTACCGTCGATAATCTTCCTGTTATCGCTACTCATCTCTTGATCAGTTTTGTGTTATGTACCTGTTTATTTCACCTTCTTACCGGCAAAATAGACATCGGCCGGCTTGTTATAGCTGAAGCCTTCCTGCTCCGCTGTGAGAAGGTCCTTGTCGAACACCAGGAAATCGGCGTCCTTGCCCACCTCGATGGAGCCTTTGTGGGCCTCAATGCCCAGCTGTTTGGCGCCGTTGATGGTATAGCCGATGAGCATCTCCTCAATATTCATCCTCTCATTCTCCGGCGGGAACACCTGGGTGGCCCGGGTGTACGGGTAGTCCCTGGTCTTTTCGGTAATCCAGCGGGTCATGCCCACCTCCATGCCCAGGTAGGGGTTCCAGGTGGTGAAATCCATAAAGACGATATTGTCGCTGGACCAGGCCACGGTGGCGCCGCTGTTCCAAACCGTTTTGCAGCGGAACTGTTTGCGGGCACGTTCCATACCCAGCCAGGTAGCCGCAATCGCGGGGTCTCCGGAATGCCAGTGCGGGGTAAAGTTGGCGAACACGCCCAGTTTGGCAAAACGCTCCAGATCATCGTCGCACTCAATCTCCAAATGGGCGCAGGTGACTCTCACATGCAGGTTGTCGCCCATCTCCTTTTTGGCCATTTCTACGCCATCCAGTACGGTGCGTGACGCACGCTCGCCCACCGTGTGAAGGTGCAGGTCCAGATTGGCCTCGTTGAGCTCCTTCAAAAGCTTTGCAATCCCCTCTGCGGAGAACGCGGTCGACCCTGTGGTATGGACATCCACATAGGGCGTGACCATGGCCGCGGTGTGAATCTTCTGGGTGCCGTCCATGAAAATTTTCATGGTGTGCACCTTCAGGTGCTCCGTGTTATACTCCCGCTGGATGCGCTTGAGCTCCTTCAGGCCCTCCTCTGCATCCCGCTCTGCGTTCACCACCAGGCTGCCGTCAATATAGACAGGCAGTTTTCCTTGCTTGTCCAGCTCTACCAGACGTTTATAGACCTTCTCATGGAACTTCATGTCACCCGGGAGACCGGCGTCAAATACGGCCGAAACGCCATACTCGACGGAAAAATCGATCCAACGCTGAAGCGCCGCATCCACCTGCTCATCGGTGAGGTCCATCCCGCTGTCCAGGATGATACGCACTTCCGTTGCGCCTTCGTACATATTTCCGGTGACATGGCCGTCTTTACGCACGTAATACGCAAGGCCCGGGATGGGATCCGGCGTGTCGTCCGTAATGCCATGCCGCTGAAGAATCTTGGAATTCACCCAGATGCTGTGCCCCTCCCCTTCCTGAATCTGCAGTTCCGCATCCGGACAAATGGCGTCCAGCTCCTCCTTGACGATATCCTCTCCTTTCAGGAACCGTTTCTCCATGTAGAACCTGTACCGTTTCTCGCCGGGGTGCGTTTTGATATAATCCGCCATCAGCTCCAGCGCAGCCTGCTTGCCGTCCGGCTCGATCCGCTCTCCCATAGGTGCGTACTCAAAACCAACGGGAATGGTGACATGCACATGGCTGTCAATGATGCCGGGCATAATAAACTTACCGCCCAGGTCCTCTACCTCGCCTTCGTAGCCCTGCAGGCCGGCTTCATCGCCCACATACACAAATTTACCGTCCTTTACCACCAGGGCCGATGCCATGGGC
>JBGUPS010000048.1:0-16162 GCA_045130395.1 Candidatus Cryptobacteroides sp.
ACAGTAAGATACATATATTCCTCGTTCAATTTTCGAACGAGGAATACATCGTAACCATTTAATAGTCAATATTTTAGATGTCACATATTGTATTCTAAACGAGTGATGCTTAAGTGATTGATTATCTGCAACTTACACAATAATCCTCGTTCAAAAACCGAACGAGGATTATACTGGAAGTCGCTGTGAGAGAGGGCGTTAGCGATCACGAACGGCCCCTCAAACTCCGTCCTTATTTTCATTCCACATATTTTTGTGTATATTTGCAGGCTGAAAAACAAATGGATATGAAACAGAACGTACTTTTCGTGGCAGCCGCAGTACTGGTGTGCATGGTGGGCTGCAAGGGCAAATCCGTGGAGGAGAAGCTCGCAGAGTTCAATGAGTGGAACGACAACCTGATGGAAGAATACCGTACCCGCCTGGTGGCGCTGGACGGTGACGAGGAAGCCATCGAGGCTTATACGGACTCCATTCTTGAAGTAGTGGAAGACTACAACCTCAAGGCCCTCAAGGCCAACCTGGACAACGAGGTGGGCGTAGCCGCTCTCAAGAACCTGTATGGAATTATGGACGATAGCGAACTGGCCGACTATGTGGAGAATCTTACCGCTCCGGTCCATGGTCAGGATTCCGCTTTTGTATATGGTGTCAAAGAGGCGCTGAAAGCACAGAAGACCACGGCCGAAGGCCAGATGTTCACCGACTTCGAGGTGGACGGCGTGAAGTTCTCCGACTTCATCGGCAAAGGCAAATATGTACTGGTCGATTTCTGGGCTTCCTGGTGCGGCCCCTGCCGCGGCGAAATGCCCAACCTGCGCGCTGTTTACAATGAGTTCCATGGCGATAAATTCGACATGCTCTCCGTAGCCGTATGGGACAAGCCGGAAGACACCAAGAAAGCCGCTGAGGAAGAAGGCATCGCCTGGAACCAGATTATCAACGCCCAGGAAGTCCCCACGGAGCTTTACGGCATCCAGGGCATTCCCCACATCATTCTCTTTGGCCCGGACGGCACCATCCTCAAGCGCAACCTGCGCGGTGACGACATCCGCGAGGCCGTAGCAGAGGCCCTGAAAGACTAGCCGCTGCGCGGAGATCCTTCGGCTTCGCTCAGGATGACAGTCAAGGAAAAAATAGCCTTATTTCCCCATTCCCCCGGCGTGTATAGATACTATGACGCCGAGGGAACGGTGATTTATGTGGGCAAGGCCAAAGACCTCCACAAGCGCGTGGCGCAGTACTTTGTGCCCCCGGAGCGCCTGAACACCAAAACCCGCATCCTGGTAAGCAAGATTGCCGATGCCCAGTTCTCGGTGGTGGACTCCGAGGCCGATGCCCTTCTGCTGGAGAACAACCTCATCAAGCAGTACAAGCCCAAGTACAACATCCTCCTCAAGGATTCCAAGACCTACCCCTGGATTTGCATTACCGGTGACGATTTCCCCCGGGTGTTCATCACCCGCCGCATCGAGAAAGGCAAGGGGAACCGGTACTTCGGGCCCTACAGCAGCGTGATGCACGCCCGGAACCTGGTGGACTTCTTTGACGAAGTGTACGCCCTCCGTACCTGCACGCTCAAAATCACCTCGGACGCCATCCTGCGGGGCAAGTTCCGCCCCTGCCTGAAGTTCCATATCGGCAAATGCAAGGCCCCTTGCGTGGGAAAAATCTCGCGTGACGAGTACCAGCGGGACATCGACGAAATCGTCCATATCCTGAGCGGTCGCGGCGGGGAAGTGCTCAAGCATTACAAGGCTTTGATGGCCGATGCTGCCGAAAAGCTGGACTTTGAGCAGGCGCAGGTGTACAAGGACAAGCTCCACACCCTGGAGAAGCACTATTCCAAGAGCATCATTACGCAGGCGGCGGATACCGATGCCGATGTCTTCTCGATGGTCTTCGACGGCGGCGAAGCCTTCGGCAACTTCCTCCGCATCCGCGGCGGCGCCATCGTCCAGAGCCTGAACCTGGGCTTCCGCAGCCAGATCGAGGAGGAGCAGGCCGCCATGTTATCGACCTTTATCGGTGAGGTGGAAGACAAATTCGGCGCCCTTTCCAAGGAGGTGATCGTCCCGTTTATGCCGGATGTGGAGATTCCCGGCGTCGTGTTCAGGATCCCCCAGCGCGGAGACAAACTCTCCCTGCTGGAGTTGAGCGCCAAGAACGCCAAGGAGTTCCACTTCAACAGCATCAAGCAGCGGGAGCACACGGACCCGGACGCCTTCCGCCAGAGCGTGATGCTGGAGTTGCAGAAAGCCCTGGGCATGAGCGAACTGCCGCGCCACATGGAATGCTTCGACAACTCGAACATCCAAGGCACCAACCCGGTGGCTTCCTGCGTGGTTTTCCGTGATGCGGAGCCCTCCAAGAAGGATTACCGGCGGTTCAAGATCAAGACGGTTGTAGGCGCCAACGACTTCGCTTCCATGAAGGAGGTGGTGAACCGGCGCTATTCCCGTATGCTGGCCGAAGCGCCCGACGACCTCCCGCAACTTATCGTAATCGATGGCGGTAAGGGACAGTTGGAGTTTGCCTGGCAGGCCCTGGCCGAACTGGGCATCCTGGATCGGGTGACCGTCATCGGCCTGGCCAAACGGCTGGAGGAAGTGATCAGGGTCGGGGATCCGTACCCGCTCTTCATCGACCGGAATTCACAGGCCCTGAAAGTGCTGCAGCGCATCCGTGACGAGGCGCACCGCTTTGGCATTACCTTCCACCGGAACCTCCGGTCCAAGGCGGCCATCCAGAGCGCCCTGCGGGAGATTAAAGGGGTAGGCGAGAAAACGGAACAGCGCCTGCTGATGCATTACGGTTCGGTGGCCCGCATCGCCGCCGCTCCACTGGAGGAACTCAGCGCCCTGGTTGGCGCGGACCTTGCAGTGAAAATACACGATTATTTAAATGAATAATGAGATACACTCGCTTCGCTCGGTATGACAAAACCAATCCTGTCATACCGAGGCCCGAAGGGCCGAGTGTATCTTATAATGGAATGAAATGACAGAAAAGACTTTCAACAAATGGTTCAGCAGCATCCTGATGGGGCTGATGGTGGTTACCATCGGCATCGCCACCATCTATAAGCTGCAGGAACCGCAGGCCCGGACGCTGTTCATCATTGTGGCGGCACTGGGTTCGGTAATGGGCGTAGCATCGTCGGTGCTCAGCGCCAACGGCATCATCTGGACCTTCCTCTTCGGACTGCTGGACATTGCCTGCTGCCTTATCGTGGACGCGGACAACGGCATCTGGGGCGACTTCACCATGCACCTGGTCTATCTCCTGCCCATGCAGCTTATCGGCATCTGGCAATGGCGGAAACTGGGTGCGACCAAAGACAAGGAGGTGACGGCCCGTCGGCTGACCTCGCGTCAGCGCTGGATCGTATTCGGCTCCGTGGTGGCCGGACTTGCAGCCGTGTACGGCATCCTTATCGCCATCAAGTTCTACACGGTAGCCCCGGAAGAGATTAACCGGACGCAGGTTTTTGCCGATGCCGCCCGCACCACCTTCAACATCGCCGGCCAAATCCTCATGTCGCTGGCCTTCTACGAGCAGTGGCACCTGTGGATCCTGGTGAACATCGCCTCCATCGTCCTGTGGGGCAGCACAATGCTCTCCAGCGCAGCATCCAGCTATACGGTGGTCATGTTCATTAAATATTGTTTCTATCTGGTGAACTCGCTCAACGGGCTGCGCGTATGGTACCGGCTGAGCCAAACGGAGCAGAAATAAACGGGCCTATTTCCGAAGTAAAAAATAATTACTATATTTGCACATTATTTCGCTGGAACGAAAAAAGTTACGTAAAAATATAAACTTAAAACCTAATCGTTATGACAAAGGAAGAAATCGTAAAGCAGGTCAAGGATATCATCGTTGACAAGCTTGGTGTCGAGGAAAGCGCAGTTACCGAATCTGCCAGCTTCACCAATGACCTCGGTGCCGATTCTCTGGACACCGTAGAGCTCCTCATGGAATTCGAGCGCGTGTTCGACATCAAAATCCCCGATGAGGAAACCAGCGGTATCGCCACTGTCGGTGATGCTATCGCCAAAGTAGCCGAGAAAATCGGTGCTTAATTGAGCTAATACTCATAAAAAATTCCCGAGCTGTAAGGCCCGGGAATTTTTTTACTCCTTAGGAATGGTGAAGACCACCTGGAAGTGGGGTCCGCCTTTGTCGCTCATAGTGAGCGGGCCATTGAGGAGGGCCTTGTAGAAGCGGTCTTTGTCCAGTTCCGTAGTGGTGGTGTAAGTGGTCTGGTTCTGGGCCGCCATCATCTGGGCCAGCATCATATAGCTGTAGTAGTTACTATAGTTGTTACCATAACCACTGCCGTAGCCACCGCCGTACAGGCTGTTGTAATAGCTGGCATACATGAGGTTCTGGTAGTATGCGCTTTGCTCTGCGGTTTGGCCGGAGGCGGTTTCCACCTGCTCCGAGTGAAGGGTGAGCAGCCAGATATCGGCCATGCCTTTTTCAATCTCCTCCTGCGTTAGGTCGGAATCGCCTTTTCCGGGGTGCAGGACTTCCTGCATGTGATAGGTGATGTCCGGAGAGTACATCAGGTTGGAACGGTCGATATTGCCTTGGTCTTCCGCGCTCACGCTGGCGTCTGTAAGGCCGGCGAAGGAGGCGTACTCTTTTCCGTCATAGGTGACGGTGGTGCTTATGGTCGGGCTGAGCACGCTGGGATAGAGATCCAGCTCCCGGTAATCTTCGGGCATCTCGAACGGGAGGATAATGCTGGCGCTGATGATGGACGCCTTGTCCGGGTCTCCGCCCTTGTCCAGGATGGCCTGGCGGGTTTTCTGCTGCAACTCCAGGGCCGAGATAACCGGTTTGAGACCGCCGCCACCCTCTACCATGATGGTGCTTCCGGCCTTCTGGGGTACGGTCTCGTGCGTGCACATGTTGAACGAGTACTGGGAGAATTTGGTGTTGTTGTCGATGAAGGTTACCTCATCCACAAACTCGGTTTCTCCGGGCACAAAGACGAAGGTGGAGTCTTTTCTTTCGCCGTCCCAGGTGCTGTTGACCGTAAGGAGACCGATATTTTCGTTGCGCTGGTAATAGCCGCTCACTACCGACAGACAGGAGATGTCGAAGAGGTTGATGCGGCCGCCGATTTCCACGGGATCGTCCGTTTCCATGTAGATGCCGGGCAGCTCGCCCACGTACTCCTTGTATTTGTTGATGGGATTGTCGCTGTCGCGGCTGATCAGCACCGGCCCCAGCTCTTTAATGACATCGACATACTTTTGGGCGAATTCCTGGGTGAAATTGATGTCCAGTGCGCCCGTACCATTATAGGTGGGGGTGCCGGCCGTAATCCTGTGTGCGCTGTGCGGGATTTCCGTACCGGTGGGCCGGCTGGAGCTGGGAAGTGAATCCAGCAGCTCGTACACGAAGATATTCTGCAGGATGCGTTCCTGGGAATCATGCTCTACCGAGATGGTGTCCGAGGTGAAAAAGAGGTTGAAACTTACAGCGACGGGGTTGTCCCCCAGGTCGATTTCGTCCAGGGCGGGGATGAGCGTGAAAGCGGCGTCGCGGGTGGTGAGGCCGAAGGTCTCGTCCCGGAGGGAGCCGATGGTAAGGTGGGTGTCTGAGTAGGCCGACAGGTCACTGGAGTGCTTCAGGGCGATTCCCGAGAGGGGGAAATCTACCGTATAAGTGTTGAGCAGGAGGCTTTTGTCTACCAATCCTTCTCCGAGGCTGTTGTCTACTTTTACGCAGCCGGCAATGAGCAGGGCTGCGGCCAGACACAGTGCTAGAAACTTCTTCATTTTAAAAGGTTGTCGTAAAATGCGTTGTAGGCATCCATGTAGGAGCCGTCCGCAAAGCTTGCTTCGTTGTAGTCCAGGAGCGGAAGGCCGCTCTTCTTGCTGTATTCCACCAGTTTTTTGTCCACCTCCGGGCTGCCCAGGATGATGCCGTCGGAATACTGCACGGCAAGTTTAGCAAGATCTGTGCCTGTAGCAGGTTCCGGCAGGGTGATATCCGCCGCCTTGGCGCCGCCAAACTGCAGGGTTTGGGCGAAACCGGGGGAGAGGGTCTGTGCCGGCGTGTCTTCGAACAGCGAGAGCACCACCTTGGCGTTGGTGAAGATGGGGTCGTCTTTGTATGCTTTTTTCAGGTACAGCGGCAGCACGTGGGAAATCCAGCCGGAGCAGTGGACGATGTCCGGTGCCCAGCGGAGCTTTTTCACCGTTTCCAGGACGCCGCGGGCAAAGAAAATGGCACGCTCGCCATTATCGGCAAAAAACTGGCCTTTGTCGTCGTGGTAAATCTGTTTGCGGCGGAAATAATCTTCGTTGTCGATGAAATATACCTGGATGCGGGCGCTGGAAATGGAGGCCACCTTGATAACCAGGGGACGGTCTACATCGCTGATGATGATATTCATGCCCGACAGGCGAATGACTTCGTGCAGTTGGTTTTTCCGCTCGTTGATGCAACCGTAGCGGGGCATGAAGGCACGGATTTCCTTGCGTCTTTCCTGAATTCCCTGGGGGAGTTCACGGCATACGTTGGCAATCCGGGTTTCCGGAAGGTAGGGAAACATTTCTGCGTTTACAAACAGAATCTTCTTTGCGGAATCTTCCATGTTATTCTCTTTTAGCAAACAAAGTTACGAATTTTTTTTGAGTTTTTCGGTGGTTTGGTTAACTTTGGGGCGAAATTAGGTGTGCTATGTCATCTCCCAAACGCAATATGGCCATTCGCCGGCGCATTGCCAGCGCCTGGATTTCTACGGTCATCAGCCTGTCGCTGGTGCTGCTTTTAGTGGGCGTAGGAACCCTCATGCTGGTGAATGCACGCGCCGTGAGCGACTATTTCAAGGAAAACATGCAGGTCTCCGTATTGCTCAAGGAGCAGGTGAACGAGGAGGAAGCCTTGAAGTACCAGGACCGCGTGGCGGCCCTTCCCGGCGTCCGTTCCACGCACTTCGTTTCGCGTGAGCAGGGCGTGGAGGAAATGGCCCGCATGCTGGGACAGGACTTCCTGGACGTGTTCGAGACGGCGCCTGTACCCATTTCCATCGACGTAAACCTGGAGGCGGCGTATGTGTCGTCGGACAGCCTGGCCGTAATCAAGTCCATCCTGGCGGAATCCCCGCTGGTGGAGGAGGTGGTGTACCAGACCTCGCTGGTAGATGCCCTGAATGCGAATCTGCAAAAGATTACGCTGGCGCTGGCCATCCTGGTGGCGCTGCTGCTGTTCATCTCCTTCGTCCTTATCGCCAATGTCATCCGGCTGGAGGTTTTTGCCCGCCGGTTTACCATTCATACCATGCATCTGGTGGGGGCCACCAAAGGCTATATCCGCGCTCCTTTCGTGGGACGTGCGGCCATACAAGGCCTGTTTGCCGCCCTCTTTGCCATCCTGCTGCTGTTGGGCGGGTTGTTCTTCCTGCGTGACGAATTCGCCCAGCTGTTCCAAATTTTCCAACTGGACTCCTTGCTCCTTACCATGGGAGTAATGGCGGTGAGCGGTGTAAGCATTTGCGTCATAGTCACTTATTCGGTGGTCGGACGCTTGGTGGGCTACAACCGCGATAAACTTTATGCATATTGATTTATGGCTGCAGATCCTTCCCAATTTGCCGTAACGCGCAAAGGGCTCAAACTGATGATAGCGGGGTTGCTGGTGCTGGCGGCGGGGTTCCTGCTGCTTAGCGGCGGCGGTTCTTCGGACCCGCAGGTGTTTAACTATGCCATGTTCGACTTCCGTCGGCTGGTGGCGGCTCCCATCGTCATTATCGCCGGCATCGTCGTGGAAGTGGTGGCCATCATGGGCAAATTCAAGGACTAAATTATGGATTGGTGGCAAGCTGTTCTCCTGGGCATCGTCCAGGGTCTTACGGAGTTTCTTCCGGTTTCCAGTTCCGGACATCTGATGATTTTTAAAGAGCTGCTAGGTGCCGATGCCGAGGGTTTCCTGGACTTTACGGTAACGGTGCATTTCGCCACCGTGCTGGCCACGATCGTGGTGTTCTGGAGCACCATCTGGCAGCTTCTCAAGGGCTTTTTCAAGTTCAAGTATAACGACGAGACAGACTATGTGTGCAAAATCCTGATTTCCCTGATTCCGGTGGCCCTGGTGGGCTTCCTGTTCAAGGATCAGGTGGATGCCCTGTTCAGCGGCTCGCTCAAGCAAGTGGCTGGGGGACTGTGCATTACGGCCTGTCTGCTGTGGGTGTCGGACAATGCCGGCCGTCGTTTCAAAGTGCCGGTGGCCAAGGACACGCGCAACGGCATTTCCTACTGGCAGGCCCTGGTGGTGGGCGTAGCACAGGCATTCGCCGTAATACCGGGCGTTTCCCGCAGCGGCAGCACCATCTCCACGGGACTTCTGACCGGCGTAAAGCGTGAGTCGATGGCCCAGTTCTCTTTCCTGATGGTACTCATCCCCATCATCGGCGAGCAAAGTCTCGATTTGCTCAAGGTGGCCGTGGGAAGCGAGTCGTTCGGCGGGGGAGTAGGCCCCATGGCGCTGTGCCTGGGCTTTATCGCCGCCTTCGTGAGCGGCCTCTTCGCCTGCAAGTGGATGGTAGCCATCGTCAAGAAGGCCAAACTCATGTGGTTTGCTCTCTACTGCCTGGTAGTCGCCGCCCTCATCTTTTTCTTAGCTTAGGCTGGGATGCCCCAAAGTCTGACATACTTCGTCTCCGACGTCCATCTGGGCCTCCAGGTGGGGGACCCCGCCGCGCGGGAAAGCGCCTTTGTGGCCTTCCTGCAGGGAATCGATCCCACACAAACGGAGGCGCTGTATCTGCTGGGCGACATCTGGGACTTCTGGCACGAGTACCGCGACGTGGTGCCCAAAGGCTATGTGAAGGTGCTGTCGGCCCTGATTTCCCTCATGGAAGCCGGTGTGCCGGTGTACTTCTTTCCGGGCAACCACGACATCTGGACCTATCACTATTTCGAGGAACTGGGCATGCGCCGCCTGACGCAGCCGTACGTGGTAAAGATTGGGGTCGATACCTTCTGCCTGGGCCACGGCGACGGCCTGGGACCGGGCCGGACGGGGTACAAGATCATGCGCTGGGTCTTCCACAACCGCTTTTTCCAGCGGTGTTTCGCTTCTCTGCACCCGTGGCTGGCCTTCCGCATGGGCAATGGCTGGAGCCGCCGCTCGCGGCTGGGGAAAAACATCACCTATACGTTCAAAGGGGCTTCCGAGCCGCTGTACCGCTATTGCGAGGCCTTCCCGGAGCCGGTCCAATACTTCATCTTCGGGCATTATCATGCGCGGGTGGACATGCCGGTAGGCGCATCGGCCCGTCTGGTGATGCTGGGCGACTGGATTACCGGTCCCAACTGGCTTGTCTATGATGCCGCTGCCGGCAAACTGAATGCATACGATGGCCGATAATTACTTGGAAAAACGCCAGGAAGAGCTGGCAAATTCGCAGAAGAAGGTGGTGAAGCGAAACCACCTTTCGCTGGATACGCTCCTGCACCGGAACCGCAGTTACAGGGGCTTCAGCGCCGCCGTTGACGTTTCCGAGGCACAACTCCGCGAACTGGTGGGCGTGGTGCCGCTGGTGGCATCGGGCATGAACCGGCAATCCTTGCGTTTCCGTCTGGTTACGGGGGCCGATGCCGCCTTGGTGCACCCGCTCGTGAAGCTGGGCGCCGCGCTGCCGGAGGAGCATTTGCCGCATCCGGGCATGGAGCCCAAGGCGTATATCGTGGTTTGCAGCGCCGTTCCGGAGGACAAAGTGGTCGATATGGACCTGGGCATCGCCGCGCAAAGTATCCTGCTGAAGGCCACCGAGATGGGCCTGGGCGGGATTTTCATCCTCAATTTCCGCCGGGAGGCTTTGCAGGAGGCCCTGGGGCTTTCGCTGGAGCCGCTGGCCGTGCTGGGCCTGGGCAAACCCGCCGAGACGGTATTCCTGGTGCCGGGCGCTTCGCCGGACGCGCTTACCTATTATCGCAAAGACGGCGTGCATTATGTGCCTAAGCTGGCCGTGGAAGACTTAATTGTTTGAGCCTATGCGTAAGATTCTTTGTTTTTTGCTTTTGTCGCTTGGCCTGGTGGCATGCAAGAAAGAGCCCGACTGGAGCCAGTTGGAGGGCAAGTGGCTTTTCCAGAAATTGGAGTATACAGACCTGCTGGACGGAGAGCCGAGCCATGAGTATGCGGGGGAAGATCTGGGGTATGGCATCGAGATCGTCCGGGAAGGGGAGCAGTATCGTTGTCGCTATTTTTCTGTGGAATTCCCGCCGCGAGACAATTATTTTAACTATTCCATGACCGTCAAAAACGGCCACCTGCTGTTCTCGGAGCAGATGCAGTCGGCGCAGGACTGGGAGGTGATAGGCCTGAGCGCCACTACGCTTGAACTGAAGGCCGATGTGTATAGCAATACCGGTTACGCCGGGTGGGGCGGTTATCGCTTCTATGAGTCACATCGACACCTTATTTTGACGAAACAAAGCGAATAAACCCGCCTTCGGAATCATCTCTTTCCTCGTATTTGTGCAAGCCGTTGGACATAAAATGCAACGCTTGTCCTTCATCGGCACACCAATAGAACGCCTCTTCCGTGATGTGCTCAACGGGAAAGAAGATGACATTCTGGTTCTCTCGGCTGATGAAAAGGCTTCCACGTACGTTGTGGTAAGTGCTGGTAATTACGTCGCATTTCTCAAACAGCTCGTTGAATTCGGCGCGGGTAGGTAAGCGCTGGGGCAGGGAGGCGGGCAGGGACGTGACATGCGTGCCCAGTTCCTGCGGCTGCCTGGCGCCCAGGTTGGTACCCGCCCATTTGACGCTGAGCCCCATATCGACCATGTCGGAGGAAAGGTCCGCGGTGACGAAAGTCATCTCCTCGGAGTCGTAGAAAACGCTGTCGCCCCTAAAAAGCCTCACTTTGAAGTAGCAGCGCGTGTCCGGATATGCCCAGGGGTAGGTCAGGCTCATTTTCCCGTCTTTCATGACGTTGGTGGTAAGGAAACTGGTCATTTCCTTATAGGGATCCACGCTCATCCAGACCTTCATGAGCGGCAGGGTGAACAGCTCCGGCTGGCTCACCCTGCACACGATGGTGACCTCGCAGGGTTTGATATTTTCGGCCGATATGGTGGCAATAGGGGAGGCCTGTTTGGTACAAGCAAACAGCGTGACCAGGCCGGCGAGAACAAAACGGATCGGTTTCATTAGAGTTGGTACAAAGTAATTCCGAGTTTGGGGTCTATGCGGCGGCCAATCTCCACGCCGGGGAAGGCCTCTACGTACAGCTCGCAGGCGCCGTTGATGTAGGCGGTGAGGAGGTGCCCGCCAATGCAGGTGTAGTCCTCGCGGCTGGCGGTGATATGCAGGTGCAGATAAGGCTTGCCGTCCTTCTGGGAAATGTTACCCGTGAGGTTGGTGATTTCCATCTGCTCGGTGAAGGTCTTGTCCACGTACTTCATGGTATTGGGATTCAGGAAGCGGAACGTGGCCTCCGAAACGGCCCCCAGGCCGATAATTTTCCCCGCCAGGATGCCTTTCTCGGTGCAGAATGCGGCCAGGGCGGCAGATACTTCCACATGGTTGTCCAGGCTTAGGACATACACATTGTCCTTAACTTGCTTGTACTTATACATATTCTATATCGGTTAAATCCAGTTCATTGGGCGGCAGGTTCCAGCCGGGAGAAAAGAGAAAGCGGTACCCTTTCAACTCTGCCGGAATCTTGTTCAGGAAGGCCAGTTTGGGCTCCCCGTAGTCCCCGGAGCTACCATAAAGGGTCATGGTTTTGGCATCGTCATCCTTGATATACCAGCCTCCGCCGTGCACTTTTGCATAGCCCAGCGGTTGCACCAGCTCTTTGTGCTGGCCCACCATCCCGTACACAAACAGGCCCTTGAGCGGCTGCTCCGGTTTTGTGACCAAAATAAACTTCGGGTGCATACGTTTTGCTTCCTCTACAAAAGTACGAAAAAAAATGGAATAGTCGGCCGCTAAGCATTTGGGGCTTGAGTGTTGCCTGGCATCGGCCGGGCATTCTGGTGCAGGTCGGTGGGGGCTGTGCCGGGAGGGGCGGTGACCGGCGCAGGTCGGTGCGGTAAGTGGAGCAGGTGGGTGTGGTGAATGGCGCAGGTCCGTGGTGTGACTAGTATGGAGGGTGGCTGCTAAGTTGTTGATACAGAATTGGTTGCCGGAAAATCCTCGGCGCAAATGGAGCCGATAATTTTCCGAAAAATGTTGATAATCAGGTGATTATCAACCACCAGTGGGCGCAAACCTGCGCCATTGGGTACGCAGACCTGCGCCATGAGGGGGAGAGATGCCCGGTCGTGGCCGGGCATGACGAGCCACAACCCGGGCATGCCGGCATCTCCTTGCATAAGTGCCAACAATTCCGTAACTTGGCATCATGAAAAAGCTTATCACTCTGGCCGTTGTGGCCGCATGCCTGCTTGCGGGTACCCAGGAGGCAGACTCCTGCACCAATCTGATTGTCGGGAAAAAAGCTTCCGTGGACGGGAGCGTCATTTGCACCTATAACTGCGACAGCTTCGGCTCTGCCAGGTCGCTCAGCTATTCGGCCCCCGGAAAGCATGAACCCGGCGAAAAGGTGATCGTGCGCGGTAGGAGGGACCCTTCCATCGTGCATTACATTGCACAGGCCCCTTATACGTATGCCGTCACCGGCCTGATGAACGAGAAGCAGGTTTCCATCATGGAAACCACCTGGGGAGGCCGCAAAGAGCTCCGCAACCCGGACGGGGCGCTGGACTATTTCGCTCTTATGCACCTGGCGTTGCAGCGGTCGGCATCGGCACGGGAAGCCATCGCCGTCATGCACGCACTGGTGCAGGAATATGGCTACAGCGAAACCGGCGAGTCGTTTGCCGTCTGCGACAAGGAAGAGGCCTGGATCATGGAGCTTATCGGCAAGGGGCCGGGCCGCGTGGGTGCAGTCTGGGTGGCCCGCCGCGTCCCGGACGACCACATTTGCGCGTATGCCAACGCCAGCCGCATCCGTCAGTTCCCGCAAGCCAAGAAGGTGGACAAGAAGCTGGGCTTCTGCGTGACCAAGGACGGCGACACCATGTACAGCGCAGACGTCATCTCCTTTGCCCGCGAAATGGGTTATTTTGACGGGGCCGATGCCGATTTCAGCTTCCGCGAAGCCTATGGTCCGCTGGACTGGGGCGCCATCCGCTACTGCGAGGCCCGCGTGTGGAGTTTTTATCGGCGCCACTACTCCAAGGAAGTGATGGACAGCTATTTGCCTTTCTTGAACGGGGACTTGCGCGAGCACGACGAACTGCCGCTGTGGATTAAGCCGGATGCCCCCGTGAGCTACCGCGACATCCAGCGGGACATGCGCGACCACTACGAAGGCACCGCCCTGGACATGACAAGCGATATCAGCGCCGGTCCCTGGGCGTCGCCCTACCGCAACCAGCCGCTGAACTTCCAGGCCCCCGACGGCACGCCCATGTTCCGCGAACGGCCCATCGGCTGCCAGCAGAGCGGCCTCACCATGGTATGCCGCATGCGTTCCTGGTTGCCGGACGCCCTGGGCGGCATTACGTATTTTAACCTGGACGACGCCACCATGGTGGCCTATGTGCCGGTGTACTGCGGCATCAACCGGATTCCGGAGCCGTTCCGCCGGGAGAACAACAGCATCACCGAGTTTTCCTTCGACAGCGCCTTCTGGATGTGCAACTGGGTGGCCAACATGGTTTATCCGCGCTGGAGCGCCATGTACCCGGACCTTCTGGAAGCCCAGACCGAGCTGGAAGACTACTTCGAGTCCGACCAGGCCGTGGTGGAAGAACATGCCGCCGGGCTCACCGCCGGCGAGCTGTCCGACTATCTGACGGACAAGACCCTTGCCTACACGGACCGCATGATGCAGCGCTGGGACAAACTGGCTAAGCTGCTCATCGTCAAGCATAACGACCAGATCATGCGTCCGTCCAAGGACGGCGAGATTGTTCCCGGCCGCCACACGTCTCCCGCCTACGCCCCCGCCTTTGTGGACGCCGTGCTGCAGGCCACCGGGGAGCGCTACGTGCGGAAAGAACTGGTGCAGTAGCGTACGCGGTGTCGGTCCGCAGGGTGACTGGAGCAGGTCAGTGCGGTCTGTGGTGCAGGTTTGTATCGGCTAGTGGTCAATAACATACTGATTATCAATACTTTCCCGAAAATCCTCGGCGCAAATAGAGCCGAGGATTATTAGTATTTCGCTGATTATCAAGCACTTATCTGCCACCCCGAGAGGCCCCCAAAGAGTTTGGTAAACTTTTTGCAAAGTGTTACCTTTGCAGTCGTGAAAATCGTCCGTCATATCCTGCTGGCAGCGTTGCTGGCCGTTGTTCCGCTGGGGGTATCGGCACAGAATCACGTGCGCAAGGCGATGCAAAGGGCCCGTGAGCAGCAGGAGGCTATGGCGCGCTCCCAGGTGAACTCCGAACGGGGCCAGAGCTCCGGCGGCAATATGCGGATGCTGGTCCAGAATGGCGATACCACCTACCTGGACCGCCTGCCGGCCGTGTTCATCGTGGGCCGGGGCAAGTTCACGTCCGACAAACAGTTGCGCCAGTATTACAAGCTGGTGTGGCGCTTCGCCCGCGTGTACCCGTATGCGCAGGCGTCAAAAGTATTGAAGGAGGAAATCGACAGCACCCTCAATGCGGAGCACTACGGTTCTTTCCGGAAGAGTCGATATATATCGGCCATCCAGAAAGAACTTTTCCGCGACTTCGAGGGGTCGCTGCGCCAGATGACCATCCAGCAGGGGGCGGTGCTTTTGAAGCTCATTGACCGGGAAACCGGCATTACGCCCTACGACATTATCAAGAATTACAAGAGTGGCGCTGCGGCCGTCTTCTGGCAGGGCGTCGCCAAAATTTTCGAAAACGACCTCAAATCGTCTTATGACCCCGCCGGTGCCGATGCCCCTCTGGAGGAGATGGTGCAGGCCTGGCAGCGGGGCGAGTTCCGCGATCTTTACTGGTCCCTCTTCTGGGAAGAACCGCCCGTCGTAAACGTTCCGGATAGATATAAACGGTAGAGATACACTCGGCCTTCGGCCTCGGTATGACAATATTGCCCTGTCATACCGAGCGAAGCGAGTGTATCTCCCAATTCCCCAAAACGGCGCGGTCGAAAACCGAAGAAAGATTTTTTCAACAATATACCTAACTTGCTTGTAAATCAGTGAGTTAGGTATAAAAAACTGCGGTCGAAAATGTTGAAAAATCGTGCAAAAATATTTGCAGAATCAAAAAAAAGTTGTAACTTTGCAATCCCCAAATTGGAGCAAAATGCACCCAACCAGCTGAGTTTCAATGAGTTAGGGAATTATAAGGAAAATTTAAAGCATTTAAGAAAATGTTACAGCCTAAAAGAACCAAATTCAGAAGGGAACAGAAAAACCGCATGAAGGGCAATTCCGGTCGTGGAAACCAGCTCGCATTCGGTTCTTTCGGCCTCAAGAACCTTGAAAACTGCTGGCTCACAGCCCAGCAAATCGAGGCTGCCCGTCAGGCCATCTCCCGTCGTATGAACCGTGAAGGTCAGATCTGGATCCGTGTCTTCCCTGTGAAGCCGTTCACTGCCAAGCCGCTGGATACCCGTATGGGTAAAGGTAAGGGTGATCCTCAGGGCTTTGTTGCTCCTATCACTCCTGGCCGTATCCTCTTCGAGGCAGAGGGTGTTTCCCTCGCCGTCGCCAAAGAGGCTATGCGTCTGGCTGCCAACAAGCTCCCCGTTGCCACCAAGTTCGTGGTCCGCAGGGATTATGTAGAAGAATAATCAGTAGGAGGAGAAAAACAATGAAAGTATCCGAAGTACGTCAGATGAGCGTCGCCGATCTGCGCGACCGCATCGAAGTCGAGAAAAGCAACCTCGACACCATGAAACTCAATCATGCAATCTCCCCTCTGGAGGACACCTCCAAGATTCGCAAGACCCGTCAGGACATCGCTCGCATGATCACCATCCTGGCCGAAAAAGAGAAACAGCAGAACTAAAGTAGCATCGACCTATGGAAAGAAATCTTCGTAAAGAAAGAGTAGGCATCGTGGTCAGCAACAAGATGGACAAGACCATCGTCGTGGCAGTGGAAACGCACGAGAAGCACCCCATTTACGGCAAGTTCGTAAAGAAGACCACCAAGTTCGTTGCTGAGGAC
>JBGUPS010000049.1:0-51283 GCA_045130395.1 Candidatus Cryptobacteroides sp.
ACTGTGGGCCCCTCCCTCTAACACGGCCGAGGGTGGCCATGGGTTTGGAGGCATGTGCCTCCTCTCCACAAAATAACTCCTCTTCAAATCGCGCCATATCCCTGTTCAGGGTTTGGATGAACGAGGGGTTAATGGTGGCAAAAATCGGGAAGACCTGATTGCGGATTTTGTTGCGTTTGTAGGCGCTTTGGGCGTTGGTGCTGTCCTCCCGCCAGGAAAGGCCATGCTCGCGGGCAAAAACTTCGATTTCCTCCCGCGTCATTTCCAGCAACGGTCGCCGCAGGGGAATGTCCCCAAAGTCCGGATCCGGGATAAACCCTTCCGCCTTCATGCCCGTGATGCCTCTTAGCCCAGTACCACGTAACAAATTCAGAATCAGCGTCTCCGCATTGTCGTTGGCATTGTGCGCCACCGCCACGGCCTCATAGCCATGTTCCCGGCACAGTTCCCCAAACCAATGGTAACGCAGTCGCCGGGCCGCCATCTCAATGGAAATGCCCTGTGTCGATGCAAACGCTTCCGTGTCGAAGCGCTTCACGTGGCAGGGGATGTTGTAGCGGGCCGCCTGCTCACGGACAAAGGCTTCATCCGCGTCACTTTCCGGGCCGCGCAGGCCAAAGTTGCAGTGTGCAACGGCAAAAGGCCCGCCTTCCTCGCGGACCTTTTCCATAAGGCACATAGAATCAATGCCTCCGCTGACTGCAACCAGGAGCATTAGCGCTGATGAGAGAAGCTATACGTAAATCCGAACTCCAGGTATTCCTTGAACTGGACGCCTTTGGCATCGGCCTTACCGTCCTTGTCGGTGTCGCGCACACGCACCAGCGGGTCATAGATGAGGTTGGTGGAGACGGTGAGGGCAAAAAACTTACGCAGTTTCCAGTACACCTTGTTGTCCCAGGTGATACGCGGTTCCACTTTAGGTCTCAGATAGTTGTAGAAAGCGGTGATCTGGGTGGTGTAGGAGAAGTTGTCGTTAATCACCCATCCCATGTCGATCTTGAGCTGGGCACCGAACTCCAGACGTGCGGAGCGGAAAGCATCGTAATGTTTTTCGTCGTAAGCGTATTTACGGACCTCTTTTCCCTCAAGGTCCGCCCACTCTGTGAATTCATCCGGGTTCCTCAAATCCATACCGTAGGTGTAGCGCAGTTGCGGGATGCTGACCACGACGGCACTTCCGGCAACGGGCGCAAAGTTCAGGGAGAACCAAGGCTTGGGCGTCCACAGGATACCCAGACCCAGGTTGATATAGGCGGGAGCCATGAAGCCGGATTTCAGTACGCGGGCTTCCAGCCAGTCCTTGGTGGTGGGGTCCAGCTGATTGCCGTCGTCATCGTACTTGGTGGCCGGTGTTTTATAGTTGTAGTTGCGGCCAAACTGGTTCAGGAAGTCGAAGGTGGCGGAATACTTCAGGTTCTTGACGTTTGTTTCATAACCCCATTTGGACTCAATGTACATACGGTCCTTGCTCTTCTGGAGGATGGGTTTATCCGCGCTCCACAGGAAGCCGTAGTCCAGTTGGATGCGGTTGGAGCCGGTGAACTTATCTTTGGCATAATCGGCTTTGAAATCTATGTTGCCTGCCAGCGACAGGTTGTTGTAACCGCCGGCAGCCCACTGGCTAAGGAAGGTTTGGCCAAAATTGATGTTGGTGAGGACGGAGAGGGTCCAATATTTGGGCTTTTCCACTTTCTCCGGGACATCTTCCGCGGCGCTCAGGGCGGCCGCAGCCTCTGCCGCAGCTTCCTGCGTGTTCTGCGCCTGGGCAGCCAGCACAGTGGCGGCCATCAGCGCAATCGATACGAAGATTTTTTTCATAGTTTATATTAATAGGAACGGGCAAAGAGCACTCTCTGGTGCGAGGGCTTGCCGGTATAAATGCATTTTCCTTCTTCCATGCAAACGGCGCTGTCCACCGGGATGCAGCGGATGGTCGCCTTGGTCTCTTCCTGGATTTTGGCCTCCGTTTCTGCGGTGCCGTCCCAGTGGCAAAGCAGGAAGCCGCCCTTTTCGATTTCTTCCTTGAACTCCTCCCAGGTGTCCACCTTGCGGATGGAAGCGTCACGATAGGCCAGGGCCTTGTTGTAAATATTCTGCTGAATATCGTCCAGCAGGCCGATGATGCGGTCCTCCAGACCCTCCAGCGGCTCGGAGATTTTCTCCAGGGTGTCGCGGCGGGCCACCTCTACGGTGCCGTTCTGCAGGTCTCTCGGGCCCATGGCCAGACGCACCGGCACGCCCTTGAGCTCCCATTCGGCGAACTTGAAGCCGGGACGCAGGGTGTCGCGGTCGTCGATTTCCACGCTGTGGCCCTTGGCCTCCAGCGCTTTTTTCACCTCGTACATCTTGTCCAGCACGGCGTTGTGTTCTTCCTCGCTCTTGTAGATGGGAACCATCACCACCTGGATGGGGGCCAGGGCAGGGGGGAGTACCAGACCATTGTCATCGCCGTGGGCCATGATGAGGGCGCCCATCAGACGGGTGCTCACGCCCCAGGAAGTGGCCCAGACATAGTCCTGCTTGCCTTCCTTATTGGTGAAGGTGACGTCGAAGCTCTTGGCGAAGTTCTGGCCCAGGAAGTGGGAGGTACCGGCCTGCAGGGCCTTGCCGTCCTGCATCAGGGCCTCGATGGTCATGGTGTCCAGGGCGCCGGCAAAACGCTCGCCGGGGCTCTTGTGACCCACCACCACGGGCAGGGCCATCACCTCGCGGGCGAACTTGGCGTACACGTTGACCATCTGGGTTTTCTCGGCTTCGGCCTCCTCTGCGGTGGCGTGGGCGGTGTGGCCTTCCTGCCACAGGAATTCGGCGGTTCTCAGGAACAGGCGCGTACGCATTTCCCAGCGTACCACGTTGCACCACTGGTTGCACAGGATGGGGAGGTCTCTCCAGCTGTGAACCCAGTTTTTATAAGTGTTCCAGATGATGGTTTCCGAGGTGGGACGGACGATGAGTTCTTCCTCCAGTTTGGCTTCCGGATCCACGACGATGCCGTTTCCGTTGGGGTCATTCATGAGGCGGTGGTGCGTGACCACGGCGCATTCCTTGGCGAAGCCGGCCACGTGTTCCGCTTCACGGCTGAAGAAGCTCTTGGGAATGAACAGGGGGAAGTAGGCGTTCTTTACGCCGGTTTCCTTGAACATGCCGTCCAGCACACGCTGCATCTTTTCCCAAATGGCATAGCCATAGGGTTTGATGACCATGCAGCCGCGCACGGCCGATTGTTCGGCCAGGTCGGCCTTAACTACCAGGTCGTTGTACCACTGAGAATAGTTCTCGGACCGTTTGGTTACCTCTTTTGCCATATCTTTGCTTGTTTATTTTTGTTTTTATGCGTAATATTGCAGGGCAGAAAGGGCTATACTGAGTACAGGTATAATAATTGCATGTATAAGCCCAAATGCCCTATTAGGGCACAAAGATACTTATTTTTATTGGATTAAAGGAGGTACTGACGATGAAAAAGAGTTTTTTGGCCTGTGCCATCGCGGTATTAGCCGCCTGGGGCTGCTCTTCCACGAGCCAGCTCCAAACGAAAGTGTACGATGACGGGGTCTATACCCGTCCTTCTGTCGCTCCTGCCAAGCCCACCATTACGGCCGCAACGGAGTCGGAACTGGATAATCTCCTTGCCGAAAGCAAGCAGTCGCAAGCTTATATCGTTAATAGCAACGGTGACACCCTCATAGTGCCAGCCGGTAAACAAGTGCGTTTCAATAAGGAAAATACCCTGGTAGTGGTCACGGACGACACGCCCGCATGGATTATAGACCGCGCCCTGTACTTCACGCCCTGGTATTATCGCAGCTATTCCTGGTATAGGCCCTGGTATTGGGACTCCTGGGATTACTGGTATCGTCCGTGGTACTGGGATTCTCCCTGGTATTACAGTTACTGGTATCGCGATCCCTGGTATCGTCCTTACTACTATTACTGGCATGGCCCGTATTATAGTTGGGATCCCTGGTACCGGCACCGTTGGTACAGTTACGGACCGGGTTTCTATTACGGCCCTGCCGGCGGCTCTTACTGGGTCAATCGGGGCAGGTATAACATGCCTTATGCAGGAGGTTACAGCGCCCGCGGCGGAGCCTTCCGCAACGATGTCCGCAGCATAACTTCCACCCGCGTCGGAACGGCCCGCAGTAATTCCCGTGTGGGCTCCAGCTCCCGCTCGGTCCGGACAGGGACGGTTTCCTCCGGTGGCGCCAGTGTCCGGCCTACTGCTTCCGGCAGCCGTACCGCCCGCGCTTCCTCGGTAACCCGTTCTGCCAGCACCACCCGTTCAGGCGTGTCTACAGCTTCGCGTTCCGGTGTATCGGCGGCTTCCCGTTCCGCCGGCACCACGGCTTCGCGCAGTGGCAGCTCTTCCATGAGCAGTGGGCGTTCTTCTTCCGGTGGTACCGTAAGCCGTTCCAGTGGCGGCTCTCGCAGCAGCGGTTACAGCGGTTCTTCCCGTTCCGGCGGTAGCTCCAATTACCGTTCTTCCGGAAGCAGTTCCCGTTCTTCCGGTGGCAGTAGCAGCTATCGTTCCAGCGGGAGCAGCAGTAGCTATCGCTCCAGCGGCAGCTCCAGCTCCCGTTCTTCCGGCAGCAGTTACTCCGGCAGTTCGCGCTCGTCCGGTGGCTACTCCGGTGGCGGTTATTCCGGCGGTGGAGGCGGTGGTAGCCGCTCCGGTGGTGGTTATTCCGGCGGTGGTGGCGGCGGTGGCCGTTCTTCTACCCGCAGATAAATCAGACTTGTCATGAAAAAAATCATAACATTCGCATTGGGAGCGGTCGTCACGGTGGCGGCCGCTGCCCAGAGTTGGCAGGATGCCCTCTATTTTTCCGAGAACCTTTACCAGGGAACTGCGCGGAGCGTCGGTATGGGCAATGCCCTTACGGCCGTGGGCGGAGATCTCGGTTCCATCGGCCTCAATCCGGCCGGCTCGTCCGTGTCGGGCTATTCCCGCGTGGTCATTACGCCTGGCCTGAGTATTTCCAGCACCAACGCCACCGGTGTTATTCCGGAGGGCTCCACTTCCGCCATCGGCATGGGAGATAAGGTCAATTCCAATTTTGCCCGCGTAAAGCTGCCCAATATCGGCTTTGTGATCAATGCCGACACCGGCAGCCGTGCCGGGTGGAAGCGTTTTTCTTTCGGCCTGGTTTCCAACGCCACCAACGATTTCACGAATCGCGCGGTGGGGGCGGGTGTAAATGCCGATAACTCTTTCGCCGCAGCATTGGCCTCGTCGGCCGAGGGATATACGGAGAAGGTGCTTGGCTCGGAAGACTGGTGGTACGATGGTACGGACCTGTCCCGTATGCCGGCCTGGATAGACATGGTGGGCTATCGTAGTGGCATGTTCAACGGCATTCCCGGCAGCGCCAACAAGTACCAGGCTGTCACGGAGGTGCGTGACGCCGGCAACAACTGCTGGCTGGCCGCCCCCGTTTACCAGAAATATGGTCAGCAGACATACGGCTACAAGCAGGACCTGTTCCTGAACATGTCGGCCAATTATAACGACCAGTTCTATCTGGGCTTCAACCTGGGCTTCACCATGCTCAACTACAACATGTCAGAGTATTGGCAGGAGTCTCCGGAAAATGCCGATGAATTCCCGGACATCGAGTACACGGACGGCACCAGGGGACGTTTCGCTTCCCTGATGATGAAGCACAACTATTCCCTGCGGGGGAGCGGCGTATATTTAAAGGCTGGTTTGTTGTGGCGTCCTGTAGCAGGCTTGCGGCTGGGTGTGGCCATTCAGTCTCCCACTTGGACCAACATGCGCGCCCGTCAGGCATACTCTGGAGAGGTAAGGCTTACCGGAAAGACTCTCCTTCCTTCCACCAGCCCGGAAGATGAGTGGACCTACCGTTTTCAGCAGCCCTGGCGCCTGAACGCCGGCTTGGCATACGCCTTTGGCGCAGTGGCTGTGCTCAGTGCCGATTATGAGCTCACGGATTATGCCAGCGCCCGCTACACCGGTGTCAGCACCAGCATGCCCGCGTATTTGACGGATGCCAATGGCGATATCCGCAATGCCCTTACCGTAGGTCACCAGATCCGCGTCGGTCTGGAAGTGAAGCCCACTTCCAACTTCTCCATCCGTGCCGGTTACAACTACATCACATCGGCCCAGAAGAACTGGCTCAATGCCGACTGGACCATGACAGCGCTGACATCGGCAGATAAAATCCGTCAGGCCAAGCACGTCGCGTCCTTTGGCCTCGGTGTCAGTTTTGGCGCGTTCTTCCTGGATGCGGCCGTGCGGGTGCGCTTCATGCCCAAGGAATACATCCTTACCTACGATTATTTAACGTACGATTCCGACCCGCTGTCCAAGCGGGTAGACGACACCGTACTCACGCCGGAACTCGAGGTCAGTTCCCGTATCTGGGATGCCCTCCTCACCTTTGGCTGGCGGTTCTAACGTCCAAAAATCTGCCATTTTGTCAGCAGAAAAACGCTGGCACGATGTTCGATAAAATTGAAGGCGTCGCTCCACTTGGAATGGCGCCTCTCTTTTCGGGAGGCAGAGGAAAGAAACAAAAAATTTAAAAGGATATAAACTATGGGTAAAATTATCGGTATCGACCTGGGAACCACTAATTCCTGCGTCGCTGTGATGGAAGGCAATCAGCCTACTGTCATCATCAACAACGAGGGGCAGCGTACTACCCCTTCCGTAGTGGCCTTCACCGAGGGTGGTGAGCGTAAAATCGGCTCTCCGGCCAAGCGTCAGGCTATTACCAACCCGAACAATACCGTGTTCTCCATCAAGCGTTTCATGGGTGAGACCTATGATCAGGTGAACACCGAAGTAAGCCGCGTGCCTTACAAAGTGGTTCGTGGTGAAAACAACACCCCGCGCGTAGATATCAACGGTAAGATGTACACGCCGCAGGAAATCTCCGCCATGATTCTGCAGAAGATGAAGAAGACGGCCGAGGAATACCTCCGCCAGGAAGTGACCGAGGCGGTCATCACCGTTCCGGCATACTTCTCCGACTCGCAGCGTCAGGCCACCAAGGAAGCCGGCCGCATCGCCGGTCTGGATGTCAAGCGTATCATCAACGAGCCCACGGCTGCCGCTTTGGCATACGGCCTGGACAAGAAGGAAAAGGATATGAAAGTGGCCGTGTACGACCTCGGCGGCGGTACCTTCGATATCAGTATCCTCCAGCTCGGTGACGGCGTATTCGAGGTGCTCTCCACCAACGGTGACACCCACCTGGGCGGTGACGATTTCGACCAGGTCATCATCGACTGGCTCGCCGGCGAGTTCGCTGCAGAGAACGGCGGTATCGACCTCAAGTAGGATCCTATGGCCCTCCAGCGTCAGAAAGAGGCTGCCGAGAAAGCCAAGATCGAGCTCTCCAGCCAGACCTCCACGGAAATCAACCTTCCGTACATCATGCCGGTGGACGGCGTGCCCAAGCACCTGGCCAAGACGCTCACGCGTGCCAAGTTCGAGCAGCTGTCGGACGCCCTGTTCCAGCGCAGCATCGCCCCTTGCCGTCAGGCCCTGGCCGATGCGCACCTGAATCCTTCGGATATTGACGAAGTACTGCTGGTCGGCGGTTCCACCCGTATCCCTTACGTACAGGAACTGGTGAAGAACTTCTTCGGCAAGGAACCCAACAAGAGCGTGAACCCGGACGAGGTTGTCGCTATCGGCGCTTCCATCCAGGGCGGTGTGCTCGCAGGTGATGTGAAGGACGTGCTTCTTCTGGATGTTACCCCGCTGAGCCTGGGTATCGAAACCCTCGGCGGCGTTATGACCAAGCTTATCGAGTCCAACACCACCATCCCGGCCAAGAAGAGCCAGGTGTTCTCTACGGCGGCTGACAATCAGCCCGGTGTGGAAATCCGCGTGCTGCAGGGCGAGCGCCCCATGGCCAAAGACAACAAACAGATCGGTATCTTCCACCTGGACGGCATTGCTCCGGCACCCCGTGGCGTACCTCAGATCGAAGTTACCTTCGACATCGACGCCAACGGCATCCTGAATGTTAGCGCAGTGGATAAGGCTACCGGCAAGGAACAGCACATCCGCATCGAGGCCTCTTCCGGTCTCTCCGACGCCGAAATCCAGCGCATGCGTGACGAGGCCAAGGCCAACGAGGCTGCGGACAAGGCAGAGAAGGAGCGTATCGACAAGATCAATACGGCCGACGCCCTGACCTTCCAGGCCGAGAAGTTCCTCAAGGAGAACGGCGACAAGGTTCCTGCAGACGTCAAGAGCGAGGTGGAAACCAACTGCAACGCCCTTAAGGAAGCCGTGAAGGCCCAGAATATTGCCGATATCGACAAGTACTCCGAGGCCCTGAACAAAGCCTTCGAGAAGATGTACCAGGCCGGTCAGCAGGCCGGCGGCCCTCAGGGCGGTCCTCAAGGCCCGTTCCAGGGTGGTCCCCAGGGTCCGTTCAACGGCGGCCCTCAGGGTCCGCAGGACCAGGGTCCCGATGAGCAGTAATAACTCTGGGAAATCACAGAAGTAAAAGCGCAAGGTCTATGAAGGAGCGCACTGCGGTTTCGTAGTGCGTTCCTTTTTTGTTCCTGTGATATATTACAGAATGCCAGGGCGCCTTCATGTGCTGGTATAGGGCGTCGGAGCAGGCAACCGGGACGATTCCATCTTCGGCCGAATGACGGAGAACCACTTGCACGGAAGCAGGCAGAGGACGAAGGCATTCCGGGGGAATGGACAGGGATTTCAGTGCCTTCTTCAGTCGAAGGATGTCAGGGTTTTCCTGACCGTTGAAGAAACTAGGGTGCAGGTAAGAATGAATGTCTGTACCGTACTCCCGAGCCAGATCCAGGGGACTTGTCAGTCCCTCGGAGATGATTTCATAGTCTTCCAGCACCTTCCCACAGAATAGGTGGGAGGGGTCCAGTCCGGTATCCTTCCAACTGTTCAGGCTGCGGACAAGACCCGGATAAAACAGATAGTTCACCTCCCCGTGTGACAGAATCAGTTCAAAGGCGAGCGCCGGATCATAGGCTCCGCTGCCCAGGCAGACGGCTTTCATTTGGATATCACTTTGGGGGTTGTCGGCATAATGGTAAGCCAGGGCCAGTGCGTTGGGCGCCCCCAGGGAGTAACCGAACAGATAGGTCTTGCGGGGAATCTGCCTGTCCAGATGTTCCCGGAAATACTCTGCAGCGGCTTCCCTAAGGTGGGCTGATACCAGAGCGCTGTTCCCGCTCATCTGGTAGGCAATGGCCAGGCTGTCTGTGGCGCCGTATCCGATATTGTCCGGAATCAGCGTCACATATCCTAAGACGGAGGCCAGTACTTCGGTTGTGTACAGACGGGAACTGCCGCATAGGGGTTTTCGCGATTATAGGGGGACATTTCCACGGTTCCCCGCCACCAGCCGCGTTTGGGATAAGAGATTAGTCCGGATGCGATAACCTCCCTTCCTTTGGGATCCACGGTGCGGTAGGTAAGGGCCACGCAGTGAACATCACTTTTGATGAGCTTGAGGAGCTGGAATGCAATGGCCAGGTCTTTTTTCTGTACGTCCAGTCCAAATTCCAGGACAACCGAATCGATTTGCTGTTTCAGGGAAAGGGTCTGCTCCCGCTGGACGGATACCAGCCTGCCTTGTCCGGAAACCCGGAGGCAAAGCAGGAACGCGGCCGTGAGCAGGATAGTTTTGATACGCAGCATAATTAACCTTATTGGATTGCAAGTTATGAAAAATAACGAAGACCGCCAAGCATCTCTTGCCCACCTCGCAATTTTTGACTATTTTTGTGGTTCAATTTTACGATTTTTATGGGAAGAATCATCCTTACTGGCGACCGTCCTACCGGCAAACTCCATCTGGGCCATTATGTGGGCTCCCTGCGCAACCGCGTGCTGCTGCAGAACGAGGGCAATTACGATAAAATGTTTGTATTTATTGCCGATGTACAGGCCCTCACGGACAATGCCGACAACCCGGAAAAGGTGCGTCAGAACATCATAGAAGTAGCCCTGGATTACCTTTCTTGCGGCCTGGACCCGGAAAAGGTGACCCTCTTCATCCAAAGCCAGATCCCTGAACTGCACGAGATGACGCAGTTCTTCTCCAACCTGGTCACCGTGCAGCGCCTGCAGCGCAACCCTACCGTTAAGGCCGAGATGGCCCTCCGCGGTTTCGGGGCCGATACAGAAGATAACAACGTGCGCGGCCTTCCCGTGAGCTTCTTCTCTTACCCCATCTCCCAGGCGGCCGATATCTGTTTCTGCAAAGCTACCACCGTTCCCGTGGGAGAGGACCAGGAACCCATGATTGAACAGTGCCGTGAGATTGTCCGCAGTTTCAACAGCACCTATAAATGTGAGGTTCTGGTGGAACCGGAAATCCTGCTGCCCTCCAACCTGGCCTGCCGCCGCCTGCCTGGAACCGATGGCAAAGCCAAGATGAGTAAATCCCTGGGCAACTGCATCTACCTGAGCGACGATGCCAAGACTATGGAACAGAAGGTTAAGGGCATGTTCACCGACCCCGGTCACCTTCGTGTGGAAGACCCGGGTAAGGTGGAAGGCAATACCGTGTTTACTTATCTGGATGCTTTCTGCGAACCTGAAGACTTCGCCAAATACTGGCCGGAATATGCCAATCTGGATGAGCTCAAGGACCACTACCGCCGTGGCGGTCTAGGCGACATGAAGTGCAAGAAGTTCCTCATCAACGTGCTCAACGACCGCCTGGAGCCCATCCGTGCCCGTCGTCATACCTATGAGCAGGACATCCCCGGCGTGTACGAGATTCTTCGCAAGGGCTCCGAAGCCGCCCGCGAGGTTGCCGCCCAAACGCTGCACGAAATGAAGGACGCCATGCAAATCAATTATTTCGATGACGTGGCGCTCATTCAGGAGCAAGCGGCCAAATACAGACAATAAAAAAATCCGACTCGGTTTGAGTCGGATTTTTTTGTCTTGAGGCTTTCTTATTCAGCCTTGCCGTCGGAGCCCAGTACGTTCACAATCTTGTGGATGTACATCTTCTTCATCTCCTCACGGGCGGGTTTGAGATACTGGCGAGGATCGAAGTGACCCGGGTTCTCGGCCAGGTACTTGCGGATGGCGCCGGTCATGGCCAGGCGGCTGTCGCTGTCGATGTTGATCTTGCAGACGGCGCTCTTGGCGGCCTCACGCAGCTGCTCCTCGGGGATACCTACGGCGTTGGGCAGGTTGCCACCATACTGGTTGCACATGTCCACATATTCCTGCGGTACGGAGCTGGAGCCGTGGAGAACGATAGGGAAGCCAGGGAGCTTCTTCTCAATCTCGTGCAGCACGTCGAAAGCGAGCGGCGGAGGAACCAGACGGCCGGTCTTGGGGTCGCGGGTGCACTGCTCGGGTTTGAACTTGTATGCGCCGTGGCTGGTGCCTACGGAGATGGCGAGGGAGTCGCAACCGGTGCGGGTGGAGAAGTCGATTACTTCTTCCGGACGGGTGTAGTGGGATTCCTCGGAGGAAACCTCATCTTCTACGCCGGCCAGCACGCCGAGTTCGGCCTCAACGGTAACATCGTACTTGTGGGCATAGTCGGCCACTTTCTTGGAGAGGGCGATATTTTCCTCGTACGGGAGGGAGGAAGCGTCGATCATCACGGAGCTGAAGCCCATGTCTACGCAGTCCTTGCACAGCTCGAAGCTGTCGCCGTGGTCCAGGTGGAGGCAAATCTGGGGATGCTCCCAGCCCAGTTCCTTGGCGTATGCGACGGCACCTTCCGCCATGTAGCGGAGGAGGGTGGAGTTGGCATAGTTACGGGCACCCTTGGAAACCTGGAGAATCACAGGACTCTTGGTCTCGGCTGCGGCCTGGATGATGGCCTGGAGCTGCTCCATGTTGTTGAAGTTGAAAGCAGGGATGGCGTAACCGCCCTTAACGGCCTTGGCGAACATTTCGCGGGTGTTAACAAGGCCCAGTTCTTTGTAAGAAACCATAGTTTTATAGAATTAGTAACTAAATTTTCTAATAGTTTACAAATTTACAGATTTTCCAGCGATTTTCAAAGGGTTAAGCCTCCAAGAAAGTACTAACCATAACCTCGGCCTCGCGGTAGGCGGTCTGGAGGTCATCGTTGATGAGCACTTTGTCGAATTTGGGTGCATAGGTCATCTCTTCCGCAGCCTTGGCTACGCGCGTTTCAATGGCATCCATCGGATCTGTGTTACGGGCAATCAGCCGTTTGCGCAGTTCCTCAACGGACGGCGCCTGGATGAATACGGAAAGGGCCGCATCGCCAAAATATTTCTTGAGCGATACGCCGCCTTTTACATCTACGTCGAAAATAATCACATGTCCTTTGGCCCAGATGCGGTTAACTTCGCTCTTGAGCGTGCCGTAGAAGCGGTCCGGATAGACCTCCTCGTATTCTACGAACTTCTCGTCCCGGATGAGGGCGCGGAAAATATCGGCACTATAGTAAAGGTATTCCACGCCATCCTGTTCCGTTCCGCGGGGCGGGCGGGAGGTGGCCGATACGGAAAATTCGATTTCCGGATGCAGGGACAGGATGTGATTGACGATGGTGCTTTTGCCCGAACCGGAGGGCGCCGAGAAGATGAGAACTTTGCCAGACATGTTACCTAACGTTTGAATCACACAAATATACAAAAAATATTCGTACCTTTGGCAGCGTATGAAGATTGCGGTGTACAGCGGGTCGTTCAATCCGCTCCACAAAGGCCACGAGGCCATTATCCGTTTCCTTACCCGGGAGGCGGGTTTTGACAAGGTGTACCTGGTGGTTACGCCGCAGAATCCGTTCAAGGACCGGCACAGTCTGCCGGCGGGTCAGGGTCGATTCGATGCCGCTGTGGCTGCCGTACAACGTCATCCGGACCTGGATGTGCAGGTGGAGGATGTGGAGTTGCACATGACGCCGCCGCAGTACACCATCCGCACGCTGGAGGTGTTGCAAAAACGGGAACCGTGGAACGAATTCACCCTCATCATCGGCGCGGACAACCTGGCCGTCTTCGATGGCTGGCGCTATTACGAGCGCATTCTCACGGAGTTTGGCGTGGCGGTTTTCCCGCGGAAGGGTTACCACCGTGGCCATGCGCGCGACCGCCTCATGAAAAAATGTCCCGGAGCGCGTATCGTCCTGCTCAAGGCCCCGCTGGTTACCATTTCCTCCACGGAAATCCGGGAAGGGATGGCCGCCGGCAAAGACATGTCCAAGTGGCTAATGTAATGCATATAGAGACCGAACGTAAATTCCTGGTCAAAGACCTCTCTTTCAAGGATTTGGCCATTACTTCCTATGAGATTAAGCAAGGCTATATTGCCCACGACGGGGGCAATACGGTGCGTGTACGCATCCGCGACAAACAGGGCTTCCTGACTATCAAGGGCCCCTCCGTGGATGGCATCTCCCGCCACGAATGGGAGCGTGAAATCCCGCTGGAGGATGCTCAGGAACTCTTCCTCTTATGCCGCGGCGGTTCTATAGAAAAGACTCGATATATCGTTCCGTCTGGGCATATACCCTCCGAAACCCTCCGCTTCGCTACGTCCCTCCCACAGCCTCCGGCTGCGGGCCCCTCCCATTCATTCGGACATGGGCGTCCAAAGGTTTCAGAGGGTATATGCCCAGACAGAGAAAAATTCTTCGAAGTAGATGTCTTTTATGGCGATAACGAGGGGCTGGTGATGGCGGAGATTGAGCTGGACAGCCCGGACGAACCGTTCGAGCGGCCGGAATGGCTGGGGAGGGAAGTAACGGGAGACAAGAGATTCTACAATTCGCATTTACTCAAGAATCCATTCAAATCCTGGCGTGAAGACCTTGAAAAATAGCGTGCTAGCCATACTGGCGGCCCTGCTGCTGGCGGCTTGCGGAACGGCATCGTCACCGGAGGCTGCCAAGGGTGTGGAGTATGCTCGCTGGTTCAGCCTGGAGGACGGCAAGGTGCTCGTGAGCACGCCGGCTGGGAGTGTCGATACGCTGCAAGGCCCTTTTCATGCGCTGGTGTGCATGTCCAGCTCCTACGTGGGCTTTCTGGATGCCATCGACGCGGATAGCACTATCGTGGGCGTATCCGGCCTGGCCTTCCTGACTGAACGTCCGCCGCTGGCGGTGGAGGTGGGGTACGATGCGGCGCTGGATTACGAAGCCATCGTCAAGGCCCGTCCGGACCTTTTCCTTACTTATAATATAGGTGCGGTAGAACCGCCGTATCTGGCCAAATTGCGGGAACTGGGAATCAGGACCGTGGTGCTGAGCGAGCACGTGGAAAGCCACCCGCTGGCCCGTGCGGAGTACGTAAAACTCTTTGGCGCGCTTACGGGGCGTGAAGCCGTGGCCGATTCTCTCTTCAACGCGGTGCGGGACCGCTACCTCGCTAGCGTTCAGCCCGAGGTCAGCAAGAACGTGCTCATCAACATTCCTTATGCGGACCAGTGGTTCATTCCCGGCGGCGACAATTACATGACGCGTCTGATCAGGGATGCCGGCGGAGCACTGCTGGGTGCCGTTCCGGGCAAGCAGGAATCGTCCATTATCAGTTTGGAAACCGCCTACGAATATGCGCAGCAGGCCGATGTGTGGCTGCATCCCGGCTGGTGTAGCACCAAGGAGCAACTGAGCGGCATCCATCCGCTGTTCAGCGAATTCCCCGTGCTGGATAAGGCCGTTTGGAACAATACGCTGCAGCGCACTCCCGGCGGCGGGAACGCCTACTGGGAAAAGGGCCCCGTGCGGCCGGACCTCATGCTGGAGGACCTGGTAAAAATAATGAGCGGAGCCATTGGAGAGGCCCCGCTGCATTACTATCTGCCGTTAGAATAACTTGCCGTTGTTGAATTTACTGGCCAGCCCTTGCAGTTCGTCTGCGGTGGCCGGCCGGTTCAAGGCCTCTTTGCGTTCCTTCTGGAACTGGGCTTTGAGCCGGGCGAACTGGCGTTTGGTATCCAGGGTGAAGTCTCCGCCCTCGATCCAGGCAAAGTAAGAAGGCTCTGTATTCCACACTTCCCGGGCGCTTTTGCCCTTGTGCTTGCCAAAACTGATGATGGCTTCTCCCTCGTCATTGTATACCAGACGGCCGGCAAAGTCCACGTTGCGGGTGCGCGGGCCAATCTTGGAGAGGGCATCGACATCGTTCTTTAATACTTCCTGTTGGAATTCCGTAGGGGCCTGGTAGCGTTCCAGCTGGCCTTTGAGGACTTCGTAAGTGGCCAGGGTGTCCGCCTCCGCCGTGTGGGCATTCTCGAAGTCCTTGCCTCCGCAGTAGAAGCGGTAAGCGGCACGCAGGTTGCGGGGTTCGAAATGATGGAAGATGTTCTGGACGTCCACCATTTTGCAAGCGTGAAGGTCCAGCTTGTCGATGCAGTCGATCATTTCCTGGGCCTTGTCATGCGCGGCTTCGTTGGAGAGGCGCGACACGGAGTACGCGCGGGCACGTTCAATCTCTTCTGCCAGCATGGGAAGGTCGAACTTGGCGGAGTTGAATCCGGCCAGGTCGCTGTCCTGCAGCCAGGAAGCCACTTCCGGCAGTACCTCGATGAACTTGGGACAGTTCACCAGGTCCTCGTCCTTTACACCATTGACCTCCGAAGCCTGCGGATTGATGGGAATGACGCAACGGTTCTCGTAATCCCAGGGCTTGATTTTCCAGGTTTTGATCTTCACCTCTCCACCCGGCAGCACCTTCACGAAGCTGAGCTCGATGATGCCGTCGGTGGGAATATTAAGGCCCGTGCTCTCAATATCGAAGAACAGCAGGGGCCTTTCTAAGTTGAGTTCCATGAGAGGCTATTGAATCATAATGGGCATTAAGATTCCGCATACCTTCTCCGTGTCGGCTTCTTCCTCGGCGGGGAGGATGAGGGCGGCGCGGCGGGCATCGGCAAACTTGATAACCAGCGTGTTGCAACTCATGTTGGAGAGGATTTCCGTGAGGAAGGTGCTCTTGAAGCCAATGGTGAGGGCGTCTCCGGCGTAGTTGCAGTTGATCTTTTCATAGGCGGCCAGGGCGAATCCCAGGTCCTGGGCGCTGATTTCCAGCTGGCCTTCCTGCAGGGTGAACTTGATGTGGTTGGAAGCCTTGTTGGCGCACACGGCCACACGCTTTACCGTATTGAGCAGCAGCTGACGGTCGATTTGCAGGATGTTGGCGTTGCTGGTGGGGATGACATCCCGGTACTTGGGATACTTGCCCACGACCAGGCGGCATACCATGGTGGTGGCGCCGAAGGTGAACTGGGCGGTGGTGCTGTCGAAGGCGATTTCCACGTCCTCTACATCCTTGCCGATAATGGAACGCAGCACACCGGCCGGTTTCTTGTGCAGGATGAAGGAAGCCTTTTCCGTGGCTTTGACATCCTTGGTGGTATAGCAGATGAGCTTGTGGGAATCTGAAGCCACGAGCGTGGTGCTGTCCAGGTCGATATCGAAGAAGATACCGTTCATGGCAGGACGGATTTCATCGTCGGCGGTGGCATAAATGGTGCCCTGGATGCCGTCGGTGAGGCTGGCGGCCGGGAAGGTGACCTTGAGGGCGTCCTCTCCGGTGGTCTTGATTTCCGGATAGTCTGCGGCCGGGAAGTAGGGGAGCACGGAGTTACCGCTGGCCCAGCTGCACTCGAAGGAGCTGTCCGAGATGGTCTTGATGCCCACCGGCTGGTCCGGCAGTTCTTTCAGGAGGTCCGTCATGTGACGGGCGGGAACGGCGATGGAACCCTCTTCCTGGGGACCGTCTACCTCGATAGCGGTGCGCAGGGTGAGTTCACTGTCCGATGCGGTGATTTCCAGCCGGCCATCCTTGAGGACAAACAGGAAGTTTTCCAGGATGGGAAGCGGAGACTTGGACGGAATGGCCTTGGATACATCCATCAGGGCCTTCAGGAGATTGGTGCTGGAAATGGTCAGATTCATATAGCGTTCTTTTTAATCATCATTATGTCTTAGCTCACAAATATAAACAATTTCTCTCAAATGGCATAACTTTTGAGTAACTTGCCTGCGGAAAAAAGTAAAACATTATAGTGATGAAAAACATGACGACTGTACTACTATCCATTCTGGCAGGTGGCCTTACCGCCTTCGGCGTCGTAAAGGCAACCGTTCCCCAGCCCAGTTCTGAGCCTGCTAGCGTCGTGAAGGACGCTTCCGGCAATTCCGTAGAATACCGCACTGTCAATTTGGCAGAGACCGATTATCCGGACTTCACCTACGCGGCGGAAAGCGCCGTGGAGGCCGTTGTCTATGTAGAGGTAACGGTCCAGCGCCGCCAGCAATACCAGAGCATCGACCCGTTCTTCCGTTTCTTCTTCGGCGATGAATACGCCATGCCGCAGCAGCGGGAGCAAAAGGGAAGCGGCAGCGGTGTCATCATCCGCCCGGACGGTTATATCGTCACGAATAACCACGTTGTCAGCGGCGCCACCCAAATCCAGGTGACCCTGAACAACAACCAGCAGTACGATGCCACCGTGGTGGGCACGGACCCTGCAACGGATGTCGCTATTATTAAGGTCGATGCCACCGACCTTCCCACCATCCCCCTGGGCGACAGCGATGCCCTGCGGCTGGGTGAATGGGTGCTGGCCATCGGTTCTCCGCTGGGCGCCCAGCTCCGCAGTACCATCACCGCCGGTATCGTGAGCGCCAAGGGCCGCAGCATGCCGGACTACTCCGGTGAATTCAAGATTGAATCCTTCATCCAGACCGATGCGGCCGTGAACCCCGGTAACTCCGGTGGCGCCCTGGTGAACAAGAAGGGCGAACTGGTGGGTATCAACACCGCCATCGTCAGCCAGACCGGCTCCTACACCGGCTATTCCTTCGCCGTTCCCGTGAATATCGTCAAGCGTGTAGCAGAGGACCTGATGGACTATGGTGCCGTAAAGCGCGCCGTGCTGGGTATCAGCATGGGTTCTGTGGACAAGAAGTTTGCCGACGAAATGAAACTTTCTGCCGTCACGGGCGTATATATTAACGAGGTTATGAAGGGAAGCGCCGCCGAGAAAGCCGGCCTGCAAAAGAACGACGTCATCTTGTCGATTGACAATCAAAAGATTACAGATGCTTCGTCCGTCCAGGCCAAGGTGAGTAGCTACCACCCCGGAGACAAGGCTGTTATCACTTATATCCGGGACGGAAAGCAGCAGCAAACCACCGTGGAATTCCAGGCTGCAGCCGTGCAGAACGGCGAGACAGACCTGGACGGTTCCATCGCTTTCTATGGCGCCCGTCTTAAAGCTGCCAATCCGGATAAACTCAAAGCACTGGGCCTGCGCTCGGGTGTGGAGATTGTTTCCCTGGGTAGCGGCAAAATGGCGGAAGCCGGTGCCGAGCAGGGCGGTATTATCGCCTATGTGAACGGAGCGGCCGTTTCAAGCCCCGAAGACGTCGTGGCCAAGGCAAAGAAGGCATCGCGTGCAATCTATATCGAAGGTGTAGACCAAAACGGCAAGGCATTCTATTTTGGCTTCGGCAAGTAAGGAACTGCCGCAGCAAGCAAATGATTTCGGTCAGCTCCTTACTGTGAGTTGACCGAAATTATTGTATATAAATGAGACAACTTAAAATTACCAAGTCCATCACCAACCGCGAGAGCGCGTCGCTGGACAAGTACCTGCAGGAAATCGGCCGTGAAGAACTCGTCACCCCGGACGAGGAAGTGGAATTGGCCCAGCGTATCCGCAAAGGGGACCAGGAAGCCCTGGAAAAACTTACCCGTGCGAATCTCCGCTTTGTGGTTTCCGTAGCCAAGCAGTACCAGAATCAGGGCCTCAGCCTGCCGGACCTCATCAACGAAGGCAACCTGGGCCTCATCAAAGCGGCGGAAAAATTCGACGAAACCCGTGGTTTCAAATTCATTTCCTATGCGGTGTGGTGGATCCGTCAGAGCATTCTCCAGGCTCTGGCCGAACAAAGCCGTATCGTGCGTTTGCCCCTGAACCAGGTGGGCTCCCTGAATAAAATCAACAAGGCCCTGTCCAAGTTCGAGCAGGAGAACGAGCGCCAGCCTTCCAACGAGGAACTCTCGGAGATGATCGACGTCCCCAAGGACAAGATTTCCGATACCCTCCGTGTAGGCAGCCGCCACGTCAGCGTGGACGCCCCGTTCGTAGAAGGGGAGGACAACAGCCTGCTGGACGTGCTTCCCAATGACGATTCTCCCAGCGCGGACCGCGGTCTGGTGAACGAGAGCCTGAACACGGAAATCGAGCGTGCCCTGAGCACCCTCACGGACCGTGAACGGGAAATCATCAAGAGTTTCTTCGGCATCGGCTGCCAGGAGATGACCCTGGAGGAGATCGGCGAGCGTTTCGGCCTCACCCGTGAGCGCGTACGCCAGATCAAGGAAAAGGCTATCCGCCGCCTCAAGAGCCCGTCCCGCAGCAAACTCCTTAAATCGTATCTGGGATGACGCCGGAATCCTTTATTCAGCAAAAGGCCGCAGCTGCCATCCAGGCTATCTACAACACTGAAGTGGCGGAAACGTCACTTCAGGTTGCTGTTACCCGCAAGGAGTTCGAAGGAGACTACACCCTGGTCACCTTCCCGCTCCTGAAAATCACCCACCAGGCTCCGGACGCCACCGGCAACGCCATCGGGCAGTGGCTGGTGGACAATGTCCCGGAAATCGCCGCGTACAACAGCGTCAAGGGCTTCCTGAACCTGTCCTTCTCGCCGGTTTACTGGAACGAGGTCCTGCAAGGCATCACGGCCGATGAGGCCTTCGGCCAGCTGCCTTCTACGGGCAAGCGCATCATGGTAGAGTTCTCTTCGCCCAACACCAACAAGCCCCTGCACCTGGGACACATCCGCAACAACCTTCTGGGAGACAGCGTGTCGCGCATTCTGAAGGCCTGTGGCAACGACGTGGTCAAGTCCACCATCGTCAACGACCGTGGCGTGCACATCTGCAAGAGCATGTACGCCTGGGAGAAGTGCTTTAACGGCGCAACGCCGGAGAGCACCGGCAAAAAGGGCGACCATCTGGTAGGCGACTGCTACGTGGCCTACGCCAAGATGGAAAAAGAGCACCCGGAAGTCATCGACGAGGTCCACAAAATGCTGGTGGACTGGGAAGCCGGAGACCCGCATGTACGGGAACTCTGGGCCATGATGAACGGCTGGGTCTATAAGGGCTTCGATGAAACTTACGCTGCCCTGGGCATTACCTTCGACCAGGTAGACCACGAGAGTGAAACCTATCTGCTTGGTAAGGAACTGGTACAGAAAGGCTTGCAGGAAGGCGTCTTTGTGAAGGACCCGGACGGCTCCGTGTGGTGCGACCTCACGGTGGACGGCCTGGACCGCAAACTGGTTCTCCGCGGCGATGGCACTTCCGTGTACATCACCCAGGACCTGGGCACCGCAGAGCGCCGTTTCGCCACTTTCAAACTGGACTCCCACGTGTATGTGGTGGGTAATGAGCAGGATTATCATTTCCAGGTACTGAAGCTCATCCTCAAGAAGCTGGGCTTCGCCTGGGCGGACCAGATTTACCACCTGTCCTACGGCATGGTGGAGCTCCCGGAAGGCAAGATGAAATCCCGCGAAGGTACGGTGGTGGATGCGGATGACCTCATCCAGCAGATGTACGAGGAAGCCAAGAAGACTTCCGAGGAAAGCGGCAAGCTGGAAGGCATGCCGGAGGCCGAGAAAGAAGCCTTGTATCACATGATCGGCCTGGGCGCCCTGAAGTATTTCATTATCAAGGTGGATCCCAAGAAGACCATGCTCTTCAACCCCAAGGAATCCATCGACTTCAACGGCAACACCGGTCCCTTCATCCAGTACACGCATGCCCGTATCCAGAGCATCCTGCGCAAGGCTACGGTCCAGTATGGCGCTGCCGATACCCTGGGCGCACAGCCCTCGGCCAAGGAGGTTCGCCTGATCAAGCTGCTGGGCCTGTATCCCGGCAAGGTAGGCGAGGCCGGCGCCGCGCTGAGTCCCGCCATCATCGCCAATTACGCGTACGACCTGGCCAAGGAGTTCAACCAGTACTACCACGACACGCCCATCCTCAAGGAAACGGACGAGGCCGTGCTCAAGTTCCGCCTGGCCCTCATCGACACCCTGGCCCGCACTCTCCGCCACGCGATGGCCCTCCTGGGCATCGCCCTTCCGGAGAGGATGTAATCCACGGATACAAAGAAAGAAAAAGACTTATCTCGCTTGGGATAAGTCTTTTTTGGGTTTATTGGAACAGGGTTAATACCCGTTTGATGATGTCTCCCAGCTGGGGGCTGACTTCCAGCGGGAAGCCGAAGGCGGCTACGCGGTAGCGGCCGTTGTCCATGAAGGTGGCGGCGGAGATGTCCGTGCCTTTGTAGCGCAGGAGCGTTTTGGTTTTGGCCGATGCCGGAGCAATTCCGTCGGGATTCTCCACACGGTACAGAAGGGGAGACCAGTCGCGGTTGTAGGTGGCGGCGGGGAAGTCGCTGCCCGGGGCCGGGATGGCCTGGCCGCTGTAATCGCCGTAATTGGTTACCCATTGGTAGCCCAGCACGGTTTTCACAAAAGAGCGGGTGGCATCCGGTGCCTTGGCGACGCTCTGATAAACGGGATCCCAGGCGTCGGAGGCGATATAGGAGCCGGAAATGAGGATGTGGCCACCACCGGTGGTGAAGGTCTTCAGGGCCGCCTGCAGGGCTTCCGGGAACACGGTGTAGCGGTCCGGCAGGGCGCCGCTGCCCATGCGGGTGGTGAGCTGTTTGCCGCAGATGAGGTCCACAGCAAAGGCATTGACACCTTCCCCGGTGAATGCTTCCACGCTGCTGGAGTCGAAGCTATATCCCGAAGCCAGGATGGCGCGGCCGTGCTGTGCCACGAAGTCGAAGCTGTTGCCGGCCACCAGCGTGCCGCCATGGTCCGTGAAGGAACCGCCGAAGCCCGGGTTGTCATCGTCCGTCCATTCGCGGCTGCGGTCGAACTGGTTCACTTCGCCGGCAAAGAGGATGTCCTGCCCCCACGGCACACCGGCATCCAGTCGCGTGTTAAAGCCTGCATAGGCGGGCGAATCAAAGCTGGCGGGCGCGGAAACGCGGGTGAAGTTATTGACGATATGGACCTTGCGGGTTTCTACGGGCGTTTTTCCTACGGCCAGAATCTCCGAAGGGAAACTCTCTCCGCCCTCGTTGCAGGCCGTGATTTTGTAGCTGTATACATGACCGGGCTGGAGCGACATGGAACAGATGGTATCCTTGATCTGGAGTCCCTGGTCGAAGGCACCATCGTCCCGGCGGGTATAGACTTTATAATACTTGGGCGTGGCGGTGGGCTCCTGCGTGTCCGGCGTGGCGCTCCAGGTGAGCACCGTGCGGCCTTTTTCCAGGCGGGCGCTGAAGTTGTGCACCGGCAGGGGCTGCACGGCATACTGGCAGTTGTAGCGGGCACTCAGGAACTTGAGGATGCCCTTGTACACGCTGCGGGCGGCCGTAAAGCGGAAGGACGGGTCCAGGCCGTAGCGCATATCGGCAAAATTCTGGTGCGAAAGCAGTTCCAATATCATGGAAGGAACCTGCGGGACGCGGCACTCGCTGTAGGAACGGTCGCGGATGTCGCGGCGGATCCAATTGGGTTCGAAGCCGGCGCGGATATCGTCCACCAGCTGGCTCTGTACCCAGTCGGCCAGTAAGCGGCTGCTCATGCGGCTTTCGCCATTGGGGAAATCATCGCTGTTCTCGCTGCGGAGCGTATAAATGGTCAGCGTGCCTACGATGGAGTCGTTGGGGGTGACACCGGCGTCCGAGTGGCAGGCCAGCGCCAGATCCAGCGGGACGCGACGGCCGGGTGCCTCCGGATTCACGCGGGAACCGCCGGCCATTTCGTTCACCCACACGCCGCGGGACGACAAATCTTTCCTATAATCGCCTTCCCATCGTTCCAACAGGTCCATGTCCAGACCGGCGTACTGGAAGTTGTACACGGCGCCTTCTACATAGGCGGGCAGGCCGGAGAGCGTTCCTTCACGTTCCACCTTGCCCATGCCGCCGCCAAAACGCACGGCATCGGCACAGACCACACCGCCGGAGCCACTTTGGCTGGTGAGGCTGACATAGCCTTCGGTGCCTTTGTCGAAGAGGAAGGTCCCCAGGTACACCCAGGTGCCGCCGCTCATCTGCTGGTTCACATGCAGGAGGGACTCTCCGCCCAGGTGGTGCACGGTGTAACGGGCGTCCTCCGTGCTGCGGAGCAGGGTGGTGTAACTCACATAGACGGCGTAGTTGCCTTTCTCGGGAATGTCCGGCCGCCAGATGGCCTGCGACTCGCTTTCTCCCGGACGGGTGGTTTCAATCATGCGGGCGGTACCCATCTTGAAGGGGTTGTCCACGCCGGAATAGCGCTCTTTGGCATCGGCAAAACCGGGGCCGACCGTCTCCCAATCGCCTTTTTCCTCGTATGAACCTTCCCGGCGCACCTTCGGGTCCCGGCGGGGCGTGAAGGCGGGATCGTTGTCACAGACCACTTCCCAGGTCTGGGTGTCCCGTTCGCGCGGGGTGAGCACAACGGCGCCGGCCTGCTCCAGCATGGGAATCAGGAACGGCAGCACGTAACTTTGCGTGTAGAGGTCTTCCACGGTGGTGTGGGTGGCGCTCCGCTGCCATTCCCAGCGCTGCGTGCTTTCCTCCCAATAGCGGCCGTGGCTTTGCCAGAGGGCGATATGACGTCCGCTCAGGCCCATCGGCCAGTCTTCTGAACCCTTCACCAACGGCGCGGTCTCCGTGCGCATATCCTTTACGCGGAAACTGGTAGTGACGGGCTGCCCGTCATTGGTGATGGCGGGAATGGGGAGCTCCGCAATGTTCTGTTTTTTTGCGTAAACGTTGCCCACTTGGTTGCCTCCCAGGCCTTTGCCGCCCAGTTCGCGCAGCTGCTCCCGGAACCAGGTAATGTCGCCGGGCCGCCAGGGGTAGTTGGCCAGGTTCTGCGTGTAATAAAAGTCCACCGCTCTGCCACGTTTCGTCACCTTTTCCAGGCGGAACTTGTTGTCCACGCCCATGCGCCGCTGCAGGCGCACTTGCAGGGAATCCGTCACGCCGCGAAAATCGCGCACCTGGGGCGGATTCTGCGCGCCGGCAAGAAGACTCAGACAAAGAAGAAAGGGGACGATATAGTGTTTCATACGCGTTTTTTCTGTTTCCGGATGTCCAGGAAAATGACCAGGAGGGTGCTCAGTACCAGGGCTAAGCCGTCTGCGAGCAGGTCCAGCGGATCTCCGCTGCGGTAGTCCGTGAGGTGAGCCTGCCCCCATTCCGTACCCCCGGCCAGCAGGATGCCCACCAGCAAGGTGATGCCGGAGAACAGCAGGGTGCTGGAGACGGTCTCCGTGTAGCGGTCAAAAGCCAGGAAGGCCAGGATGGGGAAGGGGAAGAACATGCAAAAATGCACCACTTTGTCGCTGGGAATGCCAAACAACGACCACTCTATGGAGGGCGTTTGCTCAAAGTGCGCAAAACACAGGAACAGCACCGCCGCTACATAAAGATAGAATATGACCTGGAAGAGTATCTTTTGCGAGCGGGTCATAGTGCCTGCATGTCGTTAAGTTTCTTGTAATAACCGCCCAGGGCGATGAGCTCCTCATGCTTGCCCCGTTCCACGATGCGGCCCTCGTGCATCACCACAATTTCGTCTGCGTGGCGGATGGTGGAAAGCCGGTGGGCGATGGCGATGGTGGTGCGGGTGGTCATCAGGCGGTCCAGGGCGTCCTGCACCAGGCGTTCGCTCTCCGTGTCCAGGGAAGCGGTGGCCTCGTCCAGAATAAGGATGGGCGGGTTTTTCAGGATGGCGCGGGCGATGGAAAGGCGCTGGCGCTGGCCGCCGGAAAGTTTGCTTCCGCGGTCTCCGATATTGCACTGGTAGCCGCCTTCCTTTTCCATGATGAACTCATGGGCGTTGGCGATTTTGGCCGCGGCAATAACCTGCTCCTGCGTGGCGCCTTCCACACCAAAGGCAATGTTGTTGTAGATGGTGTCGTTAAAGAGGATGGGCTCCTGGTTCACATTGCCCATGAGGGCGCGAAGGTCCTTGACGGCCAGGTCCCGGATGTCTTTTCCGTCGATGGTGATGCGGCCGCCGGTCACGTCCCAGAAACGGGGAATAAGGTCCACCAGCGTGGATTTTCCGGCGCCGGATTCGCCCACGATGGCAATCATTCTCCCGCGCGGAATATCCAGGCTCACATGGTCCAGGATTTGGCGCGTTCCGTCATAGCTGAAGGATACGTCCTCCAGACGGATGCTGTCCTGGAAGACCTTGATCTCCAGCGGTTGGGCCGGATCCTGGATGGGGTTCTCCGCCTCCAGGATTTTGTTGATGCGCTCCATGGAAGCCAGGCCCTTGCGCACGCTGTAGGTGGCGCGGGACAGTTCCTTGATGGGCTCGATTACCGAGTACAGGATAATCAGGAAATAAATGAAGGTGGAGGCGTCGATGAATTTGCCGCTGCCAATCAGGCTTTTGCCGCCGATAATCATGATGCCGCCCACGCAGAGCACGATCATGATCATGACGGTGCCCAGGAATTCGCTCACGGGATGGGCCGTGGCCTGGCGGATGCTGACGCGGGCTACCTTGCGGCGCATGCGGTCCGTGATGTCCTGGAAGCGGCGGCGCATGGTATTTTCCGCATTGAAAGCCTTGATGACCCGCAGGCCGCCCAGGGTCTCATCGACCTGGCTCATGGTGTCGCTCCACAAGGCCTGGGCCTCCAGCGAAGAACGCTTAAGCTGCTTGCCGATAACGCCCATAATCCACACGAAGGCCGGTGCAAAGACAATGGTGAAAATCATCATTTCCGGGCTCAGCCAGGCGAGGAAGCCAAAATAAATCAGGATAAGGATAGGATCCTTGATGAGCATGGACAGGGAGGCGACGATGGAGTTTTCCACCTCCGACACGTCTCCGGTGATACGGGCGATGATGTCCCCTTTGCGCTCCTCCGTGAAAAAGCCGATGGGCAGGCTCAGGATTTTATTGTAAATGCGGCAGCGGATTTCCCTGACGATCCCAGTGGATATGGGAACCATGATGGCATTGGAGCCAAAGTAGCAGCTGGTTTTGAGGGCCGTGAAAAGTATCATGATGGCCGCCAGCACGAACAGCGCACTGGCTGCCCCGTGCGTGGTGGCAAATGCCGATACGTAATAGTACAGGTTGTTGACCGCCTTTTCCTTGAAGTCCATCTGTGCATCCCAGGGAATGAACTCGTAAACGGCCTCATTGACCTTGAACAGGATATCCAGCAGGGGGACGACGACGGCGAAGGAGAAGATATTGAAAACGGCGCTGAACATGTTCAGCAGCACCGACCCAAGCAAATGACCTTTATAGGGAGAGGCGTACTGCCTCATCATTTTCAGGAAATCTCGCATACTTTCTAACCTAACCCAACAAAGATACAAAATTCCCGCTATAAAACCTTATCTAACCAATAGAAAATGAGTTGAATTCGTTTGCGCATGACGGCATAGTCCAGCGTTTCCGGCGTATCCGTTGCTTTGTTGTTGTTGAGGGTGATGCCGGAGGTGAACATGACGGCGGGAATCTCGTGCTCCAGGAACACGCGCTGGTCGCAGATGCGGGTATAGAAAAGGCGGGTAAAATCCGCGCTGCCGTAATAGCTGTAGCCGATTTCCAGGCCGATATGCTGGTCCCGGTTGGCATTCTCCAGCGTGGAGCGCCAGCCGGTGGCGTTGTCCGACAGCATCATGAGATAGTTGGGATTGTCCTTGGTGAGGGGAGCGAGGGTGGCGCCCAGCTGGTCCAGGTTGACCACCAGCATAATCTGCTCCGGACTGACAGGCGTTCCGCTCACGGGATCCAAAAGTTTTCCCTGGTCGATGAGGCGCCACAGTTCCTTGGAACCGGCGAGGTCCTTTTCCTTGCCGTCCAGGGCCGCGAAGATGATGCCGCGTGCATAGGTGCGTTTGCGGGTTTTCATGTGCTGGAACATGCGGGCGATTTCCAGCAGGGAAGCCACGCCGGAAGCGTTGCTGTCCGCACCGGGATAAAAAGTGCCGCCCAGCGTACCCAGGTTGTCAAAATGGGCCATCACCAGCACGTAACGGGCGGGCGAGGCGCTGCCCGGAATGAAGCCCAGCACATTGCGGCCGAAAGAACCGGCCAGCTGGAATCCGTGCATCCAGGCCCCGCTGAACGGTTGCAAGTTCAAGTCCCGGAACTGGCCTTCCAGCCAGACGGCGGTTTTGCGTCCGCCGTCCGTTCCGCTGGCGCGACCGCCCAGCGAAGGGTCGGAAAGGTATTCAACGGTTTTGCGGATGTTTTCCGTCTTGAGGACAGCCTCCGCATTCTTGGGAGAGATGGTGTATCGAACCTGCGCAGCTGAAGGAACATAGGCCCCCAGCAGCAATATCATAAAAATTTTTGCTAACTTTGTCATTTGGCGCGAAATTAGCTATTTCGTGGCGGAAATGAAAATATTTTTGGTGAAAAACTGCATCCGTCATATTCTCCTTTTCTGCCTGACCCTGTGCGTTAGTATGCAAGCATGGGGCCAGTGGGACAAGGATGTCTTTTCTTTCCGCGGACGCACGGCCCTGCAGGACGGCCGCTTGAACGAGGCCGTATCCAATTTCAACATTCTGGCGCAGCTGGACAGCACGGACTACTGGACCTTCTTTTACCGGGGCATCGCCAAGTACAATCTGGGCGATATCCGGGGCGCAAGGGCCGATTTTTCCACCGCCGTGCGCCTGAATCCCGTCTTCACTTCCGGCTTCCATTACCGCGCTATCACGGAGAGCCGCTCCGGCGACTATGACCAGGCGCTCAAGGACCTGGAACGGGCCATCGAGCTGCGTCCGGGGTCCACGGGCCTGTATTTCACGCGGGGCGTCACCTATTTCCTGAGCCGCCAGTTCGAGCGCGCCGTCCAGGACTTCGACAAGTATATCCGCAAGGAGCCCAAGGATCCATCGTCCTATCTGAACCGTGGTGCGTCCTATCTTTTCCTGGGCGATACCACCAAGGCCCTGCAGGATTACAACCATGCCATCCGCCTGGACCGTTTTGAGCCGGAAGGCTACATCCGCCGCGGCGGCCTCATGGCTGCGCGCAAGCAGTACGACGAGGCCCTCAGTGACCTTAATAAGGCGGTAGAGCTGGACTCCACCCTTACGCTGGCGTATTTCCAGCGGGCCATCGTCCGCAGCGAAAAAGGGGACCTGAATGCCGCCATGAAGGACCTGAACACGGTGCTCAAGTATGAGCCCGGCAATGCGCTCACCCTGTACAACCGCAGCCTCCTGAGCGCCCAGGTAGGGGACTATGAAGGCGCGCTCAACGATATGGACCGCGTAATCGCCATCAACCCGGGCAACGTGCTGGCGTATTTCAACCGCGCCGGCTTCTTCATCGAGATGCAGCGCTGGGACGACGCCCTGGCCGACTATAACAAGGCCATCGAACTGTATCCGGACTTCGCCAAGGCCTATATGAACCGTGCCTATGTGGAACTGCAGCTGGGCATGTCCCGCGCCTCCAAGGAAGACTACCGGACGGCGCGCACCAAGGTGGCCGAATACGAGAAGGCTACCTCCGGCGGCGCGGATTTCTCGGATACCACGCGCAAATACTCCAACCTGCTGGCCTTTGACGCGGACTTCGCCCGGAACGGTGGCTTCGAGGACGAAATGCTCCGCTACAGGGATGTCGATATCAACCTGAAACCGCTCTACCGCTTTTTGCTGGCAGAACGTAGGGACGATGCCCTTTATGCGCTGGCGCACCGGTACGAGAACAAGTTGCTGGATGGCTTCTTGGCCAAGGCGCCGCTGCCCATTGAACTCACGCAGGAGTCTTCGACCCTGCCGGTGACATCGGCCGTGCTCGGAGAAGATGTTTCCGATCCCTTCTTCACGGGTTTGCAGAGCGTGGGGCTCAAGCAGTATTCCACTGCGCTACTGCACTTCACCGAAGCCGTGGATGGAAGCACCGCCACCGATGACCCGTATGCTCCTTATTATAAGGCATTTTACCTGATGAACCGCGGTGCGCTGCGGGCCGAGATGATTGCGTTCATCGCCTCTTTCGAGTCCAACGTGCAAACGCTCACCATGGACGATAAGGGCAACACGCGAGCCCGTGTGCGGGAGCAGGTGATGAAGGAGTACGACTATTCGGAAGCGCTGGCCGATATGGAAGCCGCCGCTGCGCTGTTGCCGCAGTTCCCGTATATCCAGTATAACCTGGGCAACCTGTACAGCCTGAGTTCCCGTTTTGTACAGGCCATCGAGAGTTACGACAAAGCCATCCGGCTGTACCCGTGGCTGGGCAGCGCCTACTTCAACCGCGGCCTGGTGCTTATCTATCTGAAAGACAAGGAGAAAGGCTGTATCGACCTGTCCCGTGCCGGTGAACTGGGCGTGGAGGGCGCGTACACGGTGATTTCCCGTTATTGCGAGAAGGAGGACCGGCCGTAATGCGCTTTGTAAGCTTTTCCAGTGGAAGTTGCGGCAACTGCTACCTCTTGTTGGGCCCGCATTCCGGCTTGCTCATCGACGCCGGTGTGAGTCCTCGCCGTATCAAAAAGGAGCTGGGCAACCTGCATCTGGATTTCAATGCTTTGTCTTCCGTTCTTGTCACGCATGACCATGGGGACCATATCCGTTCGCTGGGCTCGTTCTGCAAGCGGCTGGCGTTGCCTGTATGGACCACATCGACCATCCATGAAGCCCTGCTGCGGCATCCGTTTACGCGGGACTGGACGGGGCCCTGCCGGCACAACTTGGAACCGCACGTGTGGAATCCGGTGACGGAAGACTTTGACGTTCAGTTTTTTGAAGTGCCGCACGACGCTACCCAATGCGTGGGTTTTGCCATCCGTTGCGAGGACGAACTCTTCGTGCTCATGACAGACCTGGGGCACACGACGGGGGAGGCGCTGCGCTGGGCATCGCTGGCTACTACGGTGGTAGTGGAATCCAATTACGACCTGGATATGCTCCTGGGCGGGAATTATCCCGAATACCTGAAAAAACGGATTTCCCATGGAATCGGCCACCTGTCCAATGCCGATTGTGCCGAGGCCATTACGCAGTTCATGCATCCGGAACTGCGGAACCTGTTTCTCTGCCATTTAAGCGGCAACAACAATACGCCGGAACTGGCGTACGAAAGTGCCCGGCAGGCGCTGGCAAGCCTGGGCATAGAGCCCGGAACGGTGAACCTGCGGGTGCTCAAGCGGGGCGTGGCTTCTCCGCTGCTTACTCTTTAAAGTTGTCTTTCCCTTGCTTTTATAGCGTCGCTTAAGGCGCTGGAGGCACGCATTTTCCGGAAGGTGCCTTGTGAGACCTGGAAACTGTACATGGTTTCCTTGAGCTGCTCTTCCGTATAGTCCGGATACAGGCGGGCGAGTTCCGTGGCAAACAGTTCCAGCTGGTCGCCCACAGAGAGCGGGAAGTCATCGTCCCCGAAGAAGGACTCGCACCAGCGGAACAGGTCCAGGTTTTTCTTTACCGATTCTTTTACGGCTTCCGGCCCCTGGGGCTGGATGGGGGCGGTCCAGGCGAGTCTTTCCCACCAGACGTTGCGGATGGGGGCGCAGCCGATCACCGTCGGAATCACCTCTAGGGTGCCGTCCGGTTTGGCTACAGACATCTCGCGGAGCTTGTCACTGCGGAAGATGAAGCTGGAAAGCGGGGCGGGGACGTGCTCCACTACGGCCAGGCGGAAGAACTTTTTGGCGCTGGCATTCCAACCGTAAGATAATCCTGTACGGACGTGATAAACCTGGGACTTTTTGAACAGCCAGGCGCAGAACAGCACGCGGCACACGAAGTGCGGGCTGGGAAGTGCTCCCGGTTCCAGGATGCACACCAGCGGCTCTTCCACCGTCTTCCAGGTTCCGTGACGCAGGTTCAGCTGCCCTTCATAATCGGCAGAAACCGGCTCGTTCTCAGGTACATAGACCGTGAACTTTTTGTTTTTCTGGAAGAGGAGGGCGCCCATGATGCGGTCGTCGGGCTGGGGTACTACAAAGGCAAGCGTATTCATAAGTCAACGGGTTTTAGGGGAAAGCCATTTGCCCCGGTACAGGCGGACCAGGAAGATGAGGCCGCGGAAGTTCAATTCCACAGCCATACACACCCAGAAGCCCACGAGGCCGTAAAAGCGGGCGAGGAAAATGGCGGGGATAATACGGACGATCCACATGGAACCGAAGTTCATGAGGCTGGGGACGCGGGTGTCGCCGGCACCCACACAGGCGCCATATGCGACGATGGAAGCGGCGTAGCCAATCTCGGCAAAGGCTTCTATGCGGAGCACGCGGGCACCCAGGCTGATGACCTCGCCGTCCGGTGTTAAGAGCCCCATCATCTGCGGGGCAAAGAAGTACATCAGGATGGCCAGCAGGCCCATGATGCCCATGGCCAGGAAGGTGGTGATCCAGGCAAAGCGCTGCGCCAGCGATTGGCGTCCTGCACCCACGCTCTGGCCCACCAGCGTGGTTGAGGCATCGGCAATGCCATAGCCGGGCATGTAGCAGAAGCTTTCCGCGGTAATGGCGAAGGTGTTGGCGGCGATGGAAATGGTACCCAGGGGCGCCACGATGACGGTTGAGGCGATGTGCGCACCACGCATCAGGAGGTTCTGCAGGGCCATGGGGGCGCTGATGCCCAGCGCTTTGTTCAGGACTTTCTGCGTAGGGCGGAAACTGCCTTTTTCCTGCCGGAGGTTCAGTTCCGGGCTGCGGACGGCCAGGAAATAGAACATGGCCAGGCCGGTCAGCACTTCCGCCAGGCCGCTGCCCAGCGCCGCTCCGGTGACGCCCATGTCCAGCAGGTAGATAAAGACGTAGTTGAACGCCACGTCCAGCACGCACATCCCGATGCTCAGGATGCTGGGTACTTTCATGTTGCCGCTGGCCTGCAGGATGGCTGCGCAGGTCCAGTCCATGATCATGGCGGGCATGAACAGCGTCATGATGAAGAAGTAACTGGTGGCATCCCCGGTGATGTCATCGCCACCGCCCAGCCAATGGGGCAGGAAAGGAGAGATCCCCATGCCGACGACGCCCAGGAAGATGCTGAATGCCAGGACGCACACCAGCGCCTGTCGCAGGACGGAACGGGCCCCGCTGAAATCGTTGGCCCCCACCAGGTGCGCCACTTGCACGGAGAAGCCGCTGGTGGCAGCCATGCCAAAGCCGCCGAACAGCCACAGGCAGGTGGAAACCAGGCCGATGGAAGCTCCGGCGGCCGGCCCCAGATGACCCACCATGGAGGCATCGATATACTGCATCATCACCGACGACAGCTGCGCCAGGATGGCCGGATAACTCAGCATGAGACTCAGTTTGAGCTGCTGCCCGAAACTGAACCCTTCACCGCTGCGGATGCGGCCAAGCAGTATGTCTTTTCCAGAGGCCATCTTCGGTGCAAAGATAGGAATATTATGCGTAAGGCGGAATTTCCTTCCGGTCGATGAGCGCACGGAGCACCGGAAGCCAGTTTTCGTCGGAAGTGCCAAAGGCGCTGCGGACATCGGCAAGGGTGTATACGCCATCCCGTTGCAGAATCCATTCCTTTAGTTGCTGCTCCAGGTCCTTGGGATGGGCGGCTTTGGCGCGGCAGACGTCGCATTTGCCGCAATCGACACTCTTTTCCTGGCCGAAATAGCGCAGCAGGAAGCGGGAGCGGCATTCGTCCGTTTCTTCCACGTAGTCCAGCATGGTTTGCACACGCTCGCCGTAGGTGCTGCGGAGCATCTGGTAACGCTTGGGCGAGAGTTGCACGTTGCCCGGTTGCAGACGGCCGTGCTGGAGATAGAGCACGGTGGCGTGGTCTGCCGGAATGTAGCGGATGACGTGGTTGACGCTGAGTTGGTACAGTTCCTGCCTCAGTTGGGCGGTAGTGATGCCGATGCGGCGCGCAACGGCTTCTTCGTCAATGGGTTGCGCGAAGGAGAAGATGCCGGTGTACATGCGCATGAGGGCCTCCAGCAGGGCGGGCATCACCGGGTCCGGAAGCTCGACGTTGTAGAGTTGCTGCCGGTCCACTTCGATACGCACGCGGGTGGGGATGTCCATGTCTTCCGAGAGCGTCCAGTGGCCTTCCCGTTCGATGTACTTGATGGCGTAATAGGCCGGTGCCCGTTGCAGTTTGTACTGCTTGCAGAAGGCCGGAAGGTCGAATTTGAGCATGCGGCCGATACCGGCCTCATAGGGGATTTCGAAGAAGATATGTACCTTCTGGTAGATGTCCTCGATGTATTCCAGGGTGGGGAAGGAAACCTCTTCCAGTTGTTTCAGGCGGGTCTGGTCCGTGCCGTTCCACAGGAGGACGGCGTAGGAGGGTCGTCCGTCACGCCCGGCGCGTCCCGCTTCCTGGAAATAGGCTTCCGGGCTTTCCGGCAGGTCTGCGTGCACCACAAAGCGGACATCGGCCTTGTCGATTCCCATGCCGAAGGCGTTGGTACACACCATGACGCGCGTTTTGCCGGATTTCCAGTCCTCCTGCCTGAGGGCGCGTGTTTCCGCTCCCAGTCCGGCGTGGTAAAACGAGGCGGGAACGCCGGCTGCACGAAGTGCCTCCGCGAGTTCCTGGGCCCTGGCGCGGCTGCGTACATACACGATGCCGCTGCCTTTGACGCCTTCACAGATGCTCAGGAGCTGGCCCATCTTGTCCTGCGCTTTCCGCACCACGTAACTCAGGTTGGGGCGCTCGAAGCCGGAGCGCAGCAGGTTCTTTTCCTTGAAGCGCAGGCGGTCCATGATGTCCTCGCACACCAGCGGCGTGGCGGTGGCGGTTAGGGCGATGACCGGAGCATCGACACGTTCCCTTAACTGTCCGATTTGCAGGTAGTTGGGACGGAAATCGTAGCCCCATTGCGAGATACAGTGAGCTTCGTCCACTACGATGTAGGAGATTTTTAGCACGCTCAGGTAAGCCTGGAACAGGTCCGTGTGCAGGCGCTCCGGGCTCAGGTACAGGAACTTGTAATCGCCGTAGGCGGCGTTGTTCAGGGCCAGGTCCACCTCCCGGCGGTTCATGCCCGCGTGGATAGCCATGGCCCGGATGCCCCGTGCCTGCAGGTTCTGCACCTGGTCTTTCATGAGGGCGATCAGGGGCGTAATCACCAGCGCCAGTCCGTCCTGCATGAGGGCAGGCACCTGGAAGCACACGCTCTTGCCGCCGCCCGTGGGCAGAATAGCCAGCACGTCCCTCCCGTCCAGGGCTTCCCGGACGATCTCCTCCTGCATGGGGCGGAAACTCTCATAGCCCCAGTATGTCTTTAGTACCTCTTGCGGCGTCATAGATTACGAAGATAGCAATTATTTCCGTAAATTTGCACAATGGCTTTACAGAAAACAAACGCAGCCCGGCTCCTGGACGCCGCCGGCATTTCCTACTCGCTGGTTCCCTATGAGGTGGACGAGGAGCATCTGGAGGCCTCCCACGTGGCGGAACAGCTTGGGGAGGACTTTGACAGGGTGTTCAAAACCCTGGTGCTCCGGGGAGACCGTACCGGACTGTTCGTTTGTGTAGTGCCGGGGTCCATGGAGGTGGACCTTCGCGTGGCCGCCCGCATTTCCGGCAATAAGAACTGCGCCATGATCCATGTGAAAGAACTGTTGCCCCTCACCGGCTACATCCGCGGCGGGTGCAGCCCCATCGGCATGAAAAAACCTTTTCCCACCTTCATTCACGAAAGCGCCCTGCTGTGGGACACCATTTACGTGAGCGCCGGCGTCCGTGGCCTGCAAATCTGCATCGACCCGCAAACACTGATTGATTTTGTCGGTGCCGGCATCTATCCCTTGTAATTCGGGCTGGTTCGTAACCAATTGATTCTCAAATATATGCTAATAATCCTCGGCTCTTTTTGCGCCGAGGATTATCTATAAAGTATTGAGTGTCAGACACTTACTGACCAGCGGTGATTAGCGGATATTCAGCAGTTTGTGGGTTTGGAGGGAGAGGCGCCAGAGGGGGTGGCGTTGGACAAAGTCGATGGTCTCCTTCAGGAGTTGCTGCCTGCGGGCGGGGTCCGGAACGTCGCAGGGCTGGAGGAAGAGGTGGCTGGCCGGGAAGCCTTCCCAGGCGCAGATTTGCTCCTCGGAGAGCGTGCCGTCATAGACCAGCTTGATCTCATCGACCTCCGTAATAGCTACCTTTCCCCGCTCGGAATATCCGGGAAGGTGATTCTTGGGACTGAGCGTAACCCATTGAACCCGATTCACTTCCGGCTTGTTAACGGAACCATTGGTTTCCATATGGACAATAAAAGCGCTGAAGGTATCCAGCAGTTCATCGTCCAGCTGCAAGAGCGGTTCTCCGCCGGTGAGGCAGATGCGTGGGCAGCGGTATTGCTGCACCTCCTGCAGGATTTCCTGCGCGGTCATCTCCTTGTACGGCTTGTGGTCCGTGTCACAGAAAGAGCATTGCAGGTTGCAGCCGCTCAGGCGCACGAACACCATGGGCGTTCCGGTCCAGAAGCCCTCGCCCTGCAGGGAATAGAAGATTTCGTTGACCCGGTACTTACCGTTCATAAGCAGCCATGTTGTTCTCGCTTTCCCACACCTCCACCTTGTAGGCGTTCTCCACGTGGTCGCAGATCCAGCGGGCGATGTTCTCCGCCGTGGGGTTGAACGGCAGCACGTCGTTCAGGTTCTTGTGGTCCAGCACGCCGGAAATGTCCCGCTTGATGTGCGTGAAGTCCGTTACCATGCCGTCTGCATTGAGCGTTTCGCTCTTGCAGTACACCTTTACGATCCAGTTGTGTCCGTGAAGGTCCTCGCACTTGCTGTCATAACTCAGGTGCAGCGCATGGGCCGATGATATTTCCAATCGTTTGCAAACGTAGTACATACTCAATCCAAAATTTCTGCAAAGGTACAAAAATTATCGCTTTGTCTCTCCCAGCACGCACCAGCGGATGAAGGGGATGCGGCGAAGCAGTTCGGCCAGGAGGGGGGAGAGGGTAAAGACTGCAATCGTCAGGATTAGGTACATGCTCCAGGGCGGCAGCTGGGTATAGATTTTCATCATGTAGCCCAGGCTGGCAACCACCAGATAATGAACGATGTAGATGCCAAAGCTGGAGCGCGTCATATAGGTGGCGAAGGGGCCGGTCTTCTCGAACTTGGCCTGGAACCAGCCCATCAGGGCCAGGCACATGAGCCAGCCGTAGATACAGTTGAGCGGGCTGCCCAGGTACTGGGGCGTGGTGTTGTCCTGGCCGAAGGTGGTCACCAGCAGAATGCTGCCGGACACGACGGCGCTGATCATCAGCGGAATCCAGGCCTGTTTGATTTTTTCCTGCACCTCATCGTGAGAGAACACAAAATACCCCAGCAGGAAAGGAATCAGGTAGAAAAAGGGTTTGTAAAGATTGTATAATCCGTCGGCCGATTCCGGGCGGGGATGCTTCACAAGGGTTTGTTCTCCAACCCAAAACAAGACACCCAGCATGATTATAGTGACGATACCGGCTTTCCCGCACCAGTTCCAGAAACGGTCTTTCCGGTCGATAGCCCGCACTGCCAAAAGCACCAGGCACAGGAGCCACAACAGTTGGATAAACCAGAGCGGCCCGATGCCGCTGACGGCCATGATTCCATACTTCACCACGCCGGGGAGGCCCTCAAACACGCCCATCCTGTCTGCCACGGCGGTATTGAAATACCCCACCATCCAGTGAAAAACAAACAGGCCGATGGTGCTGGGAACCAGCAGTTTGCGTGTCCGGGCCCTGAACCATTCACCGGCGCTGTGTTTAGCCAGGGCGTAGCGGGCGCTGATGCCTGCGAGCATGAACAGCATGGGCATAAACCAGGGGTACAAAATGTACATCACCGCGTCCTGATACTGCGGGCCGTCGCCAAAACCGCCGATGCCGCCAAAGACACCCTTGTTGTTGTAGAAATAAATGACGTGGTAAAACAGCACCAGAAGCACCGTTACCCATCGCAGATTGTCCAGCCAGTATTTTCTCATAGGATAAGTGTCTTCATCACAAAATTAACGGATTATTCCGATAAACACAAAAAAAGAGGCTAACTCCGTAGGGTTAACCTCTTGAGCCACTCATCAGGCTCGAACTGACGACCTGCGCGTTACGAATGCGCTGCTCTACCGACTGAGCTAAAGTGGCAGGACCGATTGTGATGAATCGGGACTGCAAATATACAACATTTTTCCAAAACTATCCAAACTTTATTTGCAGAGGTTCGGGATTAAACGTATTTTTGCAGATAAATTTATAGGTATGCGTTCGGATATTATTGTTATTGGCGGAGGAGCCGCCGGGCTGATGGCAGCCGTGGGAGCAGCAAAAGTGCTGGCAGAAAGTGCGGAAGGGGGCACCGTCACCGTATTGGAAAAAATGCCCAAGGCGGGTCGCAAGGTCATGATTACCGGCAAAGGCCGCTGCAATTTTACCAACGTAAAAGACTGGGCCGCTTTCAGCGACCATATCCGGACCGATGTCAACTTCGTGAGCCCTTCGTGGCACAACCTTACCCCGGAAGCCCTCATGGCTCTTTTCAAGGAGAATGGCCTGCGCAGCGTCGTGGAACGCGGAGACCGAGCCTTCCCGGAATCGCACATGGCCGGCGACGTGGTGGACACGCTCCTGCGTGCCTGCACCCTGAGCGGCGTCAAGGTGGTGACGGACTGCGAGGTCAAGACCATCGACCCTACGCCCTTCGGCTTCAGCCTGGACTGCGTGCAAACTTCCCGCAAACAGGTGCGCATCCCCGTGGCGGATCCCCGGAAACTGCGTCCCGGTAAGCCGGCTCCCACGCGGGAGGAGGTCACCATCGAACCGGTAGAATATACCTGTAAAAAGCTCATCATCGCCACCGGCGGCCTGTCCTATCCCGGCACCGGCTCCACCGGCGACGGGTACATGTGGGCGGAGGAACTGGGCCACAGCATCGACGCTTGCCTTCCTTCTTTAACCGCCCTTGTACCGGTTGGTTACAAGGAAAAGACGCCCCTCTCCGGAGAAATCAAGCAGGCCTTCCGCGGCCGCACCGTATATGGCAAAACCAAGGAGCGCAAGATTGCTCCGCTGCCTTCCTGGTATCCCACCTTTGACAAGCACATAGAACGCGTCACCCCGCTGAGCGACCTGGGCGAGCTCTTCAACGGCAACAACCTGGACAACGTCCAGCTTACCCTCTTTGTCAACGGCGAGGCCGTGCAGCAGGAATTCGGCGACATCGAATTCACCGACGGCGGTCTGGAAGGTCCGCTGGGCTTTATGGTGAGCCGCAAGGCCGTCAAGGCGCTGGTGGATGGGCAGAAAGTGAGCGTCAGTATCGACCTGAAACCGGCCGTGGAGGAGGAAAAACTCAATGCCGATATCCACGCCAAATGGGAAGAGGTGATTCATGACGAGCGTTCCAAAGGCCAGCCTTTCCAGAAGCTGTTCCGCATCATGCTGGGCAAACTCATCCCCTGGAACGTCACGCTGGCATTCCTCAAGACCAATTCCAAGGTGAGTGTCGATACCCTCGCCGCCGCCCTCAAAAACTGGAAGATGGACATTGCCGGTTTCGTGGGCTTCGAGCGTTGCGTCATCACCGCGGGCGGCATAAGCACCTCGGAGGTGGTCGCCAAAACCCTGGAATCCAAGAAACAGGCCGGCCTGTACTTTGCCGGCGAAGTATTGGATATGGATGCCGATACCGGCGGCTACAACCTGCAACTCGCATTCTGCTCCGGCTACCTGGCCGGCGCATCCGCAGCAAAATCATTGAAATAAGATATGGATAAAAAATCGTACGCATTCGGAATGAGCGTGGCTTCCAGCTTCTATCAGCAGGGAATCCACGTCGCTAACGTAGATGACTTCCTGGCCGGTTTGAAGGCCATGCTCACGGGCGCCCAGCCCGCCATCAGCCTGGAAGAGGCCGGTGAAGCCCTGGAGGCTTTCTACAAAGAACTGGAAGAAGAAACCACCCAGCGTGCCGCAGAGGCAGGCGCCGCCGCCAAGGCGGAAGGGGAGAAGTTCCTGGCCCAGATGGCCAAAGACCCCGAGGTGAAAGCCACCAAGAGCGGCCTCATGTACAAGGTCATCAAGGAAGGTACCGGCCGCAAGCCCAAGGCTACGGACAAGGTCTATTGCCACTACGAGGGCACCTTCCCCAACGGACAGGTGTTCGACAGCTCCTACAAGCGTGGGGAGCCCATCGAGTTCGGCCTCAATCAGGTAATCAAGGGCTGGACGGAAGGCCTGCAGCTCATGAGCGAAGGCGCCAAGTACGAGCTCTATCTGCCTTATAATCTGGCCTATGGCGAGAGCGGCACCCGCGGCATCCCGCCGTGCAGCGCGCTCAAGTTTGTGGTAGAACTCATCGAGGTGAGATAAGAGATACACTCGCTTCGCTCGGTATGACAGAGGGAGGCTCGGTCGAGATGACAAACTGGATTCAGGCCATAGAGATTTTTGCAACGGTGACCGGCATTGCGTATGTAGTGCTGGAAATCTTGCAGAAAAACGCCATGTGGGTGCTGGGGATTTTCACCGGCATCGCCTGTGCCGTAAGCTTCGGCTTACAGCACGTATGGGCGTCCATGGGCCTGAATATCTACTATGTAGGCATGTCCGTCGTGGGCCTTATCCAGTGGAGAAAGGCCAGCGAACAGGTAGGGGAAGGGGAGCTCCATCTCCAGGCCCTTCCCCAAAGAGTGGCCATCTGGAGTTCGGCCCTGCTGGTGCTGGGCTCGGTAGTCCTTATCCAGGTGCTCCGGCTCACCGGCGACGCCGCTCCCGTGCTGGACGGTATTGCCGCCGTACTCAGCGTAATCGCCACCTGGTGGCTGGCGCAGAGCTATCTGCAGCAATGGCTGCTGTGGATTGTGGCCGATATCCTGTCCACCGCCCTCTGCATCAGTACCGGACAATATTGGATGGCTGTCCTGTACGCAATGTACACAGCCTCGGCCGTTTACGGCTATTTTCACTGGAAAGGAAACGGTAAATTCGTACAGGCATGAGAACGGTTATCATCGATTGCGGGGCCACCAAGGCCGATTGGCTGTGCAGCGACGGAACGCAGGCGCGTACTCCAGGCTTCAACCTGGCGCATACGCCCGCGGATCAGCTGCACGCCATCCTGGATGCCGCCGCCCAAAAGTTCCCGGACGTGGACGCGCTGTATCTTTACGCCGCCGGTCTGGTAGGGGAGTCGCCCGTCGATTTGGGCCGATGGTTCCCGAAGGCCACTATCGCATATGCCTCAGACATGCTGGGTGCCGCCCGCGCCGTCTGCGGCAGGCGTCCGGGCATCGCCGCCATCATGGGAACCGGCGCCAACAGCTGCCAGTACGATGGAGAAAATATTAGCGCCCAGGTTCACTGCGGCGGGTTCATCCTGGGCGATGAAGGAAGCGCCGCTGTGCTGGGCAAGCTTTTCCTCATGGATTATCTGAAAGGCCTTGTGCCGGAGGATCTCTCAAAGGAATTCGCCCAAACTTTCCCGGCCACCTACGCCGACATCGTCCAGCAGGTGTACCGCACACCCGCTCCGGCCCGTTACCTGGGCAGCCTGGCACCGTTCGTGGTGTCGCACTACAAAACCAACGCATACGCCAAAGAATTGGTGGACAAGAACTTCCGCGCCTTTTTTGAACGGACGGTCCAGCAATACGAAACCCTGCCGCTGGGCATTGTGGGTGGGTTCGGCTTCGCCTGCCGGGACATCCTGCAAACCCTGGCCTTAGAATACGGCATAACTATCTCCCGCATCATCGCCTCTCCGCTGGAGGGCTTAAGACTGTACCATGGCCTATAAAGAAAATTATCCTTCTGTGCTGCTGTCAGAGGCCGTCGAGGCCATCAGCTCGCTTCCCGGCGTAGGCCGGCGGAGTGCGCTGCGCCTGGCTTTGCATCTGCTCAAGCAGCCGGCGGAGAACGTGCACCATTTCACGCAGGCCATCGACCATCTCAGGGACGATGTCTGCTACTGCAGCCGCTGCCGCATGATCTCGGACAGCGAGATTTGCTCCATCTGCGGGGACCACAGCCGCGACCAGCGCACCATCTGCGTGGTGGAGAGCGTGCGCGACGTGATGAGCATCGAGGGCACGGGACAGTACCATGGCGTGTACCACGTGCTGGGCGGCATCATTTCGCCCATCGCCGGCGTAGGCCCGTCGGACCTTACCATCAAAGAGCTGAAAGAGCGGGTGCATGCCCTGGACAATCCCTCGGAGTCGGAGATCATCCTGGCCCTGAGCGGGGATGTGGAAGGGGAGACCACCGCATTTTATATTTATCGGCAAATCGAGGCTACCGGCATCAAGGTGAGCACGCTTGCCCGCGGACTGGGCTTCGGCGACGACCTTGAATACGCGGATTCCCTCACTTTGGGCCGTTCACTGACCAACAGACAAATCTTTAAACCATGAATACTGAAGCGCAGCGCTGTTTATTGTGCAAAAAACCCAAATGTGCCCTGCAGGGCTGTCCGGTGCATACCCCCGTGCCGGAATGCATGCTCTTATACCGTGAAGGAAAACTGGACGAGGCAGGGGAGATGCTCTTCCGCAACAACCCGCTTACGGCCGTCACTTCGCAGGTGTGCGACTGGAAGCAGTTCTGCTACGGTCACTGCGTGCTTAACGTGAAACAGGTACCGGTGCGCTGGTACGAGATTGAACAGGAAATCTCCACCGCCTACCTTTTCAAGTGCAAGTTGCAGCGCCGTTCCGCGGAGCTGGAAGGCAAGCGCATCGCGCTGGTGGGTGCAGGCCCGGTGGGCATCGCCGCCGCTGTCTGGCTGTATGAGGCCGGTGCCGATGTCACTATCATGGACGCGAATCCGCACATGGGCGGCGTGCTCCGCTACGGCATTCCCGCCTTCCGCCTGGACAAGAAATACTGCGACGCCTATGAGGCCCTGTTGCTTGATGCCGGCATCAAGTTCTGCGGCGACGTAGAAGTAGGCAAGGACATTACTCTGGAGCTGCTTTCGGCCGATTTCGACGCCGTGCTCATCGGCGCGGGTGCGGAAAAACCGGCCACGCTGCACATTCCCGGCGAAGAAAAAGCCGTGCAGGCCCTGCCGTTCCTCAAAGACCCTTCGGCCTTCAACCTGGGCAAGAAAGTAATCGTCATCGGCGGCGGCAACGTAGCCATGGACGCCTGCCGCATGGCCATCCGCCACGGTGCGGAAACCTGGGTCTATTACCGTAAAACCTTCGAAAATATGCCCGCCAATCCGCTGGAAGTGGAAGAGGCCAAGGCCGATGGCGTCCAGTTCAAGGTATTCCAGGCGCCCGTGGAGGTGAAGGAAGGCGGCGTGGTGTTCCGCGACTGCGAAAACGTGGTGCCGGAGGACGGCGGCCGTGTGGTGACGCGCATCATCGACGGGACAGACCATTTCGTGGAATGCGATACGCTGCTCACCGCCATTTCCGAGAAACCGGATTTTGACATGTTCAAGGGAACGGACGCCAAGATGAACGAATGGGGCTGGCCCGCCACCTCGGAGGCCGGTCTTGTCGATGGCCTTAGCAACGTCTGGGTGGCCGGTGACTTTATCCTGGGGCCCAAGACCGTGGTCGAGGCTGTGGCATCGGCCCGCGAAGCCGTGAAAAACATGATGGAAATCCTATGAAAGCGGTACTGATTTATTCCGGCGGCCTGGACAGCACCACGCTGCTGTACGAGTACAAGGACAGCATCGCGCTGGCGGTAAGCTTCGACTATGGCTCCAAGCACAATGCGCGGGAAATCGCTTATGCGCGGGAAAACTGCAAGCGGCTGGGTATCAAGCACCTGGTGATTCCGCTGGCGTTCATCGGCCAGTATTTCAAAAGCGACCTGCTCCTGAGCGGCGGCGACATTCCGGAAGGCTCCTATGCCGATGACAACATGAAAAGCACCGTGGTGCCGTTCCGCAACGGCATCATGCTCTCCATTGCGGCGGGCCTGGCGGAAAGCTACGGCCTGGATACCGTGATGCTGGCCAACCACAGCGGCGACCATACCATCTATCCGGATTGCCGGCCTGCCTTCGTGGAAGGCATGGACAAGGCCATCCAGGCGGGCACCTACGAGGGCATCCGGGTGGTTTCTCCTTACTGTGACATCGACAAACGGGCCATCGCCCTCAGGGGAAAAGCCCTCGGCCTGGACTATTCGCTTACGTATTCCTGCTACAAGGGCGGCGAGAAGCACTGCGGCAAATGCGGCACCTGCGTGGAGCGCAAGGAAGCCCTGCAAGGCTTCGACCCCACCGAGTACGAGGCGTAAAAAATATTTGCTTTTTCACAATTTTTCCGTACTTTTGCAGGCTGACTTTTCCGTAACGTCAGCTGGTTTAATACGTATAATCCCATCCGGTGCGACTGGCCCGGAGCTAAAACAGGTTCTGAGATATGCTGAGTATCTTCTACAGAGAAAACGGAAAAATTCTCCTCTCCCAGTCGGAGAAAGACTTCCCGCAGATCAAATTGGAGGACACCGTATGGATCGACCTTGTGGATCCCACAGGGGCGGAGAAACGTGCGGTGGAGGACTTCATGGGCACGGAAATCCAAAGCCGTGCGCAGGCGGAGGAAATCGAGTCATCGTCCCGTTACTTCGAGACTGACGACGCCATTTTCGCCAACACCAACTTCCTGACGCCCGGTCAGGACGAATACTTGATGCAGCCTGTGTCGTTCACCATTGTGGACGATACCTTGGTTACGCTCCGCGAGGTTCCGCTCCGTTCCTTCACGGAGTTGCAGCGCCGTCTGCAGGTGAATCCCAAGCAGTACCCTTCCGGCTTCAGCGTTTTCGCTACCATTCTGGATCAGCGTGTGGACCTGGACGCCGACATGATCGAGCTCCTCTCCAAGGACATTTCGCAGTACGCCAAGCGCATCAACGAAGAGGAAGACATCGACCAGGAACTCCTGTTGGATATTTCCCAAATGCAGGAGAATACCATGGTGGTACGTGAGAACGTGGTCGATAAGCAGCGTCTCATCTCCAACCTCATGCGTTCCACCAAGGTGCCGCGCAGCCTGGAGAACCGCCTCAATGTGCTGCTGGGCGATATCAGTTCCCTCCTTAGCCACACCAACTTCTGCTTCGAGCGTCTGGAATACCTGCAGGACACCGTCCTGGGTCTGATTAACCTGGAACAGAACAAAATCATGAAGGTGTTCACCGTGGTGAGCGTCTTCCTGATGCCGCCCACCCTCATCGCCGGTTTCTACGGCATGAATGTGCGCTTGCCCATGATTGCGGCCGATGACCCCAACGCCAGTTTCTGGAACTGGATCATCATTCTGGGCGTGATGGCCCTCAGCTGCATTGCTATCTGGATTGCTTTCAAGCGCAAGAAACTGCTGTAATCCCCGCTGCCGCCTCTACCGTCCTGAGGCCTGCATGGCGCAGGTCGGGAAAAAAGTGCGTGACCGGCGCCAGGAATGTGGGCTGTACGCGCTACGCTGGCGCGGGACAGGGCTCTTCCAGCGGACCTGCGCCAACCGGGTTTCCGCGGAAGGCCCCAAAGTGCGGACCTGCGCCAGTGTTCCCGTCATCTGCATTCACGGAGTCAGGTTCCCCTAAAGTAACCAGCGCTTTTTGCACGACAGAGAGGATTTCTTCGCCGTACCGGTCCCAGGTTACGTTCCCTACACCACGGACGTCCATCAGTTCATCGCGGGAGAGCGGCATTTTCCTGGCTATGGCAGCCAGAACAGAATGTTTGATCACATCCCAATCATGAATCCCTTTCCGCTCGGCCGTTTCCTGTCGCCATTCTGTCAAACTGGCCGAAACGGCCATTTTCTTCTTTTGCCATTCAGGGTCTGCTTCCGGGCTGCGTTGGGGCTTGGAAAAAACATCCACTTGTGAGGCGTGCCAGCTGTCATCATCCCAATCGGGCAGGTATTCATCTTCTTCATAATAGTTGTCAAACTCAGGCTCTAAGGAGAGATCGTTCATATCCAACTCCTGCAGCTGTTGGGCGGCTCCAAACAGGCTAATCCAGAACTTGGCGGCCCAGGGAGCCATCCTTAGTTGATGAATGTACCTGTTGAGGGAAGAATGGTGGCGCTCAAATTCGGAATAGTCTGCTCCGTAAAACTCCAGTTTCCCATCGTCCAATTCGCAAATGTGCAGTAACGTCTTCATTTTGTACCAATGATCCTTTTTATTGTTTCCATGTCTACTTTCAAGCACCTGGCCAACTGCTGGGCCGTGGTCCTATAGCTGTGATACAGGTAGGGAGCAATTCGTATTTTCTGCTCCAGCGTAAGTTCTGCGGGCAATTTATGGAACCATCGCTCTGCTAAATCGTTTACCGTCAGGCGAAAAACAGTGTCGGGTTGCCGTTGTTTCAGATTGAGGATGAGTTTCTGCTCCATTTCCGCAGGATTCACGGTGCCGATACATTTCAGAAAGAAGGTTTGGTCGTGGTTGAAGGCCGATTCCAGGTAATCCCAGTCACAGCAGGATGCAGGGACAAGCCGGTCGTCGCTGTCCAGCAGCCAGGGAACCCGCTCCAGGTTGGCGTGTGTGTGGAACAAGGCTTCTTTTTCCCGTCGGGTAAGCGTTGCCACTTTCCGTGTTCCGTCAGGAATCCTACCTCCGGTGAACATTCCCCTGTAGCCGCTCCATGGATAATCTTCTATCCGCTGCCCTGTATCATTCGCGTTCCGGGGAATATAGGCCAGTACGTTGCGTACATACCAGTCCGAATCCAGCAGTTGGATGCAGGCCGATGTCCGGGCCAGCACATTCCGCTCTTTATACTTGCTGGATATAAACATGGAGCATCTTTTCTTAAGCGCCTCGGACATCCGGAAGGCATCTTTCCAGGAGGGTGCAAGCACAGACGCATGCCCATGATTGGACATGACGATATGAATGATAATGTTGCAGTTGGATTCCAGTGCCGATACGAACATCAGCTTCTCTACAACTGCGTAATCTTCCTCTTCCCGGCAAAGGAGGTTGTTTTCCAGCCCCTCCATGCTGATATGGAAAGGGTAGACTTTGGAAGTGCTTCCGTCTGGCAGGGCCCGGGTAACGATTCTTTGAAAAGCCATAATTCAATCTTTTCTGCAAAGGAATAAAACCTTATCGGTGTATCCAAAATAGAAACGTTTACTTGCATTAATATTGCCTGGAAGTGCCTGAGAGGGCGTTTTTGGAGAGGAGTCCAAACGGATATTTTTAAAAAATGAAGAGGGAAATGGGCGCAGAATGGTTCCTACTGGCATTTTTCCGTTTACATTTGCTGCAAAAAAATGAAAAAACGTATTCCCCGGGAGGAGAATACGCGCAGAATTGTACAGGGAAGAACAGTGCTAGTAAGAGGCCGCCCATGGCGCAGGTCGGGAAAAAAGTGCGTGACCGGTGCCAGGAATGTGGGTTGTGCGCGCTACAGTGGCGCGGGACAGGGCACTTCCAGCGGACCGGCGCCAACAAGGCGTCCGCCGAGGGGCCAAAGGCCTCGGACCTGCGCCAGCCGGGTTTCCGCAGTAGGCCCCAAAGTGCGGACCGGCGCCAGCAAGGGGGCCGAAGAAGGCAAAGTAAGTGCGGACCTGCGCCAGGAATGTGGGTTGTACGCGCTACGGCGGCGCGGGACAGGGCACTTCCAGCCGACCTGCGCCAGCCGGGCGTCCGCCGAGCTTCCGCAGACGGCGGCGCGCCTCCGGCCAGCGGCGCCGGCGGGGACTCAGCGGAGCCAGTGGCGGAACCAGCGGAGAATGATTCCGCAGGTGTCCAGATCGTTTAGGTGCCAGCTGTGTTTCCCGCCCTTGACTTCGTATAGGAGCACTTCCGTGGAATCTCCCTCCCAGCGGTGAAGAATCACCTGCCGGGCATCGTCCTTCAGGAGGGGCAGGGCGACGGGCTCGCAGGGACGGCAGCCGTTTTCCCAGACCCAGGCCTCCACGGCATCGGGGACAGAGAGGTAGGCCCCCCAGCCGCCTTCTCCGGTGGGGTCGCCTTCCCAGCGGGAAGTCCGGTCGGCCGTCCCGTGGATTTCCATGAAGGGAACCGGGCCGTGGAAGGAGAGGGAATCGGCCACCCATTTCATGGTGAGGCCGGCTACGGAGGCAATGGCGTTGAACACTTCCGGATATTTCCGGCCGATGATATAGCACATCTCCCCGCCGTTGGACATGCCCGTGAGGAAGAGGTTTTGGAAGCCGTTCCGGGCGGCCACCTCCCGGGCCAGATAGCAGATGAATGCGTCGTCATTGGGCCGCATCCCCTTTTGGGCAGGGTATCCGGCATACCAGCCGGTCTTGCCTTCCGGTGCCTTCAGCCCCTGCGGGATGCAGACGGCGAAGCCTTCCCGCCGCGCGCTTTCCAGCATTTCCGGCCGATAGCCCAGGGCCTTTCCGCCGTATCCGTGGAGCATCACCACCAGCGGCCGTTCCGGCAGCAGGGTGTCGGGGACAAAGAGATAGTGGTAGCGTACGGTCCCGTCAAAGACCAGGCTGTCCAGGACTGGCTCCTGGGCCGATGCCGCAAGAGGCAGAACCAGGAACGCAGCGCAAACAATCTTCAATAAGTGTCTCATATCCTTGCAAATATACCAAATATTCCTTATATTTGCGCGCTTTTTTCCGTGGCAACGCGGATAAGGCTTAAGAAATAATGTTTAACTACTAGTTTTTTCAACCAAATTTTTATGTCTGAAGAAATTAAAAACACTGTGCTGAACGCCTCTGTGGCTCCCGAGAACTTCGATTGGGATGCTTTTGAAAACGAAGGCGTAGACAAGGGTTCCAAGGAAGAAACTCTTGCCAAGTACGAGCAGACCCTCTCCAAGGTCACTGAAAACGAAGTGGTGGAAGGTGTCGTTACCTCCATCAACAAACGCGAAGTAGTGGTGAACATCGGCGCCAAGAGCGAAGGTGTCATTTCTGCTCCCGAATTCCGCTACAACCCGGACCTCAAGGTCGGTGACAAGGTGGAAGTGCTCGTCGAGAGCGCTGAGGACCGCAAAGGTCAGCTCGTCATCTCCCACAAGAAGGCGCGTCAGCTCAAGTCTTGGGATATGGTAAACGCCGCCTACGAAAGCGGCGAAGTGGTGAAGGGCTATGTCAAGACCCGCACCAAGGGCGGTATGATCGTGGACGTGTTCGGTATCGAGGCTTTCCTCCCGGGCTCCCAGATCGACATCAAGCCCATCCGTGACTACGACGTATTCGTAGATACCACCATGGACTTCAAGATTGTGAAAATCAATCAGGAATTCCGCAACGTGGTTGTTTCTCACAAAGCCCTCCTCGAGGCCGAACAGGAACTCAAGCGCGCCGAACTCATCTCCAAGCTGGAGAAGGGCCAGGTGCTGGAAGGCGTGGTCAAGAACATCACCAACTACGGTGTGTTCGTAGACCTTGGCGGTGTGGACGGTCTCATCCACATCACCGACCTCAGCTGGGGCCGCATCTCCCATCCGGAGGAGGTCGTTGCCCTGGACCAGAAGATCAACGTGGTCGTTCTGGACTTCAACGAGCAGCAAAAACGCATCGCCCTGGGTCTGAAGCAGCTTTCTGCTCACCCTTGGGAGGCTCTCTCCGCCGACCTTAAGGTGGGTGACACCGTGAAGGGTAAAGTAGTGGCCGTGGCCGACTACGGTGCCTTCGTAGAGGTGGAACCCGGCGTGGAAGGTCTGGTACACGTGAGCGAAATGAGCTGGAGCCCCCGTCTGCACAGCGCTCAGGAATTCCTGAAGATGGGCGACGAGGTAGAGGCCGTTATCCTCACCCTGGACCGCGAGGCCCGCAAGATGTCCCTGGGTATCAAGCAGCTCACCACCAACCCTTGGGAGAGCATCCGCGAGAAATATCCTGTGGGTTCCCAGCACAAGGCTACCGTTCGCAACATCACCAACTTCGGTGTGTTCGCAGAACTGGAGGACGGTGTGGAAGGTCTTATCCACATCTCCGACCTCAGCTGGAACAAGATCAAGCATCCCGCAGAGATGGTTCAGAGCGGCGACGTGATCGACGTGGTCATCCTTGACTTCGACGAGAACAGCCACAAGCTGTCCCTGGGTCACAAGCAGCTCACTCCCAACCCTTGGGACGAGCTCGAGGCCAAGTACCCTGTGGGCGCCGTGGTAGACGCTACCGTTACCGTTGCCGGTGACAAGAACACCACCCTCACCTTCGCCGACGGCACCGAGGCTACCGCCTTCAACCGCGAGATGGTGAAAGAAGATGGCAAGCAGGCTATCGTGGGCGATACCCTTCCTGTGAAGGTTGTGGATCTGCGCCGCAGCACCCGCACCATCCGTGTTTCCCACGTCCGTACCTATCAGGAGGTGAAAGCCGCCCGTGAAAACGCCGAAGCCGAAACCGCCAAGAAGGCCATCAAGAAGGTTCAGAGCAATGTGGAGAAGACCACCCTCGGTGACATCTCCGCTCTGGCTGCCTTGAAGGAGCAAATGGAGAAGGGTGAGTAATAACCCGTTCACACTGACCTTGCTGGGCACGGCATCTGCCATGCCTGTCAAGGGCCGGAATCAAAGCGCCCAAGCACTCAATGTGCATGGGCGCTTATTCCTTATCGACTGTGGAGAAGGAACCCAGTACCGCATGGCGGAGGAACATGTCCCCATGATGAAACTGGATTCCATCTTCCTTTCGCATATTCACGGGGACCATGTCTTTGGGATCTTCGGTTTGCTGAGCACCCTGGGCATGAAAGGCCGTCAGACCCCGCTGAATATCTTTGCCCCGGTGAATTTCGGGCCCATCCTGAAGTTCTTCCTGAGCTATTATGGCGACGGCCTGGCCTTCGAGATTCGCTACACGCCCCTCAAGATGAAGGAGCCGGAGACCATCCTGGAGACCAAAAGCATTGCCGTGCAGGCGTTCCCGCTGAATCACGGCATCGAAACCTTCGGCTTCCGTTTCGCGGAAAAGGAACCGCCCTTCAATGTGTACAAGGAAGCCGTGGAGCAGTACAGCCTCACCCTCACGGAAATCGGCACGCTCAAAAGGGGAGAGGATGTCATTCGTGTCGATGGCAGCGTGATTCCGGCCGCAGAGGCAGCTTACAAGCCCTTCGTCCCGCGGAGCTATGCCTATCTTTCCGATACGGCGCCTTTCCCGGAGGAAGCCGCCTGGCTGCGCGGCACCACCGTCATCTATCACGAGGCTACCTATTTGCAGGAATTTGCCGCCCTGGGCGCCCAGCGGCATCATTCCACCACGCTCCAGGCCGCGCAGGTGGCCCTGGAGGCCGGCGCCGAAAAACTGCTTATCGGCCATTATTCTTCCCGCAACAGCGAGATGAAAACGTATGAGGATGAATGCCGTAGCGTTTTCCCGCAAACTTTTGCCACTTCCGACGGCGAGGTTTACGAAATTTGATTTTTTCTTCTTAACTTAGCGGTTAAGATGAAAAAGTTAGTACTCCTTATTGTTGCAGCGGTGCTGCCCATGCTTGCAGCCGCGCAAAGCGTTCAGGAAAAATACATCGAACAATACTCGGGCATCGCCGTGCAAGAAATGCTGCGCAGCGGTATCCCCGCCAGTATCACCCTGGCCCAGGGCATCCTGGAGTCCGGTGCCGGCCTGTCGCCGCTGGCGGTGGAGGGCAACAACCATTTCGGCATCAAGTGCCACAAGGACTGGACCGGCCCCACCATGCACCAGGACGACGATCTCAAAGGCGAATGTTTCCGCGTATACAGTTCTCCGGACCAGAGCTTCCGGGACCATTCGGATTTCCTCCGCTACCGGGACCGCTATAAATTCCTGTTCGACCTGGACCGTACGGACTACAAAGCCTGGGCCTATGGCCTCAAGCAGGCCGGCTATGCAACGGACCCCAAGTATCCCGCCAAGCTCATCAAGTACATCGAGGACTACAACCTGGCCCGTTTCGACATTGTGACGGAAGCGGAGGAAGCAGAGTTGCCGGAAGCCCCGAACAAGATTGAGGAGCCGGTTGCCGTGCGTCCTTCCGTGGCGCCTTCACTTGTATCGACAGAAAAGGAGACGGTGCAGCCCAGCGAGGATTATTCCTTCGCCCTTTCCCGGAAGATGTTCTCGCTCAACGGTGTTCCGTTCGTGTATGCGATGGAAGGGGAGACCTACGAATCCATCGCCAAGACACATCATCTGTTCCGTTGGGAAATCCTGAAGTACAATGACCTGGAGAAGGGCGCCGTTCCGCAGCCCGGAGAAATCGTGTACTTGCAGGCCAAGAAAAATCAGGCTCCCAAGGGCCTGGACATGTATATTGTGGCAGAGGACGGGGAGAGTTTCCATGGCATTTGCCAGCGCTTTGGCGTCAAGGAAAAGGCCATCATGAAACTGAATGGCTTCACTGCCCCCGTGGAACTGCGTGAGGGAGATACCGTTAAACTC
>JBGUPS010000050.1:0-55489 GCA_045130395.1 Candidatus Cryptobacteroides sp.
ACAGTAAGATACATATATTCCTCGTTCAATTTTCGAACGAGGAATACATCGTAACCATTTAATAGTCAATATTTTAGATGTCACATACAGTACTCTAAACGAGTGATGCTTAAGTAATTGATTATCTGTAACTTACACAATAATCCTCGTTCAAAAACCGAACGAGGATTATACAGGAAGTCGCTGATAGAGAGGGAGTTAGCGATCAGCGGAGCCTCATCCTTAAAACAGGCCTAAACAAGGACGAGCGAGAACGGGGCTTCGGCTTCCCGAAAAAAATGCGTAAATTCGCAGTATGAAAAAGACACTGCTGATAACCTTCTTGATGGGCCTGGGAGCATTGGCACTGGCCCAGCCGGCTGGCCGGCAAGCATGGAACGATGACTGGACTTTCACCAATGACGGCGCCTCCCGGGTGCTCACCCTCCCGCACGACTGGGGCGTGGAGCAGCCTTTCGTCCAGGAGAACCCCGGCGAAACCGGCAAACTGGCCTGGTGGGGCCAAGCCACTTACAGCAAAACCCTGCAGGTAAGTGCCGATGACCTCCAGAAGGACCTTCGCCTGGAAGTGGACGGAGCCTTCTCCAACGCAAAAGTATACGTAAACGGCAACGAGGCCGGCGGCTGGCCCTACGGCTATGCCTCCTGGTCCGTGGAGCTAACCCCCTGGCTGCAGGAGGGAGAGAACAAGGTCGATATCGTCCTTGATAACAAAGAAGAAAGCTCCCGTTGGTATCCCGGCGGCGGCATTTACCGCAACGTGTGGCTCACCCGCACCGAGAAGACGGCCGTGGCCCACTGGGGCAGCTATGTCACCACCCGCGCGGAAGGCAGCAAGGCCCTGGTGACCCTCCGGCTCAAGATGAAGGCGGACAAACCGCAGGCGGTCAAAGTGAGCACAGACCTATTATATAATAATATAGTGGTAGCCAGCAACAGTGCCCAAACGCAGGTTTACAACGGCCGCGAGCTGGAGCAGCAGTTCACCGTGGCAGAGCCGCACCGCTGGTCGCCCGCCACCCCGGAGTTGTATGTCGCTCGCACTACCATCGTCCTGGAAAATGGCAGCACAGATACCTACGATACCGTTTTTGGCATCCGGACCGCGGAATGGCGAACAGACGGCTTCTTCCTCAACGGCGCCCGTACCTTCCTCAAGGGCGTGTGCCTGCACCATGACGCCGGCGCCCTGGGGGCCGTATGGAACGATGACGCCTGGGTCCGTCGGCTGGAAATGCTCAAAGCCATGGGTTGCAACGCCATCCGCACCAGCCACAATCCACCCGCACCGGAGCTGCTGGACCTGTGCGACCGCATGGGCTTCCTGGTGCTGGACGAACTCACGGACACCTGGACCTGGCCCAAGAAAGAGAACGGCTACGCCAAACTTTTTGTCGATTGGGCGGAAAAGGATTTGGTGTCGATGATCCACCGGGACCGCAACCACCCGTCGGTGATTGCCTGGAGTATCGGCAATGAATGCGGAGAGCAAGGAGACCCCAACCGCTGGTGGATTCCCCAGATGCTTACCGATATTTGCCATCGCGAGGACCCGACCCGTCCCACTACCGCCGGCAACGACAATCCGTGGGCGGCCTCGCAGCCCTATGCCGGCACGTTGGACGTGTATGGCTTCAACTACAAGCCGCACCTGTACGCGGAGTTCCGCGACGCCCACCCCCAGCAGCCTTTCTACGGCTCGGAAACGGCCTCCTGCATCTCTACGCGCGGTTATTACCGCTTCCCGGTAGAGCAGGAGAAGGGCAAGGGTTGGGTCATGGAGCCACCGTTCCAGGTGAGTTCCTATGACCTTTACGCACCCGGTTGGGCCTCCAAGCCGGATTACGAATGGCAGTACGAAGACATCGTGCCGGAATGCGCCGGCGAATTTGTTTGGACCGGCTACGATTACCTGGGCGAGCCCACCCCGTTCAACATGGACCCGTCCGTGTTCACCAACTTCCACTCGGAAGAGGAGAAGGAGGCCTATAAAAAGATGGTGGCCAGCTGGGGGCAGACCATCAGTGACGTGCCGCTGCCGTCCCGCAGTTCTTACTTCGGCATTATCGACCTGGCCGGTTTCCCCAAGGACCGCTACTGGCTCTATCAGGCTCGATGGCGCCCCAACCATCCCATGGCGCACATCCTGCCGCATTGGACCTGGCCCGGCCGCGAGGGACAGGTGACCCCGGTGCACGTGTACAGCTCCGGTGACGAGGCCGAACTCTTCGTGAACGGTCAGTCCCAGGGCCGGCAAGTACGCGAGGGCTACCGTTTTGTCTGGGATCAGGTAGTGTACCAGCCGGGCACCGTGGACGTGATTGTCTATAAGGATGGACGCGAATGGGCCCGCGACAAGGTGGTTACGGCCGGTAAAGCCTCCAGGCTGGCCGCCAGCGTGGACTTCGCCGGCATCGACCTAACCTATGTAACTGTCGATGTCTTGGACCGCAAGGGCATCCTGGTGCCGGACGCCGCACAGGAACTCACCTTCACGGTGAAGGGTCCCGCGGAAATCCTGGCCACTGACGCCGGCGACGCCACCTCCCACATCCCGTTCTACAGCCACACGCTTCCGGCCTTCCACGGGAAAGCATCGGCCATCGTGCGCCGCACCGGCGAAGGCCCGGTCACCATCACGGTTAAAGCCCACGGCCTCAAAGCTGCCTCGCTCCAGCTGTAAGCCAGCAGCCGTGATCGCTAACATCCTCTCTTACAACGACTTATAGTATAATCCTCGTTCAAAAATCGAACGAGGATTATTGTGTAAGTGCCTGTGGATTAAGTGATTAGTGATCACCGATAAGGAAGGAGATGCCCGATCAGGTCGGGCATGACGAGGAGGAGATCCCGGATCAAGTCCGGGATGAGGGGGATCAAGTCCGGGATGAGGAGAGGCGCTTCCAGAGCCACTGCTCCAGGGGGCCGGGGAGGATGGCGATGAGCGGGGGCAGCCAGATGTTCATGGCGGAGGGGCTCACCACGCGGCGGCGGCGGAACATGGCCCGCAGCGCCCGGCGCACCAGCCACTTGGGCGTGTGGATGAGCCGGATAGCCACGCCAAAGTCCATCAGTTCGGGCTTGAGTTTATACAGTGGCGTGGCGATGGCGGCCGGACACACCGTAGTCACCCCTACCCCGTAGGGCCGGAGCTCGTAAGACAGCGAGCGCCCGAAACTCCGCAGATAGGCCTTGGTAGCCGAATACAGCGTAATGCCGGGAACCGGCAGACGCGCCGCCATGGAAGACACAATAAGGATATACCCACTCCCCCGCTGCTTCATGGCCTCCCCGAACAGGATACACAGGCGGGTAATGGTTTTCACATTCAGGTTCAGGATGGCCTCCACGCGGCCCAAATCGGCACTGGACAACTCCTTGAAGAAGAACATGCCGGCGTTGTTAATCAACACATCCGGCAGCAAACTACGCTCCTGGCACCAGGCGAAGAGCGCATCGGCAGCCTCAGGCAATGCCAAATCCTGAAAATGCCCTTCCACCTTCACGGGAAAAGCCTCCGATAATGCAGCCACGGCGGAGGCCAGTTCCTCCTCCCGGTTGCTCACCAGAAGCAAATCGTATCCCTTCCCAGCCAGTTGCCTGGCGTATTCCAGCCCCATGCCGGAGCTGCCACCGGTAATTAACGCGACCATCGTTTCTCCGCTTTTTCAATCTCCTTCTGCAGGGCGGGCGGCAACTGACCGGCGCAATGGTTGCAACGCATTTCCAGCGTGTACATGCGCCCGATGCAGTAATTGGAGTGCTTGCACTCGCTGCGCTCCACTTCCCCGCTATGCAGTTTATTCACAAAATCCGTATCCCGTACCAGTGCCCGGGCCATCTGCAAGGCAGAGAAACCCGCCGCCAGCACTTCTTCCATGCCCGCGCGAGAGACCATGCCACCCACGTAAATCAGGGGCAAAGAAACCGCCGCCCGGAAGGCCTTGGCATCGTCCAAAAAATACGCGTCCTCATACGGGACCGTCGGTATCATAATACGGCCGAACCAGCGCACCATCGCCTTGAGCCACCAGAATTTGCGCCAGTCCATGTAATGCGCCAAGGTACGCAAAGGCATGGCACCCCGCATCACCGTCATGGGCGCCTTGCTAACAAAGCCCGCCGACAGCACAATGGCGTGCACCCCCAGCCGTTCCAGCTCGCGGGCCACCTCCAGGCACTCCTCCCGCTGCATGCCGCTCCGGAAGCCATCGTACATGTTCATCTTCACCACCACGCCCATATCGTCACGGGCCGCCTCCATCACGCGACGGATCACCCGCTGCATCAGGCGCATGCGGTTCTCCAGGCTTCCGCCATATTCATCGTGTCGATGGTTGGTATAAGGCGACAAAAACTGGCTGATGAGGTACCCGTGCCCCGCATGAATCTCCACGCAATCGAACCCGGCCTGCCGTGCCAAATCGACCGCATGGCCAAAATCTTCCACCAACGTGTCGATTTCCTCCTTCCGCAATCCCCGCACAAAGGAGGGCGAATAAAGGTTGAAGCCGGAAGAAGCCCCTACCGGCGTGCAGCCGCAGGTGGAGCGGTGCGTCATGTTGCCGCAGTGCCCCAGCTGGATGGAGGCCTTGGCCCCCTGCGCATGGATGGCATCGGTGATGTCCTTCAGCGCCGGGACAATCTCTTCCCGCATCCACAGCTGACCGTCGAAGGACAGGCCGCTCCGGTTCACGGAAGCATAGGCCAGCGTAGTCATACCCACGCCGCCGCGGGATACGGCCACGTGGTAGTTTTTCAAGTCTTGTGAAGGTTTGTTCCCATACGCCATGTTCTCAAACGCGGCCGAGCGGATAATGCGGTTTCGCAGCGTCACGGGGCCAATCTTCACCGGCGTAAAAATAGGAGAGTCAATAGGAGACATTCAAATTAGAAAACAAAAGGAATGATGCGTTTGGTGGTGTGAGGGTCCAGCTGGTCCGGAAATTCCTGTCGATAGCCGTCGTAAATGCGCGCCGCCCGCGGTGCCAGGTTGGCGAAGGTCCACAGGGCAAAAACGGCACCGGACAACGACCAGGTGAGGATGGCAAAGCCGGTCCACTCCAACAGCTCCCCAAAGTAATTGGCACTGGTCACCCAGCGGAACATGCCCCCCTGGGGCAGGTAATGGGCGGTGTCGCCCGGCTTCCGCAGGTTGCGGATGATGTTGTCCGAATGGATATTGACGATCATCCCCAAAAAGAACAGGGTTGTGCCCGTCAGGAACGGGATACTGGTGAGCCAATCGGCACTATAATAATTTTCCGGAGAGACGTAGAACAGCCAGCCGCCCTGCATGTACGCGTTGAGGGTGTTGAACAGCACCGCCGTGGCGATGATGCTCAGCGGCATCTTGCTGCGCCCGCGCATGAGCCAGGGAAAGACGAAGGCCCGGTGAAGGTAGTGCAGCTGGAACAGCAGCAGGAACACCAGGCGGATGCCGTCGGTCCTGCGGTCGGAAAACCACCAGAGCAGCAGCATGGCCACAAACACCGGCGCTTCCATGAGCATCCACCCCAGCCGGTTGTCGATAGCCGGTCCCCATTTGGGTCGATAAAACCTGCCGTAACCGGCATCCACGAAAAAGAGGGAGATAAACACCACGACGGCCATCACGGTCATCACAATGAGGACAATGTTAAAGGTTTGGGGTGAAAACATCTATTGAGCTAGTTGCAGTTTGATAAGGGCGCGCTTGAGGTCACGTCCATAAGCATAGGCGCCCACGTCCAGGCTGTCCAGGAGGTAAAGGTCCTCCCCCTTGAACAGGGTCTTCTGGGCCAGGGCCTGAATCTGGGCCTCCCGGTCCAGGGACTCCTTGGGAATGACCAGGTGGCAGGGAATCACGTAGGCTACAGGGTTCAGCGCCACCGCATGGGCGACAGCCCGCACCCCTTGCGGGTTGTCCACCAGTTCCGCCAGCTCCGTGTAGCTGTACAACCTCCGGGGCAGCTCAAAGAGCGTTTTCCACACCTTGAGCTGGAAAGGCGTACCAAAGAGCCGCAGGTCCTCCCAGCTAAGGAAGGCGGCGAACTCCACCAGTTCTTCCGTGCTTATTTTACGTGTGCCCACGGAGGCCGTTTCCTCCGCCGGCAGGCCGGCCAGTTCCGCGCCGATATGGGGAAGATGGCGGTAGTCGGTCGCAATGGATGCGACCTTCCCGTCAATTTCCGTCACGATCCATTGGGTTTCCATATATTACTTGAGATAAGGTTTCAATAGTTCCCAGGGAACATCGGCCGAAAGGGCGCCAAAGGCGTACGGGGCGATGTCGTAGGGTTGGAAAATCCAGCCGATGCCCTTTTCGTCCGGGGAGAAGTTTCCGTTGGGCACCACATTGTCCCACCAGATGCTCTCCAGGGCATCCTGGTCGTCGGCCAGGGCCTCGCGCAGGCACTGCCGCATAAGCTCGCTTACCGGCTCCTGATAGCCCTCCTGGAACAGGTCCTGCTCCGTAATGAGGGCGCCGGTCTTGGGATTGAACACCAGGTAGGTAATGGTGTACATGCCATGCGCTCCCCCGCGGAAGGAGGAATAGGTAATGACGTAGCACTTGTTCTTGTTCCAATCGGCCGAAAAATTGCCTTTGATGTCATCGCCCCAGGTGAGCAAACCGGCCGGGAGTTCCGAACTGTTGTTCTCCGTGAGGTACTCGTCGATGAGATTTTCGCGGTAGCGGATGGCCGATTCTTCCACCGTGCCGGGGGCCTCTTCCAGGCCGAAGGCCGTGGTGAGCAGCATGTCGTTGATTTGCTTGCACGCCTCCTTGGGCAGACCGTCGGTCACATACTCCAGCGAGATGGAGTAGAAAAGCGTATCGACCCCATTTTCCTTGAGCGGCATGGCCATTTCTTCCTCGTACGTGGCTGTCTGGAAAGAGGTACAGCCAACGGCCAGCAGGAGCACGGCGGCCCAAATCACATACTTTTTCATAAGTTTAGTCGTTATTCAATTCCGTTACGTCGATGGACCGTTCCCGCTTGTCCCCTATCAGGTAACGGGAATAATGGTCCGCCATTTTCCAGAAGAAGTAGTCGTTCATGTCGCCGAAGCCGTGGCGCTGGCCGGGCAGGATCACGAACTCGAAGCGCTTGTTGGCCCGGATGAGGGCATCCACCACACGGATGGTGTTGGCAGGGTTCACGTTGTTGTCCTTGTCGCCGGTGACCAGCATCAGGTGTCCCTTCAGGCGGGAGGCCAGCTCCTGGTTGGTATCGATCCGATAAACAAAAGTGGTATCCCCCTTGGCCACCTTTTCCTGGATGCCATGGTGCTGCTCGCTCCACCAGCGGTTATAAATGCTGTTGTCGTGGTTGCCGGCGCAGGAGACGGCCGCCTTGAAGAAGTCGTTGTACTTGAGGATGGCCGCCGTGGACATGAATCCGCCGCCGGAATGGCCGTGGATGCCCACACGTTTAAGGTCGATATACTTGTGCCGGGCCGCCAGCTGCTGGATGGCGTATTTCTGGTCCTCCAGGCCATAGTCACGCAGGTTGCCGTAGCCGTAGTTGTGGTACCACTTGGAACGGTTGGGATGGCCGCCGCGGTTGCCCACGGTAATGACGATCATGCCCAGCTGGGCCAGCTGGTCTGTGCGCAGGTTGAAGCGCCAGGAGATGTCATTGGCCTCCACCTGCGGGCCGGGATAGACGTAATCGGCAATGGCGTACACCTTGGTGGAGTCGAAGTCGAAGGGCTTGTGCATCTCGCCCCACAGGTCCGTGATGCCATCGGCCGCCTTTACCTTGAAGCGTTCCGGGAAGCGGTAACCGGCGGCGAAGAGGCGGGAGAAGTCGGCCTCTTCCAGGGCGGTGCGCTTGCCCGTGGCTGTGTTCACCAGCATGACGGCGGGTTTGTAATCGACACGGGAGTAGTTGGCGACCAGGTACTTACCATTATCCGAGGCGGTTGCCAGCACATCCATATCGTCCATGTCCAGCTGCACCATGGCGCCGCCGGCGAGCGGAACGCGGTAGTTGTGCATCTGGTAAGGGTTCTCGTTGCTCTTTACTCCGCAGGCGCTCACCACAAGGTAGCCTGCCGAAGAACCGAGGACGTCCTCCACGTGGAAGGCGCCTTCCGTGAGGTTGCGCTTGAGGGTGCCGTCTGCTCCGTAAAGGTAGAGGTTGGCCCAGCCGGCGCGCTCACTCCACCAAACGAAGTCTCCGTTGGGGAGGATGTGCGGGTCGCGGTTCTCCACGTAGGTGTTCATGCGCTCCGCCACCAGCGTGCGGGTGCTGTCCTTGCCCACTTCCACCTTGCACAGGTCCAGGCGCTTGAGGTCACGGCTGCGGCGCAGGAGGAAGAAATGGTCGTTGCCGCCCAGCCACTTTTCGCTATGGAACTCCTTGGCGCGGTCCTTGGCCGTCACGGGGGCGTCCAGGACTTCACCGTCCTGGTCCTTGAAGGCGTTCCACTTCACTTCCTGCTGGTTTCCCTGCAGGTCCATGATAAGGAGCTTACCCTGCGGTCCGGGCTCTCCGGGCATCTGGTAATGGTAGGCTTCCAGCTCCGGACGGGGTTTGGCCAGGGAGTTAATCACCCAGAATTCCTTCACGGGGCTCATGTCCCAGCGGATGAGAGCAAAGTGCCGGCCGTCCGGGGCCCAGTGCAGGCGGGCGAAGTTGCGGGCGGTGGAGTCTGCCTCCATATCGCCACTATAATTGTCCTCCAGGTAGGAAAGGTTCTTGCTACCGTCCTTGGTGAGGGCGCGCTCCACCAGGGTGCTGTCCTTGGGGTCCTTGGCGGCCTTTTTCAGGTTCTCCTTGTCCATCACCCACAGGTTGTAGTTCTTCACGTACACACCCATGCTGCCGTCCGGGCTCACATTGGCCCAGGAAGGATATTCGTCCTCGTGCTCTTCCGTGTCCCAGGTGAGCTCCTTGGTGGCGATGTCATAGTAGAAGCGGTACTCCACGAACTTGTCCGTGGTGTTGCCCAGGCTGTCCAGCTTGGGGGTTTTGGACTTGAGGTCCCACTGGAAGCGCTTGTCCTCCTTGAGCTCCAGGTGCAGGTTCAGGTGCTGGGCATCGTAGGGGTCACGGGTAACCTCAGTGAGCTGCCGGGCCAGTTTGGGGAGGTCGAAAATCTCGCTCTTGTGGCCTGTGGCGGCATCCACCAGGTAATAGTTGAGGCCTTCCGAGGTTTTCCAGCTGTACCAGAATTTATCGCTCTCCGCAAACCAGTTGGGGCGGATACGGGTGCTGTACACCATGTTGCGCAGCGACTTGGTGGAGAAACGGGCGGCCTGTTCGTAATTGGCCTTTTGCACTTTGTGCGGCTCCTGCGGCTTTTGCGCCTGCAGCGTCAGGCACAGTCCCAGTGCCAGGGGGATAAGGAAGCACTTCATACGCTTAAAATCAATATTCTGCTAAAGTTACGAAAAAAAGCGTATGTGACCAAAGAAATTAACATCCCGCCCATCCTCCGGCTCATCCTCAATTAAAGCCCCAAACAAGGACGAGATGGCTCAATCCCGGCTCTCATCCTCAAAAAGGCCATTTTTTAAGGACGAGAACGGAGGGCGTCACGCCAGTCTTGATTAATAATGACCGGCGGAGCCAGCGGTTCAAAGTCCTTCTCCACGAAGTTCCTGCGCTGTTGCTTGCGGCGGGCTACGGCCGCAGGCGTACGGTTCACCTTGTCGTATTCCACAAAGTCTTCGTAGGTTCCCTGCCACTCGTCACCATACGCCAGCTTATGGATGCGGTACCAGATGGCATAACGTGACGGGGCGTTGAAGCCGCCAGTGTTGTAACGCATAATGCTCGCATCGGTAGGTCTCCACGCACCGGTCCAATAAGTAAAGGCCCCCTCGTAGCAACCGATGTTTTCATCGTCATAACGATTATCGGCAATAAACTGCGCCCACTTTACCTCCAGAGGATCACCGGTAAAGTCTGCATTTTTAAACCAGCCGAAAGGAACTTTAACATTAATCTGCTGCTTTTCATCCTCTGGCATAGCGCCCTTATATTCATATGCATACTCATCAGCCAACTTGGCAAAACCATGACCACCGGCTTCGTGAGAAACCAAGCCATTGAATGTTGCGATATCGCTGCTCGTCGGGAAGTAGGAGACGGATGCACCGCTGCCATAGTCTCCCGACTTGGGATTATACATGTAGCAGGTTCCGGCATAGAAGTCTCTATTCATCATGACTATCAGCAAAGCATCGTCAAGCTGCTCATCTGAGAGAACCGTGCTTGCATATTGGAAGACCTTTTCATTATCTCCTCCCACAGCAGTTCCGTTTCCGTACCAAGTTGACAATGCCGTCTCTCCATAATATTCTTCATTCTTGGAAACCACATCAATGTAGTAAACATTGAAATAATCCTTATGAGACTTGTACGGCTCTTCAGAGAACAAGGCTTCGGCAGCTTTTTCCATTACGTCCTTATATGTCCCATCAGCGATAAGCCTGTCGCTGAAGGCATCGCCCATTAACACCACATTGACACCCTGTCCCACGGTTGCCGCCTGAAGGGTATGCACATTACCGTCGGCGGAATAGTCTTGTGAACTGTAAAGTTCCTCCTTAAACAATTGGTATAAGAAGGGTTCCAGTTCTTCTCTTCGATGCGAGAAAGAGTAAGAATCGTAAGAACGCAGCTCATATCCATATTCATCAATGTCTGAATCCTCAACAAAAACGATATTGCCCAATTTGTCGACAATCTCCACAAAAGGTGTTTTATATTCCGCCCCAAACCAAACGGCATGATCTTTTGAATTAAACGAATATATAGCCTTATTGTGGCACTCGATAATGTGTGGCCCCCTTCTGTTTAGGCCAAACTCATTCATAAAGGCCTCTCGTTCTGCCTTGTCTCCGCCCCCATACGCCCAGATAGTTTGAAGACCTTTGTCCTTGAACATATCTGACAACGCTAAAGCAGTTGGAAGAAATACCCTGGTTGCCGGACACCATTCTGCCCACCTGACTATTAACGTATAATCTGCCTTGGCGTACTGTTCTCCCAGATTTATAACATCTCCGTCTAAAGTCTCGAAAGAATGCCTGCACGCCGGAACTCTTGATTCTTCGATTTCGAGTTTATAGCCCTCGGCTTGATTTTCAAGAAACTGATCAGCATATTCCGAAAAAAGAGGATGGTTAAATACTTCATCTGGAATCGTTCCAGACAAGTGATTGTTGCCAATATAGAATACATATGGCCGATTCTCCTCCATCATTTTAGCATACGATGGAGGAATACTCCCGGTGAAGCAGTTTCCACTCATTTGTATAGACCTTAAAGAAGGCAAGCAATCAATAGGAGGAAGCGTCCCACTTAAGTCGTTACCAGTTATCCAAAAATAATATAAATTGATCAGGTTAACTATACTTTCAGGGACTTCTCCATATAAATAGTTGAACTGTAGGTTCAGTTCCTTAAGCCATTTAAAGTGCCCTATTTCCTCCGGAAATGGACACCGTAGTTCCGAAAGGCGAACGAGAATCGGGCGATTATCCTCCGAGCGGGCTTCCAATACATCCCCTTCAAGATTTAAGAGTTCCAAATTAACCAAATTAAAAAGTGACTTTGGAATCTCTCCATGGAATCTATGTCCCTGCAGTCGTAAAGTTCGTAGTTCCGTTAGTTCTCCTATCCTGTTCGGGATTTCCCCCAACAAGACATTTCGTATTTCTTCACCCTCCGTACCTGGCGGCGGTAATCCACTCCCCAAATCAAGCACTCTTAATTCTGACAACTCTCCAATTTCTTCGGGAATGGAACCATTCAGGTTATTATTTGTTAATGATATCTCTTGTACTCTACCCTGATTATTAACTTTTATTCCGTACCACTCCTCGAGGGGTTTATCAGAACACCAGTTGGTATTTATAGCCCAGTGATCTCCATCAAGCGAATTATAGATAGCAATCAATGCCTTCCTTTCTCGGATATACGCTTCTTCCAATTCCTGCTCCAGTATCTCTATCTTAGCATCAAAATCGCGGATTAAAAACGATCTCATCATCCCCCGGGCTATGGTAAAGGGAGCATACGTATACTTGTTCAAATACCTCACAGAGCCATCCGCATCATCCTCGTAAGCAATAACCATCGAGATGCCTCTATCAAACTCAACCTCCGGCACCAGATAATACAAGTTAAAAGAGCCATCCGGTAAACATTGATCTAAATCGACATTAACGGTTTTTACCCCGAGAGTGGTATGAGGAATCCTAAAAGATGGATTACTCTCGGACAAATCCACAATGCCATATCCTGATATTAACTCGTTATTATTTCCCGATAAAGAAACTTTTAACAGTTTTTTATGAATATCCGAAAACTGAAAGTGCAGTAATCCACAGGTTTGTTTAAATACTAAGTGATTATCCGTACTTTTCGCAACCATCGGTATTTGTATCGACGTAGAAGATTCACCCATGTTAATGCCAACTCCCAAACGAGGGGAATGATAGTACACCTCTTGTGGTGCCGATGCGTTATAACCAAAAGAACCACTGGGAGAATATGCATAAAAAACATTTCCGGAAATAGGTGTTCCCTTGAATGTTCCATCCGAATCTCTGTAAAAACGTACAGGCTCTTCCAAATCGCTAAAAACGCCTATCTCATCCCCGATATCCCACTTAACTGATCCACTTGCCTCTAGATGAACCTTCGTTTCTTGATCGTTCTCTATCGTAACCGTAAAGCAATCTAATGTCTTAAGGCCATTCTTTACAGACTCCTCTTCATGTGCACAACCAACTAACGTCAGTATTACTAATATTGTCCTATATTTCCGCATCTCTCTATTAAAAACTTTAACAATTACCATTCTTCTGTTCCCCCATCTTCGAAACCATCAGGGTCATCAATGTCATTTCCCTCGGGTATAGCTGGCATCACAATTATTGTACGTGCCACCCAACGGTCCCCCGCCGCGGCTTTTATCATTGCCGTTCCTTCAGATAGACCTGTTATTCTGCCAGACTGATCCACCGATGCAACTTCTGGATTCTTGTAAATACTCCAAGTTACCGTCTTATCCGTGGCATTCTCGGGAAGAACGATGACTGTCCAAAGGACACTCTCTCCAACCCGAACAGAATAGGGATTGTCATCACTGAACTCTATAGATGTAACCGGTACCGTATTGCTTGTAACACTTACAGCACAGGTCGCTTCCTTCCCTCCTGCCTTTGCTGTGATGGTTGCTTCTCCGACAGACAGAGCCGTCACCTTGCCGGTCTGATCCACGCTGGCAATACCCGGCGCCGAACTGCTCCACGTGACAGTCTTATCCGTGGCAGTATCTGGTATCACGGTTGCGGTCAACGTAATTTCCTCGCCCGTAACAAGCGTTGCGCTATCCCTATTCAGCCATATACTCTGAACGGGTATATCAGGTGTAGCCGGCATCACATCTATTGATCTCGCTATCCAAAGGCCACCCGCAGCTGCTTTAATCGTCGCCGTACCTTCAGATAGACCTGTGATCCTGCCTGACTGATCCACCGATGCAACTTCTGGATTCATCATTACACTCCAGGTTACCGTCTTATCTGTGGCATTCTCGGGATGAATAATGACTTGCCAGAGAACACTCTCTCCCACTCGAATACCAGAGGGATTATCGTCACTAAACTCTATAGATGTTACCGGCACCGTATTGCTTGTAACACTTACAGCACAGGTCGCTTCCTTCCCTCCTGCCTTTGCTGTGATGGTTGCCGTGCCCTCCTTGATGGCTGTTACTAAGCCACCATTAGAGACAGTAGCAACAGACGAATTAGAAGTGGTCCAGGACACCGTCTTCTCATCGGCATCGTTGGGATTGATGGTTGCAATCAATGTAGTAGACTGACCTTCTTCCAAACTGACGGACGTATAATCCAAACTTACACTTTCAACAGGTGTAGTAACTGTTACTTCGCAGGTAGCAGACTTTTCACCAGCCTTGGCGGTAATCGTCACCTTACCACTCTTCAAGGCCGTTACCAAGCCACTCTGAGTAACGGTAGCTGTGGTGGCATCGCTGCTCGACCAAGTAACGGTCTTATCAGTTGCGTTGTCCGGATTTACCGTGGCAACAAGTTTTTCATTTTGTCCCTTGACCAGAGAAAGGCTGGACTTATTCAGCGTCACGGACGTCACCGGTACTACCGTTTTCTTAACGGATACGGCGCAGGTTGCCGATTTGCCTCCCACCTTGGCAGTAATGGTCGCATTTCCTTCTGCCACGGCAGTCACCACGCCACCCGCAACAGTGGCAACAGACGCATTGGAAGTGGTCCATACTACCGTCTTTTCATCGGCATCGTTAGGGCTTATTGTAGCGATTAATGTTGTTGTCTGAGCTTCTTCGAGGCTGATAGACGAACGATCCAGAGTCACACTCACCACCGGCGTGGTAATGGTTACCTCACAGGTGGCCGATTTCTCGCCGGCCTTCGCCGTAATGACGGCCTTGCCACTCTTCAGGGCTGTCACCAGGCCGTTCTGGCTAACACTCGCAACGGTGGCGTCACTGCTGGACCACGTAACCGTCTTATCCGTTGCGTCGTCAGGGGTCACGGTAGCCGTAAGGGCTTCGCTTTGGCCCTTAGTCAAAGACATGGAAGTCTTATTTAGGGTAACGGTCGATACGGCAACAACCGCTTTCTTCACCGAAACAATACAGGTGGCAGATTTATCGCCAGCCTTTGCCGTGATGGTAGCCTGACCTTCGGCGACAGCCTTTACAACACCGTCGTTCACCAAAGCGACAGAAGCGTTAGAGGTGGTCCAGGTCACCGTTTTTTCATCGGCATCGTTGGGGCTGATCGTAGCGATTAACGTCGTTGTCTGCCCTTCTTCAAGGCTCACGGACGAACGGTCCAGACTCACGCTCTCTACCGGAGTGGTAATGGTTACCTCACAGGTGGCAGACTTCTCGCCGGCCTTCGCCGTAATGACGGCCTTGCCACTCTTCAGGGCCGTTACCTGACCATCCTGCGTTATGCTGGCAATCGTCGCATCGCTACTCGACCACGTAACGGTCTTATCCGTCGCATTTTCGGGATTAACCGTAGCAGTAAGCCTTTCATTTTGTCCTTTGACCAGAGAGAGGCTGGACTTATTTAACGTAACGGATGTTACTATAACAACACTGTTCTTCACCGAAACGGCACAGGTGGCGGACTTTCCACCTACCTTGGCAGTGATGGTGGCATTGCCTTCCGCCACGGCGGTTACTACACCGTTGGTCACCGTGGCGATGGTTGCATCGGACGTGCTCCACTCGACCTTCTGCTCATCGGCATCATTGGGACTGATGGTGGCTACCAGTGTGGTTGACTGCCCCACTTCAAGGCTGACGGAAGCCCTGTCGAGCGACACGCTCTCCACCGGAGTGGTTACGGTCACGGCGCAAGTGGCGGACTTCTCCCCTGCCTTCGCCGTAATATCGGCCTTACCACTCTTCAGGGCCGTAACCTGCCCGTCTTGCGTAACGCTTGCAACGGTAGCATCGCTGGTATTCCACGTAACTGTCTTATCAGTTGCATTTTCGGGCAGAACGGTTGCCACCAGCACCTCACTCTGGCCCTTCGTCAACGATAGTTCCACTTTATTAAGCGTGATGGACGATACAGCCACAACCGCTTTCTTGACCGTGACTTTACACGTGGCCGATTTATCGCCGGCCTGGGCTGTGATAATGGCTTCGCCTTCATGGATTGTAATCACGCGTCCCTCGTTTACCGTAGCCACCTCTGCATTGGAAGTACTCCATGTCACCGTTTTGTCTGTGGCGTTTTCGGGAAGGACGGTGGCCGTTAATAATGTGCCCTGGTCCTCTTCCAAGGTGATGGACGTCTTGTCCAGGGTCACCGATTCCACCGGTATCACACCCATCTTTACAGTAACCTTACACGTGGCAGACTTTTCGCCGGCCTTAGCTGTGATGGTGGCCTCGCCTTCTTTTATAGCAGTAACCTTGCCGTCTGTCACTGTGGCAACCTCGGCATTGGACGTGCTCCAGGTGACAGTTTTATCAGTTGCATTATCCGGTTTCACTGTGGCCGTGAGGGTTTCCGTTCCTCCTGGCTCCAGGCTCAGTTCGGTCTTATTGAGCGTTACGGATTCGACGGATATCACGGCAGGAGGGCTGCCGGCCTGGTTCACCGTAAAGGACTTGGTATTGCTTCCACATTTAAGCGTAACGGTTGCGCTTCTGGCTGCCGTCCCCGTATTGGGCTGAGCCGTAACGGTCATATTGACATCGCCGGCATTACCGCTGCTGGGCTTTACGCTGAGCCAGGAAGAGGCCTTGGTATCCTTCACGTCCGCACTCCAGCTGGCCGTTGCGGTAAACTTTACGGTTGTGGTTTGGGCTTGACCCGAACTTCCGCCTTCGCCAGCGCTGCCGGCAGTAAAGTCGATGCCGGAATTAAATATAGTCTGACTCTCGGTCGGGACAGTAATCTGCTGTTCCGGCTGGGGCTCGGGTTGAGGTGATGGTTGGGGCGTTGGATCAGGTTCCGATTTTCCACAAGAAAAGGCCACTACAAGAGCGGCAGAGACTAAAAGATGGGCACGTAGTCTCATAGAAACTGAAGGCTAAGTGTTAAACAATGTGGTTACCTGGCCCAAATTTAATCATCACGCGGCAAATTTGCAAGGTTTTGGGCCGCAAGTGCATGGAATTCTCGACCCTTTTCATTACATTTGTACAAACTGGCCACACTATGTCCAAGTCGGGCGGTATATTCTCCTTTTTCTGCTCCTTATATAGGGACGGCTTCCGCAACATGACCTGGGGCAAACCGCTGGTTTGGCTGATTATCCTTAAGCTTATCATCCTTTTTGCCATCCTCCGCGTCTTTTTCTTCAAGCCGGCCATGCGCGGGCTGTCCGATGAACAAAAGAGCGAGAAGGTTGGCAATGTTCTCACACAGACCCATCCCAAAGATACACTTGAACTAAAAAACCACTAAGCTATGGACGTCGTTATCTGGTCGCGAATCCAATTCGCGATGACTGCCGCCTACCATTGGCTCTTTGTCCCGCTCACCCTGGGCCTGGCCCTGGTGATGGCGGTCATGGAAACCCTTTATGTGGTGAAGAAAGACCCGTTCTGGAAAAAGACCGCCCAGTTCTGGATCAAGCTCTTTGCCATCAATTTCGCCGTGGGCATTGCCACCGGCATTATCCTGGAATTTGAGTTCGGCACCAACTGGAGCAACTACTCCTGGTTCGTGGGCGACATGTTCGGCGCTCCGCTGGCCATCGAAGGCATCCTGGCCTTCTTCATGGAAGCCACCTTCTTTGCCGTCATGTTCTTCGGCTGGGAGAAAGTGAGCCCGCGGTTCCACCTGGCCTCCACCTGGCTCACCGGCATCGGCGCCACCATATCGGCCTATTGGATCCTGGTGGCCAACGGCTGGATGCAGAACCCCGTAGGCACCACCTTCAACCCGGATACCGTGCGCAGCGAGATGGCATCGGCCGCCGCCTTTTGGGAGGTCGTCACCAATCCTGTCGCCGTGAGCAAATTCTGCCACTCCGTCACCAGCGGCTGGGTCACCGGCGGCATCTTCGTGGTGGGCGTCAGCGCCTGGTATCTGCTTAAAAATCGACACAGCGAATTTGCCCGCAAGAGCATGCTCATCGGCGCTATCGTAGGACTGGTGGGTTCCGGCGCGGTGATGCTGTCGGGCGACTCCTCCGGCGTGCATGCGGCCGAGTTCCAACCCATGAAGCTCGCTGCGGCCGAAGGACTGGAGGATGGTGGCAACGGTGCAGCCTTCACCATCGTCCCGGGCATCAAGATTCCCAAAATGCTGTCCATCCTGGCCACGCACGATATCAACGGCTTTGTGCCCGGCATCAACGACATCCTGAAAGGTTACACCGACAACGAGGGCAACGTCATTCCTTCCGTGGAAGAGAAAATGCGGATGGGTCGATTGGCGTTGGATGCCCTGGCGGTTTACCGCAGCACGGATGATCCCGAGCAGAAGGCCCATGCCAAGGAAGTCCTGGACGCCAATGTGCAGTACATGGGCTACGGCCACTTGGATAAACCCGAAGACGTGATTCCGCCTGTGGGCATCGTATTCTGGTCCTTCCGCCTCATGATCGGGCTGGGCATGCTCGTCGCGTTGGTGCTGCTCCTGGTGCTCTATGGCCTGTGGAAGAACAAACTGGACCAGTGGAAGTGGCTCCTTTGGGCCGCCATCGCCTGCATCCCGATGGCCTATATCGCCGGCCAGTGCGGCTGGATTGTGGCCGAAGTGGGCCGGCAGCCCTGGACCATCCAGGGACTGCTGCCGGTCAATGTGGCTATCTCAAGCCTGAGCGCGGCTGCCGTCAAGACCACCTTCTTCGTGTTCCTGGGCATCTTCGCCCTGTTCCTGATTATCGAGATCCGCATCCTGATCGGCGCGATCCGCAAAGGTCCCGAACTTGAACCCCAAAACAACTAGGCTATGACTTACGAATTCTTACAGAACTATTGGTGGGTCCTGATTGCCCTGCTGGGCGGTCTGCTGGTGGCCCTGATGTTTGTACAGGGGGCCAATCTGCACCTGGGCAACCGCAGCTTGAGCGATACGCAGAAGCGGATGATCCTCAACTCTACCGGCCGCAAGTGGGAGCTCACTTTTACCACGCTGGTCACCTTTGGCGGGGCTTTCTTCGCCTCCTTCCCGCTCTTCTACAGCACCAGTTTCGGCGGAGCCTACTGGGTATGGATCCTCTTGCTCATCACCTTCGTGTTCCAGGCCGTGGCCTACGAGTTCCAGAACAAGAAGGATAACCTTTTGGGCGTAAAGGGTTTCCGCATCGCCCTGATGGCGAACGGTCTGCTGGCCCCCTTCCTGGTGGGTACGGCCGTGGGAACCTTCTTCACGGGCTCCGACTTCACGGTAAACAAGGTGGCCATTACAGACCCCTCGTCCCCGGTCATCAGCACTTGGGGCAATAACTGGCATGGCCTGGAGGCCCTGGGGCAGTACCACGCCGTGCTGCTGGGCTGCACGATCATGTTTCTGGCCGCCATCCTTGGGGCACTTTATGTCTTAAATAATGTCGATGACGATGCCATTCACGCCCAAATGCGGCGCAGCATCAAGATTGCCATCGGCCCGTTCCTGCTCTTTTTCCTGAGCTGGACGGCCATCCTGCTATGCAAGGAAGGCTATGCCGTCTCACCGGACGGGGCCGTTACCCTGGAGCCGTTCAAATATTGGCACAACCTGCTGGACATGCCGGCGGTGCTGTGCATGCTGCTGGTGGGTGTGGTGCTGGTGCTGTTCAGCCTGTACCTGGGCGCTTTCAGCAAGTCCCGCAAGGGCATCTGGTATGCCATGCCCGGCACGGTGCTGGTGGTGATGAGCGTCTTCTTCCTGGCGGGTTTCAACGGCACGGCCTACTATCCTTCCTGCACGGACCTGCAGAGCTCCCTTTACCTGGACAACAGCTGCTCCAGCTACTTCACGTTAAAGGTGATGTCCGGCGTCTCGCTCCTGATTCCTTTTGTGCTGGCCTACATCGTCTATGCCTGGCGCCAAATGGATAAAAAGAAGATTACCGCTCAGGAAATCGAGGGCACGATTCACAAATACTGACAAGCTTCCCGGATAAGCAGTATTTTTGTATCCGTATGAAAAAGCTGAAACTTCCTCTCGTAGTCAAAGTCCTGATTGCCATAGCCTTTGGCGTGGGGCTCGGTCATTTTATGCCGGGCTGGGCGGTCCGGGCGACCAACACGTTCACAGGTCTTTTTGACCAGTTGCTCCAGTTCTTCATTCCCCTGATCATCATCGGTCTGGTGACTCCGGCCATCGCCAAAGTCGGGCGGGGCGCCGGGAAGATGCTCCTGTGGACAGTCGGTCTTGCCTATGGATTCACGGTGCTTTCGGGGCTCTTCGCCTATCTTTTCAGCATAGAGCTTTTCCCGCGGATGCTGAATACGTCTTCACTGAACGCACTGGGAGCGGCAGGAAAGGAATTCCTTCCCTATTTCTCCATCAGCATTCCCCCGCTTATGGATGTAATGACCGCGCTTGTGCTCTCTTTCCTGCTCGGGCTCGGGATTGCATTTTCGGACTCCGGGAAACTTCAGGGAGGATTCGAGGAGCTGAAGGGAATCATCGTCAGAAGCATTGAAAAGCTAATCATTCCCCTGTTGCCTTTTTATATTTTCGGCCTCTTCCTGAACATGACCGCCGCCGGAAAAGTGGGCCCGGTGCTGGGCTCGCTGCTGGCGGTCGTCGCCGTCATCTTTGCCATGACGCTGGTGCTGCTGCTTATCCAGTATAGCATCGCCGGAGTTGTGGCGCGGCGCAATCCTTTCAAGATGCTGGCGGGCATGCTGCCGGCGTATATGACGGCGCTGGGTACAGCCTCTTCGGCGGCCACCATTCCCGTGACGCTCAAATGCGCCATACGCAACGGGGTCGATGAAGGCGTCGCCGGCTTCACCGTCCCGCTCTGTGCAACCATTCATCTTTCCGGAAGCACGCTGAAGATCACCTCTTGCGCCATCGCCCTGATGATGATGCTGGGCATGCCTTTCGACTTCCCGACCCTTCTCGGCTTCATCCTGATGCTGGGCGTGACTATGGTCGCCGCTCCCGGCGTCCCCGGCGGAGCCATTATGGCAGCCCTCGGCATCCTTGGAAGCATGCTTGGCTTCGACGCCAGCCAGCAGGGGCTGATGATTAGCCTCTACATCGCCATGGACAGTTTCGGCACCGCCTGCAACGTAACCGGCGACGGCGCCATCGCCCTTATCATCAACAGAATTGCCGCCAGGAACATTATTGTACGGCCTTGAGACAGCTATATAACAAAAAACGCCGAATTGTATAACCACCGGATTATTTGGGCAATCCAAAAACGGTAGAAAGCTCTTTCATCTGAGCGTCGGTCATTCCATCCGGCTCAAATCCCATGTTCCTGGAGGATATGTAGATTTGGGCCGATTTGTTGAGCACATCCACCTGGTCGAAGGCGCTCATGATGTCGGTGTCCACGGCAAAAACGCCGTGCTTTTCCCACATCACCACGTCGTAGTCGTCGTCGATGGCACGGATGGTGGCTTCGGCCAATTCTACGCTGGAAGGCAGCATATACGGCACCATCCCCAGCCCGCGGGGGCAGAAAGCCTTGGTCTCGGGAATCATGGACCAGAGCATACGGGTGGCGGCATCCTTCTCCATCCACTTTTTGCTGTGGGTAAGGGCCACCAGCTCGATGGGATGGGTGTGCAGGGAGGCGCGGTACGGGGAGCCCTTGGCCAGCAGGTAATCGTGCACGGCCAGGTGGGAGGGCAGTTCCGAGGTAGGAGCAACGGGCTGGTCGGCCACAATCTCATAGTGCTCACAGTCGTCCAGGATGCGGATGATGGATCCGTTGGCCATGGGGGCACGGGCCAAATCCCGCATACGCTTGCCGGTTCCCTTGCAATAGAACCAGCAGCCTTTCAGGTGAGGCAGGTGCGTGCCGATAGCCCTGGGTTCCGAGATGGCGGGCAGGGCGCGCATCGCATTGTCCACCCATTCGGTGATGTTCACGGTGATGTTGCCGCCGTTGCGCTCGGCCCAGCCTTTGAGCCAAAGATAACCGGCGACTTCGGCCACGGCTTCTATCTGCGCCGTAAGGGCCTGCCTGTTTTCCAAAATGCTATTCATGGGGTTCAAATACTTTAACATCAAACGATTCGGCCACTAATTTACGCATTTCCCAGCGGTCCTTCACCACACCGGCGGCCTGGGCCTGGATGAGAACATTGCCGATAGCCGTAGCCTCGGTGGGACCGGCCACCACGGGGATGCCCAGGGTGTCGGCCGTCCACTGGTTCAGGAGGGCGTTGGCGCCGCCTCCGCCGATAATGTGCAGTTTCTCGATGGGGAACGGGGCAAAGCCGCGGAGCATGTCCAGCACCTCCTTGTAACGGTCGGCGAGGGAATGGTAGATGCAACTCACAATCTGCGCATCCGTCAGATTCTTCACTTCGTTCAGAATGACACCCTTGTCATCCCGAGCAGCGCGAAGGATCTCTTCCACCATATTCTCCGGTGCGGCGAAGCGGGGGTCATCGGGGTTGATCCGGCCCGGGAAAGCGGCCTCGGCCTGGGCCATTTCCACCAGCTGCGGGTAAGAATAATCCTTGCCGGCGGCCTTCCACACCTGGCGGCACTGCTCCAGCAGCCACATGCCGGTGATGTTTTTGAGGAAACGGGTGGTTCCTTCAATGCCGCCTTCGTTGGTGAAATTGAGGCGGGCGCTTTGGGCATTGATGACCGGGGCGGGCACTTCGATACCCATCAAGCTCCAGGTACCGCTGGAAAGGTAAGCGAAACGCTCGTCGGCGGCGGGAACGGCGGCGATGGCCGAAGCCGTATCATGCCCCGCGACGGCAATGACGGGCACTTCACCCAGGCCGGTGGATGCGGCCAGTTCGGGTTTCAGCGTGCCCACCACGGTTCCGGGCTGGACGATGGGAAGAAGCATTTCCGTGCGGATGCCCAGTTCTTTCAGCAATTCCTTGTTGAACTGGCGCGTGGCCTGGTCCATCATGCCGGAAGTGGAGGCGTCGGTGTATTCACACACTTTCTTGCCGGTAAGCATGAAGGACAGCAGGTCCGGCATGAAAAGGATGGCATCGGCCTTGGCCAGCGCCTGGTCCCCGGCTTCCGTCTGGGCATACAGCTGGAAGATGGTGTTGAAATTCATGATCTGGATGCCGGTGCGGGCATACAGTTCCTCCCGCGGCACTTTGGCATACACCTTTTCGGGGACGCCCTCGGTGTACGGATCCCGGTAGCAGCGCGGCAGACCCAGAAGGGTGCCATCGGCCCCCACGCAACCGAAGTCCACGCCCCAGGTGTCGATGCCGATGGAATCCAGCTTTACGCCCTGTGCGCCCAGCTGTTCCAGGCAAGTGACGAAATGCCGGTACATGGCCATAACATCCCAGTAAAAGCGACCTTCTTCCTTCTTCATCTCTGAGGGAAAGCGGTACACTTCCTTCATGGTGAAGGCGTTTCCGTTAAGGGTGGCCAGTACGCCGCGGCCGCTGGTGGCGCCGCAGTCAAAGGCCAGGAATGTGTATTGGGTCTTCATAGTTTAAATCAATTGGGGAAGGAAGGTGCTGAATACCAGGACTGCCAGGCCGACGACCAGCACCGTAATCGTTTTGCGGGAACAGCCTTTCCACTCCTTGAGGATAATGCCCCACACGTTGGAGAAAATCACATTGAACGCCATCAGGATGCAGAAAGCGAGCGTGTCCATGGCACTTCCCGGGACAAAGAAGGAACGACCCAGGGACAGGCCGAAGAACTGGCTGTACCACAGTGCGCCCGCCAGCAGGCAAAAGAGCAGGTTGTTGCCCCAGACGCCCTTTTTGGTGTAGTCGCCCCAGGTCTTGTTCTTGTGGTTCTGCCACAAGCAGTATACGGCGTTGGTCACAAAACCGCCCAGCGTTACCAGGAAAGTAGCAGGAAGGGTTTTGAACATGTCCGGGGTATCGGCGAAATGGATGTCCTTGCCAAACTCCAGGCCCACGTTGAAGCAGCCGCTCATAAAGCCGGCCAGGAGGGCGATTGCCAGCCCTTTGGGGAAATTGAAGTCCTTTACGGCCTCTTTCTTCTCCTCCTCACTGAGGGTGGCCGATTTCATGCCGCCGGCCACGCCGATGATGGCGATACCCACGAGGCACACCACCACGCCCAGGATTACGGAGAGGGTTAGGGATGCCAGGGCATTCATTTCCGGGAAGAAGATGTTCAGCAGCACCGGGCCCATGATGGTGCCCAGGCCGGCGCAGGTACCCAGCGCGATGCTCTGGCCCAGGGCCACGCCCAGGTAGCGCATGGACAGGCCAAAGGTGAGGCCGCCCACGCCCCAGAGCACCCCGAAGAGGATGGTCATCCAGATATTGAACGCGTTGGCACCGGCGAACAGTTCACCCACCGTGTGGCCGGAAGGGACCGCCAGCAACACCCCCAGGAAGGGCAGGACCAGCCAGGCGAAAACGCCCTGGACAATCCAATAGGTCTCCCAGCTCCAAGCTTTGATCTTGTTGATGGGAACATAGCAGCTGGACTGGCAAAATGCCCCAACTGCTATGATGAACAAACCAATAACTAAATTCATACTTTATCGTTTGGAAGTGACCTCTTTCTCGTACTTCTCGATCTCCGGGATGAAGGCTTCGCCCACGGGAACGCCGTTCTTGTAGTTGAAGTAATCGAACACGGCGCCGAAGGGCAGGGTCTTGGCCTCTTCCAGAAGAGCGAGGCGCTGGAAGCCCTTGCCGGCATCTTCATACTCGCGCAGTTTGGCCAGCGGCTCCAGCAGGGCGCTCAGCAGGCACTTCTGCGTGGCGCGGGTGCCAATCACATAGGCGCCGATGCGGTTGATGGCAGCGTCGAAGTAATCCAGGCCGATATGGCTGCGGTTCAGGGCATCGGCACGGACAATCTCCTTGAACAGGTCCAGGGTCTGGTCGTTCATGATGGTGACGTGGTCGGAGTCCCAGCGGATGGGGCGGGAAACGTGCAGCATGAGCTCGGGCACAAAGAGCAGGAGCGAGGCTACCATATCGGCCACATTCTCCGTCATCTCATAGTGACCGGTATCCAGGGTGTACATCAGTTTGCGGGTGGCGCAGTAGCCGGACACAAAGTCGTGGGAACCCACGGTGTAGCTTTCCAGGCCGATACCGAAGAGTTTGGCCTCCAGGCAGGTCTTCATGCCGGGAAGGTCTTCCTTCAGGATTTCGTCCAGGGACTGGGCAAAAATCTCACGATAGCGCTTGCGCTCCACGGTCTGGTCCTTGGAACCGTCGTGTACCCAGATGTTCATGATGCAGGGGTCTCCCTGGGCCTTGCCCATGGCGTCCGCGATGCGGCGGCAGCGCTTGGTGTGCTCGATCCAGAATTCGCGGATGGCGGGATCCGGATTGCTTAGGGACAGGTCTCCGCTCTTGGGATGGGAGAAGGAAGTGGAGTTGAAGTCCAGCTTCAGATTATTCTCCTTGGCCCAATCAATCCAGCTCTGGAAATGCTTGACATCTACCTGGTCACGGTCTACGAACTGACCGCCGAAGTCCCCGTAAATCTCGTGGAGGTTCAGGCGATGGTTACCGGCGATGAGGCTCTTGGCGAAGAGGACATCCTTGCGTACCTCATCGATATTCCGCGCGCGGCCGGGATAGTTGCCGGTGGTCTGGATACCGCCGGAGAGGGCGTCGTTGCGCTCAAAACCTACTACATCGTCCGTCTGCCAGCAGTGCAGGGAGATGGGGGTCTTTTCCAGGGTTTCAATGGCTTTGTCGGTGTCCACGCCCAGGGCGGCATAGCGCTCGCGGGCCATTTCGTAGGACTTCAGGATTTGGGCTTCGTTCATAGTGTATGGGTGTTTAAGGATTAATCTATGGTTTCTGCCACAAAGATATCGCATATTCCTCGCTGGAATATTGAGGAATATGCGATAAAAACTTTGATTTTTGACAAAAGCTACAGCTTCACCTTGTTTTTGCCGCCGTGAAGTAGCTGCTCTTTCCCTTTCCAAACAAATACGCCATCTACACCCTCGGGTAATTCTATGCTTGCCTGGATATGTTCTCCCTTCACCTTATACTGCACGGAGACGGCACCGGAAGGATGCGGAATGCAGCCGCCGATTTCCTTGATGGCACCCAGATGCGGCTCAATGTGCACGCGTTTGAACGCAACGGCGTCGGAGTCGATGCCCAGCACGGTACGGTACAGTTCGATATTGGGACTGGCGCCCCAGGCGTGGCAGTCACTGCGGGTACCGAAAACATCGGCATCCTCTCCCCAGGTGGTGAGCCCCAGGGCCATGTTCTCCCGCCACACATCCAGCCAGTTCAAATAGTCGTCTCCCAGACCAGCCTTCACGTAGGCCTCGTGCAGGTAATACTTGTAATAAATGGTACACCGGGCCAGGTCCTGGTCCGTGAGCATCTGCTGCGCCAGGGCCTTGGGATCCTCCACAATGCCGCACAGGATGGCCAGGGCGTTGCCGTGCTGGCTGTAGGTGTCTTGCTCGGCACGGTCGGCAAAGAGGCCGCGATCCTCGTTCCAATAAGCCTTTTTCACGGAAGCGGAAAGCGTTTCGGCTTCCTTCAGGTACTCCCCTGCCTGCCAGCTATTGCCGCGGACTTCCTCCATATGCGCCATCAGCCGGAAGGCATACAGGAGCTGCAGGTCCATAAGGATGGAGCAGCCGTCGGCTCCTTTGTCCAGCACGCCTTGTTTCCAGTTGGGGCGGTCGTTCACCCAGTCGGAGAAGTTCCAGCCCGGGAGGTTCTTCACCCGGCCGTCGGGCAGCTGGAACCGGGAGTAATAGTACATAATTTGCTCGGCACCCGGCAGCAAATCCAGCACGAAAGCAGTATCTCCGCCATACATCATATAGTCGTGCAGTGCATAGATGTAGCTTAAGGCATAGGGTTGTATGTACTGCGGGATGGTGGTAGGATAGCGGCTCTTGGTAATGCCGTCGGCGTTCCGGGAAATATCGGCCAGGTGCAGGAAATTCTTCACCAGGCGGTCATCGGCGCTATTGTACAGGGTCACCAGGGCCTGGATGCGGGTGTCTCCCAGGTACTGGAGTTGCTCGTAATAGGGGCAGTCCATGTAGGTTTCCCAGGCACAGAGACGGGCCGTACGCCAGCCAATCTCCAGGATGTCCTTCAATTCACGGTTATCGGTATCCAGCCGGGCGTCCAGCGGGAAGGGATACCCGGTGAAGATGCCGGAAACGTCTTCGATAACCAGCGGTTCAGCGGCCGTTTCCACCTGCAAACGTACATAGCGGAAGGTGCGCCAGGAAAGCGTGGTGTACTCCTGGCCGGCCAAGCCGTTGGAAACCAGTTGGTCCTCCCGGCCCACGAACACCTTCCCCTCCGTCTCATTGCGGTTGCCCTTTCCCTTCACCTTGGGAGCCAGGACATAGGAAAGATACTCTTCCGGCACCAGGGCCAGCTGCTCCGGCGTAAGCTGATAGGCGGGGCCGGAACCGTCCGGGATATACAGGGACTCGGCATAGCCGATGTTCACCTTCGCATCCTTTCCGCCGCTCATCTTCAGATGGAAGTAGGCGTTAGTAAGTGCTTTATTGTCCAGCAGAATCTCCGTCTTCGTGTTGGCGGGAACGGTAAAAGCCTGCCCCAGCGTAAAGGGCGTGCGTTCCATCTGCGGAAGGGTGGAGGGTACCAGACTGTGGGCTTCTGCGGAATGATCCGGGGAACACACGTCCTTAGGGTCCCCGGCGCCCCCTTCCTGAGCGGGCACCCAGGCCGACAGGTCGGCCCCGGCCTTGTTCCAGTCCGGAACGGTGAGGTTCATATCTACCTTCTCTCCCGGGCCGGCTACATAATAGCCGATAACAATGGCGGTGACAGGACTGTAGGCCGGATCCTGGATGCACAGCCAGCTTTTGTCCGAAAACAGCCCGGCCGATTCCGCCTCTCCCTGTAGCAGGAAGCCGGTCTTTACGGATATCTGGGAATCCGGCCGGCGATGACCCTCGTTGTACACCAGGGCGGCAACCACGTTGCGACCGGCGTTTAGGTAAGGGGCCAGATCCACGGTCTCATAGTTCCAGTGGCCCGCATCCCCTTTGGCGGGTCCCATGGAAACAAGCACCTTGTTCACATACAATTTATAACGGTTATCCCCCGTGACGTGCACCAAGTAGCGGGCCGGGACGGCGGCCAGGTCCACGTCCTTGCGGAAATAATAGACGCCATAGTCCGAGGGGCTGGTTCCCGGCACGGAAATCCACTTGGCCGGCCAGGGGTCGCTTTTGAGGTCGGGCTGCGCTTGTGCCATCCATGTCGACAACATCATCATCAAAAGAGTCAGTGACTTTTTCATATCGTTTATCCTTTGTATTCAGACGGAGGTACCCCAAACTGTTTCTTGAAGCAGGAGGAGAAGTAAGAGAGGTTGCTGAACCCCGTTTGGTCGGCCACCTCGGAAATGTTGAACTTGCCCTCCAGCAGCAGTCCGGCGGCCTTGTTCAGTTTGTAGCGGCGGAAGAACTCGCCGGGATTCTCGCCCGTGAGGCCCTTTACCTTATAATAGAATTTACTGCGGGAGATGCGCAGTTTCTCGCTCAGGAGCGTCACGTCCAGTTCCGGGTTGGACAGTTCCTCGTCCATGAGCCGGTACAGCTCCTTCATGAAGGCCTTGTCCTGCGGGGACATCCGGGTATCTTCCACCTCCGCGGGGCTGGCCACCTTGCCCAACTGGCTGCGCAGTTTCTCGCGGTTTTCCAGCAGGGAGCCCGCCAGCGCCAGCAGATAGGCCGGGTCGAAGGGCTTGGTCACATAGGCATCGGCCCCCTTCTCCAGGCCTTCCACCTGGGAGGAGACCTGCGCCATGGCCGTAACCAGGATCACCGGGATATGACACAGCTGGAGATCCCCCTTGATGGCGTCACACAGCTCGAACCCGCTCTTTCCAGGCATCACCACATCGCTGATGACCAGGTCCGGAGCCTCGTCTTTCAAGGCTTTCAGGGCCGAATCCACTTCGAAGCAGGTATCCACCTCGTACTGCGCCTGCAGCATCACCTTCAGGTAATTGGCAATATCCACGTCGTCGTCCACTACCAGGATTTTCCGGCGTTCCTCCGCGCCGGAAGCCGTTGAACGGTCTTCCACATTCATCACCGGGAACAGCTTCTGCTGCGACACTTCCCCGGCCTTCTCCTCTTCCGTATACGTACTGGCGGGAAGCAGCAGGCCGAAGACGGCGCCCTGGGGACCGTCCGTGCGGTTCCAGGCCTTGAGGTACCCGTGATGGATGGTAGCCAGGGACCGCGAATAATACAGGCCGATGCCCGAACCCAGCGCCACCTGGCCGCGTTTGAGCTGGAAGAACCGCTCGAAAATGCGTTCCAGCTGGTCCGGCGGGATGCCGGGGCCGGTATCCTTCACCGACAGGTAAACGTAACGGTTGTCGGTATCCTTCTCCTGCAGCGGGAACAGCGCCTGCGCCCGTTCCCGGGACAACACGTCCATCGTCACCTCTATCTGCCCGCCGGAAGGCGTGAACTTAAGGGCATTGGACAGCAGGTTCATCAGGATTTTGGTCACTTTGTCGGCGTCCATCCACATCTGGAAGCCGCCGCTCAGCTGGTCGGAAATGGCAATGCCCTTTGCCTGGGCATTGGCCTGGAACACCTCCAGCACTTCCTTCACGGTGGGCACGATATCCTGTTTGGCCACCTTCAGGGCCAGCCGGTCGCCTTCCAGCTTGTTGAAATCCAGCAGCTGATTCACCAGATGCAGCATCCAGTTCACGCTGCGCTGCATTACCCCGAGCATCTTTCGGTCCTGCCCGGCAATACGGTCCGACGCCGACAAGGCCGATACCGGCCCGGCTATCATGGTAAGCGGCGTGCGGAACTCGTGCGCCACGTTGGCAAAGAAATTCATCTGCATGGTATTGAGCCGGGAGAGTTCCTCGGCCTCCTGGCCCTTTCGCTTCCGGAGCCAACCCTGGTAAACGCCCAGGAACAGCAGGCCCAGGCCGAAGAGGCAGTATAAGGTAATGGCCCACCAGGACCGCCAGGGGTCCGGTTTTATGCGAATGTCTATGGCCGCCTCACAGTCCACCAGGGCGCCCACACTGTCCGTAGCCTTTACCCGGAAGGTATAGCGGCCGGGGGAAAGATTGGAGTAATAGGCTTCCATACTGCGGCCGACCTCCACCCAATAAGGGTCGAAGCCCTCCAGTTGATAGCTGTAATTGATGCGGTTGCCATTCATATAGTCCAGCGCCGCATAGGAAATACTGAAACTGTTCTGCAGGTGGCTGAGCTGCACGGGTGCTGCTTCCTGCAGCAGGCGGTCGATGGGAGCGCCGGGGCCCGGACTCACCAGGCGGTTGTGCACCTTCAGCTCCTGCAGACGAAGCGGGACGCTTCGCTGCTGGACATCGGCCAGCGGAGTGAACATCGTGATTCCCATCGGCCCGCCGAAGACCAGATGACCGTCCGGCAAGGAGACGGAGCAGGCATCGGCAAACTCATTGCCGGCAATACCGTCTTCCGCCGAGAAGACCGCATACGCTCCGGTAGAAGGGTCCATCCTCACCAGTCCGTCATTGGTCCCTACCCAGAAGACATGGTCTTTCCCCACACAGGCCGATGCAAACGTGCCCTTCATCGACGGGAAAGGTTTGACTTCCAGGCCTTTCTCGGTGATGACAGCCCAGTCGTGCCCCTCTACGCAAGTCCATACCTGGCCGGTCTCGTCCCGGAAAGGAGGGTAAACCGACTCACGGGCAATCACTTCCATCTTTCCCTCCCGGTCTATGAGGCAGGCGCCGCCCGAGGAGGAACTGGCCAGCACATGCTCCCGGTCCCATTCCAGCAGACCGTCCATCAGGAGAATCTTGCCCGAGCCAAACGGGGCGAAGGAGGTGACGTCCCCTTGCTCGCAGCGATACAGCATGCCGGTAACGCTGCCCACCCAAACGGCCCCGTCGCCGGTTTCCAGGAGGTGATCCGGCGTCTGGATGTTCCGGTAGCGGCGGATGAGTTCCAGGCGGTTGCCGTTCAAACGCATGTGCAGCACCGTGGCATTCCCCAGCAGACACAGCCACAAACTGCCGTCCCGGGCCACCATGACACGGTTGCAGTAGTCAATGCCCAGCGGGTTTTCTTCCAGATAGGCATCTAACGGAACGGCCTGGATGCGGTCATGGGCCAAGTCACAGTAAAAAAGGCCGTCCCGCTTGGTGGAAACCCAGAGATTTCCCTCCGGCGTTGAGGCTACAGAAGCTATGGATTTTTTGTAGAAGAATTCCCGGACGGTTTTATTGTCTCCGTAAGGGTCCACATTCGAAGGGGAAACGGCATAGCCTTGATCGGTTGCGCCGTACCACAGCAAGCCGTTGTTGTCCGGATACAGACACTGAACCCTGAATGCGGGTACTTTATAAGGAAACGCGGGATGGTTTTGAGGCAATAAGATATCTTCGTTCCGGTCATACAGGCATAAGCCGTCCGAGGTAACGAAGAGCAGTTTTCCCTCTTCCGGCTCGCAGATGACATCGACATCGCACTCGGCCAGCTCCGGCCAGCCGTATGTTTTCCTGTCGTAGGACTGGAACTGACGGCTGCGGGTATTGAACAGAGAGAAATGGCGGGACCCCGCCAGGCAAAGAATGCCGTCCCGGGTGAGTTGGCTGCAAGTGACGGGATGCGGGGTTTTGTAGCTTACTTCCAGTTCCAGTGACTGGGCATCCAGGCAGTAAATATCATTAACGGTAACCACCCAGAGCGTATTCCGGCTACCAGGATACAGACGGGCTTGTCCATAGGATTCCGGCGTTTCCAGCGCCGTCTCTAAATGGCGGGTACCCTTCCTGCACACGGAAATATGATCCTGACACACCACAAACAGGTCTCCGTCGGGCATCACGGCCAGCCGAAAAGACAGGATATCTCCCGGGCGGTCCGATGCAATCCGGTGGAAGGCCCCCTTTTCATCCATCCAGGCCGTACCGTCCCAAGTTGCCACCCAAAGCGTACCGTCGGGCCCCGTCTGCAAATCGCTCACATGGTCGTGAGGAAGAGACAGCGTGTCCGCGGTATGGAAAAACTGGTGGAAATTTTTGCCGTCGAAACGATTCAGACCCCTGGAGGTCGCCATCCAGATTTGTCCGTAGGCATCCTGGGCGATGGCGTTTACCTGGCCGCTGGACAGATGGTCCGAAACAGCGCGGGAAGCGTCCTCTTCCGAAAGGGGAAGCTGCCTGCTGCAGGCCAGGCCCAAAAGGGCCATAAGGATAATCACGTGGTTCTTCATAGCTCAAAGATACGCAAATAAATGCAGTATAAAAGGGGTTTGGACAAAATCCAACACATTTGCACATATTCAAAAACGGGCTTTGCACCTTTTCTAAACATCTTGCAATCCCGTGCAAGCCCGCCCGCGTTATTATAAGGAACTTTGCAGCAGACAACCGCGAACACAAACTAAACCAAATATAATGCATTCTATGATTCCTTCTGCACTCAAGAAACTGACAGCGTTCGTCCTGTCGGTCCTGTTGCTGGTACCCTCGCTGCAAGCGCAGCAAAAGGTTACCCTGAGCGGCACCGTTGTCGATGCCTTAGGTCCGGTGATTGCCGCCGGTGTCGTCCAACTCGGAACGACCAACGGCACCATTACCGACGAAAACGGCGCTTTCTCCATTACTGTTTCCGCCGGAAGCACCGTGGAAATTTCCGCCCTGGGTTATCTTCCCCAGCAAATTGTGGTCAATGAGACCAAAACCGTTTCCATCACCCTGGTAGAAGACAATTTCCAGTTGGAAGAAACCGTGGTGGTAGGTTACGGTGTCCAGAAAAAGAGCGACCTCACCGGCGCTATCTCTTCCGTTAAGGCCCAAGACCTGGAAGCCCGTACCGTCACCTCTGCCAGCCAGGCCCTGCAGGGCAAGACTGCCGGCGTGCAGGTGATGAATTCATCGGCCCGTCCGGGCGCCAATCCCACCATCCGCATCCGTGGTATTTCCTCCAACGGCGACTGCGACCCGCTGTACGTAGTGGACGGCCGCGTCACCTCCGACATCAGCGGTATCGACCCCAACGATATCGAATCCATGGAAGTTCTTAAGGACGGTGCTTCCGCCGCCATTTACGGTGCTTCGGCCGGTAATGGCGTAGTGCTCATCACAACCAAGAAAGGTAAGGGAGAAGGCAAAATCTCCTATGAATTCCAGTACACCATCCAGAGCCTGGGCAAGACGCCCAAGGTGATGAATGCCGAACAGTACATTGACTATTATACGGAAGCCGGTCTCATCAAGCTGGACCAGGTCTATCGTAACTGGGACTTCAAGACCAACACCGACTGGGTGAACACCGCTTTTGAAAACGGTGCCATGCAGCGCCATACGCTCTCTTTCCAGTCCGGCAACGACAAAGCCAGCCTCTACGCATCCGTGAACTACCTGAACAACAATGGTATTTTCGCCGGCAACTCCGACTATTACGAGCGTATCACCGGCATGGTGAATGTCTCCTGGAAAATCAAACCCTGGCTGGAAATCGGTTCCAACAACCAGATAGAATATGTCAACGGGCGGAATATTTCCGATGCGGGTACCGTCATCAATTCCCACACCGACCTCAATACCGTCCTGTCCGTCCTCCGGCTGGATCCGCTCACCAAACCCCTGTATGCGGCCGATGAACTCCCCGCCAACATGCAACTCATCCTGGATAATCCCCAGTGGGGACCGCTCCTGGGTGACGGGAAGGGAAATTACTATGGCGTGTCCAACTTCATCATCGACTCCAATCCCAATCCCCTCATTCTCAGGGACCGTTCATTTATGAAGTCCCGGAAGATGGCCATCAACGGCACCGCGTTTGTCAATTTGACCCCGGTCAAAGGCCTGCTCATCACTTCTCGTTTCTCCTATCAGTTTAACGGAGCCAACGAATACACCTACGACATTCCTTACTATGCCAATGCCAAGGCACAGCAGAATTATGTAACCCTGGCCAGCTCTGCTTCCGCCCCCGGTTATTTCCAGTGGGAAAACTTCGTCAATTATACCCGGGATTTCGGGAAACACAACATGGGCATCATGCTGGGTACTTCCTACAGCCAGGCCCATAACTTCACCGTCGGCGGCAACGTCTCCGGCGGAGAAGGCGACCTGGGCGTCCAGAAGAACAATCCGCTGTTCTACTACTTCGCTTATCGCTCGGCTTCGTCCACCCTCCGCCTGTCCGGCGGTGAGGACCTGTTCACCCGCAAACTCGCCTTCTTCGGCCGTGCAAACTGGAGTTACGCCGGCAGATATCTGGTGCAGGCTTCCCTGCGTGCCGATGCTGCCGACACCTCCGTCCTGCCCATGAAAAAGCGCTGGGGCTTCTTCCCCGCCGTATCGGCCGGTTGGGCCATTTCCGAAGAGCCTTTCATGGAAGGCGCCAAGAGTTGGCTGTCCTTCCTGAAAATCCGCGCCAGCTGGGGCCAGAACGGTTCTGTCGCTTCCCTGAGCGGTTACCGTTATGCCAATTCCATCGCCTCTTACTATAATTATTATGGAACGGAAGCCCTCCCTACAAGCGACGGTCCCGACTTCCGTTATATCTATGGTTATGCACCTTCTTCCTCGGGCAACAATGAACTCAAGTGGGAGACTTCCGAGCAGACCGACCTGGGCTTGGATGCCCGTTTCCTGAACGGCAGACTCACCTTCTCCATGGACTGGTTCAACAAGACCACCAAGGATCTCATTGTGGAAGGCCTGGTTCCTTCTACCATCATGGGCGTGACGGCCTCTCCGATGAACGCGGGTAACATTCGCAACACCGGTTTCGAATTCGAACTGGGTTGGAGCGACCAGATTGGCAAGGACTTCACCTACAGCATCCGCGGCAACCTTTCCACCCTCAAGAACAAGGTGACCAAGATTCACGAAACGGCCAACTACATCCAGTCCCAGACTGCCCCTACCCGCTTTGAAGTGGGGATGCCCGCCTGGTACTTCTACGGCTATAAGTTCACCGGCATCAATGCTGCAACCGGAGAGCCCGAATTCGAGAACCTGGACGACGATCCCACCATCGGCGACGGCGACAAGACCTATATCGGCAAGGGTATTCCGGATGTAACCGGCGGCGTTACCCTCACGGCCGGCTGGAAGGGCATCGATCTCCTGGTCTTCGGCACTTTCTCCGCCGGCAACCAGATCCTTTGCTCCCTGAACAGCACCAGCGGTGCTTATAACAAGCTCACCTACTTCACGGAAGATCGCTGGACGCCCACCCATACCCAGGCTACCCAGCCCCGCGCCGGCGCCAACGGCCTGGACAAGTACGCCATTTCATCGGCCAGCGTCTTTGACGGTTCCTATTTCAAGATCAAACAGATACAGCTGGGTTATTCCCTGCCCAAGACCCTGCTCAAGAAAATCAAAATGGAGAATCTCCGCGTTTATGCTTCCCTGGACGACTGGTTCACCTTTGCCAAATATCCCGGTTTTGACCCCGAAATCACCGGCATCGGCCAGTCCCTGGGTGTTGACAGCGGCAGCTATCCTACCTCCAAGAAACTTGTTTTCGGCGTGCAGTTAACCTTCTAATTCCCGTTTGACATGAAAAAGACATTCGCATATATCCTTTCAGGGACACTGATCCTGGGCGCTACGCTCTCCTGCGACAAACAACTGAATATTGAACAGCACGGGTCCCTGAACTACGAAACCTACTACCAGACCGACGAGGAGGCTGAAACGGCCACCGCCTACACCCTGCTCACCCTCAGGAACCTGGAAAGCACCATCTTCCTGACCAAGAACATGCTGTCCGACGATTTCTGGGCCGGCGGCGCCCAGCGAAACGACGCCCCCGATCTGGAAAAACTCAATGAATTTACCTTTGACAGCGACCATAGCAGCATCAGAAGCCTGTTCAGCGGCTATTACAGCGTGATTTACTACGCCAATGTGGCTATTCATCACATTACACCCGATACGCCCGTGAAAAAGCGGGTGATAGCCGAGAACCGCGTCCTTCGTGCCTGGGCTCACTTTGAACTGGCAACCCTGTGGGGCCTCCCGCCCATCGTAGACCACGAACTGGAAGCCAGCGAATACGCCCAGGGAAATCCCAAGCCGGAACAGCTCTGGAGTTTCCTGGAGACCGAACTCACCGAGGCTATTGACAGCGGCGACCTGGCTCAGAAGAGCAGCATGGACGACAAAGATACCTGGCAGCCCACCAAGCAGTTTGCCCAGGCCGTACTGGGTAAGGTTTATCTGTGGCAGGGCAAAAACGCCGAGGCTTCCGCAGTCCTGGACAAAGTGATCGAGAGCAATCTGTATGGCCTCTACGAAGGCGAATACGAAGACCTCCAGCGTTTCGACAACACCTTCAACCGCGAAGAGCTGTTTACCATCCGTCGTGTTGACGATCCCGCCTCCGTTTGGGTGAACATCAACACCTATCGCATCGGTATTCATTGGAAAACCGACGCCATGAGCCTCAGCGGGGACTTCGCTTCCATGGGCTGGGGCCAGTGCAACCCCCAGAAATCCCTGTACGACGCCTTTGTCCAGGCCGAAGGGGAAAACGGTTACCGCCTGTCCCAAAGCGTGAAGACCGTAGCCCAGATGGCCGCTTTGGGCAACACCATCAAGGACGGCATGACGCTTTACGGCAATGAAGGGTTCTTTATGTGGAAATGGCGCCGTCTCGCAGGCGAGGCTCCCGGTGCCGGCATGGGTTATGCCGATACCAACTCTCCCCGCTACATGCGCTATGCCGAAGTGCTCCTGCTGGCCGCCGAGGCCAACCTGGGCGTCAACCAGGACAAAGCCGACCTGTACTTCAACATGATCCGCACCCGCGCCCAAGCTGCCACCAAGACCGGTGTCACCCTCGCCGACATCCAACTCGAGAAACGTTGCGAACTGTGTGGCGAAGGCACCCGCTTCCAGGACATGCTCCGTTGGGGCATCGCCGCCGACCGCCTGAAGAATCAGGGCGGCAATATCCCTACGCTGGATTCCAACGGCAATGTGAGCTACCAGCAATATAACAAGGACGCCTCCAAGTACGGCTTCAAGGACGGCAAGCACAACCGCCTGCCCTATCCGGCACTGGAGACCAGCCAGAATGTGAACATCAAACAAAATAACCAGTGGTAAGCGATTATGAAAAAGTATCTTCTCTATATCACCGCCGGTCTTCTGGCCCTCTCCTGCACCAAGAGTGCCATTGAGCCCCTTTCCGGCAAATACCCGCAACCCAAAACCTACACCCTGACGCAGCTCGCCTCCTCGGAACGCATCAAGGACGAAAACGGCAAATTCCATTTCCCGCTTTCCATTACCTCCGCGTCCGGTGACCAGCTGAACCTGGTCCTGATGGCCGATACCTACTACATCCCCGCCATCACCTTCTCGGGTGCCCAGGCGGAGAATGCCAAGGCAGGCAACTACATTGCCGATGAAAGTGCCTTCACGCCCGCCGGCAAGACGGCCAAGGCCCTCAACACGGAAGGCACGCTGAGTGTCACCCAAAAGGAAGAGCACTACACGATAGCCGGTTACCTCTGGACCGTAGATGGCGAGGCTTTCCGCGTGGAAGCATCCTTTGACGCCGTTTTCGAGCCCGAGAAAGAGGCCCAGCGCATGGACCTGCTGGTCGATGCCAAGGCGCTAGAAAGCAGCGTCCTGGTCTATATCGGCTCCGGTAACATCGAAGTGGGCGCCGACCTGGCCGGCAATCCTTTCTTCACCGGCGACGGCAAAGTGCTCATGCTGGAACTCAACAGCACCGACGGCAAACTCTATCCCGGCACCTACACCGTGGGCGACAATGCCAAGGCTGGCGATTTCTGGACCTATGAATACGCCCCCGGCATGCTCTTCACCGGCGGCAGCGGCTGCAACTGGTTCGGCGTGAAGGCCGATGGTTACGAAGTAGCCAACCTGAACGCCGGCGTCATCACCGTCACCAAGACCGGCAGCACCTACGATATTGAGTACAAGGACGAAGCTGCCGAGATCTGGGTCGCCTACACCGGCCCTATCGAGGCCCTGGACTATGAAGTCATCGAATACATCCCTCTTACCCAGGTGGTGGAAATCGCCCCTGCCGAAGGAACCGTTACCCTGCGCCTGGCCTCCGAAGGCATTGTGGCCACTTACAATGAGGCTATGTATTCCTGGTCCTATTCCGGAACCGGCAACTATGTGGCACTAGAACTCTACAGCGCCGACGGAAGCGTTGCCGCGGGCAGCTACAAGGCATGCGCCATCCCCGGATGGGTACAGGCCGGCGAGTTCGGTGTTGGATTCCAGTACGACTATGAGTATGCCCCCGGCATGTTCTGGCCCCTGGATATGGGCTCCACTTGGTTCGCCCTGGACGGCGCAGAAACCAAGACCTACATCACCGACGGCATGGTCACCGTTTCCTACGAAGGCGACGTCTGCACCATAGTTTTGGAATCCAGCGTAGCAAATGCTAAATTTGTAGGTAAGCTCACGAAAGAATGAAACAACACATCATCCTCACTTTGGCAGCCGCGTTCCTGGCGGGCACGGCTGCCTTTTCTCAAAATACGGTGTCCTTTGACCTGAATTATCCCACAGACCAGGTCATCGCCCCGGTATCCGTTGGCAGCGGCCGCATGCTGCCGGCCGAAGCCAAGACATATCCCACGCGGGAAGGTTATCGCTTTGGCGGCTGGTACACATCTAAAGACTGCCTGCCGGAACAGGAATGGCGCTTTGGCAACAATGCCAGCTTCTTTGTGCCGGCAACGGATTCCATGAAGGTGGAGAAGTCCATGACCCTCTACGCCAAATGGGTAGCCCCCAAGCCTGTTCGCACCGTGGAAGACCTGGATGCTGTCCGGGAAGACCTCTACGGCTGGTATGTGCTGGAAAACGACCTGGATCTCTCCGGCATCGCCAACTGGAATCCCATCGGCGAATATGAGGGACCTTACGAGTTCGCTCCCGCCGAATGGTGGCGCCACGCCTTCAAGGGCATCTTCGACGGGCAGGGCCATACCATCCGGGGTCTTCGCATTACCGCCCCCCGGGCCGACAAATTCGGCCTGTTCGGCACCATGGCCGATGGTGAAATCTGCAACCTCACCCTGGAGGGCAGCCAGCTGTGCTTTACGGCCGAAAGGCCCTACGGCGGTCCGCTGGTGGGCATCATCAAGCAGGACAAGGGGGTAGCCGCCGTGCGCAACTGCACCATCACCGGAACGGTTATCAAAGTCAAAACCACCAATACGGAAGGCACCTTCCACAGCTTCACCGGTCTTTGCGGTGGCATCTGGGGCGGCATCATCGAGCATTGCTCCGTAGATGGCACCATGGACATTGAAATCGCCGGGGACGGCGGCGGAGAGCTCTATGTGGGCGGTTATGCCGGCGAAGCCTATAATGATACCCGGTGCTCCACTTCCAACTTCGAGGTAAACATCCGTATCGTCCAGCCGCAGAAGAACGAGTTCAAGGCCTTTATCGGGGGCCTGCAGGCATCGGCCACCAATGTGGAGAACTGCACGGCCGGCGGCAACATCCGCCTGAGCGGAAAAAGCGGCTCCAAGCAAATCTATTTAGGCGGCCTGGTGGGCAGCGAGCGCTATGGCAGCGTCAAAAACAGCACCTCTACCGTACAAATAGAGGTGGCCGATATGGACTTTGCCCAGGTGGGTGGTGTTGTGGGTGAATTCAACGCCACGTACGGCACCATGGGATCGGCCTTTGGCATTACTACCACCAGCGTGGAAGGCTGTTCCTATGCCGGAACGCCCGTTTTCACCAAGGTGGCCCAGCCGGTCTTTGGCGAAACCGCCGGTGCCGGACAGCCCGCTCCCCTCAACTCCTTCTGGGGACCCTCTATGAACTACAAGATTGAGAACTGTCACTATAGTCCCTCCCCTCTGGAAGGAGAATGGTATGGCCTGTACTGTGGAAGTCCGGTTACCCTTTCCCTAAAAGACGGGATTTTTACACTGGCCTCGGAGGCATTTTCATCCATGAACATGACCTGTGGATATACCCTGGGTAAAGGCTCTCGGATTTCCCTGTCGACCGGTCCTTCCGGCATGGCCGGAGAAGGAATCTATGCGCTGAAAGGAGGAAACCTGGACCTGCTGGTGGTTTTTGGCGCGCCCGGAATGGTGCAGGCACCCAAGTCCTTTGAGGAGGCGGCCACCAACTTTGCGGCCACCTATTTCACGCTAAGCCGGGACAAATGCGTCATTGAGCGGGCAACGGCCCCTGTGGAAGTTCCCGCAGCGGCCGCCCTGGCCTTCGAGCGCAACAAGCGCCTGGGCGCCGGTGTGAACCTCAATGCCACCCTGGACGGCCTTAAAGGAAACGATCCTATCAAGCCTGGCACTATAAAGAAAATCGCCAAAGTCGGCTTCAAGAGCGTGCGCATCCCCATCCTCTGGCCCGCACACATGGAGAAATCGTCCCCTTATACCATTGACGCTGAATTCTTTGCCAAGGTAGATGCCGTGGTGGACGAATGCATCGCCAATGGTCTGGCCGTGATTCTGGACAACCATTATTATCCGGTCATTTCCTTCGGCTTCACGCCTCAGGACCTGTCCTATTCGGACAACATCGACCGCCTGTACAGCCTTTGGAAGCAGGTTTCGGCCCACTATAAGAATTATTCCGACGATCTGTTGTACTTCGGCCTGATGAACGAACCCAGCCTGCAGCTGGATCCTTCGCTCTATAATGAAATCATTGCGTGCTGCAGCAAGATTATCCGTCAGGACAATCCGGGCAAAACCATCATCGTGGGCACACCCAGCCTGGGACAGCACTGGACCATCGGCCTTCTCCAACTCCCGGCCGATGATTGGAACATCATTGCCGAGGCACATTACTACCTGCCCCAGACCTTTACCCACCAGGGTATCGAGTTTGCCATGGCCGGCAGCATCAAGGACGTTCCCTGGATGGGAACCGCGGCCGACAAAGCCCCGCTGGAGCAGGATTTTGCCTTCCTTTCCCGCTGGAGCCAGCGTACCGGACGTCCGGTGAGCATCAGCGAGTTCGGCGCCTGCGACAATGCCGACGTCGCTTCCCGTGCCCGCTATATCGGCTTTGTACAATCTCTGGCCCGCCAATATGGCTTAAGCACCATGATCTGGTCCTTCTATCGCGATGGTTTCTCTGTCTATGACGATGCCACCGGCAAATGGAACAAACCCCTGTTGAAAGCACTTAAATTGAAATAAGATGAACCGTGGTTGGTTTTTAATGGTAATTAGCACCCTCCTGTGCATCCAAGCCGGTGCACAGGACAAGCGCTTCGAAAATCCGCCCCGTGAGGCTCACCCTTACGTTTGGTGGCACTGGATGAACGGAAACATCAGCAATGACGGTATTCGAAAGGATCTGGAATGGATGGACCGCATTGGCATTGCCGGTTTTCATCAGTTCGACGCCGGAGGCGCCATGATGGCGGGACTTCCGCCCGTGGTGGAACCGCGTCCCTACCTGAGCGATGGCTGGAAAGAGAGTTTTGCCTATGCCATTGCTCTGGCAGACTCGCTGGGGATGGAGATAGGTATCGCTTCGGCCCCCGGCTGGAGCAGCACCGGCGGCCCCTGGGTGGCTCCGGAGGACGCCATGAAAAAACTTACCTGGCGCACCCTGGAGATAGAAGGGAATGGCAGCAGCCAGGCCCTGCAGCTCCCGGAGCCGTATAAGACCATCGGCCGTTTCCAGAATGTGAGCGCCGGCATCTATGCCCCCGTCTTCGAGCGTATGCCCCAGTGGTATGCCGATGTAGCCGTTGTGGCGGTCCGCGTCCCCGATGAGGAGGTGTCCATGGCTTCCCTGGGCGCCACCATTACCTCCAGCGGCGGAGACTTTACGGTAGAGCAGCTGACCGACGGCGATATCAACGACGGCAACGAACTGGCCATCAACGCCAACGGAACGCACTCCTGGATCCAGTACAATTTCCCGGAGCCCGTCACCGTGCGCGCCCTCACCCTGGTAGGCGGACAGGTTCAGGGACAGTTTGACCACAACCGCACCTATGACAATTCCCTCCTGTGCAGCCAGGACGGACAAAGTTGGAAAGAGGTGATCCGTATCCCCTCCTCCAACATCCCCCAGCTCACCATGGATATCCCTGAGACTACGGCCAAATACTTCCGCCTGATGGTTGTGAACCCGGTACCGGATTACAGCATGGCTGCCTATGGCGTTCCCGTGGTGATGCCCACCGGCACCCCCATCCACGAATGGAACCTGCACACGGTATATAAGGTGAATCACGCCGAGGAAAAGGCCGGTTTCACTACTCCGGGAGACCTGCTTGAACTTCCCACGCCCGCAACGTCCACTCCGGTTACGGATGTGGTGGATCTCACGGACCAGGTGAAGGACGGTGTTCTTACCTGGAACGTTCCCGCTGGCAAATGGCGTATCTACCGCTTCGGCGCCTCCCTCACCGGCAAACAGAACCACCCCGCCCCGCCTGAGGCTACCGGCCTGGAGGTGGACAAACTGGATCCGGATGCCTGGAACCGCTATTTCCACACCTACCTGGATATGTATAAAGATGCCGCCAAAGGCCTCCTGGGCGCACGCGGTATCCAATACCTGATGATTGACAGCTATGAGGCCGAGCAGATGACCTGGACCCCCAAGATGGAACAGGCCTTCCAGAGCGCCCGCGGCTATGCCCTGCGGCCTTGGCTGCCCGCCCTGGCCGGTGAGATCGTAAAGTCGTCCCATGCCACCGAAGGCTTCCTCTTCGACTGGCGCGAGACCATCGGCGAGCTGTTTGCCGCCAATTACGACCGCGTGAACGGCATCCTGGCCGAATATGGCATGAAGGGCCGCTATACGGAAAGTCACGAGAGCGCCCGTACCTTCGTGGGCGACGGCATGGATCCCAAGCGCACCGCCACCGTGCCCATGGCCGCCATCTGGACGGTAGGGGCCGATGAAAGCATTACCTATCAGGCCGATATCCGCGAATCGGCATCTAGTGCCCACCTGTACGGTCAAAACTTGGTGGCCGGCGAAAGCTTCACCACCAACGGTATGTTGGGCGGTGCCTACAGCTGGTACCCCGGCAACCTGAAAGAAGTGGCCGACGTGGCCCTGATGAGCGGCCTCAACCGCTTCTTCATCCATGAGAGCGCCCACCAGCCCTCCGACGAACTGCGTCCCGGTCTGGGCCTGCTCATCTTCGGCCAGTGGTTCAACCGCCACGAGACCTGGGCCGAATATGCCAAATACTGGATGGACTATCTGGCTCGCAGCTGCTATTACCTGCAGGCAGGGCATAACGTGGCCGATGTCCTGTGGTATTATGGCGAGGATACGAATATTGCCGAAGCCTATGCCAAGGCTTTGCCCGATGTTCCGGACTGCTACGCCTACGATTTCTGCAGTCCGCACGCCTTGCTCAACGTTCCCGCCGTGCATAACTATAAGGTGATTGCCCTGGGAGAACATACAAAGGTGATGAGCCTGGAAGTGCTCCGGAAACTGTACCAGCTGGTCAGTGAAGGCGTTTTCCTGATTGGTCAGGAGCCCGTGAAGATGGCCGGACAGGGTGACAATGCCGCCGCGTTCGAGCGTCTGAAAGCCGGAATCTGGCACGCCGCCCGTCCCAATGTGTGGACCGGGTCCGTAGCCGAGGGCCTCAAACGCTCCGGCGTGCAACCCGATTTCCAGTCTTCCGTTCCCGGCATACGGTACGTACACCGCAAGGACGGCGCGCGCGACATTTATTGGGTGCGCAACTTCACCGGCGCTCCCGTGGATACGGACATTGTGCTGCGTGATGCCCAGGGCCCCGTAGCCGTAATGAATCCTGTCACCGGAAAGCCCGTTTACGGTGCCCTGCGCGACGGCCGTCTGCACCTGGGCGCCGACGATGCCCTCTTCCTGGTGGCCGATCCTAAGGCGGCTCCTCTGGCAGAGCCCGCTCCCCTGCAGGCCGCCGGCGAAGTGGTCCTGAACGGTCCCTGGACGGTTTCCTTTGAGGGTCTGGATGCCCCTGCCGGCACCCGTTCCTGGAAAGAACTCAAATCGTTGACGGAATCCGACGAAGCCAATGTGAAGTATTTCTCCGGAACGGCAACCTATAAGAACAGCTTCACCCTCGGGAAGAAGAACCTGCCTACCGCTCTCTGCATCGACCTGGGCCGGGTGGGCCAGATGGCCGATGTCTATATCAACGGCGAGCACGTGGACTTCCTCTGGAAAGCCCCTTATGTGGTGAAGTTCGAAGGCAAGCTCAAGCCCGGCAAGAACACCATCGAAGTGAGAGTGGTGAACACCTGGATGAATCGCCTCATCGGCGATGGTCAGCCCGGCGTAGAGGGCCATAGCTTTAGCCCCGTTCCTTTCTATGGTGTGAGGAGCATTACGCAGAATCCCGGCACCCTTGCCCCTTCCGGCCTCATGGGTCCCGTGCGTTTGGAAATGCTGCGTTAACTTCTTAACTTTGGCGTTAGCTATGAACGACGCCCTTCATCTGAAATACCTGATGGTAAGCCCCGAAGATTTGCTTTGGGGCTTAGCCGTCAACTCCGTGGGCTTCCAGGAGGTGGGGCCCGGGCAGCCTTATCCGCCCGGAGACCACCCTTCCCGTTACCTGTTCTCGGAAGAAAAAGGCCGTATCCTGGACGAGTATCAACTGCTGCTTATCACCAAAGGACAGGGCGTTTTCCGCAGCGCCTCGCTGCCGCATCCGGTTCCGGTGCGCGTCGGCAGCATGTTCCTGCTTTTCCCCGGAGAATGGCATTCTTATCGGCCCGACAAAGAAACCGGTTGGAAGGAATATTGGATTGGTTTCAAAGGCGTACAGATGGACACCTGGGTGCAGGATGGATTTTTCCGGAAGGATGAACCGGTTTGGAACGTGGGCATCCGGAACGAAATCGTTTCGCTGTACAAGGAAGCCATCGACACGGCCAAAGACCAGGAAGCACTTTTCCAACAGCGCCTGGGCGGCATAGTGGGCCATCTGGTGAGCCTAGCGCGTTTTTACAGGCGCAACGAGGCTTTCTCCGAGGTGGCCAGCCAGATGAACCGCGCTAAGATTCTCATCGCCGACCAGTTCCGCACCATCACCCCGGAAAGCCTGGCGGAGCAGCTGAATATGGGGTATTCCAACTTCCGCCGTATCTTCCGGGAATACACCGGCTTTGCTCCCGCAAAATATATCCAGGAGGTACGCCTGAGCAAAGTTAAGGAGGCCATTACCAATACAAAGAAACCCATCAAGCAGATTGCCTACGAGATGGGATTCGAAAACGAAGATTATTTCTTCACCGCCTTCCGGCGCCTGACCGGGATGACGCCCGTTGAGTACCGGGAATTTACGGGCAATAAATAAGCTTCTTGGTCTCAGGGTCCCGCCGGTAAATTACCCCCTCTTCCACTCGCTGGGCGTGAGGCCGGTCTGGGCCTTGAAGTTGCGGAGGAAGGTGGTCTCGTTGGGGAAGCCGGACTCTTCGGCCACCATGTGCAGCGGCATGTCCGGATGTTCGCGCATGACCTGCTGGGCATAGCGGATGCGGTAGCCGTTGAGGAAGGAGGGGAAGTTCATGCCGGTGGTGCCGTTCACCATGGCCGATATATAAGTGGTATTGGTGCCAAGCCGGGCGGCAACATCAGAGAGGCGGGCGTCCTTGAGGCGGAAATACTCTTCCTTTTCCATCAGCGCAGTCAGGCGGGTCATCAGGTCCTCCCGGGCGGCCGAGGGGCTTTCTTCTTCGGCCATCGGGGCCGATTTTTTCCGCGCAAGAAGCAGTACGGCACCCAGCGCCAGCACGGCCGTGAGCACGAACGGCCACCAGGGCATTCCGGCCTGGCGGAACGTTTCTCCGGGGAAGAGGATGCACACTACCGGCGTGGGGTCGTAATAGGAATGGCCGCCTGCGCCTCCCGCCAGGAAGATGCGTCCGTCCGGCAGAAGGAGGCCTTCGGGCATGGGAATGGGATTCTCCACCGGGTCATTGCCCTGCACGCCGGCTTTCAGGCCTTCAATGGGCTGCGTGTAGTGCATTTTTACCGGGGCTTTTCCTCCGCGAAGCGCCGCTCCGTAGCCCAGTTCCAACAGGAACAGGTGTTCGCCGGAATCGGCTCCCAGGAGCCATGCAATGCCTTTTTCTTTGTCTGTATAGAAATAGTCGTTATACAGGATGGGGCCCCAGGGACTTTCCTGGGGAATGGGATGCTCCAGTTCCAGCAGGGAGAATTCTTCTCCGGAGACCAGCAAGGCGGAAAGGACCCCGCCCGGGCCGATGGCCGGAATCAGGTAGGAGTAGTTCCCCACTTCAAACTGGGTCATCCGGATGCCGCCGTCGGAGGAGACCGTGGGCCGCCATTGCTCCAGCAGCGGGACGGTGAAGGAATCTCCGTCCAGGCGGTCTATGAGAATGGGGTCCAGCTTATTTCCGTAGTTGTCCCACACGGAAAACACCATCACATTATCCGGCCCCGAGCGCAGGATATAGGGGAAACAGCGTGGTTGGGACACCTCTTTTACCTTTTGAAAACCGTTTTCCGGTGTGTAGACTTCCATCTGGTCCGGGGCGTACCAGTTTCCGGTGATGAGCACCCGTCCTCCGTCCAGTTCCAAGGCCGTTGCGTGGGTGCGCTTGCTGTCCAGGATGGGAAGGTGGGAGAAGCTGTGCGAGGCAGGGTCGTAGAGCTCGGTGCCCCAGCTTTGGCCGATTCCGAAGTCTCCGGCATAGCCGCCGCCCACCAGGATTTTCCCGCTGCTCAGGACCAGGCCGAATCCGTCGTCGTGTATATAATAAGGTTCGGCCGGGTGCCACTTGCCTCCCTTGAAATATTCTGCAGTCTTGGTGGGGATGAATCCCGTGGTGTGCCCGCCGATGGCGATGACCTCTTCGTTAACATAGCAGAGCGAGTGGGACATGCGGGGGATGTTCATATCCGGCAGCCGCTCGAAGGGCATTTCCAGGAAAGAGACACCGTTCAACTCAAACGGGGCCGCAAGGGGCCGCTCCTGCGGGCTGCAGGAGAGGAGGCACAGGGTTGTCAAACAGAATAGAAAGACTGCTTTTTTCATTTATAAAATGCTGGTGTCCCAAATTTACACCGCTATTTAAGCATTTTATCTTACATTTCATAAAAACCAAACATACAATTCTTTTAAAGTGCTGTTTTTCTATTGTTTGAATGCGGTCAATCTGCCATCTTTGTTTATAACAAAGGCGTAAAATTATGAAAGCAAAGCATTTTTTACTGGTTGCGTTGGCTTTGATGGCCGGCTGCACAAAGCCCGGAGATGATCCCAAGCCCATTGACCCTTCCCGGGATGTGGCCGTGACGGGCATCACCGTTTCGCCGGGGAGCGCACAGCTCGCCGTGGGCGGAACGGTTACACTTACGGCAACGGTTACACCCGACAATGCTACAGATAAAACGGTTACCTGGAGTTCATCCGACAACGGTGTAGCCACCGTGGCCGGCGGCCTTGTAACGGGCGTTGCCGCAGGCTCGGCCACCATCACGGCCAAAGCCGGCGACAAAACCGCCACCTGCGTCATTACCGTAACCGGCTCCGAGCCGCCGGCCGAGGACTATACGGCCTACTATAAAAAGAATTACTGGGACCGTACGGACCGTGAAAAGCTGGGCCTCAATGGCCCCGTCAAGACGTGGAAATATACAAAAAGCGAACATACTACCTATGAATATGATCAGGAAGGTCATCTTCTGTCGGAGCGGGTATATGGTTCTGTGGAAGAAAGCAAGCAGGCCGGCGTGAGAAAGCATACCTATGATGCCCAGGGTCACAGAATCAAAACCGTTGAATACAGCGGAGACGAACAAACCGTTTACATGGAAATCACGTTCGAATACAACAATCCCGGAAAGATTGTCCCTACCACCGGTGATTTCACGGAAAACGACTGGGCGCTTTGCCAGTCCCTGATAGAGGCCAAGTACTCCTTGCTCCTTACCAACTATTATTCCGGCTTGCGGGACCAGGAAGCCACCTTTATCAAGGATTTGTCGGCCATGACCATCAAGACGCCCGAAACAATCAGTTATCCCGAGCAAGTCTTCACTTACAGCTTTGTGTTTGGGGCCGATGGAAACCTGACCACCACGCGAACCAGGAAAAGCCCTACGGGCACCCGGGAAGAAAGCTGGACCTGGACTTACAGCGGCAATTATCCCACCGCTTCCAGCAAGGGAATCAGCAACCTCACCTGGCAGAGCAACGGTATGCCTGCCACCATGACGCAGACGCTCCCCCCTCGGGCCGATTATCCCGATGAAGACCCTCGCGTAACCACCTTTGTCTGGCTGGAGAACCCTCGGGCACTTCGCTATAAATCCATGAAAGTGGAGAGCGGCTGGCACAGTGCCTTAACCATTATGCTTTGGGAAGATTCGCTGAACGACCAGTACGAACTGAAAACCATCACCAGTCAAATCTGGAATGGCAGTCTGCAGGACGACAACCATCCTTTCTCCAGCTACAAGTATGACTCCTACGGCAACTGGACCAAACGGTCCATGCTTGTGAATCCTATGGTAGGAGACCCGTATGACGACAATATGGCACGCACCATCACCTATTATGACACCCCTGCCGGCCCTGCCTATGTGGACCTGGGGCTCAGTGTTTATTGGGGAACCTCCAACGTGGGAACCGATGAATGGTCCCCCAGAGGACGCTACTACGGGTGGGGAGAAACCTATGAACACCGTTCTTCCGAAGGAGAAAGGAAATACCGTTCCTATGACTGGCCCACCTATAAATGGTGCAATTACCCGTCCGGAAACATCGGCGTTCCTCCCAGCTATATCAAGTACTTCAGCGATCCGGTTCACGGGTCCAATCCGGATTACAAAACCGAACTGGATCCGGAGGATGATGCTGCCCACGTGGTTCTGGGTGGGGAGTGGAGAATGCCCACAGCCCAGGAATTCGAGGAGCTCAAAGCCACCAAAAACAATGCTGGCTACAAGTGGGAGTGGAAAACCATCGATAGTGTGGAGGGTATGGAGATTACGTATCTGAAAAACGGCTCCAGCATCTTCCTGCAGGCATCGGGTTACAAGTATCTCAACCAGCAGGATGTGTTTAATGAGTCCATGGGACATTACTGGTCATCTACCAAAGTGGAGGACAATGACCATCGCGCCAAGTCCTATGTTTTTGGTGCTTTCCAACAATATAAATTGGACGACTATCGCTGCTACGGATGCAATATCCGTCCGGTTCTTCCCAAATAATAACCTGTTAGTGCTATGAAAAAGAATCTGTTACTTGCTATACCCGTCATCGGCCTGGCCATTCTGGCCGGCTGTACAAAGCCCGGAGATAATAACGAAAATCCCAAGCCCATTGACCCTTCCCAGGATGTGGCCGTGACGGGCATCACCGTTTCGCCGGGGAGCGCACAGCTAACCATTGGCGGGACGGTTACGCTAACGGCAACGGTTACACCCGACAATGCTACAGATAAAACGGTTACCTGGAGTTCGTCGGACAACGGTGTAGCCACCGTGGCCGGCGGCCGTGTAACGGGCGTTGCCGCAGGATCGGCCACCATCACGGCCAAAGCCGGCGACAAAACAGCCACATGCGCCATTACCGTAACCGGCTCCGAGCCGCCGGCCGAGGACTATACGGCCTACTATAAAAAGAATTACTGGGACCGTACGGACCGCGAACAAATGGGCTTCAACGGACCGGTAAAAATTGTAAAGGAACTCAACACCAACCCGTATAACGAACTGGAATTTGACCGGGAGGGTCATCTCCTTTTCGAGCGCGAAATGAAAACGAACGGGGAACTGGTGGGACAGTATGCACATACCTACGACGAAGCAGGGCATCGTGTCAAGACCGTCTTTTCAAGAAGCGGGGGCGTGTACCATGTCTATGAGTACGAGTACGGAAACGGCAATAAGATTGTACCCGTAGGCGCCTACTTTACCTGGGGGCAGGATTTGGTGGACGTGCACCTGGACGTGCCCAGTCATACCGGTTTCTATGGCCTGTCCCCCATCAAAGGCTTGTCCTGCTACCGCTTCTGGCAAGGAGACAAGGAAGATTTACGGGAAGAGGCTACTTTTACTTTCTCGGAGGATGGCATGACCATCGAATATCCTTTCCTGATGGAAGGTATCAACCGCGATTACGTCGGAGAAACCCGTTGGACTTATGAAGGTGTTTATCCCGTTTCGGGAGAAACGGTTTACACTTCCGGGACCCTTGCCGGAACCGTTACAGCCACTTGCTCCATTATCTGGCGTGACAACGGTATGCCGGCCAGCGACGAGTATAAAAGACTTGTCGATGACAGAGGCCCCGAAAAGGGCTATACGGTTGCTAATACCACATGGTTCGATAATCCTCGTTACCTGGCCGTACAGATGATCCGCACGTATTATACGGACCCCACGGTCTCCGAAACCGTCCAAGTGCACAATTACGCGTACGACGACAAGTACGAGCGAACATTTGATGGCTGGGAGGGCAGCAACGGGAAAACGTATAAGGACTACAAGTACGACAAATACGGAAACTGGATCGAACGTACCGATACTTACGCCAGGCCCCGCGAGATTACCTACTTTGACGAGTAGATAGAATCTTCTTTACAAACACGGCCGTAACCGCCAGACCCACCACCATGGAGAAGCGGAAGAACTAACGATTCCCATAAATCTAACTATCATTTCCTTAAATCTTGCGCAGGGCTCTTGTGCGCTAGAAGGCGTTGTGCTACCTTGCGGTAACATTAAACGCGATAACCATGAAAAAAGCCCTGTTTATCTCGCTGTGCGTCCTGCTGCTTGCGGGCACCGGCTGTAAGAAAGGAAGTGTGACCCCCACACCGCAGATAATAAGCGTAACCAGCATTACCCTGAGTGCCCAATCTCTAACGCTGGAAGTTGGAGGGAGCGAACAACTCACCGCCACTGTGCTACCGGCCAATGCCGATAATAAAGCCGTAAGTTGGAGCAGCTCCAACCAAGCAGTAGCCACCGTGGCCGACGGCCTGGTGACGGCCGTGAAGAAGGGATCGGCCACTATCACTGTCAAAACGGCCGATGGGGGCAAAACGGCCACCTGCGCAGTTACGGTGGAAAATCCCAAGGTTGTAGCAATAGACCTGGGGCTCAGCGTCAAGTGGGCAGATAGGAACATAGGCGCCGAAACTCCGGAAGAATATGGCGATTACTTTGCCTGGGGTGAAACGTCGCCCAAGGAAATCTATCCCTGGGACAATTACAAGTTCTGGGACGGTACCAATGTGACCAAATACACAGCTTCCGACCATCTGTTTGTCATGGATGAAGTGGACGACGTGGCTCACAAGGTATTGGGCGGCAAATGGAGAATGCCCACGGCCGGTGAATGGGAAGAATTAAGAAACGAAATGAATTGGCAGACCGTGCAGAATGGAGTGAAGGGCAAGGCCGGCAACGGGAACGAACTCTTCCTGCCCTTTGCCGGCATGTACTCCAGCGACGGTGGCGCCAGCCTATATTTGGAAGGGCAAGAAGGTTTTTACTGGACATCCTCCATTTGTGAAGACGCCCCATCCTGTGCCTATTTTGCCATGTACCCGGGCGGGTTGGCCGTTTATACCCAAAGCCGTTGTTACGGACTTACTGTCCGCGCAGTATCAGAATAACATAAAAATAATCATCTCATTCGTAAAATTTTTCTCTTTTTGATGTCCTTTGTGGCATTGGCGGTTGTGGTTTCCTGCAGACCTCAGATAATAGAAGGTAGTTACATAGCCAAGCTATACCAGGTTGACGAGATGTTCAACGGTAAAGTTGCGCAAAGTATTAGTATTACTACTACAAATAAGCCCTTCGTAGAAAACGGGGTAACTTGGTTACATCCCTACGTATCGTTTATGGTTCTGCAATATGGGGGTGAGGCTGCTTCTCGAAATGAAGTGCGAGATCTTCCCATCGGGGAAGTTAAGGCTCCTTGTAACCTTTTGTGGGAAGATAAGAACGGGAACTCGGTGTTTGAATGCTATTTTTACACCAACAAGAACAAGAAGAAAGAGGACTGCGAATGGTTTGATAATTTTATGTGGGCCGATATCTATCGGGACAGCAGAGGCTATTTATACCGTTTTGGAGATGACGGTACCGCCGTGGAGTTATCCCGTATCAAGAACAACAAGGGGCAATGGGTGTATTGGGATTGTCTGAGGGCCTATTATAAATTTGATTCGCTGATAGAACCGGACCATAAATAACTGATTTTCCCTATCTTTGCAGCATGAACCTGCTGCTGCTCGTTGCCCTATCCGTTGCCGTAAAAGGCGTGTCCTTCACCCCCATGGAGGTGGAGCGGCTGCCTGATCTGAACATCCCGCCACGCACAGTTTTTCCTATTTGCCCATTCTGAACCACAAACGCACCCACGCCACCGCCCTGGAAATCGAGGGCACTATTCACAAGTACTGATCAGCTTCTTAGTCTCAGGGTCCCGCCGGAACTGCTTGAAATAGTCCCACATGATGCGGGCAGTAGGCTGGAAATTCCAGTGGCCGTAGTCCATTACGGCCACTATTTTTATCATGGGCACCTTGCCCTTGTATAGCTGGCCGGTTTCGATGACGATGCCATCGCCCTTGTTGGTCACCAGGGTTTCGCGGTCCTGCAGTTTCTGGCCAAAGATCGGGTCCACGGAGAAGTCCAGTTCGCTCACCACCTCCATGCCGTTCATCTGCTGATAGGCGTTCCAGGCGTTGAGGTAGTTGTTGTTTTTCCAGTTGTCGGGCTTGATGTAAGGCACCACGTTGTCGGCCGTGCCCAGGACGGAGCAGTAGGGCATTTCCACGGAGCCGCGCTTCTGGGTGGCTTCGGCCCAAAGGATATCAAAGGCGGTATAGCCCTTGAACGGACCGCTGAAGATACCGCCGGAATGGCCTCCGACGGCGGCAAAGATATGCGACTTCTTGATACCCAGGGCCGTGGCGGTGATGGAACCGGCACTCAGGCCCTCGGCATATACGCGGGAAGGATCCAACTGGGGATATTTGGCAAACAACTGATAAAGAACGGATTCAATGCCGTCGTGGCCCATGGCCTGGTAATTGGGCGAACCCTGCCATTCCATTTCCACCACAAAGAAACGGTCCTCCGCGGCCACCTGGATGAAGCCGGAGGTTTCGGCCTGGGTGCGAGGGTCGTTCATGTTGCCGTGCAGAAGCACCATCACAGGGACGCTGTGCTCCGGAGCGCCGGAGAGCAGTTCCACGGGCCAGTATTCGTACCACAGCTGCTTGGGACCGTCCTGCGCCTGCGGCCCGAATCCCGTAGGCTGCTCCACAATGATGCGCCGGATTCCCATCGACTCGCAATCCAGGTAAGGCTCCAGCTCAAAGGAACCGTACTGCCCAAACGGCGAGCCTTCGTAATGGGTGTGTCGATAATTATTATAACGATAGTTGCGTCCCAGCACCTCCTTCCAGGCATCGGCAAAAATCTCCTTTAATGAGGTCGATGCCGGATTCGCCACTACCTTCAGCAAGGGTTCGTCGGCATGGGCCGCGATGGCTGCCTGATAAGGTTTGGCCACTTTGGCAGCGCCTTTCCCGGCCAGATAGGCGGGAACACCGGCAGGGTCCACGCCCTTGCCCGGCTTGCCTCCGACGCTAAGGATGCCGGCCACCTGCCCGCCGGCCTTGGGTGCCAGCACCTGATTGATGAAAGTGGCACCCTGTCCAAAGCCCACCAGCTTCAGGTTGCCGGGGCCGCGGAACTGGTTGAACAATTGCACAAAAGCGTCGAAATCGACCTGGGAATCATACTTATCGCCGATGGGGTTCACCACCAGGGCGGTGCCGTAGTTGGCGTCCAGCAGGGGCTGGATATCCAGGCTGGCAAGGAGCGCCTCTGCGCCAGTCTTGTCCAGTTTCCCGTCCGGGTAAACGAGGAAAATGGGCGTAAAGTTATAGGACCGGCCTTCCGCACGCGTGGGGCCGCCATAGGTAATGGTCACGCTGGCCCGCTGGCTATAAATGACATTTTCAGGAATGGCGGGCTGGGCGGCAGCCATCAGGCTCAAACCCGCCAGCACCAAGGCGCTAAGCAATACTTTTTTCATAGGAGGACGATGTGCATATGCACAAATATACATATAATTTGTATATTAGCGCAGAATAAAACGCCTCGAAAAATGAATAAGTTATCTGTTTCCCTGCTGTTTCTGGCCCTGATTTCCTGTACGGCACAGCCTCCTGTGCTGGAGATTGCCGGAGGTAAGATCCAGGGCGTCCTCACGGAATCGTCCCATGTAATGGTCTATAAAGGCATTCCCTATGCCGCGCCGCCGGTGGGCGAATTGCGCTGGCAGGCGCCGCAGCCGGTTCCGGCTTGGGAGGGTGTCAAGGTCTGCGATACCTTCGGCCCTATCTGCCCGCAGTTCGGGAACAAGCCCGGCACCTTCTACGGCGACGAGTTCTATTGGGAAGGGACGCCGGAAGAAAACGAAGACTGCCTGTACCTGAATGTATGGGCTCCGGCCAAAACGGTGGGTAAGCCCAACGCCAAACTGCCTGTGGCCATGTGGATACACGGCGGGGCCTATATGAACGGCTACGGCTATGAGGTAACCATGGACGGCGACGCCTGGGCCCACCGGGGCGTGATTCTGGTCACCATCAACTATCGACTGGGAACCTTTGGCTTCCTGTCCCATCCGGAACTCACGGCCGAGCAGGGACAGTCCGGCAACTACGGCACCATGGACCAGATTGCCGCCCTGCAGTGGATACACGACAACATTTCGGCTTTCGGCGGCGACCCTTCCAAAATAACCGTCTTTGGCCAAAGCGCCGGCGCCATGAGCGTCAAGACGCTGCTGGTCTCTCCCCTGTCGCGGGAACTTATGGCCGGAGCCATCATCCAGAGCGGCGGCGGGTTATCGACCCGTGGTCTTACCCCGGAAGCTACGCAGGAACAGGCCGATGCCATGGGTAAAGCCCTGATGGATGCCGCCGGGCTCACCAACTTGGCTGAAATGCGCGCAGCTTCATCGTCCCAGATTCTGGGCGCCCTCAAGGGGATGCTCACCCCGCATCTGGACGGAAAAGTGCTCACCGAAGGCTTTGAGAAAGCGTTTATGGACGGGACTATCGCCCCGGTTCCCATTATGATTGGCTACAACAAGGACGATATGGGTATGCTGGGCGGTGCGCCCGTGGACCGCTTCTGCGCGCTTCGCGACTCCCTGGGCTTCCCGGTCTATGAATACGAGTTCCTGCGCGACCTGCCCACCGACGCGGCCCATCCGGCCTCCAACGCCGGCGCCTTCCATTCGGCCGAACTCTGGTACGTCTTCGGCACGCTCAAAAACAGCTGGCGCCCCTTCATCGAGGCCGATTACCAGCTCTCCGAAGAAATGCTGGACGCCTGGACCAATTTCTGCAAAAACGCCACCCCCGGCTGGCCCGCCTACAAGCAACATCAGCCCTATAAAAAGAATTTTAATCTCCGGGAGCCGTAAACCTACTCGTTAGAGCCGCTCATCCAGCAGGAGCAAATCACCCACTTCTGCGGACTTCAAATACAAGCCCGATCATGGGCGGAACGGGATTATTTAATTTTGGATTATTTAATCTTGCATAATTCAATCCTGAATATTATCTTTGCCCAAAACGAGAAACGATGCTGCAGCCGAATCCATTCATCATTACCGCCGATTACTACGGCCCTGAGTATTTCTGTGACAGGCAGGACGAGACGGAAGCCTTGGAAAGCAATATCGCAAACGGGCGGAACACGGTGCTGATTTCGTCCCGGCGTATGGGGAAGTCCGGACTCATCGCCCATGTGTTCAACAGAGCGTTCGTGAAGTCGAACTTCAAAACATTCTCCATCGACCTGTATCCGACTTCTTCTTTGGCGGAATTGATTCTGCTGCTTGCCAAAGAGATTACCGGTCCGTTGAAAAGCAAGGGGCAA
>JBGUPS010000051.1:0-3116 GCA_045130395.1 Candidatus Cryptobacteroides sp.
CGGCCGATATGTGTGCTGAAAAGACCCTGATCCATCCAGTTGTTCTCCACCCGGAACACCTGCTCGTGCCCTTCGAAATTGGCGTCAAAGGTCGTATCCCAGCGCACCTGCACCATCAGGATCATCGCCGCCGCAAAAGCGACGCTCATACCCAGGATATTGATCAGCGTCGAAACGCCTGTCTTTCTGAATACTTTCATTGCTATTCTTTCTTCAACGCCTCGGCCGGATTCGTCCGGGCGGTCTTGATGCTTTGGTAGAGCACACTGATTGCTGCAATAAAGGCAACCGCCAGTCCGGCAAGAACAAATATCCACCAGTGGAGGTCAATGCGGTGTCCGTAGCCGGAGAGCCAGCGGTTCATGATGAACCAGGCAATGGGCACGCCGATGACGAAGGCAATCCCCACCATCTTCATGAATGACAGCACCAGTTCCTTCAGCACGCCGGAGTAATCGGCCCCGAAGACCTTCTTAACCGACACGCTGCGGATTTCCTGTTGCATGTAGTAGGAACTCATCGCAAAGAGGCCCAATGCGCTCACTAGGATGGACAGCAGCGTGAAGATGAGCACGATATTCAGCACTCGGCTTTCATCGGCAAAACCGTCTTCAATCATTTCCTCAATATACTTAGCTTCGAAGAGCCTGCCCGGAAACACTTCCCCTGCAATGGCTTCCACCCGCTTTTTCGCGGCTGCCTGGTCTCCGGTCGTTTTTACAATCAGCACCCAGGGGTAATTGTCATCGGGATACTCCCCGTGATTGAAAATCATAGCAGCGCTCTGGTCGGCCTCCAGTGGGCGGATTTTGAAATCATAGTAGATTCCACCTATCTGACGTGTTCCAGCTTGAGCGGTCTGGAATTCCGTTGCCGTTTCCTCGATACCAATCTGCTTGAAGGCGTATTCATTGAGCCAATAGGCGCGCTGATGGTTGTCCTGCTTTATCTTTAAGCCAAGAATGTCGAAATACTTGTCATCACCCTGGATTTGTTGGAAGGACACCCAGTGACCATCCGGCATTTCCATCGTCCAGTTGTTAGTTCCTTCCAGCGGGATGCCGTCACCTTGCCCCACTTCTTCTACGCAGGGCTCCGCACGCAGGCGGTCCAGTAGCGGCATGATCTGCCCAGTCTGGCCGAAGGCATTATCGACCACGAGGATGTCCTTGGTGTTATAGCCTAGGTCGGCAGAAATCATATGCCGAATCTGGAGCCCCATCGTGAGGGCGCTTACCAGCATCACGACTGCCACCACATTCTGCACGATGATAATGACTTTGCTATAAACCGTCTTGGTCTTGAGCCTGAGCGTACCGCGTACAATCTCAATGGGCTGCGCCTGTTGAATTAACAGGGCCGGTACGATGCCGGACAAGAGGCCCAGTACCACGATAAAGCCCAGTACCAGCAGCACATTGACTGGGGTAACCGCCTTGAAGATGGATACCTGGTACTCCAGCAGGCGGGAAACCGCCGGACAGAGCGCTTCCGCCAGCAATATGGCCAGAAGCATCGAGATGCCGCAGATAAGCGTACTCTCGGAAATCACCTTCAGGAAGATGCTGCGCTTGTCGGCACCTACCAGGCGCCGGGTGGCCATCTCCTTGGCCCGGAAGCCCGTGAGGGCCGTGGTCATATTGATATAATTGAGCACGGCAAATGCCAGGAGCAGGATGCACATGGCCAGCAGCAGGTTCACGAAACTGCGGTTGCCGAACTGGATGGTCTCCGTCCAATCTTTATTCCCATCATCCAGGAAATACATGTTCCTGAGAGGAATCAGCCGAACATTATCGTATTGGCTTTTGTACACCCAGAAATTCTCTTCGCACCAATCCAGGATGTCACTCTGCCTGGCCTGAAGGTCGGCGCCCGGATAGGTCATCACAAAGCAGACGCCGCCGCCGGCGTTCGACATATATTCATCGTGGGAAGAATTGGTCTTGGGCATCATCTCGCCGCGCACCAGCACGTCGGGCGCCTTCAAGATGGAATTGCCGAAATCCTTGTAGATGCCACAGACCGTAAGGGGAAAACTACCCTCATAATTGAATTGGATAATCTGGCCGATGGGATCCTTTTCTCCGAAATTGGCGTTAGCAAACTCTTCACTCACCATACAGCGGTCCCAGGACACGAGCCAGTCGGCTTTGTTGCCTTCCACCAGGTCATAACTGAACATCTCAAAAAAGGTGCTGTCCGCCGCCATCGTGCTGCCATAGACTCGTTCTCCGTTAATGTTGAACGCTGCCGCCGATGCGATATTGGCCACGCAACACCCCTTTTCTATTTCAGGAAAATTGCTCTTCAGGTGCTTGTCTAACCAATAGCCCATATTTACGTTATCTTCGCTGGCAACAGCATAAATCCGTTCCGCATTCTGCTGGAAAGAATCCGTGGAGAGCTGCCGTTGGATATACACCGCCAACAGGAGCACAAATGCCATCGATACCGTCAGGCCCACCAGGTTGATAGCCCCGTAAAACTTGTTCTTCTTCAGAAAGTTCCAAAAACTCTTCATAACTTAGAATACCAACACGTCACTATCACCATAATTGTCATACCCTGAAGTAATGACCTTCTCGCCGGGCTCCAGGCCTTCCAGCACCTCGTAATACTGCGGGTTCTGACGGCCGATGCGTATCTCTCTTTTGACGGCCTTGTTGCCATCTTTGTTAACGACGTATATCCACTTTCCGCCGGTCTTCTGATAGAAGGTTCCGCGCGGGATGATGACGGCCTCTTCCGGCTGGCCCAGCTGGAGGTTCAGGTAGTATGTCTGGCCGCTGCGGATGTTGTCGGGCTGCTCGCCTTCGAACTTGAAATCCGCCTTGAACTTACCGTCACGCACCTCCGGGTAGACTTTGCGGATGATGGTTGAATAGGTGTCGCCCTGGCGCTCGAAGGTGGCTTCCAAGCCGTCCACGACTCGGTCGATATAGTGTTCGTCTATCTGAGCTTCCACCTTGTAGGTTCCGACGGAGTTTATCTGGCCGATCTTGGTGCCGGCGGCGATGCTCTGTCCTAGGACGACATCCAGAAGCCCCAGTTCCCCGTCGATGGGCGCCCGGACGATGAGGTTGCTCTTGCGCTTGCGGATCATCTGCATGTTC
>JBGUPS010000052.1:0-21648 GCA_045130395.1 Candidatus Cryptobacteroides sp.
TTTTTATATTTGGTAGTGGGTAGGAGAATCGAACTCCTATTGCGGGAATGAAAATCCCGAGTACTAACCGTTATACGAACCCACCAAACTTGGGACTGCAAAGGTAAGAAAATTTTTTTACCATCCAAAATAATTTCTCATCTTTTTCTGTCCCAACACTTACTTTTTTAATTTACCGTAATCTCCAAGGTGATGATATCCTTGCGTCCGCTCTCCCCTGTCACCTCCGCCTCAATTACATGAGAGCCGCTTGTAAGGGTAATGGATGTACCGGAGACAGCGGCACCGTCCAGTGTCCATTGAACGGACGTAGCTACATAGCCGTCCGGCAATTCCAGCGACAGCGGGAAGTTGCTCCCGGCCGTATAGGTGCCAGCATTGGCGATGAGAGGATAGCTCAGACCGGCGGCCACCACACCATCGACATTGAAAGTAACCTTGTTCCCGGAATAGGCGATCTGCGACAAGGAAATATCCGTAAATACATTGTTCCAGCTCTTGGGCGCGTAGGAGGTTACATTATTACCTCCCGGGAACGGCAGGTCCGTACCTGCTGCCACGTAATACCAGGAACCATATTCGGGATAATGCTTCATGCCATAGGAGCAACTGTACGGCGAGGCCGAAGCCACCACATAGAAGCAAGGATGGTCTCCATTCTCGTTGATGGAATTGTATGTATTCCACTCAGCCCAAAGCTGAGAAGCAGTCTTATTGCCCACATTTTCGATATACACTTGCCGCGAACTCTTATCCACATGGTATGCTATCAGACCTGCGGCCGGAATGTATTGGTCCCAGCCCTCTTTGCTACGGCATTCCAGAAGTATATATTCTCCTTCGGTATCGGTAGGAATCTTGTAGCCGATGTTGTTTTGCACGCTTTCGAGCGTATAGGCTCCATTCTTGGGGAACTCAAGGATATCCTCCTCCGACAGCCAGCCAATCATGATACGCTCCTCCATGTTCAGGTAAGGCGGTGTCCATCCGTCGTTGTTATACGAACCGCTATCCATGAGAGAATAGCCCAGGAGCGTGCGGCCCTCGCCATTGGTCTCGTAGTCTGTGTCATAGAAATCCGGCAGTCCCATGGCGTGGCCAAACTCGTGGCAGATGGTGCCCAGGCCATCGATCGATCCACTTCCATTCAGTTCGGAGCCGCATGCATAGCGGTCGATTATCTTGCCATCCAGCGTGAGGCTGATTCCACCCGAAATCAGGTTCCACTGGTGGGGCCAGATGGTGTTGGCGGAACCGCCGTCGGCCTCGCCTTTACCGGCATAGACCATGTACACCAAATCCACTTCACCGTCTCCGTCCAAATCGTAGTCGGAGAAATCCACCACATCGTCAATGGCCTCACAGGCCTCCTTCACGGCATAATGGGGTTTCTTGTCATAGCCGTTGGAGTCATTACCTCCGTAATAAGCCATGTTTTGCGAGAGTTTCACAGGCCCATAGACGTCAAAAATGGGTTCGAAAATGCCGTGGGAATTATCATAATAATAGTCACGGGCGCTCCCGGTAGCACCGTTGTCGCTGTAGCCCGGCTCATTGAGCATAGCGGCAAATGCCTCCTTGGGAGAGTTGATCGTGAATGAAAGATCCGCAAACTCCACCATCACCAACAGAAAATGCTTCTGGCCAATGGCGACAGGCGCTTTAGAACGGGGTGTCGATGCCATCTGCTTCCGGGCTTTGCGACGGATGGAAGCAGTCTGCGCAGCCATCTGGGGAGTTACGCCTTCTACCACACGATAAAAACCGTCCTCATCCATGCGTACTACATGACCGGCCTGATTGGTGGTCCAGTGGGCCCACTCGTCACCGTGCCGCTGAATAAGGATGGTAGTGCCATCCGGCTGGGTGTAGCGGAAGAAGCCGGGCTTGGCCGGTTTAGCCAGCAGACTCAAGCTGCAGGCAAGAAGTATCAAGATGGAAGTTATCTTTTTCATAGTCCGTTACTTTCTAATGATTACACCTCTACCCTTGGCATCGCCTACCCATAATTTGCCGTCCTGGTCTTTGAGGACGGTCATGGGATAGTCTTTCTCCACCACCTGGGTTTTGTTCTTCTTCCAGTTCACCGAGACCGTAACGGCATCGCCGGGTTGGAGCGCCGTAGTGAAGCCACTCAGTTTCACCTGTTCCATGCTCTTGGGATCCATAAGTACGAACTGCAGGGCGCTACCATCATAAGAACGTACATATTGGTCTGTGCCGGCCTGGTAAATACGTTCCTGTTTGCCCAGATACAGGCCCAGGGCATCGTACTGCGTCACAGGGGTTGCGGGAACACCGGATTTGTGATAAACCAGCACTTCTTTGACATAGGTACTGGTATTTGCATAGCAGCTGAAACGTTCATTACCGCCCTGCGAATTGTACATGAGGAGATTGCGGGCACCGGCGGCCGCCTTAATCGTGGCCAGGCCTTCGGCATCCAGAACAATGCTCCACGTAGCAAAATCTGTAACGTTATCCACCGTAAGCAACTGATTCTTGGATTCATTCTGGGCTGCGAGATAGCCATTCGACACCTTCAGGTTCCAGGCACCTTCCTCCCCTTCCAGGGTAATCACAGCTACTCCTTCCTCGGGTTCCGACACGGTATCGTCCACAATCGTAACGGTGGTACGGCTGCGATACGTTCCATTCTGGGCACCCATGGCATGCGACTTGGCCTGGTTCACAATCAGGATCTGGTCCCCGGCCTGCAGCAACGAAGCGTCGGTCAGCAGTTCAAAGGCACCAGATACCGGCGGTAAGATGGCCTCTTTCGCCTCCTGGGTCACCGTCACCACCTGCTGGAGTTCGCCGGAGGAGAAAGTAATGGTACCCTCACGGGGGTCCGTGCTTTCATTGGCCGCCACCGTCACCGTGAACGGTTTGTCTTCCAGGCCCTTGGTAGCAGGAGCGACTGTAATCCAATCGACATTGGCCGCGGCCTCAACAGTCACATTGGCCTTGATCACGAACGGGATTTCCTCCCCTTCTGCGCCAACCTGTAACGCATTTTCCGTAAGGACGATGGCATCTTTCTGTGCCTGGAGTATCGTAAGGAAATAGTTCCTCTCCCCTACTTTGAATCCCACCATCGCCATGCGGGCGTCATACGTGTCGTTGGCGGCGATGAGAAGTTGCGTACCCGATACCGTCAGCCACGAAGCCGACAGGGCAAAATCGGTAGCGCCGGCAGGAAGATCGAAACTACCCGCCGTCGCATCCACCATTTCCTGCATCACCACCGGACCTTCTTCCTCTCCGCCTTCCACCTCGATCTGCAGCACCTTGGCATAGCTGCTGCCATCGCTGCCATTGGCGATCAGGAGCACTTTGGAAGATTTTCCGGTAGAAGGGACACTGATGGTCACGATACCCTTGTTGTCCTTGGGTTCGGAGATGGTCACTTTCCAGTGCTCCGGCTCATAGGAATTCAGCGTGTAAGTAACGCCGGCGGGCACTTTTACCTCATAAGCAGCGCTCTGCGACTGTCCGGCCGTCATGTTCTGGAAGACGGAATCGTCCAGCAGGATTTGCAGTTTTACCCCGAATGAAGCCTTGGGCAGTTCCAATACGGTATTGTCGGTCAGGGTGATGAGCACCACATCCGGCTGGGAGGCATCAATTGAGGCGATAGGGCCCACAACTACCGTTGCAGCCTCTCCCGCATAGGTCCAGTCTCCATCGCCCACTTTCACGTACCACTTGCCATTTTCGACCTTGAACTGCGTGAGCGGAGCGTCTTTACCGTTTTCGCCGTCTTTACCGTCGATGCCGCTGGCGCGGACTTTCTGGCCATCCACCAGCAGCCACTCGCCATTGAGCGTCCAGTAGTAGTTGCCGTCGGTATCCTGCTTGATGCTCACAGAAGGGCTTACGCCGTCCTTACCGTTTTCACCATCGGCGCCATCGACACCGTCTTTTCCGTTGAGGACGGTCTTCTCCAGCGTGTTGCCGTCTTTATCTACCAGGATGAGCTTGTAGCCGGAACCGTCCGGGAGTTCGGTAGCGCTTTGGATGAAATATTTCCCATTGATTAATTGCTGGATCAGACTCACCTGGGAATTGAGTTCCTTCACCTGGTTCTCTACTTTGGCCAGGCGGCCTTCGACCTCAGTCAGGCGGCTTTCCAGCTCCTGGGTACAGCCGCTAAACAGCAGTACCAGTGAGGCCATTATGTAAAATAGTTTCTTCATGGTTTATTGTTTATCATCAGTTTTCCATTCAAATGAATACAGCAGGGACTCTACCTGACGCAGATACTGGCGTTTGTCGTAGCGCGGGGCAAAGACAAAAGCCTCCAGCACGATGATGTCTTTCCCGTCCGGGCTGTAGAAGGAATGCGACACGAAGGGGCCTCCCATGAAGTCCCCGTGCACTTCCCAGAAGCCGCGGGTTTCCATGAAGGCGCGTCCCCGGTAGCGCAACGAACGCGTGGTGGGCTCCTGCGCCGTGGAAGTGGTCATATACGAACCTTCGAACATGCCCGGCACGTTGGCTTTCATAATCTGGTTGCGTTTCTGGATGATGTTCTCCAGCGAGAAGACATCGTCACCGCTCGCAGGATATTTGTACGCCATCACATACTGCTGGACGTACTGTTTTTCATCGGCCATCCATACAAAGTCGTCCGTCACCATGCGGCAGCGGTAGCCCGACGGGAAATGGATGATGCCGCCCGTCACCTTCTCCATCGGCGGCTGCAAGGCCCTTTCCTCGTACAGTTTGGCGTTGGCGATGACCCGGTCGCGCTCCGTCTGCTCAAAGAATTCCGCCGGCGTTACGCCCGCCTCCTTGAACAGCGTCAGGGCCTGTTCCGCATCGGCCGCATTCAGCTGTACAACGGCCTGGGGCTGCGCCCACACATTGTTTTTATACAGGACGCCATTGGTGACATTCTGCGGATTGATGTTCACCACCAGCAAGTTCCGGTGCATCTTGAACATATTGGTAAAACTGCCCGGGGGCACGTTGGAGACCGCAAAGAGGGGCTCTCGCTGTGCCAGATACGGGGTATCCATGGCCAGGGCCTCGCGGATGGCCACGCCCAGATTGCCTTCCCACTGTTCGCGTTCAATCACCACCAGCACTTCGCCGGCTTTTCCGCTCACATTGGGGAGCAAGGCTTTCTTATTGCCACTTTTACATCCTGCCAATGCCATTACGCAAAGGGCCAGTGCAAGGATACGGGTAAAATGGTGTTTCATAACTAATGGATTAATCGTGAAATGTCGTTGCCGAAGGCCAGGAACATGAGCAGCAGCAAAAGGGCCATGCCGATGAGCTGCGCTATGGTAAGGAAGCGGTCGCTGGGTTTGCGACCCGTAAGCATTTCGTATAGGCAGAACACTATGTGACCGCCGTCAAGGCCCGGGATGGGCAAAAGATTCATTACGCCCAGCATGATGGAGAGCATGGCCAGGATATACAGGAACTGGTGCCAGTTCCACTGGGAAGGGAAAACCTGGCCGATGGCGACAAAACTGCCCACGGATTTGTAAGCGCCCGTGGAAGGCGTCGCTACCAGGCGGAGGTCCCGCAGATAGCCGCTCACGGAGTCCCAGGCCAGGGCGCAACCGGCCGGTATCGACTCTAATGCCGAATAGGTCCGATGCTGCAAAGAAGGATTCCGGAAGAAGACGCCCAGCATGCCCAGGCTGTCGGCCTGTAGGGTAATGGCAAGGGTATCGTCTCCGCGGAGGACCGTTGCCGGAAGGCGTTCGCCGGGATGCGCCCGCAGCACCTTCTGGGCATCCTGCAGATAGGGAGTATCGACCCCGTCCAATCCCACAATCCGGTCCCCTATTGCCAGTTCGGAAGTATAGTTGGGTGACGATGGCATGATGCTGTCTACCACGAACGGCAGGGCGATGTCGAAGAGGCCGGGCGAATTCACCACCGCCCCCATCAGCGACTGGTCCATGTACAGGACCAGGGTATCCGCCCCGCGAAGGACCGTCACTTTCTCCACCTGCCGACGGGCCAGATCGGCCTGCAGCGAGAGGAAATCGTCCGGTTCATAATTGTCCATGCGCAGGATGCGGTCGCCGGTGCGGAAGCCCAGTTCCTCGCCCAGTTCATTTACGTAGACCGGACTGTTGTTGGGCATGTAATTGTCTCCCCAGATGGCCAGGATGGTGATAAACAGTACGATGGCCAGAAGGAAATTGTTCAGGACGCCGCCGCTCATGACGAACAGGCGCTGCCAGGCTGGTTTGGTGCGGAACTCCCAGGGCTGCGGGTCCTGCTTGAGGGCCTCCACATCCATGGATTCGTCTATCATGCCGGCTATCTTGCAATAGCCGCCCAGGGGCAGCCAGCCGATGCCGTACTCCGTTTCCCAGTGCTCGGAAGCCGGAATCAGTTTCCGGAACCAGGCCATGCGGGTGGAGAAAAGCTTGACGCCCCCCACATCAAAGAAAAGGAAGAATTTATCTACCCTGATCCGGAACAGGCGCGCCCACAGGAAATGCCCGGCCTCATGGATAAGGATGAGGCCCGACAATGCCAGGATGACCTGCAGTATTTTCATCAATACCGGATTCATATACGTTCCTGGGCCTTGCGGAAGGCTTCCTCATGCGTGGCAAATATCGCCTCCAGCGAAGGATTCTCGATAAAGGGAATCTCCGCCATCACCTGGGCGATAATGGACGAAATATCGTAAAAGCCGATTTGTCCTTTCAGATAGGCGGCGACGGCCGCCTCATTAGCAGCATTCATGGCGCAGGGGATGTTGCCACCCCGTTCGATGGCGTCGAACGCCAGTTGCAGACAAGGGAACTTATTGCGGTCCGGCTCAAAGAAGGTCAAGTCCTTGAGCGCGCTGAAATCCAGGCGTTTACCCTCCAGCGGAAGGCGCTCGGGATAGGCCATGGCCAGCGCAATGGGAAGCCGCATGTCCGGGCAGCCCAATTGGGCGATGACGGCACCGTCCACAAACTCCACCATGGAGTGAATGACCGACTCCGGATGGACCACCACATGGATTTGACTGGTGGGGACCTGGAACAGCCACTTGGCCTCGATTACCTCGAATCCCTTATTCATCATGGTGGCTGAGTCGATGGTGATTTTGGCCCCCATGTCCCAGTTGGGATGCTTCAGCGCCTGCGATTTTGTTGCCGATGCAATCTGTTCCCGCGACCAGGTGCGGAACGGACCGCCGGAAGCCGTAAGGTGAATCAGGCGCACGGGATTACCCTGCGCACCCAGCAGGCACTGGAAAATGGCCGAATGCTCCGAGTCAACCGGATAAATGCGGGCGCCATAGCGGGCGGCCTCCCCCATTACCAGGGAACCGGCGGCCACCAGGGTTTCCTTGTTGGCCAGGGCCAGCGTCTTTTGGGCCCGGATGGCGGCAAGCGTGGGTTTGAGTCCGCTGAAGCCTACCATGGCGGCCACAACTACGTCCACCTCGGGAGCCTGCACCAGTTCACAGGCGGCCTCGATGCCCAGATGTACCTGCACGCCGGGCAACGCAGCCTTCACCTGCTCAAACTTGTCCGGATTGCAGATGACCACATGCGGGACATGAAACTGCAAGGCCTGTTGTACCAACAGTTCGGCATTGTTGTTGGCCGACAGCATGAACACCGAGAAACGGGACGGATGCTGCCGCACCACGTCCAGCGTCTGTGACCCGATGGATCCCGTGGACCCTAATATTGCGATATTCTTCATTTAAAACTTGATATACTGAGCCGGATCCATTGCCGCACCCTTGTACCACAACTCAAAATGCAAGTGATTGCCCATGGTAAGCGAGGAGGAAGAAGCCAACATGGCCACCGGCGTACCGGCTTTTACGGCATCCCCGGTTTTGTGCAGCAATTTTTGGTTATTCTTGTAAATGGACAACAGGTCGCTCCCGTGCTGAAGTACCAGCGTGTAGCCACTGTCCTGCGACCAGGAGGTATAGACCACGTTTCCGTCCAGGACGGCCATTACCGGACTACCCACAGGTGCCGTAATATCTACCCAGGGATGCAGGCTGCGGTCGAAGCCCTTGGAAACGACGCCTTTTACCGGCGTGTAGAAAGCCATAGCTTCGATGGGCAGGTTCCGCCGCTGGCCCGACGAGAGGCCGAATTGTTCTTCCTGGACGACATCGGCACGTAAAAGAGAGTCCCGGATGGCCAGGTAGCGGGCATCCGACACCGCTCGGGAGCCTTCGCGGCCCAACATTAGGGTGTCCAGACGGATGGGGTCCTCCCCTGCCACCACGCGGCGGAGATTCTCCGTGTACAGTTCCCACTGCAGGATACGGGTTTGCAGCGAGTCTATGCGCTGGGCATTCTGGACGGCCTGCCGGCGCGACTGGGCGTTGGGATAACCGGGAATGAAGGTGCGGATGGGCGTGAAAGCGATCAGGCCGAAAATCACCAGGAACGTTACCACTACCACGGAGATATTGGCGATGATGAAGCGGGTTTTGGAGAACCGGAGACTCCAGAGCCGCTCGTGGGAAGTGGCATCCACCAGGGTGAGACGCAAGTTGCTGGCCTTCTTATCTGCTTTGTCCATAATTATTCGTATATTTGCACACTGTAAATGGACAGAATTATCGGCATAGATTACGGAAGAAGGAGAACAGGCCTGGCAGCCAGTGATCCTCTTGGCATCTTTGCTTCTGCCCTGGAAACAGTTGATTCTACAAAGTTAATAGATTATCTCAAAAATTACGCCAATCGCGAGAGAATCCTTCGCTTTGTAGTGGGCTACCCGGTGAACATGGACGGCAGCCCGTCGGAGGCCCTCAAAGACGTGCAGGCCTTCCTGAAACAGCTGGAAAAAGCGTTTCCGGACACGCCCGTCACCCTTGAGGACGAACGGTTTACCTCCGTGCTGGCCCACCGCATCATGATAGACGGCGGCATGAAGGCCTCCCAGCGCCGGGACAAAAAGGAAGTGGACAAGATTTCGGCCGCCATTATCCTGCAAAGTTACCTGGACCGGGAAAACGGCGGTTCCATGGCAGTAGACCCCTCGGCCGTACCGGACAGTTTGTCCCTGAACAAGACAAGGAGAAAAAAATGATTAAACCCATCTACCTTTACGGCGCAGAAGTCCTGCGCAAAACGGCTGCCCCGGCAGACCTGAACGACAAAGCGGGCATCGCTGCCCTGGTGCAAGACCTCAAAGACACCCTGGTGGTGGCGGATGGCTGCGGGCTGGCCGCACCCCAGATTGGCGTGAGCCTGCGCGTCGTGATTGTAGACGGCGACGTAGTGTCGGATACTTATGAGTACTTGAAGGGCTTCCGCCGCACGCTCATCAACCCGGAAATCCTGGAAGAGAGCGAGGAAAAAGTCACTTATTCGGAAGGCTGCCTGAGCATCCCCGGCATTTACTGCGACGTAGTGCGTCCCAAAAAGATGACCGTACGGTACTACAACGAGGATTTACAGCAGGTTACAGAGGAATTTGACAACTTTGCCGCCCGCATGATCCAGCACGAACTGTCGCACCTGGACGGAGACCTGTTCACGGACCACGCCGCCCCTATACGCAAGAAGATGATCTCCTCCAAACTGCAGAACATACAGAAAGGAAAAGTTCATCCTCACTACAATTCCAAGCTCAAATAGCTAGCGCACGCGAATCTTTCGGCCCAATTTGAGAACGGTCTTATCCGTAAGGCCGGGATTGAGCGCACAAATCTTTTTAACAGAGGTATGATACTTCTTGGCGATGCCGGAAAGGGTGTCGCCGCTGCGGATGGTATGGTACTTCTGTGCGGCAGCCTCTGCCCGGGCGCGTGCTGCAGCCTCCTCCTTGGCCTTCTTCTCCGCAATGATGCGGTCTTCCTCGTCTGTGCGGAAGATTTCGTCCTCATCGTCCACATTCTGCACATAGCGCTGGTTGGGGTTGAAGTACCAGCTGCGTACTTTGAGCAGCCGGTGACGCAGCGTTCCGGTTTCGAAGTCGATGAGCCAGGAAGGGTCGAAGGCGGCGCCCCTGTACCGGGTTTCAAAATGCAGGTGCGGTCCCGTAGAACGACCCGTAGAGCCGCCCAGGCCGATGATATCGCCTGCGCTCACCCAATCGCCCGTGTTTACGTTGCGCTTGGACAGATGGCCGTAGAAGGTTTCCAGGCCGTTGGCATGGCGAATCACCACCAGGTTGCCATAGCCACCCACATAGTCCGAGATACGCACCTTGCCGGAGAAGGCGGCCGGGACCGGCGTACCCGTAGGATACGGCAAATCCACGCCCTGGTGCCTGCGGCCGTGCCGATACCCGAACTTGGAGCGGATGGTGGTCTGGTAGGGGCAGCAATACGTATCCAGCGAATCCAGCACCCAGATGGAGAACTGGTCCGGGATAGGGTCCGGCGACTGACGATACGGATTTACCGCACGCTCGTCCCAGAACTCCGTAAATACCGTGGTGTCGGCAACGGCGGAAGGATCTTTTACGTATCGATACGTACCATTGTCGTACAGCACCACTTTTACGGCAGGGTTGCCGGTGTCCAGCGTATCTGCGTAGTCGGTCCCCACGCGCGTATTGGTTTTCACTTCCTGCCGACCGAAGGCATGGCGCAAAGAGTCGGCTGTGTGGTCCTCCTGCGCGAAAACAGGCAGGAAGACGCACACAGCCGCTAAAAGAAGTACAATTTTTTTCTTCATCCGTTACCGCTTGCCGCCGAACTGGCCCACAATAATGGCGTCCGCCTGGGCGATTTTCTCTTTCAGGAGTTCCTGCGAGGTGGCCTCACAGATGAAGCGGAGATAAGGCTCCGTGTTGGAAGGACGGATGTTGAACCACCAGCCGGGGAATTCCAGACGATAGCCGTCGAAGTCCATCACCTTGGTGGGGGTCTCCTTGCTTTCGAAATAGGCCTTTACGGCATCCATGGCGCCCTTCTTGTCCTCTACCTTGTAGTTGATTTCACCGGAGTTCTCGTAGCCGGTGAGGCGGTCCATCTCCTCCGAGAGCTTGATACCCTGCTTCTTGAGGGCGCTCACGATACGGAGGACGATGATGCTGGAAAGCATGCCGCTGTCGCTGTAGAAGAAGTCCTTGAAGTAGTAGTGACCGGCGAGTTCACCACCCCACAGACCGTCGATTTCACGGAGCTTGGGAGCGGCGAAAGCACGGCCGACACGCCAGGTGTGCACATCGGCATTGTATTTGGCGCGGAGTTCCTCCGCCACGGCCAAACTGGAACGGATTTCCTGCAGTACGCGCGGGTTCTTCTCTCCCCTTTCGTCGCAGAAATAGCGGGCCATCAGGGCGATGACCAGGTCCGGAGCCACAAAGCGGGCTTTATCGTCCACGAACATGACGCGGTCGGCGTCGCCGTCGTAAATTACGCCGATATCTGCACCTGTCTTTTCCACCAGTTTCTTGAGGGGCTCTACATTCTTGGGGACCAGCGGGTTGGGCTCATGGTTGGGGAAGCTGCCGTCCATATCGTCAAAGAGATAGGTGGCATTCTCGCCCTTGTAGATTTCCTTGGCGAAGAGCGTGGCCATGCCGTTGGACAGGTCGAAGGCGATCTTCAGGTTGGAATAGTCCCCTTTGAACTTCTTGAGGAAGGCGATATAATCCGGCTTGATGTCGATTTCCTTCACGCTGCCCTTCTTGGCTGCAGGCGGCGTGGGACGGCCTTCGTCGATCCACTGCTTAATCTGGCCAAGACCGGTGTCCAAGCCCACGGGCAGGGCATTCTCGCGGCTCACCTTCATGCCGTTGTACTCCGGCGGATTGTGGGAGGCGGTGATTTGGACCGATGCTTTGTAGCCGTAGTTGGCGGTACCGAAGTACACCAGCGGCGTGGAGCTGTAGCCGATATCGTCTACGTCTGCGCCGGCATCCGTAATGCCCTTGATGAGAGCGTCGTGGATTTCCTTACCGGAGAGGCGGCAGTCGCGGCCAACCAGCACCTTGTTGGTTTTCAGGAGTTCGGGGATGAAATATCCCACCTTATATGCGTCTTCCAGGTTCCAATCCTTCCCCCAGATTCCGCGGATGTCATAAGCATGAAATGCGCCCATGGTTTTTGGATTTTTAGTGTTAACTTACAAATATAGCAATAATTTCCTTTATGGCAAAGCCTTGATTTTTTGGAAAAGGACCTCCTCGTCACCCGGCGAATAACCCAGGTGGCTGTACACCTGACGGCCGTTTTTGTCATAGAGCAACACATACGGGCAAGAGGTTACGTTCATGGCGCGGGCGGTCTCGCGGTTGGTGTCGTATACGAACTCGAAATCGTCCCATCCGCGGCTCTTCACCATGGCTTTGGCCCGGGCCACGGAACGGCTGTCGTCGGTGCACACGGCGATGAAACGGAAGGGTTTCTGGGCGTTCCACTCCTGGTACACCTCCGCGATGGCATCCATCTCATCCAGACAGTATTTGCAGTTAATAAACCAGAAGGAAACCACATAGGGCGTTTTCCCGTCGGCCCAGTCGGCAGGATGGATTTTTTCCTGCGAGAACGCCCCTATGCACAGCAGGAGCGCGGCTAAAAGGCTACTTATCTTCTTCATAAGTATATGCTATCTCTTCGTTTACATTACAGGTGGCGGCATTCACGCACTTGCTGCCTTTCAGTACATAGGCCACGATACGCTGGTTGTCCGCAGCCGCCTGGGAAAAGGTCTTGCTCACCTCCTCCCCGGCTTTCAGGGTTCCCAGGCTTACGCCGTCCACCTTCGGAGTCAGGAAACTGCGAACGACCGATTCATTCTCATAATTGCTGCCATAGCCCTGCTGGGTGGTCACAATTTTGTCTTCCACCACGGCAACGACCAGTTTATAAGTACCCTTCACCGCCGTCTTTACCTTCACGTCCACCTTTCCGCTCTTCCAGCTGATGGCAATGCCGCAGGCGTCCTTCGAGCTCATCTTGTCTACATAGCTGGTAAAACGGGATGACGTCTGCTCGTTGAAAAGCGTAGTCTTGTCCATGTCGAAGACCAGCGATGGAAGATACACCACTTCCAACAGGTCTGCAAGTTCCTCTGTCTGGTCCGAAGCCAGGGCATCGTCCAGATGGACCGACATGTCCACAATCCTTCCCGGCCTGAGCTGCTGAGCCTCTTTCAAAGCCTTTGCCATCTGCGGGCAATACTGGCACCAAGTGGCCGTAAAATCCAAGGCCAGGGCCCTGCGGAAGAAGACTTTTCCCTCTTCTTCTCCGCCCGAAGGCGTAACGGGCGTGTCGGGCTTCGTTTCAGGAACAGGGTCGTCTTTCCGGCCGGTACAGGCGGAAAGTATAAGAGGCACAAAAAATAGTAGTAAGAGTTTTCTCATCTATTCTAAAAATTATAAGACAATCGTAACATTCCTCCGGTATATTCCGGCTGCCAGCGGCACACCCCGCCCGAGCACACCAGACCGGCACGCTGGTGACCGTAGGAAAGGTCTACCTTGAAGCCGTCGCGGGTCCAGGAACCACCGACATTGTAATAGTGTTCCTTGGTGTCGCCGTGGTTATACATATCCTGCACGTGGACCGCCCAGCCATCCACTGAAACCAATTCCAGGGAGGCCGCCATCCAATCGCGCGTAAGTTCCTGGGAATAAAGATATTGGAGCTGTCCGCGGAAGGTCAGTTTCCGGGTGGTCTTAACACTGGCATCCAGTACGAAGACGTTCTGGATATCGGTACCGTTCCTTTCTCCGTGGGAGGGCGAATACTCCTGGATGCTCACGAAGGCGGTGGTTTTGAAACGGCGGGTCCAGCGTTTTTCCACATCCAGGTTCACCTCCCGGTAGCCCATCCGCAGCACGGTATGATTCTCCAGGGCCTGGGGCAGCGTCCAGATATACGCACCACTCAGGTGGAATTTCCAGGTTTTGAGCCGATAAAACAGATCCAAGCTGCCGCCCAGCTCACCGGCGGCAAAGGTGGTGTACGGATTCAAAGAAGCCAGCATATAGTGCTGCTCCTGGCTTAGGGAAGGAAGATAGTTCATCCCCATTACATCCAGCATATTCTGCAGGCGGCGCACTTTGAGGGAAGAGGAAAAAGGCCCGTAAGCATAGCCCAGATCCAGGGTCTGGGCGTTTCCACCGCGCACGCCCACCCATTCGGCCTGGACATTGAAACCGCCCCCGGCATAAGCGGCCAGGGCGCTCCAGGCATACTCAGTCTGCATACCGTCTTCCACCGCACGACGTTTGTACACCCCGCTCCCCTGCAGGTCCCAGCCGCCAAAATGGAAGGCCAGTTCCGTGCCGGTCAGCCAGTCGGAACCATACCAGAGGCCCTTCCGGCGCCAACCGCCCAGCAGTTTCATGGAAAAGAGGTCGTTGGGCGTCCGGAAAGTGGCGCGGCCGCCGCCCAGGGAGTTGTTCCAGCCCAGGGCGCGGTCTTCCCAGCAACGCAGTGCTATACCGGTGCCGAACTGCTCGTAAAAATCGCCCGCCGTGACGCTCCACAAGCGATCGGTCCAGCTCAGGTATTTCCCCGGAAGGCCGATGCCCTTGAGATTGCTGTCATAGCCCAGTAGCGGACGGGGGTAATATTCGGCCTGGATGCCGGCGCCAAAACGGCCCCGGACGTAGTCCAGCTTCACGTAATTGTTGGAGCGGACGCCACCCGCAACATACCAGATGGTGTTGGACTCCACGCCTCCGTTCAGTCGTCCCCACCCCAAATCCTGCGCCCATACCCCGAGGGGCATGAGCGCAAGTATAATGAGTATGAGACGTTTAGGAATCATCGCCTATAGGCCGAAGATGCAGTCGATACGCCCGTGGAAGGAGCCGGCTCATTCCAACGGCGCGGAACCACCACCGGCGGATGCGTGGGTTCCATCGTCCGCAGCACCCCGTGTCCGGACGTAGCTGCACTGCCCGCGGTCTTGCGGTTTTTGGCGTCATACGCCACGAAGTCTTCATAGTCATAGACCCACTCTTCCCCATAAGCCAGCTTATGGATACGATACCAAATGGCTTCCCGGGAAGGAGCGTTGAACCCGCCGTAATTATAGCGCATGATACTGTTGTCCGTGGGACGCCAGGCGCCTTTCCAGTAGGTATAAGCCCCCTCGAAGCAGCCCAGGCCATCGTACTTGTAGCGCTCGTCGGCAAGGAAATGACTCCACTTCACCTGGGTGGGATCATTGGTAAAGTCGACGTTCTTCCACCAGCCATAAGGCACCATCTTCATCGCATCATCTATCTCTTCCTGCGGAATCCGGCCAAGGGACTCGTAGGCATATTCGTCTGCCAGTTTGGAGAAACCGTGGCCGCCGGCTTCGTGATGTACCAGTCGCGCAAGGCCTTCGTCGTCCTCCCCAATCGGGAAATAGGCTACCGAGAGGCCCTGGCCGTAATCTCCATTCTGATAATAGTACATCCAGCAGGTGCCGGCATAGGCCGGGGAATTCATGGCCACGATAATGAGCGTGTTGTCCATCTTCTCCTGTGGAACGGCTTTCAGGGCATATTGCATACAGGTGTTGTCATTGCCGCCCACATGGGTCCCCTCGCCAAAATAGCCGCCAAGGGTCTGCCCAGCATGCTCATAGCCCTCCGTTGCGGAGACTACCTTTACCGAGCGTACATTGAACAGGTGTCGATAGCTCGTATAGGGCTCCTCGCTGAAGAAAGCCTCCATCATTTTCGCCATGACGGTGTCGTAGGTACCATCGGCGATCTGACGGTCGCTGAAGGCATCACCCATAAGCACCAGTTCGATGCCGGCACCTTCCGTAGCTTCCTGCAGCGTGGCCACTTTGCCATCCTGGGAATAGTCGCTGGAGATGTAATAGTCCACCTCTTCCGGCTCCTCCAGATCCGAATAGGAGTAACCTTCGATATACTGGGCATAATTGGACCAGCCGGGAGCATTCTTATACTGTTCTTCAAATCCTGCTGGTACAAAGATGCGGAGGCCACTGTGCCCGAAGTGGGCCCAGTCCTCTTCCGAATAGGTCGGAGGGGTATAACTCCTGACGAACAGGCTGTCCAGCTTGTTGCAATAGGCGAAGGTGTTCGACCCAAGGGAAGCAACACTGCTGGAAAGGCGCAGGTACCGGAGGTTCTCCATACTCATGAACGCGCTTCCCTCTATATAGGTTACTTCGTCTTCCAGGGTAAGACGTTCGATGCGCTTGTTTGAGCACATGCTGATAATAGACCCCAGGCCCGTGGGCCTGTAGTCTGCCGGACAAACCGGGGTAAGATAGAACAGGGCACAGCCAATATCCGAATAGGTTTTGGTATAACCATGATGGTCTGCTGTGGTATTGGGGCCATAGAAGAACTCCAGGTTTTCACAACCATACCACGAGCTGCTCCCATACCAGAAACTCCTCAGGGAATTGGGGAAGGTAAAGGTTTTCAGCTCGGTCATTCCTTCAAACACATACGTATCTAGCGTGATATTCTCCGGACAGATGTAATCCGTGAGCCCACATCCGGCCACCGCTGCCAGGTCTCCTGATGGAGCTACCAGCGAACGGCTATCATAAATCAGGCTGCTGCTTCCCTTGAACTCACGAAGCGACGGGCAACGTAAAAAGACGCCGTAGTCTATCCCTGTGACAGAAGAAGGAAGCGTGACTGTTTCCAAAGTCTCAACGCCCCGGAACAGATAAGCCGCGATGGAGGTAACGCCATCGGGGATGACTAGATCGGGGTTCAAAACTCCCAGAGCGTATGCTGCTAACGTACCATCGGCAAGTATCAGGGCTTTCTCATCTTCCGACGCCCAGTCTCCGTAGATGCGCGTAAGACAATTGTTGGAAAAAGCTGTGCCCCCTACTTCCTCAAGGGAAGCCGGGGTCCGGAACGAGGTGATTGCCGCCCCGGAGAACGCCCCCGAGCCGATGGTCTTTATGCAGTCGGGAAGACGGACATCGGTTATCAGTGACTTATTGAACCCCTGGTACCAATTCTCCATATCGCCAACCGCAGTAACAGGGCCGTCGAAGACGAGGATACCCCATTCGTCCTGGTATGTATGGGACACCAAATCGGCATCAAAAGCCTCCGGGTCAAGGTATACTTTAAATGCGCCATCGGACTTGTACCAGATTTGGTTGTAGGGCAGATGGTCCGGGTCTATCTCGCCGTCCGTGGAGGCTTCGAAGACGGGGATGGACCGCAGCTGGGAACGCTGGAAGGTAATGTCCGCCTTGGCCGTTTTGGTAACGTCTCCGGTGAACGTTTTCACCTGGACGGTGAAGCCGCCCTTGTAGGTGCCGGCGGGAAGGACGATGAAAAAGTCCGTGGGAGTCAGGGGATCCAGCTGAACGCTGCCGCACACCAGGGTGACCGACGGGCTGCCGCCTTGGGCCATAACCAGTTCCGGGGAGGTGGTGTAATCTGTTCTCACCGTGGCTTTTCCGCTTACGCTCATGGCAGGGTCCGCCGCCGTGAAGACGATGGAACTCACGGTGGATTCACCTGTCAGAGACAGCTTTAACACCGCACAGAGGTTCATGAACGTAAGGTCCGAGGGGGCGCCAACGGCCAGCATCGGGAAGGTATTGTCCGCAAACGTGCCGGGCGCATAGTACTGCTTTTCCGGAAGCGCCAGGGTGAGCACGTTGTCCGAGAGGCCTTCCGTCGCGATGAAACTGTAAGGGTAAAGGCCCACCAGCTGCTTGCCGCCGACGATGCCTTTGAACGATGCCCTGGCCGTTCCGGCGCCCTTCAACAGGGTGTACTTGTCCGGTTTGGAAAGATTATCCGGATATACTGCCAGCTGGTCCGTGGAAGACCAGAAGGGATAGTAAATGCCGTCTTCCGGACCCGCCAGATAGGTTTTTGTTTCCTTTCCCCCTTCCAGGGTGGCAATGAGCATCTTTCCCTCCACGGGTTCTGTATCTTTCTCCATGAGATCCCGGCTGCAGGCGGCCAGAAGCGGGAGGAACATCAGGGCTATGGCAAATTGTGTCTGTTTCATGGTGCGTTCCTCCTTTATTCTACGTCAATGTCATCTCCGGGGGTGATGCCCTCATTGCCGTCCCCTCCGGTTCCTTCGTCGGGATGGTCTCCCCCGCCCGAGCCGCCTACCAGGGCTACTTTCAGGGTGGCACCCAGGGTGGCTGTAGCGCAGTTGTCCACATAATAGTCTCCGTAGCTGCCGCCCTGGATGACGGGCTGCGAGCCGAACGGTTTTTGGAGATAGGCCAGTACCCGGACATTCGGGATCACACAGGCCGAAGGCACCGTTACCGCGTAATGGAAGGCTCTTTCCTCATTGGTGCCCACGGAGAAGGATTCACCCTGAATGTTGGTTACGGAGAGGCGGGCCACGCCGTCATGGATGTAATTCGGGTGGTCGCCGTCTATATAATCGGTTTGGTACTCCATGATACTATCCTCTACCAGCACCACCGTCAGTTTGTACTGGCCGGCCTCTTTCACGTAGGCAGTGACATCGATACTGGCGGAACGGCCGTTCACGGTGGAACTGATTCCAAGGCCGGTTTTGGTGCCATAGGTCTGTTCCGTTTCCTGCAGGGCATTCACAATGAGCTGTGCGGCATACTCAGAACTGTAATTCTGAATGAGGGACCGGCCGTCCATGATACCCGTGGGGAAGCCGCTGATGGAATACTGGGTCATGAGCAGGTCGACGCCTGCAAACTGCAGGGTACTTCCGCCTCCATGAAGGGCCATGTGCTGGATTTTACCGGGGGCCTGTTCCTGGGCCATCTGCACCGAATGGTTCATGATGGGACAGTAGCCACACCAGGTAGCCGTGAAGCGCATGAACAGCGACTGATGGAAGAAATCCAGGGCTTTCCAGTCTCCTTCCTCCTGTTCCCCGCTCTGTTTACCGGACTGGATGACCACCACTTTCCGTACGATGCTTCTGTCCTGGGAAGTAACGGTTACCTCGGCCTGGCGCGCCTCCACAGAGTCGTTGGCTTGGACCTGTACCGCGAGCGTGCCTGTTCCTTCACCGCTTTCCGGAGCCACCGTGCACCACTCCGCGTCGGAAGAAGTCCGCCACCCGGTATTGGAAGTTACCACAATAGGAGAAGTGCCCAAATCCGCGCCAAAGGACAGTTCCTCTTTGTCCAGGGTAAGGTAGGCGTTCGGATCCGGTTCACTCTCGCGATTGAACGCAAAGGCATCGGCCTTGTGCAGCTTGGAGCGCTGCATGGTAAAGTCCTGGGTATAGGCCTTTTCCATGTAGTAGTCGTGGTCGTACACCCGGACCGTGAAACCGCCCGTATAGGTTTGCGGGGGCAGCACCAGATAGAAGTGGGTGGGTTCATCCTCCTTCAGTTGCACGTTTGCGTTAATCACCAGGCTGTCCAGCGCATCCTCTCCCAGGATCAGGTTGTCGTCCAGGCCGGCAACCGCCGTCCCGCACACTTTTACGCTGGGATGGGCGCTCCGGAAAACAATGCGTGTCACTTCCAGCGTTCCGGTGATGGAGAGCCGGAGCACCGATGCCAGGTTATGGAACGGGAGGGTTCCGGTTTCGGCCTGTGCCAGCATGGGGAAAGCCCCGTTCTCGAAGCTGCCGGAGACGTGGTTCTGCTGGGCCGGCAGGGTGAACCGGACAGCACCGCCTGCGGCAAGCGACGGCTTCATGGACGCGGGGTAGAAAGCCAGGTAACTGCTGCCACTCCCCTCTCCCTGGAACACTCCTGTTTTGGTGCCGGCCCCTTCGGTGAGGGAAAAGACCCGGGCCTCAGGATTATAGTCGATAAAGACGGAAATGGCGTCATTTTCGCTCCACAGGACGGCCGATGTACCGTTGTTTCCCTCCTCAAGCTGGGTGCGGGTGAGCGCATCGCCCTCGGTGGTTGCAGTGAGCCGTACCGGGGCATTGGGCGCGATGGCCTCCTCCATGCTTCTCTGGCAGGAAACGAGGCAGCAGACAAGCGCTGCAAAAAGGGATAAGCTACTCTTTCTCATATTCTTACCAGTTTATAGGGTCTCCGTCATCTATGTCTTCGTTACCACCGTCCGTGGTATCCGGTGTCTTGCCCTTCTGGGTAATGACGCAGGACAGGCAGGTGCCCACATCGTCACAGAAGGTCACCACGCCGCTGCGCTCAGTCGTATCGGGGTTGGCCGCTGCGCGGAATTTGTATACGTCTCCGTTGCCCTCAGGGGTAATGTCTGTCACCCAGGCAGGCTTGCCGGTCATGTGATAACCGCCCGTGCAGGTGACCGTGATTTCAAAGTCGGTCTCATCGGCCTCCAGGTTCATTGAGGCGGGCGTAATGAAGAACTGATACTCAGGCTCCTCGGGTTCTTCGGGCTCCTCCGGTTCCTCAGGTTCCTTGCCCTTCTGGGTAATGACGCAGGACAGGCACAAACCTTTATCGTCACAGAAGACAATGACATCGTTTCGTGCTTCCGTGTTGGGATTGGCCGCCACATGGAAGGTATATACATGGCCATTGTTTTCCGGGGTGGTGTTGGTTACCCAGTCCGGGAAGCTGCTCAGGTGATAGCTGCCTGTGCAGGTAACCGTGATTTCAATGTCCGACTCACCGGCCTCCAGGTTGATGGCCGTAGGCGTAATGAAGAACTGATACTCAGGCTCCTCGGGTTCTTCGGGCTCCTCCGGGTCCTCAGGTTCCTCCGGTTCTTCCTCTGTCACCGTAACCTTACAGGTGGCGCTCTTGCCGCCGGCGGTGGCGGTGATGGTGGCGGTGCCTTCACTGATGGCGATAACCGTCCCCTGGTCCACCAGCACTACCCTATCGTCAGAGACGCTCCATGTCACCTTCTGCGGCGCCGTTGCAGGCAGCACGGTGGCTACCAGTTCCTCCACATCACCGGGCGCCATGAGGAGCTCCGTCTTGTTCAAAGTGACGGACTGAACCTTGGTGGGATCGACTGTCGCTCCTTCCTGAGAGATGGTGAGACGTTTTTTTACCGCGCCGCATTGCAATACCAGGATGGTGGAACGCTCCTCCCCGGTATTTGCACTGGCGGTGATGTTCATGTCGATGGTTCCGGCCTCACCGGAGGCAGGATCTACCGTCAGCCACTCCATGGCCGACGCATCCGCAAACGAGCTGACCCAGGGAGCGGTCGCTTTGAAAGTGATTTGGTCCGAGGCACCTTCTTTGGGCAAGGTCAGGCCCAGATCGAAATAATCTTGACTATCGTCAGATATGCGTATCTGATTGGCAACAGGACGAGGAATCTCCGGTGACGACAAGTCCTCTGAACAAGACGTCACCAGTAAAGCCAGCGCCCACAAGACTGGAAGGAATCTAACGTGCATAGGCTATCAGTCACAGTGAACTCCCAAATTTATCTATTTTTTTTGGCAAATACAAAAAAACCTCGCTCAGTTCCTGAACGAGGCAAAACATCCGAGTATAAACGGATTAGAAGGTGAATTTGGTCATGCAGATGAAACGATGGTTCATGAGCCAGTGCCCTTGGGCATACATGCCGCGGGCATTGCGGGTCCCTTCGCCGAATTGCGCAGCGGTAAGGTTGTATTCCAGCGACAGGGTGAATTTACCCAGGTTCCAGGCCACGGTGGGCGTGGCACGGACAGCCTGCTGGATCTTGGTATCGCCGGCGGTATTCAGCCACAGCTGCTTTACATCGGCCAGATCCTTCGTGGTGCCAAACTGCTTCATGTAACCCAGCATGCACATTACCTGGAACTTTTTGCCGTACTGGAAGCTCACGAAGGAGGCCCAGTCCTGCATGGGCGTGTAGGTGTATTTGTAGTTCACA
>JBGUPS010000053.1:0-3258 GCA_045130395.1 Candidatus Cryptobacteroides sp.
TAAATCTGTTATAGGGAACATGGCGAAACACTTTTTAGTTGAACTTTCAGTTACGGAATTCCTTGTTGCAAAGTTACGAATAAACGGTAGAGAATTGCAAAGCAGAATCCCTTCGACTTCCTGTCAAATCCCAGCAATCGGCCTTGAGACCGGACGATGATGCTGTTTTTTATTGGAGAATGCGTATTTTTGTATCCGGAATGAAGAAAGGAATCATCATCGTTGTCTATTGGTTGGCTGCCATCATTTTGACGGCGCTGATCCTCATGAGCTTGGATTACACCTTGTGGCAGGCGGTTTTATTAAGTCTATCGTTCCTGCCGGCTTCCATGGCACTATCTTTTTTCCTTCCGAAGGTAGAGAGGAATTCCCATGGGAAAAAGCGCGTGCTGGATACTCTCTACATCATCCTGGGCGTAATGCTGATGACCTTCTTCTTTATTTACCTGTGGCAATGGTTGTTTATTTCAGTCAATGGGCTTGAAGGCTGGAAAGTATGGTCGATACCCGCCATGTTAGGCAATCCTGTTTTTGTGGCCGCCATCCTGGCTATTCTGGCCTATGGATACTATCTGTTAGCCAAATGGCTGGAGATGAAGTATCCCACGAATCGTCCCATTACCTTCACGTCAGACTATAAAAAGGTCACCTTAAAGAAAGAAGAGATTCTCTATATTGAATCACGCGATACGGATGTGTTGATTGTCACCCGTGACGGAGGACAGTACCGCAACCGGACCGGCATCAGTCAGTGGGAGAACCTTCTGGGGACCGGTTTCCTGCGTATCCACCGTTCCTATCTGGTCAATTTGGCCGATGCCTCTCTTACCTCCCCGGACATCGTTTCCATCGGCGGTCAGTCCATCCCCGTCTCCCGCAAGTACAAAGACAGTGTCAGGGCTGTTTTTAACTAAAAACCCCAAAGGAAGTGTAAATCTTTTTTACACGCATGTGTAAAACTTTACACTCTCTTTTCCTTACCTAAAATGCAATCAATTGAGATTGAGAAGATTGTTTGTTATGGCACGACGATTGTTCTTGCGCGGGAGAGAAATAATGTGTAATTTCGCTCTTGCATATGGCTTCGAAAAAAGGAAAAATACTCATTGTGGACGATAACGCCGGCATCCGCCAGGCGCTGAAAATACTGCTGCCGATGCACTTCGCAGAGGTGGAGACATTGCCGTCGCCGGTGACGCTGGTATCGACACTGGAGCGTTTTCGGCCGGATGTGGTTCTGCTGGATATGAATTTCAACACCAGCATCAATACTGGCAACGAAGGCCTCTACTGGGCCGGGGAAATCAAGAAGATGATGCCGGAGGTGGAAGTGGTGTTGTTTACCGCTTATGCCGATATCGCCCTGGCGGTTGAGGGCATGAAGCGCGGAGCCTTCGATTTCATCGTGAAGCCCTGGGACAACGAGAAATTGGTGGACACCCTAACCGCGGCGCGGGATAAGGCTCGAAAAGCAATGGGAAGAGATGCCCGGTCAGAGTCTGGCGTGACGGCTACAATGTACTGGGGCTCATCCAGGTCGATGGCCGCCATCCAGAAGACTGTCGATAAGATTGCCCCCACGGATGCCACCGTGTTGATTACTGGCGAGAACGGTACCGGCAAGGATGTGCTGGCTCGGGAGATTCACGCCCGAAGCCTGCGGAGTGGAAAGCCCATGGTTGCGGTGGATGCCGGCGCCATTACGGAGACCCTTTTTGAAAGTGAACTCTTCGGCCATGTCAAAGGCGCCTTCACTGACGCTCATACCGACCACGTGGGCAAGTTTGAACAGGCCGATGGAGGAACGCTGTTCCTGGACGAAATCGGCAATATTCCGCTGCATCTGCAGGCCAAGCTGCTACGGGTGATTCAGAGCCGGAGTATCGTGCGTGTGGGTGGTTCTCAGGCTATCCCAGTCAATATCCGGCTGATTTGTGCGACCAATATGGATTTGGAGCAGCTGGTAAGGGAAGGCCGGTTCCGGGAGGATTTGTATTATCGTATCAATACTGTACACATTACTCTGCCGGCATTAAGAGAGCGCCGCGAGGACATTGTTCCGCTGGCAGAACGCTTTATCGGCCAATTTGCCGAGAAGTATCATCGGCCGCTTTCTGGATTAGATGATGCTGCTAAAGCGATGTTGGAAAGTGGCTACTGGAGTGGCAACATCCGTGAGCTGCAAAACTGCATTGAGAAGGCAGTCATCCTTTCTGAAGGGACCACGCTCATGGTGAAGGACATCCAGCTGGAGCAGGCTAGAGCCTGGGCTCCTGTAGCCGGTACACTGAAAGCCATTAGTGATGCGGAGGAGGAGCACCTGATACGGGACGCCGTGGATCGCAGTAATGGCAATATCTCTGCAGCGGCCAAGATGCTGGGCATCAGTCGGCCCACGCTATATGCTAAAATGAAGAAGTACGGGCTATGACCTTTACCATCTGGCATATCGTGGTTATTGCTGTCATCGTTGCAATCATCGCAGCGGTGATTGCCACCATCCATACCCGCCAGACGGATATCAAGAAGGTCGCCTACATGATGGATGCACTGGAGGATGGGGAACTCAACTTCCGCTTCCAGGACAAAAACAAGTTCAACCGTACTCTGAACCGCATCCGTACCATCTTTGAGAAGCAGCGGCAGGCGCACGAGCAGGATTCCTGGACCAAACTCATCCGCGTGCTCACGCACGAAATCATGAATACGGTATCGCCCATTGCATCCCTTTCCGATGCTTTGTCAAAGTCTATGGACGAGAACGGCCATAGCGTGCTGGATGTTAAGTCGGGACTGGACACCATCAGCGATTCTTCCAAGAATCTCATCAAGTTCGTGGAGACCTACCGCCAGCTCTCCGGCGTGGCCCGGCCTTTGCGAAAGGCTGTTGACTTGCAGGAGCTGATGGACCAGGTCATATCTCTGAACAGCGAGTATGCCGCCTCTTGCGGCGCGACCTGCGTCTATCGACCCGAAGAGCCGGACCTGATGATTTACGCCGATGAGGGGCAAATCTCGCAGATCCTCATCAACCTGATCAAGAATGCCTTGCAGGCGGGTGCAAAGCACATCGACATATCGGCCAGGATGGGCAAAGAGGATGATGTCATCATTCAGGTTGCCAATGATGGTGCGCCTATTCCTGTATCCGCACAGGAACAAATCTTCGTCCCGTTCTACACCACCAAGAAGGAAGGATCGGGCATTGGCCTTTCGTTGGCCAGACAGATTATGCGGCAGCATAATGGCACTATCGAC
>JBGUPS010000054.1:0-55767 GCA_045130395.1 Candidatus Cryptobacteroides sp.
GACAAAGAACTTGACGGGTTCCAAGAACCCACGTTATTTGATGTTTAACTTTTAACTACGTCCACAACTTTTAGTGGACAGCAATGAACACGACTAGTAATCATGAATTCTTTTGTGCAAAGAACCATCCAATGGGCTGCAGCCGCCGTTCTGGCCTGCACTCTTGCCTTCTCTTGCACAAAAGACAATACCACTTCCGTCGCGGAGCCGGACACCTACCAGCTTTCCGTGACGGATTTTTCCACCACCAGAGGCTCGTTTCATATCGGCGGAAAACTATACATACCCCAAGGCCTGGAGGGTCGCAAACCGGCCGTCATCCTGTGCCACGGCCTCTTCGGTTCCCACTTGAAGGTGGAGCCCTATGCCAAGGCTGCAGCCAGGATGGGTATCATGGCCGTCTGCTTCGACTTCGTCGGAGGCCCCGCCGGTTCCAGCCTGAGCGACGGCGACATCGCCAAGGACAATTCCGTCCTCACGGAACTGGAGGATGTCACGGCCGTTTATGACGCCATCGCCAGCCGTGTCGATGTGGACCCTTCCCGTATTGTGGTGATGGGCGCCAGCCAGGGCGGCCTGGTTGCTGCGCTGTTCGCCGCCAAGTACCCTTCCCGCGTAAAGGCGCTGGGGCTGTTCTTCCCTGCTTTCAACCTCCCGGAATACGTAAGGACCGCCGTCAATACCTTTTTCAGCGGAGACCCGCACAACGTGCCGGAGGATGGCTTGGGCGTCAATCTGGGCCTGGTGAAATATACCTTCTCCCAAAAGTACGTTATCGACGCTTATGACATCGACGCTTACACGGTTATCGGCAATTATAAGGGTCCCGTTAACATTATCCACGGAGACGAAGATCTCATTGTGCCGATGGAATACACGCAAAAAGCGATGAATATATATCAGGATGTCCACCTCGATGTGATTCACGGACAGGGCCATGACTTTGACGATAATGGCATCAAGCAGGCTACGGCCCTCCTGCAGAAGTGGTTCCCTAAAGTTTTGTAACTTGCATACACAGCATAAACAGTAAACTATGACTTTTACCATGATTGTTGAGCTGCTCATCGTTCTTGCAGCTCTGTACGTAGGCTCCCGTTACGGTTCCCTGGCGCTGGGTGCCATTTCCGGCATCGGTTTGGCCATCCTGGTGTTCGGCTTCGGCCTTAAACCCGGCACGCCTCCCACGGACGTTATTTACATCATCATCGCCGCTGTCACCTGCGCAGGTACCCTCCAGGCCTCCGGCGGTATGGACTGGATGATCCAGATTGCGGAAAAGATGCTACGCAAGCATCCGGAGCACATCACTTTCCTGGGCCCCCTGGTGACCTTCTTCCTCACCGTGCTCGTGGGCACCGGCCACGTGGTGTACACCATCATGCCCATCATCTGCGACATCGCCCTTAAAAAGAATATCCGTCCGGAGCGTCCCTGCGGTGTAGCTTCCGTTGCCTCTCAGGTGGGCATTACCTGCTCCCCTATCGCTGCGGCCGTGGTGGCTTTCGTCACCATCTCCAACGCCAACGGCTATATGGTGAGCATTCCGCAGGTCCTGATGGTGAGCATCCCGGCCTGCATCATCGGCCTTATGTGCGCCGCCGCGGCCTCCTATAAGCGCGGCAAGGACCTGGACAAGGATCCCGAATTCCTCAAGAGAAAGGCCGATCCTGAGATGTACCAGTACATGTACGGCAGCTCCGCCACCACGCTGGACAAAGTGATTACCAAAGAAGCCAAGGCCTCCGTATTCGTGTTCCTGAGCGCCCTGCTGGTGATTGTGGCCTTCGCATTCTGCCAGATGATTCACGTGGCCGACGGGAACACCCTGGCCAAAGCCATCAATCTGCCCAAGATGAACATCTGCATCCAGATTATCATGCTGGCGGCTGCAGCGGCCAATATCATATTCTGCAAGGCACAGCCCAAGAAAGCTGTCGCCGGCGCCGTGTGGCAGAGCGGTATGGTGGCCGTGGTAGCCATCTACGGCATTGCCTGGCTGGCCGATACCTACTTTGGCAACTACATGGACCAAATGAAGCTTATGCTCGCGGACCTGGTGACCAACTACCCTTGGAGCATCGCCCTTGTGTTCTTCCTGGTGAGCGTGCTTATCAACTCCCAGGGTGCCGTGGTGGTAGCCATGCTGCCGCTGGCATACGAACTGGGCATTGCCGGTCCCGTGCTGTTGGGCGTTCTCCCCAGCGTGTACGGCTACTTCTTCATCCCCAACTATCCGTCCGACATCGCCACGGTGAACTTTGACCGGAGCGGCACCACCGTTATCGGCAAATACCTGTTGAACCACAGCTTCATGATGCCGGGCCTTATCAGCGTCATTGTATCCACTGTTGTGGCTTACCTAATAACCAATGTATTTTTTGCCGGCTACTTTGCCAGCTTTATTCAGTAAACCCTTATGAGTAATACACCTACCCCGCACATCGGCGCCAAAAAAGGCGAGATTGCGCCGTTCGTCATCATGGCCGGAGACCCGCTGCGCGTCCAGTTCATGGCCGAAAATTACCTGGAGAATCCGGTTCAGTTCAATAAAGTCCGCGGCATGCTGGGCTACACGGGTACCTACAAAGGCAAACCCGTGAGCGTGATGGGACATGGCATGGGCATCCCCTCCATCTCCATCTACACCTACGAGCTGTTTAACTTTTACGATGTCAAGACCATCATCCGTATCGGTTCCGCCGGCGCCTGCCACATGGGCCTCAAGATCGGCGACCTGGTACTGGCCATGGGCGCCTGCACGGACTCCAACTACGCCGCCCAGTTCCAACTGCCCGGCACCTTCTGCCCCATCGCCGATTACGGTCTGCTGCAAAAGGCCGTGAACAGCTGTGAGAGCTTTGGCTATGACTACATGGTGGGCAATGTGGTATCATCCGATGTCTTCTATTCCGCCAATCCGCAGACGGACAAGTGGATGAAGATGGGCGTGCTGGCCGTGGAAATGGAAGCGGCCGCCCTGTACATGAACGCCGCCTACACGGGCAACAAGGCCCTGGCCATGTTCACCGTATCGGACCACATCATCACCGGCGAGGCAACCACCGCCGAACAGCGCCAGAACACCTTCACCCACATGATGGACGTAGCCCTGTCGCTGGTGTAAGCCCCGCGGCCCGTGATTGCTAACTGCTTATCCATCAGTATATTACGCAATAATCCTCGTTCAAAAACTGAACGAGGATTATTCTATAAACGCCTCTGTGACAGCCACTTAGCTGTCACGGAAGAAAGCCTACTTCACCATGCCGCTGAAGCCCATGAAGGCCAGGGCCAGGATACCCACGCTGATAATGGCGATGGGAACACCCTTGAAGGCCTTGGGCACGTTGTTCAGGGCCAGGTGTTCGCGGATGCCGGCGAAGATGACCATGGCCAGGCCGTAACCCAGCGAGGTGGCAAAGGCATACACCAGGGCCTGGCCCAGGTTGAGCATGCCGCCGGGAACAAAGGCGAACTCCTTGGTAACCACATTGATGGCCACACCCAGCACCGCGCAGTTGGTGGTGATCAGGGGCAGGAAGATACCCAGGGCCTGATACAGGGACGGGGACACCTTCTTGAGCACGATTTCCACCATCTGCACCAGTGCAGCAATCACCAGGATAAAAGCGATGGTCTGCAGGAAGGTGATGCCAAACGGCACCAGCAGATACTGGTTAATAAGGTAGGTAACCAGCGTGGCCAGTGTAATCACAAAGCACACGGCCATGGACATACCCGTGGCGGTGGACAGTTTGTTGGACACGCCCAGGAACGGGCAGATACCCAGGAACTGCGCCAGGACGATATTGTTGACGAAAATCGCCGAGATAATAATCAGAAAGTACTCCATAGCCTAGTTCTTTTTAAGATATTTGTTGAACAGGACCATCAGGTAACCCAGGCACAGGAAGGCGCCGGGAGCCATTACGAAGGCCAGCATACCGTCGTGGCCGCCAATGAAGTTGTAGCCAAAGGCACTGCCGGAACCCAGGATTTCACGCACCAGGCCCAGCACCGTGAGCGAGCAGGTGAAACCAAGGCCCACGCCAATGCCGTCCAGGGCGCTCTCCCCTATGCCATGCTTGTTGGCAAAAGCCTCGGCACGACCCAGCACAATGCAGTTCACCACGATAAGCGGGATGAACAGGCCCAGGGTCTCGTACATAGCCGGCGTATAGGCCTGCATCAGGAACTGAAGCAGCGTTACGAAGGTGGCGATCACCACAATGTACACAGGGATGTGCACCTTGTCCGGAACCACCGGCGCAATGGCGGAGATGGCCATATTGGACAGCACCAGCACAAAGAGCGTGGCCAGGCCCATGGAAAGGCCGTTAATGGCCGATGTAGTGGTAGCCAGCGTGGGGCACATACCCAGCAGCAGGACGAACGTGGGGTTGTTCTTTACCAGTCCGTCGGTAATCAGTTTGAACTTACTCATTGCTCTGTCCTCCTTCTTCTACAGGTTTAGTGGCACCGGAAGTGGCATCCGGGGCCTTGAGCATATCAAAGGCCACCAGGGCATTCTCCACGGCCTGCGCATAAGCGCGGGAAGTGATGGTGGAAGCGGTAATGGCATCGACATCGCCACCGTCCTTCTTGACGAAGAGTTTCTTCACGGACGGGTCGAAGCCCTGCCACTGGGAAACGAACTTGGCGTCCGAGGTGCACTTGGCGCCCAGACCCGGCGTTTCGCTGTGGGAAAGCACGGAGGTGTTGTACACCACGCGTTCCGGCGTAATGCCCACCATGAGGGTGAGGTTGCCGCCGAAGCCCACCACGGTGGACTCGATGGCGTATCCGGCCAGCGCCTCTCCGTTTTTGGCCTCATAGTAAGGGAAATCCTTGCCGAGGGCCTCTACGAACTGACGGTCCGATGCCGTCTCAAAGGCAGGAAGTACCTGGGCGATGGCCCGGTTGGTCTTTTCTGCGGCAGCCGCCTCGATGGGCTCCTTGGTGAGCACATAAGCGCCGCCCAGGATGGCCGAGCAGAACAGGCAGGTGGCTCCGAGCACCAGCACCATATTGGTTAAATTGGATTTTGCAGCCATGGTCTATTTCCTCCCGAATTTTTTCTGTTTAAACCACATGTTCAGCAGCGGAACCACCGAGTTCATGATGAGGATGGCGAAGGAAACGCCTTCCGGATAGGAACCGAAGTAACGGATCATCATGGTAAGGAAGCCGATGCCGACACCAAAGATAACGCCACCCCAGAGGCTCATGGGCGAGGTCACATAGTCCGTAGCCATGAAGCAGGCACCCAGGATGAGACCGCCGGTGAGGAGGTTGAAGAGCGGATCCGTGAAACGGGTCGGGTCCACGCTCCAGAAGATGAGGGACGTCAGGGCCACGGTGGCGAAGATGCTCAGGGTAATCCAAGGCTTGATCACCTTGCGGCAGCACAGGTACACGAAACCGGCCAGGAGCGCCAGGGCGCACACTTCACCGGCGCTGCCGCCCAGGTTGGCGAACAGCAGGTCCTTGTAGTTGTATGCAGCCGTGAGATCCTGCACGGAAGCACCCTGCAGCAGGCCTTCCTGGATAGCACCCAGCGGCGTGGGACCGGAAACGGCATCGACGCCGAACAGGCCCTGAGGCTGGTTCCAGGTGGTCATATAAGTCGGGAAGGAAACCAGGAGGAACACACGGCCCACCAGGGCAGGGTTCCAGATATTCTGTCCCAGACCGCCAAAGGTCATTTTGGCAACGCCGATAGCCACCACTGCGCCGATGAAAATCACCCACCAGGGCGTGGTGTACGGCACGTTCAGCGCCAGGAGGATACCCGTAATGACGGCCGACCAGTCGCCGATGGTCGACGGCTGTTTAAGCATGTACTTGGTAATGGCCCATTCCAGCAGCACGCAGGAAGCCACACTCACACCCAGCACCAGCAGTTCCTGCCAGCCGTAGAAGACCACGGAGCAGATAACAGCCGGGATGAGCGCAATCACCACATCCAGCATCAAGGACTTGGTAGAGACCTTGGAATGGATATGGGGAGAAGGAGATACTAATAACTTGCTCATAGTCTTTTACTTTTTAGCAGCTTCTGCAGCGGCCTTGGCGGCAGCCGCACGGGCGCGGATGGCACCCAGGACAAAGCCCTTGCCCACGCGGATGTTGTCCAGCAGCGGGATTTGGGCGGGACAGGAATACAGGCAGCAACCGCACTCGATGCAGTCCTGCGCGGCATTGGCCTCACAGGCATCCCAATCCTGGGCCTTGGAGAGCTTGTTCAGCAGGAACGGCTCCAGACCCATCGGGCAGGCATCGGCACATTTGCCGCAGCGGATACAGTTGGTTTCCGGGGCGCGACGGGTCTGCTTTTCGGTGAGGAAGAGCAGGGCGCCGGTACCCTTCACCGTAGCAGCCTGCAGGTTGGCAACGGCACGGCCCATCATAGGACCGCCGCTGATCACCTTGGCAGCATCGGCAGGAATTCCACCCAGGAAGTCGATGATATACTGCAGCGGAGTACCCACACGCACCAGCAGGTTGGCCTGCTTGGGGAAGCACTCGCCCGTTACGGTTACGGAATTGTCGACGATGGGCTTGTTCTTCTGCACGGCGTCGTACACGGCCAGGGCGGTGGCGACGTTCTGCACCACGGCACCCACGCTGATGGGCAGGGCGCCGGAACCCACCTGACGGTGCATCACAGCGTCGATAAGCTGCTTTTCACCGCCCTGCGGATACATCATCTTCATCACCATCACGTCCATGTCCTTGTAACCCAGCTTGGCGATGACCTCGCGGATATGGGCAATGGCCTCCGGCTTGTTTTCTTCAATGGCGATGGTGCAAGGAACACCACCCATAGCCTTCTGCAGCAGGGCGGCACCCACCACCACCTGCTCGCCTTTCTCCAGCAGGGTGCGGAAGTCCGAAGTGAGGTACGGCTCGCATTCGCAACCGTTGATAATCACCTGTTCGCACTTGGAACCCGGAGGCGGCGAAAGCTTCACATGCGTGGGGAAGGTAGCGCCACCAAGACCCACGACACCACCCAGACGGATTTTCTCGATAATAGCCTTGGGATCGTCCGGAATGGCGGTTACCAGGGTTTCGGTGCGGTCGATTTCCTCCATCCATTCGTCACCCTCCACGGCAATCTCGATGTGCGTGAAAGCACGGCCGGCGAGATCGGCCCTGGGGGCGATGGATTTCACCGTACCGGAAACGGAAGAGTGAATGAATGCACCTACGAAGCCACCGGGCTGGGCAATCACCTGACCCACTTTCACCTTGTCACCCACGGCCACGCAGGGCACGGAGGGAGCCCCGATGTGCTGGGCCACGGAAATGTACACGGTAGGGGCGATGGGAAGCGGCTGAATGGCGCATTCCCGGGAGATTTTGTTGTCGTGCGGATGAACACCGCCGATAGAGAATGTATGCTTACTCATTGGTAACCTCCTTTTTAGCAGCCTCCGCTGCCTCTTTGGCCTTCTGCTGACGGACTTTGATGCGCTCCTTGACGGCATCCTTGTCCAGCGGCTTGGGGAAGTTCACGCCATGGATGGCGCCGGTAGGACACATGGCCTCGCACTCGCGGCACAGTTTGCACTTGGCCGGGTCGATATAAGCCACATTGCCCTCCACGGTGATAGCCTCGTGCGTACAGGTCTTGGCGCAGATGCCGCAACCGATACAGGCGTTGGCGCAGGCCTTCTTGGCGACGGGGCCCTTCTCCTTGTTCACGCAGGAGACAAACTCACGCATGCCGCGCGGCCCCATCGGCCTAAGCTCGATGATACGCTTGGGGCAAGCCTTCGTACAGGCACCGCAGGCGGTACACTTCTCCTGGTCCACCACCGGAAGACCGGTGACGGGATCCATGGAAAGCGCGCCGAACTGGCAGGCCGCCACGCAGTCTCCGCAACCCAGGCAGCCATAAGCGCAACCCGTGTCGCCGGTGTACAGCAGGGACTTCACATAGCAGGAGGCGTATCCGTCGTACTCGTTCACCTTGGGCCGAGCCTCGCAGGTGCCGTTACAACGGACGACGGCCACCATGGGAGCCTTGGCCTTAACCTCGTACCCCAGGATAGCCGCCACCTTGGCCATGGTGTCGTTGCCGCCCACCGGACAATAGTTGTTGTCCAGGTTGGGAGCCTTTACCGCAGCCTCTGCAAACGCACGGCAGCCGGCAAAGCCGCAACCACCGCAGTTGGCACCGGGCATAGCCTTTTCCACCTCGTCGATGCGGGGATCTTCCTCCACCTTGAAGCGCTGGGCCACCAGGTACAGGACGAGCGCCAGCACCAGACCGAGGACGGTCACCACTGCGATTGTCCAAATAAATGCATTCATAACTTATCCTTTTATTGTGAAAATATATTCATTCTTGAGCTTGTCCCTGAAAAGGTACAGGAGCAGGTAATACAGGCCGATGGCAACCAAGGCGCAAATGCCCGTAACTACCTCGCCCACATGCAGGGCCGATAACAGCAGCACCACGGCCAGCAGCACCAGCAGCGGGATGAAATAGGCCAGCCACACGGCCTTCATGCCCATGGAGGCCTTGAGCACCACCTCCACCTCGTCGCCGACCCCATAAAATGCATACGGGTCCGTGGGAACCTCCACCGTTTTTTCCGCCAGATCCGACATGCCGCACAGGCCGGCCGCATGGCACTGCGAGCAGGCCCCATGTTGCAAAATAGCCACCGTAGTTACCTGCGGTGTCATTTTTACGACCTTACCCTTATGCGCTACTTCCTCTTTCATGGCTTAAAATCCTTTAACCAGCACCAGCAGGCGCCTACACGGAGTGGTGCCATCACGGCCAGCGGGACGTAATACCCATCGTCCGAGAACCAGAACTTGACTTCCTGGTCTCCCTCGAACATAGCGCCGGACACCACCGAGCAGGTGAAGAGCAAGGCATCCCGCTTACCCATTTTGCGTACATTTATCTTCTCGCGTCCACGATAGGTAAGGATGATGTCGAAGACAGTATCGTCGATGGCGAAACTCAAATCGTATTTTTCTCCCACGTTCATGCGGGACAGGTCCATGGTGCGCAGGTAGAAGATAAGCGCCGGCAGGTCGTACGCGCACTCGTGCAGGGGAATCTCGTAGTGCTCTTCTCCCCTGTTGTTGAAATTCACATCGGCGTGAATGACGTTGTTGGGCCAGTCGTAGATATAATCGTTGGTGGCCGTGTACCCGCCCTCGTAGGTGTCGCGGGTGAATTTAACCGGCTTCAGGTCCTTGATGGTCATCCAGCTGTGGAAGTCCTCCCGCATTTTGAAGAAAAGGTCGAAGAACGGGGCCGACTTCACCCGGAAGTTCACGTGGAAAGCAGGCTCACCATTGAAACGCAACGTATCCAGGTCCACAAAGGCCTGGCCTACTTCCGTATTCACCGCACCCCATTTGTACATGAGGCTGAGGGTAATGCGCTCCCCGTCACTGAAAGGGTACTCGCTTCTGGTGGGGATGCATCCTCGGCCTTGCCCGTTAACGGTAACGGATACAAATAAGCTGAGTATGAGGAGCTTCCAACGCATCATCAGAATTCGCTTTGTGCGTCGAAGTCATAGTGGGAAGAATCCCCTGCGGCGGGCTCGTTGGCCGCGCTGGCCACCGGTCCCCGCTGGGCGTACATATCCAGGCTCTGGTCCGGCTCCACGAATTTCACCTGACCGGCCTTGTACTTCATTTCGATGTCACAGACCTCACCGTTACGGTGTTTGGCAATGACGATGATAGCCTTTTCCTTGTCCTCCGGATTGTCGCTCATGCCCACGAAGTCCGGACGGTGGATGAAGATGACCATATCGGCATCCTGCTCGATGGAGCCGGACTCACGGAGGTCGCTCAGTTGCGGCTTGCCGGTGCCGCCCGTGCGCTGAACCGCATTACGGGACAGCTGGGACAGGGCGATGATGGGAATATTCAGTTCCTTGGCGGTGGCCTTGAGGGTACGGGAGATGGCCGCCACTTCCTGCTCGCGCAGGCCGCGCAGCTCCACCGGACCCTGCATCAGCTGCAGATAGTCCACCACGATGAGACGCACGCCCTTCTGCTTCACCAGGCGTTTGGCCTTGGTGCGGAACTCCATGATGGGAATGCCGGGCGTATCGTCAATATACAGCGGAGCCTTGGCCAGGCGCTTGAGGGTATCTTCCAGCTGCACCCACTCGTAGGGTTCCAGCTTGACGCCGCCCTTGATTTTTTCTCCGGACAGGCCGCTCTCCGTGGTAATCAGACGCTTACCCAGCTGGTCCGCGCTCATTTCCAGGGAGAACACCGCCACCGGCATATTGGCCTCCACGGCAGCGTTGCGGGCGATATTGAGCGAGAAAGCCGTTTTACCCACCGACGGACGGGCCGCCAGGATAATAAGGTCGCTCTTTTGCCAGCCCTGCGTTACGCGGTCGATGGAAGGATAACCGGAAGGCACACCGGAAGGACCGGTGATGCCTTGCAGCTCCTGCAGGTTATCCAGCACGGAATTGATGATGGAACCAATGTCCTGGACGTCGCGCTTGACGTTGTTCTGAATGGCGGCAAACACCTTGGTCTGCGCGTTGTCGATGAGGTCGTCCACGTTGGTGGACTCGTCGAACGACTGCTTCAGGATATCGTACGAGGCGCTGATCAGGTCCCGCTGGATGGTCTTCTGCTTGAGGATTTTGATGTAGTACTCGATGTGGGCCGCCGCACCGATGTTCTGCGAGAGGTTGGCCAGCGCCACCGGTCCGCCGATGGCTTCCAGGTTCCCCTTTGCGCGCAGCTTTTCGCTCACGGTCACAAGGTCGATGCTCACGTGCTCGTTCACCAGCTCGCTCATGGCTTCGAAAATCATGCGGTGCTGGGGGTCGTAGAAGCACGACGCGGAGAGCTCCTCCATCGATTCGTCGATGGTGGCGGGCTCTACGAGCATGGCGCCCAATACGGCCTCTTCTACATCCAGGGCCTGCGGGGGTTTGTTCCCCATCAGGGTCTCCAGATTCTCGGGCTCTTGCGGGCGGGACCGTTTGCGACTGGCCTCGGGCATACTACTTCTGGTCGAATTCCGGGTTGATGATGATGCGGCCGCAGTGCTCGCAGATGATGAGCTTGCGGTTGGAGGCAATCTCTACGCGGCGCTGGGGAGTGATGGTGTTGAAGCAACCTCCGCAGGAATCGCCATTGTAGATACCCACGACGGCCAGGTGGTTGTGCACGCTGGCGCGGATACGCTCGTAAGCGCTCATGGTGCGGGCGTCGATCTTGGCGGCGCATTCGTCGCGGCGGGCGCGAAGGACGGCTTCCTCCTTTGCAGTCTCTTCCACGATGGTGTCCAGCTCTTCCTTCTTGGCCTTGAGGTCCTCTCCACGGATGTTCAGACGGTCTTTGATCTCGTCCAGTTCGGCCTTCTTGGCACCAATCTCGTAACGGGTGTCGTTGATGGTCTTTTCATCGATCTGGCGCAGCAGCTCCTGGTTCTCGATTTCCTTGTTCAGGGAGTCGTACTCACGGGAGTTGGAGATGGTCTCCAGCTGGCGCTGATACTTTTCGATGATGCTCTCATGCTCCGAGATGGACAGCTTGGCGTCCGCGATGTTGCGGTTGAACTGGTCCAGAATGGCCGAAATGGCGGCGCTGCGCTCCTTCAGGGTGGCAATCTCTGCCTCCAGGGCGGCTACCTCTGCGGGGAGTTCGCCACGCAGCTGGATAATCTTGTCAATCTCGGAATCCGCGGCCTGCAGTTCATAGAGGGTCTTCAGTTTCTCCTCAACGGGCATGTCGGAATCGGCGAAACTTTTCTGCAGGGACACAAAAGTTTCCCTGTTGTCGATGGGAGCCTCCACTTTCTTGGCGGCGGTGGTTTTCTTGGTACTTGCCATAAAAATTATAAATCGATTTATCTTTTTCTTACACTACAAAGTAGTGGACCGGGTTGCTCCTGTCCAGTACAGCACTTTTGTAGCTTGCAAAGGTAGGAAAATTTTTCCGTATCTCCGTTAAGAAAATGTCCACAATCTCCACTTCGCTCTCAAAATGGCCGATGTCCATGACCATGAAGCTGTCCTTGGTGAAGAACTGGTGGTAGGAAATATCGGCCGTAATATAGAGCTGGGCGCCCTTTGCCTGCGCCTGGGGAATCTCCCCTTGTCCGCTGCCGCCCAGGAGCGCCACCTTGGTGATGGGCGTTTCCAGCGGCTTGGAACTTTTGATGACTTTGAGGCCGAACTTTTCCCGGACATAGGCCAGGGCCTCCAGGCCGGTCATGGGCTTGGGAAGGTCCCCGATGCAGCCCAGGCCGATGGTTCCGTCCTCTTCCGGCACCATGATGCTCACGTTCTTGAGCTCCAGCCGGCGGGCCATGGCACCGCTCACACCGGCGATCACCTTATCCGCCGTGGTGTGGGCCGCATACACCGCCACGCCAAAGCGCACGGCACGCATCACCGCCGCCCCCACCGGGTCCTCCGCATTGATACGGCGGATGCCCTTAAAGATGAGCGGATGGTGGGTCACCACCATGTCGCAGCCTTTCTCGACGGCCTCGTCGATGAGTTCCGGCGTGCAGTCGAACCCGACCAGCACCCCGTGCACCTCATCCTCCGCGCTGCCGATCAGCAGCCCGCTGTTGTCCCATTCCTCCTGAATGCGAAGCGGCGCGAAGACCTCCAGCGCCGCAGTGATATCCCCTACTTTCATAGGCCATTGCGTACGGCCACCAGCTGGGCGCGGATGTCCTTGAGTTTTTCGATGGCTTTTACGCGTCTGTCCACGCTGCGGTGATCCTCCGTGAGGCGCTGTTTGGCACCCTCCAGCGTAAGGCCCTGGTTCTTAAGCAGGAACTGGACCTGTTTAAGGGTGTCGATATCCTCCGGATGATACAGCCGGTTCCCCTTGGCGTTCCGCTGGGGATGGATGAACTTCTCGAAATAGTTGCTCCAGTAGCGCACGGCCGAGGCATTCTCCCCCAGCAATTGGGCTACCTCGCCCATTGTGTAAACTAACTTTGCCATAGTGCACAAATATAGCAAAATCCACGAATAATCACAAGGCTATTTTGCCCCGCGCTATGATTTCTTGGTGGGTTGGTGGGAGAAAGAACGGCGGGGCCCTTCGGCCTCCAGCCAGTAGTCATGGTCGAAAGCCTCCCCAGGGAAGGCGTACGGCCCGTCATGCTCGATGTGAAATGCCATGTACGTAATCGGCAACCCCATCTCCAGAAACATCTTCTCATAGAAAGTCTGGACCTCGAACACCACCGCCACGTCCAAGGCAGGAGATTTCTCGGCTACGCTCGAAATGACAGAAGAGGCATCTACTTGCAAATCTTTTTCCAGGGAGGGGTGTATGTTGCCGAACCCATGGCCACCCTCGGCCGTGTAAGAGGGAGGGGCCCACAGCCGGCTCGTCGTTAGACGGATCGGTGCGAGTTGGGAGGGGTCGCGAAGCGACGGTTCGGCAACATATACCCCTTCCTGGTAAATATCAGTACCATATGCAAGTACTTGAAGGTTGTTGACCTTCACGACTGACTGGGTGTATTCGTAGAGGTAGCGGGAATCGGTTTTGAGGTGGATGATGCCGGAGGGCTTCAGGAACCTGCGATAGCGCTCCAGGAACAGCGGCGAGGAAAGCCGGGCATTTTCGCTGCCGCGAAGCTGCGGGTCCGAGAACGTTAGCCAGATCTCACTCACCTCCCCCGGGCCGAAGAACGCATCGATAAACTCAATCCTGGTCCGCAGGAACGCCACATTGGGCAGCGCCTGCTCCGTGGCATACTTCGCCCCCTTCCACAACCTTGCGCCCTTGATATCGACCCCGATATAATTGATTTCCGGATGCCGGAGCGCTAGGGCTATCGTGTAATCCCCCTTGCCACAGCCCAGTTCCAGCACGATGGGATGGTCATTGCCGAACATCTCCCGGCCCCAGTTCCCCTTGATGGCATGGTCCCTCAGGCGCAACTCCTTGCTGCCGGGCTCCTTGTCCAGCACCTGGGAGGCGTCCGGCTGCAAGAGGCAGCGGAAAGTCTCGTTCTCTGCAAATTTCTTCAGTTTACCGTGTCCCATAGGCAACAGATGCCCGGTCAAGGCCGGGCATGACAATTAGTCTTTCTTTCCTGACTTTTTACGATTCTTGCGACGGCGCTTTTTCTTTTCCGGGTCGAAGCGGTTGATGGCATCGTCCCCTACTGCGGTGACAAATTCCGGCGCCACAATCTCTTCCTCGTGCAGCGTGGCCGGTTTTTCACCGCGGCGGTTCATCGCCAGGATTTCGCGCACCTCGCTGGCCGGCAGCGGGAACGTCTGAGTCAGAGAACCCTTCTCGTAGGAGAAGTACATCGTCTCCGCCAGGATGTCCGTCTTCACCAGCCATGCCTGGCCGTCCTGGAACTCCAGCGGCTCCGTCACCCGCGGAATGCGGGAATGCGCGTCCATGTAGGCCGCCACCTCGTAGTTCAGGCAGCACTTGAGCTTGCCGCACTGCCCCGCCAGCTTCTGCGGGTTCAGCGACAGGTCCTGCACACGCGCGGCAGAGGTGGTAATCGACTTGAACTCAGTGATATAATTGGCGCAGCAGAGCTCGCGGCCGCAGATGCCCAGACCGCCGATGAGACCGGCCTCCTGACGGGCGCCGATCTGCTTCATCTCCACGCGGATATGGAACTCCTCCGCGAAGTCCTTGATGAGCTGGCGGAAGTCCACGCGGCCATCGGCAATGTAATAGAAGATGGCCTTGGTGCCGTCCCCCTGGAACTCCACGTCGCCAATCTTCATTTCCAGGCCCAGGTTGTTCGCCAGCACGCGGGCGCGGATCATGGTTTCCTGCTCACGGGCGATGGCCTCCTGCCAGCGCTGGATGTCGAAGGGACGCGCCTTGCGGTAAATCTTCTTGAGCCCCGTCTTGGCGGGATCCACGCCTTTGCACTTCATCTGACGGCCCACGATGGCGCCTTCCAGCGTCACGATGCCCAGGTCGTGCCCCGTGGCGGCCTCTACCACCACAAGGTCCCCGGTCTTGATGCTCTGGCCCGATGCATTCACGTAAATCCCCTTGCGGGTGTTCTTGAAGCGCACCTCGAAATAGTCGTCGAACTGTTCCTGGGCGATGCCCTTCAGCGTATCGTATACCTCCAGCTTGCAGCATCCCTGCCGATATTTGATGTCGGACTCGCCCGTAGACTCGTCCGTCACCACCATGCAGCCGCGAAAGCAGTCAAACTGGATGGATTCGTTCATGTCGTTCATAAACTGTATAATTGATTCACCAAATCCGTAAACAGGATTTTTTGGTTAACATTGCGCTCCACCAGGAGCAGGGCGCGGTCCAGGGCGGCCATTCCCTTGCGGGGGAAAGTGGGCTTCAGTGCCCCGGCCATGCGCTTGTAAAAGTCTTCTTCGCCCTCCGGCACATGGGCCAGCGCGGGCATTTTTTGCAGGAAGAAGAGTCTGCGAAGGTCCTCCGACGCCAATCTGCAGAAAGTCTTCTGCTGCTCCCGCACCTTGAGGTCCGCTACGGCCTCGCCGGTTTCCAGCGCCTTGAGCCTGTCCCGCGAAACGATGGCTTCCAGCAGGTCATGGAACAGGTCCGTGAGCACCTGATTGGAAGCATTTTCCCGCGCATGTACCTCCCGTTCCGCCTCCGGCGACAAAGGCTGCACCCGCATGTGCAGGCAACGGGACGAGATGGTGATGAGCACCTTCTCCGGCGCATGGGTGATGAGCAGGAACAGCGTTTTTGCCGGCGGTTCCTCCACCATCTTCAGCAGCGCATTGGCCGCCTGGGCATTCATCTTCTCCGGCAGATACACCAGCACCGTCCGGTAGCCGCCTTCCACGGCGCTCAAGGACAGGCGGTCCAGGATGCTCCGCGCCTCGTTCACGGAAATCATGCCCTGCTTCCCTTCTATGCCGATAGCCGTATAAAGCTCATTCTCAAAGAAATACGGATTCTCCAACGCCAACTCCCGGAACTTGGCGATAAACTGCAGCGAAACCGGTTTGTCCGACCCCGCCACCGGGAACACAAAATGGATATCCGGATGGATGAGCTTTTGCACGCGCGGCGAACCGCCATACAGCTCCTCCAGGAAGTTCATGGCCAGCGGGAAAGCCCCGCCGCCATCGTCCTCGTGCAGGAGAAGGGCATGCGGAACGTGTCCGCTCTGAACCATCTGGTGCAGGGCTGCCACCACTTCCGTATTCCCGTAAACGGTCATGCCTTGCGGTCTCCTACGAATTGGGCCAAGGTGGTCAGATACTGCCTGGCAGCAGTCTCCGGCAGCACATCCAGACAGGCAATGGCCTGGGAGATGTAATCGTCCATCTTCTTGGCGGCCTTGACGACGCCGTCCTGCGCACGCACAAAGTCCACCAGCGTGTCGATATGCTCCGGATGCTCCGTCACCTGCGTGACGCAAGTACGCAAGCGGGCAGCCTCGTCGGCAGGAACAGCCTCCAGCGCGCAGAGTAGCGGAAGGGTGATTTTTTGCTCCTTCAGGTCCAGTCCTACCGGTTTGCCCAGCGCGGCCGAGGCCTCGCAATAGTCCAGGATATCGTCCTTGATTTGGAAGGCCGTACCCAGCAGGCGGGCGAACTGCCCAACCGCTTTAACCTGCGCGTCCGACGCCCGGGCCGATATGGCTGCCGCCATGGCCGTAGCCTCGAACAGCGACGCCGTCTTGCCATAGACAATGCGCAAATAATCGGCCTCGGTGGTATCTCCCTTGCCGGCTTTTTCCATTTGCAGGAGTTCCCCTTCCGTGAGGTGATGCAGCGTCTGGGCAAAGATGCGCAGCACGCGCTCCGGTTCATGCGCCGCACCCAGGACTTCCGTCATGCAGTTTACCAGCCAGTAATCGCCGATAAGCACCGCCGGGCCGCCGCCGAGCAGTTTGGCTGCCGTAGGAACACCGCGGCGTTCCACCGCACCGTCCACCACATCGTCGTGCAGGAGGGTAGCATTGTGCAGGAGTTCCGCAGCAGCGGCAAATCGGAGCGTATCTTCCGTTACGCCACCACAAGCCTCCGCCACCAGCAGCGCCAGCATAGGACGCAGCATTTTGCCGGGATGTTCCCGCAGACGGCGGTTAATGCCGTCCAACAGGGCAATATCCGAGTGCAGAGACGCTTCCATTCGCGCCTCTACGCGGTCCAGATTGGGCCGCAGGAAGGTATAAATGCCCTGAATATCCATTAAAAGTTCTCCAGCAATTGCTCCACCGTGTCCGGGAAAGCAACCAGGTCGATATCTGCCTGCGCCGTCATACCCGTATCGACAAAGTGGGTAAACAACGATTTCAGCGGTTCATAGTATCCGTCCAGGTTAAGGGCGAAAATGGGGCCCTCGTACTTGTGCAGTTTCCGCAGCGTGTGGGTCTCGATCAGTTCCTCCAACGTGCCGATACCGCCCGGCAGCGCGATGGCCGCCACGGTGTTCTCCCGCATGCGGTCTTTCCGCTGGGACATGGTATCCGTCCAAACCACCTCCGCTACGTCCTTCCGCTCCATACCGGCCATGAAACGCGGCAATACGGCCACATGACGGCCGCCCATGCGGATGGACTCGTCCGTGATGGCACCCATGGTTCCACGGTCGCCGCCACCGGACACAATGTCATATCCCTTTGCGTGCAGGCCTCGCACCAGTCGCCTTGCCGCCTCGTTGTACTTCGGGTCGATTAAATTGCTCGAAGCACAAAAAATCACCACCTGCTTCCCCATCGCCTAAAAGAACAACCCTAACGAAATTTTTACGCCCTGATAGTTCTTCAGGCTGTTTAAACTGTTCATCTCCGCTCCGTTCAGTTTGTTGGGATCGTACAGTTTTCCAAAGTTCATGAACCACTGAACGGATATCTGGATGTGATTTACCAGCTCGATACCGCCACCCACGCCGAAGCCGCCTTCGAATTTGTTCTTGGCTTCGTTAAGGGTCTGGCTCACATTTCCGTTAAACTTGTTGAGCGCACCCAAATCCACGCCGATGAAAGGTTCTAACAGGAGGAACGGACGCAGGGCCAGGAGGTCGACGCCCACCTGCGCACCCACTCCCAACTCCAGGTAATTGCCGCGACTGTACAAGGTGGAGCCCCCATGCTCCACATAAGAGGCCTTACCCTGATAGACCAGTTCCGGCTGCAGGGTAAAGAACGGCCCGAAATCGAACTTGTAAGCCACGCCGGCATGGAACAGGTTGCCATTTTTAGGCATTAACTCTGCGCCGGTTGTAGGCACTTTGGCCATGGTCCAACCGCCGATGATACCGAATTGGGCGTTGGCGGCGGTCAGGGTTCCGAAGACCAGAGCCAGGGTGAGAAGGAGCTTTTTCATAACCTTAGAGATTTGCTTTGATCTTTTCTACGAGGGTAGGCTTGGGCATGGCGCCCACCGTCTTGTCCACCACCTGGCCATTCTTGAAGAACAGCAGCGTGGGGATGCTCATGATGCGGAACTGGGCGGCGATTTCGTCGGCGTCGTCCACGTTCACCTTTACAACGGAGATTTTATCGGCCATTTCTTCCTCTACCTCGTCCAGGATGGGAGAAAGCATACGGCAGGGGCCGCACCAAGTGGCCCAGAAGTCTACGATAACCAGCTTGCTGTCCTGCAGAAGCTCGGTGAAATTGTTATTGGTTGCTACTTTTGCCATGGTACTTTAGTTTTTAGTCTTACAAATATAATGAAAATTTATAAAAAAGATGCCCGGTCCAGCCGGGCATGCCTTTCTGCCGACCGAACCGGGCTCTCGTCATGGCCGACCTGATCGGCCATCTCTTACAGTGCATCTTCCACCGGAAGGACGTAGGCCCTCAGGCCCAGTTTGGCGTTGGCGGCGTCCGTCTCGCGGAGAGCGGCCATCACCTTGGGGGCCAGGCTGTCTTCCAGCACCGTGAGCAGCGCATGGTTCTGCGTCGGCCAGGCATGGTTCCCCAGATGCGGTTCCCCATCCACACTGCCTCTGCCACCAATCTCTTCCCACACGGTATACCCCCGCTGTCCCAAACCCTCCAACAGCTCTACAATCTCCTGATTATAAGCCTGATTGTATGCAACGAATATTGCTTTCATAATATCTATTTCTTAGCTTTTCTGCGGGAGCGGAACTCCGTGAAACCACAATACAGTACCGGGATTAGCACCAGGGTGACGAGCGTGGAGATGCTCAGACCCCAGGCGACGGTGGTACCCAGACCACGCCACATCTCGGAGCCTTCGCCCCGGCCCAAAGCCATGGGCAGCATACCCAGCACCGTGGTGAGCGTAGTCATGAGGATAGGACGCAGACGGCTCTTAGCGGCCTTCACGGACGATTCACGCACGCTTAAACCGCGTTCCTGCAACAGAACCGTATAGTCGATGAGCACGATACCGTTCTTCACCACGATACCCAGCAGGATGATAATACCGATGAGCGACATCACACCGATAGCCAGATTCGCTATCATGTTACCCATCGCCACACCCACCAGGGCGAACGGGATGGAGAACATAATCACGAACGGTCCCATGAACGATTCGAACTGGGAAGCCATCACCATGTACACCAGGATGACAATCAAGACCACCAGCATGAGCATGTCGCGGAACATATCCTGCTGATTCTCATAGTCACCGCCGATCCGCCAGCTCAGGCCATCCGGCAGCGGGTTTTCGTTGAGCAGCTCGGTCACTGCCTCCACACCCTGGCTCAGGGACTTGCCCTGCGACATGATACCGGTAACCTGAATGTAACGGTCACGGTTCTTGCGCTGGATGGTAGGCGGCACCTTGGATTCCACAATGCGGCCCAGGTCCTTTACGCGGATGCCCCGGCCCTGCGAATTGTAAATGATGATATCCTCGAGGTCCTCGATGGAAGTACGGAACTCCGGTGCATAACGCACGCGGATATTGTACTCGTCACCGTCCTCGCGGTAGTAGGAGCCTACCGAGCCGGACATGGCAGCGGAAACTGCCGCAGCGGCCGTCACGGAAGACAGGCCGTTCAGGGCCAGTTTTTCACGGTCGAAATCCACCTCGTACTCCGGAGTGTACTGGTCACGTGAGAGGATGGCCTGGGCAAACAGGCCGCAATCCATCATGCGCTGACGAACGGCACGGGCGGCATTCTCCGTCTCCGTGAAGTCGTAGCCATAGATTTCCAATTGAACCGATGAACGGCCACCCATACCGTAGCCTTCCGTAACGTTGAACTTGTTCAGTTCCGGGAACGTGCGGAGGGTTGCGCGGACGACATCGGCCAGTTCACTGACCGAACGCTTACGGTTTTCCATGGAGCCCACGTTGATATTCATGGAAATGAGGTAGGTACCGTTCTGCTGCATGGAAGCGTAGGCGTTGTCCGAATCGGCCTGGCCGAAACGGTAGCTGAGCACCTGGATTTCGGGAATCTCCTCCACCAGCTTGGCGTAGATGTTGGCAGCGACCTCACGCGTGACATCCTGTGCTGTACCGATAGGCAGCTCGATGGTAGCCGTAAGACGGCCGGAGTCCGAGTTGGGGAAATATTCCGTCTTCATGACCGGCACGTAAATGGCCATGACCGCGCCGAAAATGACAAGCGCACCCCCCAGCACCAGCTTCTTATGGTTCATGCACCAGTTGATGAGGCGGGCGTAACCGGCAGAAAGGCCGTCCAGGGCCTTGTTCACCGGGCCGAAGATAAGGAGGAACAACTTACCGCTGTTCTGGTTGTTGTCCATGAGCTGCGAGCACAGCATGGGCACCAGCGTCAGGGCGGCCGTGGTGGACACGATCATGATGATGGACACAATCCAACCCAGCTGCCGGAACATGATACCGGCCATACCGGAAATCATGGTCAGGGGCAGGAACACGCACAACATGGTGAGCGTGGATGCGATAACCGAAATACCCACCTCCGCCGTGCCGTGCACCGCCGCTTCCTTGGGCTTCTCTCCCCTCTCCAGGTGCGATGTCACGTTCTCCAGCACCACGATGGCATCGTCCACAACCATACCGATGGCGATGGACAAGGCGCTCATGGAAATGATGTTGAGCGTGTTACCCGTACCGAAAAGGTACAGCAGGGAGGCCAGCAGGGCGATCGGGATGGACAGCACCACGATGAGCGTACCTTTCAATCGACCCAGGAAGAGGAATACCACCAGCATAACCACCAGGAAGGTGATGAGGATGGTCTCTTTCAGGGAGTTGATGGTACGGAGGATGTTGGACGAGTTGTCCACGACGGTGGTCATTTTGATATCGGCAGGGAGTCGGGTCTCCAGATACTCGAGCTCCTTCTTGACCTTGCGGATTACCTCCACCGTGTTGTAACCGGACTGTTTCTGGATGATGATCTGGGCGCCGCGGGTGCCGTTGGTGTAGGACTCCTGCGACTTTTCTTCCACATCGTCCACTACGCGGGCGACGTCACGCAGATAGATGGTGCCGCCGTTGTAGTTGCCCAGCACCACGTCCAGCAGTTCCGAGGGATGCTGGAACTCCTTCTTGATGCGCAGCGTGTAGGTATCGGAACCAATGTCGATGCTGCCGGAAGGGATGTTCCGGTTCTCCGCAGCGATGATTTGCGAAATGACGGGAATGGACAGGTTGTACGCCGCCAGTTTGGCAGGGTCGCAATAGACCTGGATTTCACGCTTGGGCGCACCGGCCACGGACACCGTACCCACACCGGATACGCGGCCCAGCGGCGTGGCGATGCGGTCCTCCAGGAGCTTGTCCAGCGCACTCACGCTTTGGTCGGCCGTGGCGGCCAGGATCATGATGGGCAGCTGGTCCATGCTGAACTTGAACAGGAAAGGCAACGATGCGCCGTCCGGCAGCTGTTGCGATATCATGTCCAACTTGTCCCGGACGTCGTTGGTGGCTTCGTCGATGTCTGTTCCGTACTCGAACTCCAGCGTGAGCACGGCAATGTTCTCACGGGAGTTGGAGGTAAGATTCTTCAGGTCCGATACACCGTTGAGGGAGTTCTCCAACAGCTTGGTGAGGTTGTTCTCCACATCCTCCGCCGAAGCGCCGGGATAGGAGCTCATCACCATGATGACGTTGGACTCCACGTCCGGGAAGTTGTCTACCGGCAGGCGCAGCAGGGCAAAAACGCCCAGGATAGCGAACGCCAGGAAGACCAGCCCCGTGGTGACCGGATTATTGACGGCTGTTCTGTAAATACTCATAACACATTCACCTTCACGCCGTCACGAAGAGCGGACTGTCCTTTGATAACAACCTTCCAGCCATCCTGCAGGCCTTCGGTAATTTCATATTCGGTGCCGATGTGGCGGCCGGGTTTTACCGGCAGGTATTTCACGGTACCGTCTTCCTGCAGCACGTAGATAAAGCGGGTGCCGGTGCCTTCCTGTTTCACCAGGGCCTTGTCCGGGACCAGCACGCTGTTGCGGGTACCGAAGTTCACCGTTACGCGGGCGTACATACCGGGACGCAGCACTTTGTCCTGGTTGGGCACCACCACTTCGGCCTTGAAGGTGTGGGTGGCGGCATCAATCACGGGATACAGGCGGTCGATTTTGCCACGGAAGGTTTTTCCGGGGATGGCATCCACGGTGAGGGTGACCACGTCGCCCTTCTTCACCTTGGTGTACTCGCTCTCGGAGATGCCTACAAGCAGTTTGACGGGCACTACCTGCTGCACGGTGAAGAGCGGAGCGCTCATGGCGAACATGTCGCCTACGTCGAAGTTGCGGGCGGTGACATAACCGGTTACCGGGCTGCGGAGGATGGTGTTTTCCTCTACGTTCTGGTAGTTGGTTTTGCGCACCTTATATCCCAGTTCGGCAGCCTCAAAGTCGCTTCGGGACAGGCCGCCTTCCTCGTACAGGCTCTTGATACGCGCATATTCCGCATCGTCGTTCTGGATCTGGAGGGCCAGCTGGTCCAGCTGGAGACGGTCCATCTCGGCCAGGACCTGACCCTTGGTCACATAGTCCCCTACCTCCACGTTGATTTTGCGGATACGGCTGCCTTGCTGCGGCATGATGTTGTTCACCACATAGGCCTCTACCGTAGAGGCGTAGGTGCTTTCCTCGGGAACGATGCCGGCCTTGGCTACAGCCACCTCCACGCTCGGGGTTACCGCTGCAGCGGCTTGTTGCGTCTTGCCTTCATTGCTCTCACAGGCAACGGCCGTGAGGAGGGCAAGGATGATTGCCATTTTGCTTTTCATATCTCTTGACTTCTGTTATTCTTGGGTAAAATCGTAGCCCAGGGTTTGCTCCAGCGTGGCTTTGGCCACCATGAAGTTGTACACGGCCTGCGCGCTTTGCAGGCGGGTCTGGGTAAGGGTGAGTTCCGTGTTGTTCAGGTCCGTGAAGGTGGTTTTGCCCACTTCATAGCTCTTGGAAGCGATGTCGTAGGCTTTCTCTGCACTCTTGAGCGCTTCGGAGGCGGCATCGTAGGTTTTCATTGCCGTGGACATGTTATTCAGATTCTGGCGGATGCTGATGCGCAGCTGGCGCTCCGTATTCTCCCGCTGGAGCTGGAGCTCATCGGCCTGAACGCGCGTTTGCTTGATGGTGTAATACCGCTGGCCGCCGGAGAAGATGGGGATGGTCAGGGTAACCACCGCCGTACTGGACGGCAGCCATTTCCACTGGCTCAGGTTGAATTTGTCGCTCTGGGTGTAGTAGTTGTAGGTGAGCGAGAGGTTGAGCGTGGGAATATAGGCATATTGTTGCATGCGGATCTGGCGGGCCAGGATTTCCGCCTGGGTGGCCAGCTGACGGAGCTGGGAGTTCTTTTCCAGATCGGAATTTTCTCCCTCCGTCAGGTCCCGGAACATCGTTTCCGCGTAATCGGCCAGTTCCCCTTCAATGTCGATAGGCGTGTCCAGCGCGATGCCCATGACGGCCTTCAGTTGCCATAGGCCCAGCTGGATGGCGTTTTCCGCATTGTACAAGTTAGGGATGGCGGCGGCATAGGTGCTCTGGGCACGGGCCAGGTCCATGGCGGAGGCCTTTTGCACGTTGTAGCGGCTTTCCGTAAGCTTGAGGTTGTGGGCGGCGTTTTCCAGCACCGCGTTGTACACATCGTACGAAGCCTTAGCCATGAGGACGGCATAATAGGCCTGTTTTACGGAGGTGACGGTGCTCAGGCGGGATTCGCGGGCCTTCTCGATGGTGAGCTCCACCTGGTCTTTGGTGAGGCGGAGGCTCTCCCAGAGTTGCAGGTTCACCAGCTGCAGGGCGGCGGAGATGCTGAACTGCACCTGATTGCGACGGCCCATCTCGATGGGTTCGCTGCTGGTAGTCTGCGTTTCCGGAGCGACATACGGGATGAACGGCGTGTTGGTAGCATCGTACAGCTGCTGGATATAGTACATGATGGGCTCCATCATACCGCTCATCATGGAAGACATGCCACCACTGCTGCTGGAACTACCGCTGCCGCTGGTATCGTCCGAGCCGAAGAACACCTTCTGCTTCTTGATGGCATAGCTGTACATGCCGGTGGCGCTGATTTGGGGGTACAGAGCACCGTAGGCACTCTTCTTTGCGTATTTTTGGCGCTTGATTTCCATATCGGCCACCTTGATGGAGGTATTTTCCGACAGGGCGATTTTAAGCGCGTCGTCCAGGCTCAGGACCAGCGTGGAATCTGCTTTTTCCGGGCTGGTCTCCTGGTATTGCGCCCATGCCTGCAAAGGAAGCAGTAACATAAGCGCCAGGATACATTTCTTCATAATTTACCAACTAATTAGGGTTGCAAATTTACTGCAAAAACTACGCCTGCGCAAATATTTTTTTCTATCTTTGTGACATGGAATATTTGGTAGTAAATTGGAATGTGGACCCGGCCATTCTCAGGCTGGGTGGTTTTGAGCTTCGTTGGTACTCGCTGTTGTTCGTGGGCGGGTTTATTTTGGGCTGGTTCATCGTAAAAGCCATGTTCAAGCGGGAGCGCATCCCGGAGTCCCTGCTGGACCCGCTCCTGTATACGATGCTCATCTGCACCATTGTGGGCGCCCGTCTGGGCCACTGCATCTTCTATCAACCGGACTATTATTTTGGTTCCTGGGAAGGTTTCTGGGAAATCTTCATGCCTTGGAAAGGCGGCCTGGCCAGTCATGGCGGCACCATCGCCCTTATTCTGGGCATGTGGTGGTATGCCAAAAAGTATGGCCCCGCCCATGACTTCGACTTTTTGTGGATGGTAGACCACGTGGTCATTCCTATCGCGTTTGCCGCCTGCTTCATCCGCCTGGGCAACCTCTTCAACTCCGAGATTTACGGCGCGCCCACTACCCTGCCCTGGGGCTTTGTGTTCGAGCGCAACGGGGAAACCGTTCCCTGCCATCCCACACAGCTGTATGAGGCGTTCACTTATCTGCTGCTGGGTCTGGGCCTCGTCGCCCTGTACAAGTGGGGCCTGGACAAGACCTACCGCGGCACCTACTTCGGGATTTTCTTCATCGTGTGTTTTGGCAGCCGCTTCCTCATTGAGTTCGTGAAAAACGACCAGGTGGACTTTGAGGCGGGCATGCTCCTGAACATGGGGCAGTTGCTGAGCATCCCCTTCGTCCTGCTGGGCATCGGCGTCCTGATCTACGCTTACGTGAAAAAAATCCCCGCCCGCGCCGTTCACCCGGAAAAAGGCTCCACCAAAAAAGAACCCACCCACTTCGCCCATGCAAAGTAGCCGGCGCGCCGCTGATCGATAAGTAGCTGACCGCCAGTATATTACACAATAATCCTCGTTCGATTTTCGAACGAGGATTATTGCATAACTTACTGTGAGCTAATTACTTAGCTATCACGGAAATTAGTCCTGAATGGCAGCGATGCCGGGGAGAATCTTGCCCTCGATGGCTTCCAGCATGGCGCCACCGCCGGTGGAGACGTAGCTCACCTTGTCGGCGTAACCCATCTGGGTAACGGCAGCCACGGAGTCACCACCGCCCACCAGGGTGTAGGCACCCAGCTTGGTGGCTTCGGCCAGGTCCTCAGCGATCTGCAGGGTACCCTTGGCGAAGTTAGGCAGCTCGAAAACACCCACGGGACCGTTCCAGAGGATGGTCTTGGAGCTCAGGATAATCTTCTTCCAGTTCTCCAGGCTCTCGGGTGCGGCATCCATGCCCTCCCACTCGTCCGGAATTTCGCGGATGGGGAAAATCTGGCGAGGCGTGTCATTGTCGAAGCTCTGGCCGCAAACGGTAGCGACAGACAGGGACAGGTTGACACCACGCTCCTTGGCTTCCTTCATGATCTCGAGTGCATCGGGAATGAGTTCATCCTCATGCAAGGACTGGCCGATCTTGCCGCCCTGAGCCTTGATAAAGGTATAACCCATACCGCCGCCGATGATGAGGTTGTCCACCTTGCCGACGAGGTTCTTGAGCACGGCCAGCTTGGAACTCACCTTGGAACCGCCGATGATGGCAGTCAGAGGACGCTGGGCGTTCTTGAGCACATTGTCGATGGCCTTGATTTCGCCTTCCATCAGGTAGCCGAACATCTTGTCATTGGGGAAGTACTCGGCAATGAGGGCGGTTGATCCGTGTGCACGGTGTGCAGTGCCGAAAGCATCGTTGATGTAGCAGTCGGCATAGCTGGCGAGGGTTTTCACGAACTCCTTCTGGGAGGCCTTCACGGCAGCCTTGGCGGCTTTCTTTTCCTCGTCGGTGGCATCCTCTGCCAGGCCGCGGGGTTTACCCTCTTCCTCGGCATAGTAGCGGAGGTTCTCCAGCAGGAGGGCCTCACCGGGCTTCAGGGCATCGGCCTGGGCCTTTGCCTTCTGGCAGTCGTCGGCAAACTGTACGGGAACACCCAGGCATTCGCTTACGCGGCCCACGATGTGCTTGAGGGAGAATTTGGGATCCACCTTTTTGGGACGGCCCAGGTGGGACATAATGATAAGGGAACCTCCCTCTGCGAGCACCTTCTTAAGGGTGGGCATGGCACGGCGGATACGGGTATCGTCCGTGATTTCGAAGTTTTCGTTCAGGGGAACGTTGAAGTCTACGCGTACGATGGCTTTTTTGCCTTTGAAGTCGTACTTATCAATGAATTGTTGCATAAATTATAGTGTATAAAAACTTTCCAACCCACAAATTTAACAATCTTTGCACGATTTTCAAAGAAGGGAGGCTATTAGCGTTTAAGGCGCACAAAGATACTCAGCGGAAGCACCTTCCCGAAAGCGTCGTTGAAGGCCAGTTCACCGGAAGTCATATCGCGGAACTGGTTTTTAAAGGCCTCACGCACCACGGTTTCCCCCAGGGCGGCACTGTAGCCGTTGGAATAAAGGTTCAGGACCATGAAGGCATCCCGCTCGGAAAGGATGGCGGCCACATTTTGCAGCAGGCCAAACAGAAGCTCGTCCAGCTTCCATTTTTCCCCGTCCGGGCCGTGGCCATAAGCGGGCGGATCCAGAATGATGCCATCGTACTTATTGCCGCGCTTGGCTTCCCGTTTGGCGAACTTGAGGGCATCCTCCACCACCCAGCGCACTCCGTCCAGGCCACTGCGCTCCATGTTCTCGCGGGCCCAGGTGACTACCTGGCGCACGGAGTCCAGGTGGGTGACATCGGCCCCTGCGCATTTGGCGGCGAGCGATGCCGCGCCTGTATAGGCAAAGAGATTGAGCACCTTGGGCGCAGGGAGGCCGTTGGCTTTGTGAATACGGCCCAGGCGGCACGTTTCCTTGTAAATGAATTCCCAGTTGGGAGCCTGCTCCGGGAACACGCCCACGTGCTTAAAAGACGTCAGGCCCAGCCGGAGGCTCAGGTGCAAGTCGCTGGCGGCATGGGTTTCCGGGTCCGGTTCCCCGTTGTAGGCAATGCTCCACTGGTCGTCCATCTTTTTGGACTTGTTCCAGGTACCGCTATCCTCCTTGCCGGCCTTACCGAACCCGGCGCCGGGCAGGAAGGTCACGTGGCTCAGGCGTTTCCACTCTTGTTCGGGCATGGAGGGCGTCCACAGGGCCTTGGGCTCCGGTCTTCTCAAAACATATTTGCCAAAACGCTCCAGCTTTTCGCCGTTGCCACTGTCCAGCAGTTCGTAGTCTTTCCAATACTGTGCAGGGAATTCTACCGCCATAACAAAGAAATTTTTACAAAGATAGTTATTTTTGAAGAGACACCGTGTCGATAAAAAGTATTATCTTTATTACCTCAAACGCATGCTATGAAAAAAATATTGCTCTCTGCCGTCGTGCTGCTTGGCGGGATGTCGGCCTTTGCACAGGTTCAGTGGGGGCCGTGGGTATCGGAGGCCCGCGAAGACGCCCTCAGTATCCTCTGGGTAAGCGAGCGCCCCGGCATGGCCTGGGTGGAACGCGAAGACGGCTCCCGCGTGTGGGAAACCTTTGCCGGGCGGCGCATTTTCCGGCGGCTGCACTGCATCCGTCTGGAGGGCCTGCAGCCCGGAGAGACCGTGCGCTACCGTGTAGGCGGAGAAAACCTGGAAGACGATTCCAACGCCCGCAAGCCCAAGTTCGGCACGGGCTACGCCGACTCCTGGCACAGTGTCCGGAGTTTTGACGCAGCGTCCCCGGACTGCCGCTTTTCCGTGTTCAACGACATCCATCTCCGCACCCGGGAGTACAGTACCCTGGCCGCGGGAGTAGACCCTTCCGCCATCCACTTCCTCTTCCTGAACGGGGACATCGCCACCGCAGGCAACTATGTACTGGATTCGCTGGTGCGGTATGAGCTGGCACCGCTGGGCGCACTCCAGGCGCAGCTTCCGGTGCTCTTTGGCCGAGGCAATCACGAGGGCCGGGGCAATGCCGTCGAGCTGGTGGCCGATATCTTCCCCAACCGCACGCCGGCCCCCTTCTACTACACCTTCCGCCAGGGCCCGGCCGCCTTTGTGGTATTTGACGGCGGAGAAACCGGGCACGACCGCTCCATCCTGTTCAGCGGCTCGGCCGTGTACGAAGACTATCTGAACCAGCAGCTGGAATGGGCCCGCAAAGCCCTCCTGGAGCCGTCCTTCTTCTACGCGCCCATCAAAATCTGCCTCCTGCACGTGCCCATGATCGACCATCCGGACAAGACCGACTATCTGCTGCAACGCTGGCTCAACCAGCACTTCATGCCCCTGCTGAACCAGGTGGGCATCGACCTGATGATCGGGGCCGACCTTCACGAATTCATGTACTGCGAGCCCGGCACCATGGACAACAATTTTCCCATTATGGTAAACGATGACGCCCGTCGCCTGGACGTTTATACGGACGGAAAAAGCATCACCCTCCACATGTGGAATGCGAAGGGTGAGCTGGAGTTTGAAAAAGAGATTACGCGTTAGCCCTCTACCTCCAACGAGTCGGAGGAGCGGCTTTCGGGTCGATAAGAGCCGCCGGAAGCGGCGTGCAACAAGGCTTCCAGGTTAGCGACGACGGCCTCCGAGAGGTCCGTGTCCCCGTACTGCTTGCACACGTCGGCAACGTAGAGCAGCACACGGCTGGCGGTCTCGAACTCACGGGAACCCAAAGAGCCCCATTCCAGGTAGAAGCGGGCGGTTTCCGTGAGCTGGTCGCCAAAGCGGGCCACCAGGTCGCGCGCCTTCTCCACATCGCCCAGATAATAGTAGTTCTCCACCATCTGCGCCACCATGTAGTCGTTCCCGTTGAATCCGACGGGAATGCTCTCCAGCGGGAAATTCTGCTCCGGGAAGTTTTCCTGGCACATGTCCATGATTTCCAGGGCCTTCTCGTCCTCTTCTGCGTCGATGAGCGCATTGGCCACCGTCAGGAACAGCTGCCGCTGCGACAGCACACCCAGGAAGGTGTACATGTTCTGGTAGTCCACAAAGTAGTCCGTGCGTTTGAGGGCATCCCACTTGTACTTGGTCTTGAAGTCATTGTACAGCTGCAGGGCGTCCACCTTGCCGGCGTCCGTGGTGCTGATCTTGTTGCGGATAGGCGTAAACCGATAGGAGAAACCGTCGAACATCAGGTAATCCTTGATACCCACATTCAGGTCTCCGCCCATGTTCAGCAGGTTCAGCGGACGGTCCCACTCATAGTTGGACAGGAAGTCCAGCAGGAACAGCTCCGGCTTGGAAAGGTAATTCTTGTCCTTGGACATGGTGAGCATGATCTGCTCCGGAATCTCATCGGCAAATTTTTCCGGGACGATACCGTATTTGAGGCAGTTCTCCTTGTTCACCGGAATCACCAGATTGCGGGCGCAGATGAAATCCAGCTTGCGGCCGCTCTCCAGCGCAACCTTCATCTTGGGATCCTTGAACACGTCCATCACGTCCGACAGCAGCATGGGCGAACCATCGTCGTAGGCAATGTACACGAACTCGTTGGTGCCGTACAGGTACTGCTCCTGCGAAACCGTCAGTTTGAGCGGTTTGCTCTCGTTGCAGGCCCATTTCATCTGGTCGATGTACCAGTCCGTTCCCAGCAGCGAGGTATTCACCACGCGGACGTCCGTGCGCACACCCTCGATTTCCTGGGCGTACCACAGCGGGAAGGTATCGTTGTCTCCGTGCGTCACCAGCAGGCCGTTCTCCCCTACCGAATTCAGGTAGTTCCAGGCCATCTCCGGCGCCGTATAGCGGTTGGAGCGGTCGTGGTCGTCCCAGTTCTGAGCCGCCATGAGCACCGGAACAAGCAGGCACAGGGCCGATACCCCTCCGGCGACAGCCGAAGCAGGTACCTTCTTGGAAGCCGCACTCAGCCACTGGTACAGGGCCGCCACGCCCAGGCCGATCCAAATGGCAAACATGTAGAACGATCCGGCATACGCATAGTCACGCTCGCGCACCTGATAAGGCGGCTGGTTCAGATACAGGACGATGGCGATGCCCGTCATAAAGAACATCAGGAATACCAGCCAGTTGCCGCGCTTGTCTTTGTCGTACTGGAACACCAGGCCCAGCAGGCCCAGAAGCAACGGCAGGAAGAAGTAATGGTTCTTGCCTTTGTTATCCCGCAGCGGCGCCGGAGCGTCCGACTGGTCCCCCAGGCGGAATTCGTCCAGGAAACCGATGCCGCTCTCCCAGTTGCCGTTGAAGATATTGCCGGGCAGCGGGGAATGGATGTCGTTCTGGCGACCCACAAAGTTCCACATGAAGTAGCGCCAGTACATCCAATTGAGCTGATAGTCAAAGAAGTAGGCCATATTGGCCCCGAAGCTGGGCTTGCGGTGTTTGGCACCCTTCACGCGCGTGCCCTTTCCCTGCGTATAAATCTGGTAAAAGTCGACATAGCGGGAATCGGCCGCGGACCACATGCGCGGGAACAGCATTTTGCCTTCCGGCAGATAAGCGGCGTCTGCGGGTGCTTCCGCCTTCACATACTTGCCATTGAGCGGGGCCCAGTACTTGTCCTGCTTGAGGTCGTACGGGGCGTCGAAATACTGCCCGTACACCAGCGGCGTGGAGCCGTACTGCTCGCGGCTCAGGTAGCGCACCAGCGTGTACGGATTATCGGGCTGATACTCGTTGGTGGGCGTTTTGACGCTGGAACGGATAATCACCATGGAGAAGAGCGAGAAGCCGATTACCAGGGTGGTGACGCACAAGATTACCGTGTTCCAGAACACTTTTCCCTTCTTGAGCGTTGCAAACAGCGCCCAGAAGCACAGGACCAGCAGGCCAACCAGGAAAAACAGCGCGCCGGTATTGTACGGCAGGTCGAAGCCGTTCACAAAAATCCGGTCGAAGAAAGCCGCCAGCTTGGGCAGGTACGGGATAAAGAGGTACACCAGCAGGAACTCGATTACCACGCCGATGGCAAAAATGCCCACCAGTTGCTTGAAAGGCAGCTTTTTCCCTTCGTTCATGCGATAGTAATACATGAACACGAAGGCCGGAATGGTGAGGAGGTTCAGCAGGTGCACGCCGATGCTCAGGCCCATCAGGAAGGCGATGAGCACAATCCAGCGGCGGGCATGGGGTTCATCGGCATGGTCGTACCACTGGCACATGGCCCAGAAGACCAGCGCCGTGAACAGGGAGGACATGGCGTATACTTCGCCCTCTACCGCACTGAACCAGAAGGTGTCGCTGAAGCAGTAGGCAAGGGCGCCGACGGCGCCGGAGCCGAAGATGGCTATCGCCTGGCCGATGGAGATCTCTCCGCTCGCTTCGCTCGGTCGAGATGACAAAGAAGCGTTAGCGACAGGTCGAGATGACAAGGTGCTGCTGGCAGCTGGTCGAGATGACAAAATCCTTTTGGCGAAAAAGACGATGGTGAAGTAGAGCAGGAAGATGGTGAGGGCGCTCAGGATGGCGTTCATGGCATTCACGGCCACGGCGGCATGCTCCGGCTTTACCGGGATGGTGAAGAAGCGCGCGACCAGCTGGAACACCGGGTTTCCCGGAGGGTGTCCCACCTCCAGTTTATAGGACGATGCGATAAACTCTCCACAGTCCCAGAACGAGGCCGTGGGCTCTATGGTGGACAGATAAGTGACAAGGGACACCGCCAAAACGGTAAGCGCCACTATCCAGTTCCATTTCTTAAAAACCTTCTGATTCATAGTCACAATACAGTAAGCCTGCAAAGTTAGCAAAAACTTCGCAGGCTTACAATAACAGACTTATTAATAGGTTAGTCGTAAACCAATTCAAACTCATCCACCCACAGCGTACTGCCGCGACCACCGGTGAAATAGTCTCCCAGCGAACTGGAGGATGCCACAATCACCAGATACTTGGGCGTGCGGCTGTTCCGGTACTCCAGCGGGAGGTCGAAGGAGACATACCCGTCCGTGCTGTCCGTCAGGTCATATCGGCCATACGCGATAATCGCCGGATCCTTGTCGAAATCGACATAAGTGGCAGTGGAGCTGAGCACATGGAACTGGTCCTCCCAGTCGGTAAGGGCCACCAAGACGTGTCCGTTGTCCGGCTGTCCAATGAGGCTGGCATGGCTGTCGTCGGCATCGGTGACAGGCGTGGACTGGTAGGCTACATAGCCCTTCAGCGACACGGGTTTTCCCCTGAACGGAAGGCCCCAGGCCAGCTCTGCGCCCATGCCCTGCAGTTTTACGAACTGCCCGATGAACACGCTGCCGGCGGCAAACTTCACCACGGCAAAGCTGCTCTCCATACGGCAGGCTTTCTTGCCCGGCCCGGAGACCGCCACAAAGTCCTCTTCCGGCGTGGTAGCGCTTCCGGTGAAAGAAGCCGTGGCCTTGTTGGCCGAATCCCATACCTGCACGCCGCCCTCCTTCCAAGGGTTCCAGACCTTGCCATCGACATGCCAATCGTCAAAGTTCAAATTCTCAGGCTGGATGGCTTCCGCCGTCGTAAAGCCCATCGGGGCCGATACTTCCTCGCCGTCCCGTATGCGGCACTCGTAGGCCGTACCAGGCGTCAACCCCGTCAGGTGGGCGGTAATTCCCACGCCGGCCACAGTGACGTCCGTCGCGGGCGTCCAGCTTGCGTCGCTGGTTTTCCGATACTCGACAGTCACCTGGGAGCCGTCGGAGGCAAACACGCCGCGCACCCGGGCGGAATAGCAATGGGGATCCACCTCGCTCACGGAGGTACTCACCCGCAGCTGTAAGGCCTTCAGATGCCATTCAATCACTTCGGACTCCCCTACTTCCACAAAAAAGCTCCGTTCCAGGACACAGTCCAGCGTCATGGGGAACGAAACGGCCCGCGTGGAAAGGGTCAAGTGCTGCACATCGCTTTCGTATCCGGTGGTACTCACGATGCGGGAACCCTCGGCTTCCAGTTTCATATCCTCGATGGTAACCTGGGCCAGCGGCTGGGTATCGGGCAGATACACGTAAACGCTCCGCGTCTCCAAGTTGAAACGGGCCTCCCCGACCTGTCCGGTGCAGCGCACATAACGCTCGATGGGCTGGGTGGCCGTAATGGTCCATTCGTAGTCCTGATAGGTATGCAGCACCGCCTTCACCGGTTTGGTCAAGTTGATATACTCCCCTATATCGTCACAGGTGGCCATTTCCGACAATTCGCACGCATTCACCTTTACATGGCTCATATCGGCCCATTCTTCCAGGACGATGGCCACCTCGCGCTTCGCCGAATTGATGGTCACCTCCTTGGCGTCCTCGATGTCCAACGCCACGATGTTCCCCACCACCTTGGGATAATCCAGGTCGTTGGGAAAAACACAGCTGACGGCCAGCAGGCCGGCAAGCCCTATTTGTATCCAGTGTTTTACCATAGATAGAAATGCGCGCCGAAGCGAATGGCCAGCAGGTCGATTTGGAGTCCGGTGCCCAGGCTGTTTCCGGTACTGGTCTTTACCTGGTTTTCCGTCTGCTTGATTATCTTCCAAGTGAAGTCCAGCAGACCTACGGACACCTCGAAGTCAAAATTCTCGTGCACGAAGAAACAGATGCCCGGATCCAGCCGGAGGGCCAGTTTCCAGTTGGTGTTGTAGGTTCCGTGCTTCATGTCGTCCTCGGTCTCGTACAACATGCTTTGGGTAAAGCCGCCGTTGAGCGTGCCCTCCACGAACCAGCCGAAGATGCGGCTGCCCATGAACGGCACATAATAGCGTACACCCGCTGCCAGGGAATAGGACTGCCGTTTGTAATGCTGTCCGGTGATATCCAGGCCCAGGTCCTCCGACAAGTGGAGCGAAGCATTGTTCAAATCCACCCCGAGCCACGAATACTCAAAGCGAGCTACTGCGCTCACGTTATCGGCCCAGAAATACTCGAAGGAAGGAGAGACGCCGATGGTCCGGTAACCGCCTTGCAGGTCCCCGATGTACTTGGAGAGCACGGTATAGCCTTCGGAGTCACCCAGGTTGAACTTTCGCCAAGATGCACTGATGCCGCCGCCGAAACTGCCTTTGGGAATAAAGATTTTGTTCTTCCCCGCAAAGCCGCGGGTAAACTTTTCCTGGGCCTGTCCCGGAAGGGCGAGACAGGCGGCCAGGAGGAGTATGAAGAGCTTCTTCATGCTTACAAATTACGATAGCCTACCAATTGACGGTCGGCATCGGAGAGCTGTCCGGCGTCATAGACCAGGGAGAGCTCATCCAGCCAGAGGGTGGAACCTTTACCGCCGGTGAAATAGTCACCCAGGCGGGAAGCAGCGCCTACAATAACCACGTACTTGGGCGTACGGGCGTCGCGGTACTGCAGCGGGAAGGTGAATTCCACATACCCATTGGTGGTCACGTTGGAAGTAAAGTCACACATGGCGATGATAGAAGGGTCGTCATCCTGCAGGAACACCTTGTTGGAAGTGTTCACCCGGAACTTGGCACTCCAGTCGCACAGGTACATCTTGATGGAGCAGGCGTCCATGTCGCCCTTGGCCACGCCGTAAGGGTTGGTTTCGGCAAAGTCGATGGCCTTGGGGCTGTATTTGTAATAGCCGTGCAGTCCCACCGGGCGGGAAGAGAACGGGATACCCCAGTCCAGTTCCGCACCTACACCGGAAACCTTCACGAAGTCGCCGATATAGATGTTACCGGCGGCGAATTTGGTAATCACCACCACCGTCACCGAGGTACTTTCCATCCGGGCGGCCTTGCCGTGCACCACGTCGGACTCTTCCGGCGTAGTAGGAACCGTGCCGAAACTGGCGGTACCGCCGTTGGCCGAATCCCAAACACGGCTGGTGGAACTGGCACCCGGATACCAGGCGCTGCCATCCTTGTACCAATCGTCGAAACTCAGGTTGGGAATGGTTCCGGCCGATGCCGTTGTGAAGTTCACCTCGCGGGTCTCTTCCTCCTTGTCGGTCTTTACGCGGAACACATAAGCGGTAGAGCCCTGCAAGCCGTAGAGTTCGGCGCTGAAGGTGGCAGCCGCATCATTGTAACTCACAGAGCCGGTGTAGTCGGTCCATTCGCTGTCGCTGGCCTTCTTCCACTGGAAGCGGAGGCCGGAAGGGCGTCCGTCGGTAAACCAGCGGCCATTGAGGATAGCGAATCCGGCCCACGGCTTCACGGTAGTGGCCTCGGCATCCACCGGAGACGTTACCGACAGCACCACCGTGGCAGCGCTATAGCGGTTGCGCGTGTCAATCACATCCAGGCTAAGCAGGTAATCGCCCATGGGAAGACCGGGCAGGAAAGGTCCCAGGTCGATAGAAGATGCCGTAGCGCCATAATCGACGGAAGAGGCACTGATTCCCAGCCCTGTCAGGGCGGATACCGTAGCGGAAGAAGCCTCGACCAGCTGGATAAACTGCGGCAGACCGGCTTCCAGCAAATTGGTTTCGTTGTGGCTCAGGGTAAGGGACTTGATGCCCTTGGGAGCGCTGAAGTTCACCACTTTGTGGCAGTTTTCCTCACCCTTCTTGGCACTGATGCCGTCGGCCAGGTCAAAACCGTCGCCGGCCATGGAAGGCAGTTCGTCACCGGAGAAGTCCAGGTTCAGGGTATAGTATTTTTCGTTCAGGGAGTCATCCACCAGCACACGCAGCAGCGAGGCACCGGCCTGCGTCTTCGTCTGGTCGAAGGTGAACGTAAAGTGATAGTGCTGGCGCGGTTCCACATTTTCGATGGTCACAGGGCCTACGCTGTACGGGGTTCCCTGGGTATTCACCATGTGGAGTTCCCATTGCAGGGTCGATGCCGCTATGTAACCGGTTTTGGCAAGGTTGCCATTGGTATTGCTGAATACCAGGGATTCCTCGTTCTCGTTGGATACCGTCACCCGATAAGTAGAGAAGTAGGTTCCGGTTTCCGCATCGAACTCGGCGGTAATCATGGTACGGGCCAACGAGGCGGTTAACGCCACCTCGGTGGTGCGGTCGGGCTGGACATGAGCCACGGTATCTGCTTCGTAACGGGGCGCATTCCAACTCACATTCTCATCCGGACCGGACACGGCTTTTACATTGTAGTCCCCTACCGCGAGGGTCAGCGGTTCATCGGCCAGGGTCCGATAATCGGCCACCTGTACCGTTTCACCGCCCAGCACCGGCGTGATTTCCAGCGAAAAGGCGGAGACGGGCTCACCGGCCTCGGCCTTTACCACCGGAGTCACAGCCAGGTCGGCAGACAGGCGTACGGAAAGGAATCCCTTTTCCTGCGACCGGTCCGCCTCGCGCGTGCAGGCTATCAGCGCCAGCAACGCGAGCAGGCTCAACTTGGTTTTCATAGGACTACTGTGCATAGAATACGACTGCTTTCTCAAGGCTCTGGCCCTGGTTATCCGTCACCTTCAGGGTAAAGGTGTGCTGCGAACCACTTGTCGGCGAATACACGGCAATCAGCGGAACCAGCTGGGACAGGGAGAAGTCTACATGGGTCTGGTTTTCAAGGGCATCACCCGCAGGAATCATCTGACCCAGGGCCGTGATGATTGCATCGTCATTGATCAAATCCATCGTGAACGGCGTGTCGGGGCTGTAAGTATAGCTGGCGCCTGCCAAAGCGGCGATGGTTTCTCCCAGGATGTAGGAATCCACCTCCACCACAAAATCTTTGATGCCTTCCGGAGCCTCGATCACAATTTCCACATCCATGGTTGCGGCAATGGGTGTAGGGGCGAAGGTGGGGTTCGCCTCCCAGGTCATCGTGGGGGCGGTAGAAGGCTGCGGGTCATCGCCGGGCTCATCACCAGGTTCGTCACCGGGCTCATCGCCGCCATCCACGGGAACCTCGTCCCAGCCAGGCACCACCACGGAACTATCACGGTCATTTACAGAAGGGTCGATGGTAATGGCCACCCCGCTCATCTGACCCGTCACACGGGCGTCCAGCGTGATAATGTGATGGTCCTGCGCAGCCACATCGGCAATAATGAGCTCCGAATGGCTCTCGCTGTTGTCGACGGCACGATAACCGTCCACCTTCACGCGGAGCGGGGCTACGGAGAAGTAACCGGACTTGTCTTCCACATCACCGGTGGCCGAGGTCCAGGTCAGGGTCTTTTCACCGGCGTCGGCGGCATCCCAGGAAGAGGCGTTGGTGACAACGATGGAATAGGTGCTGAGCTCGTTCTTGAAATTGTCGGTAAGGACAAAACTCACCTTCATGTTCTGGAGACGGGCCGTCACGTTTACCGGCGTGAGTTCATCCACGCGAATCGTAAAGTTGGCGCTGCCGCTGTAATACGGCAGGTCCCAGGCGGCGTCACGGAATTCAGGAGAAGCCACGGTAAGGGTGTACTCCCCGCTTCCGAGAGCGACAGTTTGCGGAATGTTGATGTAGCGGTCGTAGTGCTTGGTCCAGCCATCGGCCGGACGCTCGATGTCCACCACAAAATCGGCCAGGACATCGTTGGCCTTGGTCATGAAGGCTCCCTCCTGCACGGCGGTAAGGGAGAGTTTGCCGTTACCCTCGGGCAACGCATTTTTGGTCCCGCAGGCTGCCACTGTGGCAGCGACTGCAACTATATAGAGAATCTTTTTCATAATCGATTATTCATAAACGAGTTCCACATTGTCCACGTAAAGGGCGTTGCCCAGGAAGATGGTATGACTGCCAGAGAGGGTTGTAACGCTTGTCTGGTCCCAGTCCTCATTCCCATCCCTGGAAGAGCGCAGGCTGATACGGAGCTTAGCCGCCTTCTTATTGGTCACGCTATAGGTAATGGGAACCGTACAACGCGTCCAGGCCGTAACTGCAGATGTGGTGTTATTCTTGACTCCGCTGCCAATCACATTGCCTTGCGCATCCAGGACGGTCACCTCAGCATAAAAGGGCGTGCTTTCCTTGGGAGTGAAGCGGTGCTGGAAAGCCAGGGCGGAAGGACGGCTGGTAAACGCATGTCCATCCGTTGTTTTAGCCCAGTTCTCCTGACATCTGTTATTGGCCGCTCCAAGGAAAATTTCACCATAATAATTATGGTGTGTACCTGCGCCCAGCGCGTAATCAATAGCCGCCGTACTGGTATAGATGGTTGCAATCATCACGCTGTTTCCGGAATAAGCGCCCGATGAAATCAGGGCTACCGTGGGATAAGTTTTTCTATCTTGATTCAGCGGAGGAACCGTATCATCCTCAATGGTGCGGGGTGAATTAACTCCCCACCAGGCGCTGGACGCATTGGTATACAACTGCCACCAGTAAATGGTCCAATTCTTCGTCGTAATCAAATAGGTATATTTTGTGGTGGAAGTCTGTTGGGTATACTCCTCAAATCCGCTGTTCCCCACCTGCTGGGCAGCCTCGGTAGTAAACGTGTTTGCAGTGGCGCTGGCGCGTTCCGTCAGGTGCATGGGCACCACGCGGAAGCGGTAAGCCGTAGCAGGATCCAGGCCGGTGATATCGCCAAAGGAGAGTGTGTTGCCGCTCACGGACACCGGCGCCTTTTCCGAGCTCCAGGTATTGCCATCCGTGCTCCACTGCAGACCCAGGACGGCATTGGTAGGAATCGAGTCCACGCCCGTCACCGTGGCGGTGATGCCGGTCATTTTCCAGGCCCAGATGTTCACATCGGGGATATTCACGGTAGCGGCAAACGGCGTTACGCTCAGCGTAAAGCTGCCACTCACCTGCTGACCCACACCGTCGGTAAGCGTAAGGGTGAAGGTGGCGGTTCCGGAGCCACTCGCAATCATCTGGTTCACCAGTCCGCTGAAGTCCACATAGCCCAGGTTGCTGGCTTCGCCCGCCACCCAATCCAGGCCGGCGTCCAGCAAGCTTTGCTTATTAGCACCGGTGACCGTTACCAAATCCACGTCCGGAAGGTTCACAAAGGTCGATTCCGTATGCAGCGTTACGCTGTTGATGTGGGTGCTGGCACCGGCGCTGAGGGTGAGGATGGCGTCGTTCACGGTTTTCACAAAACCGGTGTTGCAACTGAATGAATAATCACCGTCCTTGTCACCGTTAAATATAAAATAAGGTTCGCGCGCAGGTAAGGCCGCCTCTCCGATGAGTTCCTCAATGGTGATGGTTTCCACGCTGCGGTCTACCGACACGTTCACGGTTATTTCGCCGTCACGCCCGGCAGCATCGACCTGGAAAGTCACGTTGTCGTTGGGCAGATACTCCGCCCCTTCGCTCTTGTAGTACTTCCACTCGTCGTTGAAGAGCTGGGCATAGACCTCCAGATAGAGGTTTCCGCCGGGGATGTAACCGTATCGGCTCTCATTGCGGACAAACTTCACCTGTTTTTTGGTATAGCGGGAATGACGGACTACCACGTAGGCGTCTTTATAGGAGGTGCGGAGGTTGTTCCCCTGCACCACGCTCATACGCACATTCGCCATGCGGGCGACAGCCTCTACATGGTCCGGCTGTCCCTCGTTCTCTACATAGCCATGCACGGTGAATACCGTATCCGCCAGGAAATAAGGCTTGTTAAAGCCTACGCCCAGGGTGTCGCCATGGTGGGCTACCAGGCGGAAGTTGCCGGCATTCAGCTTAATGGTTGTGTCTTTGGCATGGGCATAGGTGTCACGATACAACCGGAGGGCATTCGCGTTGTATATCTCCACCTCAAAATCGTCCAGGGACGGAAGATCGGTCAGGTCGGATTTGGTGTCCGGACTCTCCTGCGACAGCCGCAAGCGGACAGCTCCCTCCTCGGGTGTCCTTCCGTTCTGTAACTTCTCCGCGGTGCATCCCGCCAGCAAAACGGAAAGCAGGATACCCGGCAAGAAAAATCTTTTCATCTTATTTAAATTTCTTAATTTTGCAATTGGGCGCAAAAGTACGACAAAAAAAGAACTTTTTGTACGCAAAAATTCGTTAGTATTGTTCAATTTTTCTCCTATTGTACGCTATTGTGGAAAAATTGCGTAACTTAGTAGAAGTATTGCATATAACGCGCTATGGCTCACAACGAAAAACTTGATCAGCAACGGCTCGAAAGCCTCCAGATGTCCAACTTCGATTTAACCCGGACCGAATGGATGGAACAGTTCGGGGAAGATCTCCTCATCCTGCACAACCCCCATTTCAATGTGAACTGGGAGCCCTACAGAATGAAATACATTCTGGTGGCTATCTGCCATGAGGGCAGCGGGTTCGGTGCCGTGAACCTGCGCTCGTTCCGGCTGCAGAAAAATTCCCTCCTCATCGTGCTCCCCTCCCAGATTATCCAGTCCTACGAGGTGAGCCCGGACTTCAAAGGTTCCTTTATCCTTGTCTCGGAGCGCTTCCTCTCCCTGCTGGGCCAGGGAGACGCCTACCTGTTTTATAAGAATACGGAGGGTAACCCTTTCTACCAGCTGGACGAGGGGATGGCGGGCATTTTCCGCTCTTATATCGACCTATTACACAAGCTGTTGCAACGCCAGCATGTGCAGCCCGACATGGAAGAGGCTATCCACTTGCTGAACAAGCTGTTTTTCGTGCTGATGGGCCGGATTACCCGCACATCGGCAACAGGAAACGAATCCCCGCTCCGGGAGAACGAGGTGATGATGGAATTCCTGCAATTGGTAAAACTAAATTATCGCGAGCACCACGACGTAGGCTTCTATGCCGACAAAATGAACATTTCGGCCAAATACATGACTACGCTCATCAAGAAGGCCAGTGGAAAATCGGCCCTGCAATGGATTGAAGACTATGTGATTCTGGATGCCAAGGCGCAGCTGTCCTCCACCGTGAACACCATCCAGCAGATTACCTTCGACCTGAATTTCCCTTCCCAGTCCCTGTTCGCCCGCTATTTCAAAAGGGCAGTAGGCATGTCCCCGTCTGACTACCGGGACTCCCTGAGGGTGTACCAGATGGCCAGACGGGAACAATAATACAATTGCCTTAAGGCTATTTCAGCGCAAGAATGGAGTCACATACCTCCCCTACCGTTTTGGGGAGCGGCTGACCGTCCGGGAAACGGACAGCAAATTTTTCTTCCGCAGCCAGGGCGAGCAACATCATGGTCAGGGAGTCGATACCCAGGCCACGAACCAGCTCCGTGTCATAGCTCACTTGGGAAAGGTCCGTGTTGGGACGAATGATGGCGATTACCTCCTTGAGGCCGCCGAGTACTTCTTCCTTGGTCATACGCGGGCGACTTTCATGCTGCCGGTGCGCTTGAAATCTTCCGTACGCACGGTGACTTTACGGATCTGGTGGGTGGAAGGCAGCGTTGCATTCACTTTGTCCACCAGGGCTTTCATATAGGCCTCCACTTCCTCGAACGGCTTGCCGTCGAAGGCGGGCATCAGGGGCAGAATCTCTACGGCAATCACCTGGGCGCCGTTGAGCTCGTCCTCTTTCACCATGGCGTCGCGTACGCAAGGATCGGCATAGAAGGGCTCTTCCAGGCTTTCCGGGCTCACGTTCTCGCCGTTGGGCAGGATAATCAGGTTCTTGATACGGCCGGTGATGTACACAAAGCCTTCGTCGTCCATGCGGCAAAGGTCGCCGGTGCGGAACCAGCCGTCCTCCGTAAAGGCCTCTGCAGTGCGGGCAGGATCCTTATAGTAACCGGAGAAGAGATTATCGCCCTTGACAAGCAGCTCGCCATCTACCAGTTTGGCGTCCTGGCCGGGATAGATACGGCCGATGGAAGTAGGTTTATCCACGGCATTCGCGTTGGCGGAGGTGAGGTTGGCGGTTTCCGTGAGGCCATAGCCGAAGGTGAATTCCACGCCCAGCTTGGTGAAGATATCCACCAGGCGCGGCGGCACGTTGGCGGCACCGGAGATGATGAGCCGGAGCGAACCGCCCAGGAACTGCGGACCGTACATTTTCACCAGGCCGCTCAGGATATCGCAGATACCCGGCACAATCACCAGGATGGTGGGTTTGATGGCGGGGAACTTGCCGATGGTGGCCTTCATGTCCTCGCAGGTGTGCATGAGGTTGCCGGTATAGAAGCAGCCGGAAAGGCCGGCAATGGCGCCGAACACGTGGCTGAGCGGAAGGATGGCGATATAGCGGTGTACGCCGATTACCTTGCCCGGCTTGAAGATGGTATTGTAGTTACCCCGCATGAGGGCGCGGTGGCTCAGGACGGCACCCTTGGGTGCGCCGGTGGTACCTCCGGTGAAGAAAATGGCGGCGGGGCTGTCCGGGTCCATATCCACTACGGCAGGAGCGCCCACCTCAGCGATGGAGGCGGAAGGAAGCACCTTCGTGCCCTGGATATTCGCGGTCATCGGCATGAATTCCTCACGCACGAAGATGGCGGCGATGTCAAATTTCATGCAGCAGCCGATGACGGCCTGCTCCGGCAAGGCGGAAGGGAACATCATGGCCACATATCCGGCCGAAGTAATGGCGTAGTAAAGTTCGATAGCGTCCTGGCTGTTGCGGTCCCAGACGGCAATGTGGGCGCCCTTGGGCAGACCCAGGCCATTGATGAAGGCACGACGGCGGGCGATGCGCTCGCCAAACTCCTTGTAGGTGATGGTGGTGGTCAGGTCCGACAGGGCCGGCAGGGAGGCATACTCCTTGGTGAACCAGTCTACAAACTGTCCCATGGTGGGAAAATACGGCAGGCGTTCAAATTCCTCCTTGGGGAGCAAGTTCTGGAAATACTCTTGAGAAGTCATAGGTTTGGGCTTATTGGTTATTAGTTCTTTCACGTAAGAGCGGCGACGCTGGTACATCTCCGTGTCGAAGTTGTCCCACAGGGACTGCACTTTTTCGTTCTCCTCCAGCTGCGGGTTCAGGAGCATGTGCTTGATGCCCAGGCGATGGTAGTTCTCCATCAGGAAACGGAACATCAGGAGGGCGGCGCCTTTGGACTGGTATTCCGGCAGGATGCCTATCAGCAGGGCCTCCGTGGTGTCGTTGCGCTTGGGCGAGAGGGCCGGCAGGAGATGAATCCAGCCCCAGGGGAAAATGCGTCCCTTGGCCTTGCGCACGGCCGCCGAGATGTGCGGCATGGTTACGGTGAAGCCGATAAGTTCGTCCTTGTCGTTCACCGCAAAGGCCACCAGGTTTTTGTTCAGGACCGGTACATATTGTTTTACGTACCCGTCGATTTGTTCCTCGGAGAGCTGCGTGTACTCATACAGACCGGCGAAGGCTTCGTTGAGCACATGGAACATCTCCCGGCCGCGACGGGCCATCTGCCGAATGGAATTGGCCTTGTAGATACGGATGCCGAAGCGGGAAGCGATGCGGTCCGTGAACTTGAACATGGGCGGCATCTCCTCGGGGATGTGCATCACACGCTGGGTCCAGTCCACGTCCTTGGTGAAGCCCAGGCGCTCCAGGTACTCCGGATAATAGGGGTAATTGTAGATAACTGTGAACGGGCTCTCGTTCTCGAAACCTTCTACCAGCAGGCCTTCGCGGTCCATGTCCGTGAAGCCCAGCGGGCCTTTGATTTTCTCCGCGCCCCGTTCCATACCCCAGGCGATGACGGCGTCGATGAGCGCCTTGCACACATCGAAGTCCTCGATAAAGTCCAGCCAGCCAAAGCGGACGGAGTTCTCCTTCCACTTCTTGTTGGCGTTTTTGTTGATGATGGCGGCCACGCGGCCTACGGTTTTTCCGTCCTGTTTGGCCAGGAACAGTTCCCGTTCGCAGAAGGCCAGGGAGGGATTATTGGGCCCAAGGGATTTGTATTCATCGTCCTCGAAAGCGGGGACCCAGTTGTCGCAGTTTTTGTACAGCTCCAGCGGGAAGTCGATGAACTCCTTGAGCATGCCCTTGTCGGATACGGGCACAATGGTGGTTACAGGTTTCATACGCGTTAACTATCGTAATGGTACAAAGATAGTTATTTTTCTCCAACGAACATACGGCACAGGCCGAAAGAGAAAGATTTGTGCCGAACCTTGCGGAAACCCGCCTCCACCAGCATGCGCATGAAGTCCGCGGGCGGCGGGAAGGCATGCACGGAAGCCGGCAGGTAGCGATAGGCCGCCTTGTTGCCGGAAACCAGCCCGCCCACCCAGGGCAGGATGTGCATGAAATACAGGTCGTAGAGGTTCCGCATCCACTTTTTCTGGGGAACGGACAGTTCCAGGATGACGGCTTTGCCACCCGGCACCAGCACGCGGAAGAACTCCTTCAGGCCTTTGTCTTTGTGCTCGAAGTTGCGCACGCCGAAAGCGCAGGTCACCCGATGGAAGGACGCGTCCTTGAACGGAAGGGCCTCGGCATCGGCCACTTGCAGGCGGATGCGGTCGTGCACGCCCTCGTGGGCGGCTTTTTCCATGAGCGGCGCCATCATGCCTTCGGAGATATCCACACCGGTAACACGTGAACCGCTGCCGGCGGCTTTGGCAATGGCGATGGTGCTGTCCCCCGTACCGCAGGCCACGTCCAGGATGCGCTGCGGGGTGCCATCGACAATCTCTTTGAGGGCACGTTTGCGCCACAGACGGTCCACGCCCAGCGACATCAGGTGGTTGAGCCGGTCATAGGACGGGGCAATCCCGTCGAACATTTCCTGTATGTTTTCTTTTTTAGGCATTACGGTACGGGATCATAGCCGCTGCCGCCCCAGGGATGGCAGCGCAGGATGCGGCGCACGGACAGGTACAGGCCCTTGAACGGCCCGTGCTTGCGGAACGCTTCCAGTGCATACTGCGAGCAGGTGGGAGTGAATCGGCAGGAAGGAGGGGTAAAAGGACTGATGCACACCTGGTAGAACTTGATGAGCAGCACTGCCGGTGCGATGAGAATCTTCTTGAGTATGGAATTGAACTTACTCATTATCAGCGCCTTGCATTTTACGGAGCATATCGGCCATATCGGCAAAGATGACCTCGTAAGGCAGCACCTCGCGGGAGGTGTACACGATGAGCAGGTCCCAGGAACCGGTGAGCAGGCCTTTTTGCCTGCGGTAGCTCTCGCGGATACGGCGCTTGAGGAGATTCCGCTTTACCGCGCGCTTGAAGCTGCGCTTGGGAACGGACACCACAATGCGGGAAGGACCTTCTTCGGTCCGGGGCAGGTATTTGCAACGGAGGCAGCCCGCCTGAATATGCTTCCCATGCTCGAACAAAGCAGCCACGGCCGTGGCGCCCGAGAGGCGTTCAGTCTTGGGAAGGCGGGCATCCATTATTGTAAGGACTTGAGATACAGGTCGATAGCCGAAGCCACCGACGGGGCCTCCGGAGACGGGGCCTTGACGTCGATACGCAGGCCGGCGTCCTCCATGGCGCGCACGATGGAGCGGCCGTAGGAGACCATCTTGATATCGCCCTGCTCGAAATCCGGGAAGTTTTCCTTGAGGGACTTGACATCGGCAGGATTGTAGAAGACAATCATGTCGTAGGCGTGCAGGTCTACGTCCTTGAGGTCCTGGCTCACGGATTTGACGAATACGCCGGAGGCATACTGCAGGTGGTTGGCCTCGAACAGCGAGGTAATGGCATCCGCCTGGGTGATGTCCGACATGGCGATGAGGAACTTCTCCCCTTTGTGCTTGGGGCCGATCAGGGAAATCACGCTTTCCGGGGTGCCGGTGCCATAGAAGATTTTGCGCTTGCGATAGACGATGTGCTTCTGCAGATACATGGCCACGGCCTCGGTGGTGCAGAAATACTTCATGGTCTCGGGAATCTTGGTGCGGAGCTCGTCGGCCAGGGCAAAATAAGCGTCGATGACGTGACGGGACGAGAACACCACAGCGGTATAATCCAAAAAGTTGATGCGCTGGGCGCGGAACTCACGGGAAGTAAGGGGCACGATGGTGAAGAACGGGCGGAAATCGAAGTTTACGCCATATTTTTCACTGACATGCTGATACTGAGTAAGAACGCGGGGCGCGTTTTGCGAAACCAGAATTTTATTGATGCTCATCTTAAGTACCTCTCTTCTTAAAGCGCCGCCGAAACAATCAACAAGGCGGCGGGGAAAAATTCAAGGCCGCAAAGGTACAAAAAAGTTCGCAAAGGATTGCAAAACAGCGAAAGAATTTGCGTTTTTCGGAAGATAAAAAGCAGATAAACCAGGCCGATTTCCACATAAATGACCACGCGGAACACCATATCGGGGCAGTGAAACAGCGTGAGCAGGCCCACCGTGGCCAGCATCAGCACCATCAGCACGATGAAGTAGGTGTGCCCCGCCTGGTGCGCCAGCACGTAGTTGTCGTAGCGGCGGCGCGGCTTCAGCCACCAGAACATGATCATCCGCAGCAGCATAAAGGCGGAATAGGCGCCCGCCACGGCTATCAGATACCAGTCCGGAGACAGGGTTTTCAGGAAAAAAGGTCGATACAGCTGGTAGCGGACGGTTACCAGGACGGCCGGAATGAACAAGGTGAGGGCCAGGTTGTTACGGTCGTGGCCATAGCGGACGCTGTTCTCCAGGGTGGAGCTGCCACGCGTACGGAAAAGGCTGTCGCCCAGGAGCGGCGCCAGTTGCAATACGCGTTTGAGCTGAAGAATCATCAGGAGCACAAACACCACCAGGAAAACATTCCACAGCATCAGTTGCCTCTTTTAGCGTTATAGCCCATTCCCTTCAGGAGTTCCACCACTTTGTCGCGGAAATCGCCCTGGATGGTGATTTCACCGTCCTTGGCACTGCCGCCCACGCCCAGTTTGGTCTTGAGGGCGCGGCCCAGTTCCTTGAGGTCCTCCGCGGTGCCCACAAAGCCGGTGACCAGCGTTACCTGCTTGCCGCCCCGGTTGCGACGGTCGATTCCTACGATAAGCCGCTGCTGCCCGGGAGCAAGGGTGGTAGCCTCTTCCTCCTGGGCAGTAGTGTACTTGAAATCCGGGTTGGTGGAAAATACCACGCCCAAACGATCTTTCCAGTCGCTCATAGCATTATCTTCCGCGGCCGCCGGCTTTAACCTGCGCCATGATGTGCGCATTGAGTTCGTCGTTGGCTACCAGGCTTTCCAGCGTGCAGTGCATGCGGTAGCGCCAGTAGTAGCGCGGGATGGCCGGCACGTTGATGCGCTCGTCGGACGGGTTGCCCGGATAGCGCACCTCGCCGTCTGCGGCCAGCCAGTCCTGCAGAGGCAGGATGGCCAGCATGGCCGGAGAATGCATGTGCTGGGCCAGGATCAGGTCCACGACCCAAGGCTCGCAGAAGTACGGTGCATCGCCTTCGCAGCCCAACACCTCGTTGTAGTAGCGCTGGGTAAGGGCACGGTCCTCTTCCCACCAGGCGCGGAGCGGAGAGGTATCGTGCGTGCCGGTGGCGCATACGCTCCAGTAAGGATAAGCGCCCGGATAGCCAAAGCTGTCTTTGGGGTCCTTGGGCATGCGCTGGATTTCCAGGGAAAGGATGTTGAGTTCATCCATCACGGAAGGCACGCAGGCAGGAATCATGCCCAGGTCCTCGCCACAGGAAAGCATGCCGGTGGAACGGAGCAGGGCCGGAAGTTTGCGCATGGCGCTCTCCCGCCAGAAATTATCGTGCCGATGCCAGAAGAAGTCGTTGTACAGCTGGTTGTAGCGGTCTTTCTGCCACTGCGGCAGGTTGTTGTACTGGGAGGTCTTCTGACCCGAGATGCGCGGGTGGAAGAAGCCTTTCTGGCGCGGGTCTTCCACGAAGAGGACATCGGTCCCCTCTCCCCTGCGCGGGTCGAAGCCCATGCCCTGGAGTTCCTGCTCGGAATACGGCAGCGCCGGATTGAAGTGGCCCATGAGGCCGCTCTTGTACTGCGACGGGATTTCCCAGATGCGGAAGAAGCCCAGGATATGGTCGATGCGGAATGCGTCGAAGTACTGGGCCATCTTGCCCATGCGGGCCTTCCACCAGGCATAATCGTCCTTGGCCATCTCTTCCCAGTTGTACGTGGGGAAGCCCCAGTTCTGGCCGTCCTCGGCAAAGGCATCCGGCGGTGCACCGGCCTGGCTGTCCAGGTGGAACAGGTGGGAATGCTGCCAGGCATCGACACTATGACGACTGACACCGATGGGCAGGTCGCCCTTGATGGCTACCCCATGCAGATGGGCGTAGTCTACGGCCTCGCGGAGCTGGCGGTCCAGCAGGAACTGGAGGTAGCAGTAGAAGCCCACTTCCTGGGCGTGTTCATCGGCAAAGGCCTGAACCTTTTTGGCGTTGTAGGTGGAGAGCTGCTTCCAGGTCTGGAAGTCCGGCGTGCCGTGGATGTCCCTCAGGACGCTGAAGACGGCGTACGGGAGGAGCCATTCGCTGTTGGCATCGGCAAAAACTTTGTAATCGTCCGAGGCCAGCGTTGCCTTGCCCTTGGCACCGTTGTAGAGCTTGCGGAGCAGGTCCAGCTTGGCACCATTTACGGCTTCATAGTCGATGGCGGCCAGGGCTTCCAGCTCCTGCTTCTTGGCCTTGTAGGCGGCATCCTGGCGCACACCGGCGGCCGGCAGATGGATGAACTGCGGGTGCAGGGCGAAGGAACTCACCGCGTTGTAAGGGTAGGAGTCCTGCCAGGTATGGGTCATGGTGGTGTCGTTGATGGGGAGCAGCTGGATTACATTCTGCCCGGCCTTGACAGCCCAGTCCACCAGGTGTTTGATATCGTTGAATTCGCCCACGCCAAAGCTGTCCTCGCTGCGGAGCGAGAACACGGGAACGGCCACGCCGGCACCGCGCCAAGGCTGCGTGGGGAACTGCGGTTGCAAATCGGCAATGATGAGCTGCGTACTCTTGGGCGGAACCTCCGCAAAGAAGTGATTCGGGCCCTCTTCCCACAGGCGGATTTCCTTGGTCTTGGTATCCACGATCACGAACTTGTACTCCATGGGCTCGTTGATGTCCAGGGTGATGAACCACCACGGGAAAGCATCGTCCGAAAGGAGAATGACCTTGTCCCACTTGCCCAGCACGGCACCGGAGCCCACGATGGCGAGAGACTCGTCACTGCGGACTTCCGGGGCGGCCACGCGGATACACACGTTGCCCAGGTCCGGGTTCAGGCTCTGCGGTTTGCGGAACGACATGCCCGACGGACGGCGGAAGATAACATCGCTGAAGGCCGATGCATAAAAGGCCGAATTGGCCGGGCGGGACATCCAGCGGGAACGGACGATGATGTTCTTCTGGGCCTGCGGGGCCTTGAAATGGTGCGTGCGCCACTCGCGCTTCACCACTTGTCCGTCGCGGACCACCTCGTAGGTGAATTCGTCGCCGTGATGGAGGTCGCGGCCGGTAAGCATGATCTGCCAAAGGCCGCCAAAGGAATATTCCATGGGTATGCGGCGCTTGCCGATGCGCAATTGCACGCTTTCTCCCCAGTTGGTATGATACTGAAGCTGGACGTTGATGGTCATAGTTTCTATAGTGTTCGTTAGCAAGGCAAATTTATAAAATTTGGGCCGAAATCCCTATAGGGCCCGCCCGCCTTTTCCTCCGAACTGCACAGATATTGCGACGAATGAACACTTCTGCCCCTTACGCGGCGTCCTCTCTTCTGTGCTTGGGACAACTGACCACTATTGGAAAGTTATACAGAAAAATATCCCAATCGGTTGAAACAGCAGAAAAATCATGTGAAACAACACTTTTTTTCAACCGATTGTAGGTTTTCCAGAAACCTTGTTCTATGTTTGCCACTGCCCAACGAGATTGACAAGATGCGCCCGGATGACAAAAATGTTATCATGGATGTGCTGTGTCACACGGAGGATGGGATGGAGTTCATCGTGGAGATGCAGCGGAAAAAGAAGACGTCGTTCAAGAACCGGATGCTGTACTATGGTGCCTCCATGATACATAGTCAGCTCAAGCCCCGGGAGCCCTATTCGGCCTTGAAACCAGTCTATGTGATTTGTTTTATGGATTTCAAGATGCACCATGAGACCGAGCAGTTGGTGTATCGATATGGGCTTTGTGAACAGTCGTCAGGCGAGCGCTACAACGACCTGCTATCCATCTATTTCTGCGAGCTTCCCCGCTTACAAGCCTCAGGAATCGAGGGGCTTGATCCTGTGCAAAGTTGGTTTTATATTCTGGCAAATATGCGTATCTTTGCAGGGAAACCGGAAGATATGGGGAAACGATACGCTGCTATTGCAGAGGAGGCGCGTATGCCTGGCTTTCCGGAGGAAGAAGAACTGACCAAATATTTCCGCAATATGATTACCGAAGAAGAAAGACTGGACATAGGTACCGCCTATTATGAGGACGGCTTCATCGATGGTGTGGAAAAAGGAAAAACTGAAGGAAGGGCAGAAACTTCTCGAGAGATTGCTCTTGGCATGCTCGCGGACGGTCTGGATGTCTCCATGGTTGCCAAACACACAAAACTGCCAATAGAAGTTGTTCAACAACTAAAGGCGGGAATCACAGCTAAATAATCCTGACAAATAAGCAGTTCAACGCGGTCGTGGTTGCGCCGTGAAATGCAAGGCGCGAATGATCCGGGAGATATGAGAAATCGTCTATGTGGGAAGGACATAGACGATTTCTTATAAGGTGCTCACGCAGAGCTGGTTGTGTTTAAAGTGGGGGCTTAACTGAGATCACCCTCTTCTTCGTCGAAGGTTTCGTTCCAGTCTGAATTGTAGGGGCTGCCCACTAGAATCACATTGCCGGGATGAAGGGTGATTACTTTCACCTCAGGGGCCTCGTAGACCCGCAGGATATTAATATGAGTCTGTTCCATAATCTGTTCCTCCTACCAATCCTCTTCTCCTAATTCCACATTGCCTACCTGCATGGAGGAATCCACAGCGTATGCTTCTTCCAGCATATTGTTCTGGAAAGCGGTGATTTTGTCCATAGGAATCCCCAGAGTATTTGTCACGTAGTTCACAGCCTTGTCCTGGAATGTGGTCCCGGAGAAGGTGTTGATGAAATCTACGCCCTGAGCAGTGGAATTTCTAGTACGGTAGTATACATTGTTTACGCCTGTACGGAGGCGTACTCCTCCCACGGCACCGGAGAAGGATGTGAGTTCATAATCCACGTCGCATGCTCCCTGTGGAACGCCCAGGAGAGCTTCCAGGAGCATGCAAACATAGCCCGTACGGTCCGCCCCTATGCGGCAGTGTATATAGGGCACCTTATCGGCTGCCACGGCGTCGAAAATCTTTGTCAGTGTTGCACTCATGGAAGCCGGATTGGAAAGTTCCACCCAACCATAGTAACTCTGCGTCGTATGCATTTCGCCCAGTTCCAGCGCATCATTTTGATCGCTGCTGCCCCGGAGATCCACATCCAGGGCGACATGCATGTAGTTGAGTAAGAAATCCTTCTGAACATCAGTAGTTTGATCCATATTGGTCCCTCGAAACATTTTGCCGTATTTGATGGTTTTTCCGTTAGCGGTCTTCTGACCGCCGAAGTCACGGCAGTTGTTGGCACAACTCGCGCCATAAGGGCTGTCTCCCACCTTTATCATCCTCCGTCGGCCCGTGGTACTGAAACTTCCCCGGGATATTTCCGCTCCGTCATTCTTCACCGAATAGTAGTATGTGCGGCCAGGAATTAGGTTGTACACCTCTGCCTGCGTGACCGAACTGCTTACGTTCACTGATAATTCAAGATTTTCTCTGGCGGAGTCGTTGTAAATATAGATCACCTTGGAGGCATTCCCGGAGGGAGGATTGGTCCAGCTTACCGGCACTGGCTTGGGCCAGTCCAGCCGGTTAGCCGTGTTCGTGTTGCCACTATAGTATGTCGAAGACATATAGGTATAAGAATAGTCTGCCGGGTTATAAGGATTCGCCTCCACATCATTCAGGTAGGCTGCCAGCATTTCATTTTCAATGCTATAGACCCCGCCCATACGGGTAACGCTGCTCCCTTCCAGGTTGACGCCCACATGCCAGAGGGCATTCCGTTTGAATTCGTGGGAATTGAAAGGAAGCGTATAGGTGGCCTTGTCCGTCAAGATGGAAATGATGCCGGAATAGGTTCCGGGAGCCACCACCATGTACATCGGCGTCAGGGCAGCCGCTACCTTGGTGGCAGCCACGGTACCCGCCTGCGTGAGCGTTACGGAGGATGGACTCGTGGGTGACAGGGGCCAGGTTAGCGCCAAAGAGTTCTCTACGTTGGTCAGGTCCAGCGTAGCCTCGCCGCAAACAGGGTGATCACCACTGGTGGCCGTCAAGGTGACCGACTGGATGCTTTCCCCGGCGTAGCTGGCCGAATATACCTGGAAGTCGATGACCGAGCCCAGATTCAGGAAATGGACGGCCCCCTTGGTCCCGTTGTCTCCGGCCTGGATCTGGAAGGGAACGCCCGCCATGGGCATGGCCGATACGGACCCTCCCTGCTGGGTGGCAGGAAAAAGGATTTGGGCGGCGGATACGTCGGTATTGCCTGTCCTGTAGGGGTAATAGGCGTAAACGAAGGTTCCTTCGGGAAGGGGTGACCCGGAGGAGTAAACGATGGACTTGGGCGTTGTGTTTACGTCCACGTCGGCCGCCACGGAGGGTTCGCCCCCCAGGAACAGCCCCACGTGGTCCTCGTTTTCCCAATAAACGCCGCTGTTGTTCAGGGTGGCCTTGGTTCCGCTCTCATCAAGGGCGAAACGATACTCATAACTCTCCGCCTCCTGTTTCTCAGGGCCCATCGGCTCGTGCCCTATGAGATTCTTTTCTGCGCAGGAGAAAAGGGGCAGAAGCACGGAAACTAGCATCAATACGCTTTTGGCTTTATGCATTATGTTTAACGATTAGAACTCAATAACTTTGCGCCCTTGGGCGGAGTTCCGCCATGGCAAGGGCGCTATTAAGATGCAAACGTTGATGACGAAGCTATTCGTCTGACCGGATACTACACGTCCAGGAATTATCCAGAATGCAATTATTGGTTCTTAACAAGCCGCACGGATAACCCGCGGTGTATACTGGCGTCGTCGATAATGAATTGTGCATTATCAACAGTCAGGGAGTAGCCGCTCGTTTCTTTAGTCGGAAGTCGCGTACTTGACCAGTAGCTGCAGCGTTCGCCCACAGCGTAGACCGACGTGCCTAGGCGGCGACCTGCCGCAGGCAGGAACACGGCACCTGCGGTTTCCATCAGGGTCCAGGCAGTTCCGGACCATGAGTTGGTATTGAATGCCGCTTCGGCTGTATTTGCGCTGGCAACGGCGGTAACGCCCGCCGGATGCGAATAACTGTCAGGGAAAATAACCAGGCCTACTATACTATTTACGGTCGCCTTGCAATAAAGGGTGCCTGAGCGGGTTTCCAGGAGGTATTTCCACTCACCACCATCGTCACCACCGGTCAGCGTGCGCCAGCCAGTACCGATGCCGGCTTGGACACTAGCGTTGGAGCCCCAATCGACAAAGCCGCCGACGCCGACGTAGTCATTCTTATTTTCTGAATTATTGATGCCTAGTACAGTTGCCGAGGTGCTCCAGCCAAAGTAATCTACAGTGCCTGCGGCAGAAACGGAGCCGTTGCCATTGATAAAGTTGTTGCCCGTTTCTGGTTGATATTCGCCGGCGGTTCTACCGCCGATGAAATCCCACTGGTGGTCGGCGAACTTCCATGTGCAGCTGGTGCCCGCGCTGGCGAAGACGGCCTGCAGGTTACCTGGGGAGAATTTCACGGTTAACGTACTGGAGACACTGAAGACATAAGGAGTGAGGGCCGAAACGGAAATATTGACCACATGGCCGGCTGCGAGCGTTTTATTTTCCTTAACCATTTTCCCATACCAGGTAACGCCTAGCGTATAGTCAGTTGGGGTGGCATTGGCCGGGAAAGCCACGGCGAAGGTGGTGGCGGCGGCCGCAACGGCCGTGACACTGCCGCTGATGGTGCTAGTACCATTGGAGACAGAAACGTCGTGTGCTCCGGCGGCCAACTTGTTGGCCTCTATGCTGTAGCAAAGCACGGCATTCTGGGGAACCAGCGTCAGCGGAGACTTGGCAACACCGGCTTCATTCGTGACGGAAGCCGTGAGATGCACCAGCTGAGGAACAGCGTCATCCTTGGCGCCGGCATAGAATGCATTGGCTGCAGTGGCTACACCAGCAGCAGACAGGTAGCCTACGGTATCATAACCATCAGGCAGGAAGGTGGCTGTGAGGTCCTTGGCGTCCTTGATGGGATCGGAGCCTTCGTAGGAACCGGTATTAATGGTGATGTCGCCACTAAACTTGTCGGTTTCGTAGGTAAGGGTACCGGTAGCGGTCCAGGCGCTCTCCGGGCCGGTAAGGGCAACGTAAAGCTGGTCATCGTCCTCAATGTTCACGTTCGGATTACTGTAATTGGCTTTGGTATCCGCTACGTTAGCGCTCAAATCCACATGGATTACCCGGGCTACTGGAGTCTCAGGGGTCGAAGTCTTGTCGGTGGCACTCTCTTTCTGGCAAGAAGCCAGGGCGGCGCTGAAGATAACGGCAACTGCGCCGAACACAAAATAATTCAAAATCTTTTTCATAATCTGTTTCTCCTACCAATCTTCTTCTTCTAATTCAACATTGTTGCTTACTCCCATGGAGGCACACACAACGCCCTCCGAGGTTAATTCCAGCACCTCTGTAGCCGGTGCAGCATACCATTCTTTTTTACTCATTGCTTGTATTGTTTATTAGTTGTTCATTTACCCCTAACTCAGTCTGCCTCTTAGTAAGAGACAAACAAAGCCTCGTAAAAACCTGATAATTAGGCTTTTGCGAAAGATTTTTGTTTAAGGGAGGGTAAAAACAGTCTGATTTTTAATCCAAGAAAGCTTGCTTTTTTCTTTGATAATCTATAACTTTGCCACTCGGTGTTTGTCTCTTACTAAGAGGCAAATTTTTTTTCTTTTTGGGCTCATCTGTCAGCATTTTCTGCACTTCCGCTTGTAAAACATCTACTTCCCGTTGGTCCAGTCCGGCCAGATAGATGCGGGTGGTGCGCTCGGAGCCATGGCCCAGAACAGCGCTTATTACCGATACCGCACTGCCCACTTCCCGGTAGGCTACGCTGGCCCAGGTGTGTCGGGCCACGTAGGAGGTCAGAGACAAACCCAGCCTCTTCAGGCGCCGGTTGTACTGCGTGAGGGCAGAGCAATATCGGCCATAATTCTGCAGCGCGGAGAGCTTATCGTCCAGAAAAGGGAACAGATAACCACGGCTTTGCGGGGCGTATCGGTCCAGAATTTCCTGCATGGCCGGCGTCACCTTTACAATGATTTGCCGGCCGGTTTTTCTTCGCGTATAGATAAGGTGTCCGTCCTTAAGGTT